>JAWUWW010000011.1:0-131429 GCA_034111645.1 Cellvibrionaceae bacterium
AAACGAGGAATTCAATAAAGGGGTGGCTCAACCAAACCAATCTAAAAGGTGACGACTATCTATTTCATAGCAGGTGCCAATCTTCCACCCATATAACTACCCGGCAATATGCCAGGCTGGTAAAAAATTCGGTGGCGATGATAGCACTTGATCCATCCATATATGGAACCCATTCGATGCGACGAACTAAAGCTACGCTCATCTACAAACAAACCAAGAACTTCGAGCTGTTCAAATACTACTGGGACATACAAAGCTTGAAAGTACAGTTAGGTATCTGGGAGTCGAAGTTGATGACGCAGCCGCAAAGAAAATCAACCTTATCATCTTCAACAAAGCTTCTAGCAACTTGAATCACGCGTAAACTTTTGGAGCGGGGATCACCAATTAGCACCTTAAAATCAAACTCAGAATTTGGCCAATAACGTTTGATATCTGCTTCAGCAATTTTTATTGCTGCTACACTATCTTCACCATATAAAGCACCAGAGCCTACCAATGGGTAAAGGCAGCCAATTTTTATAGTTTTAGCTTTTGAAACGATGTCGGCACTTACTGATAAATGACTAAAAGCAAGCGTCATTAATATAAGTAGGCTTATCAAGCTACCACTAGCGCTGACATTATTAAATACTGGTTTCATTCAATATCTGCTTTATTCAATACCTAGTTTTTGAATACGTCTTTTTAATGCATGACGTGAAATACCTAATTTTTCTGCAGCCAAACCTTTCTTTCCATCATTTTCAACCAAAGCTTGTAAAACTAAATCTCGCTCTGCATCTGCTAGAGTATCTTTAATAGTATTTTCTTTACTTTTATTTATATTCCATAAATCTGTCGGCAATCTTTCTTTCGAGATTAATTCACCAGGATAAAGAATAGTTAAGCGTTCGATAATATTTTTTAATTCTCGAACATTTCCCGGCCAATGATAATCATTAAAAATGTTACGTACTTCTTCTGTAAACATTATTGGATAACTACCTTCACGATTAGAAAGATACTCTGCAAAGAAATTTGCCAACAAGCACACATCTTTACCGCGTAACCTTAAGGCAGGAATCTCTATGGGTATGACCATTAAACGAAAATATAGATCCTTCCTAAAAGTACCTGCATCTACGCTTTCGGATAAATCTTGATTAGTGGCAGCTATGACTCTGACATTGGCCTTTTTTTCTCTTGGCGACCCGATTGGGCGATAAGTCCATGACTCTAATAGCGTAAGAAGTTTTGCTTGCAGGGGTAACGCCAGCTCTCCTATCTCATCTAAAAAAAGGGTTCCATTTTCTGCAATCTCGACTAAGCCTGCTCTTGTTGAGCTCGCGCCAGTATAGGCACCTTTTACAACGCCAAACAACTCAGCTTCTATTAATTGCTCTGGTAATGATGCACAGTTAATTTCTACAAAGGGAGAATCTTCAGCGCTATTTTTTTTATGAATTTCTCGTGCAACCATTGTTTTTCCTACCCCGGTTTCACCAGAGAGTAAGATAATTTTGGCTTTACTTTGTGCGATTTGATCAACAACTTCGTTAAGCTTTTTCATTTTAAAGCTGACGCCAATAAAATTATTTATCGCTGCATCTTTTTCACGAAGATAACGCACTTCAGTTTTAATTTTTTTTCTTGATATAGTCTCGCCCACCAAGAGTATGAGCTCATCAACATCAAAAGGTTTTGTTAAATAGTCAGCGGCTCCAATCTTCATCGCGCTAACAGCATCTTTAGTATCACCATAAGCAGACATCATAATTATTGGAGTATCTGGCATATTTTTTTTAATGCGTTTTAAGACATCAAGACCAGAAAAGTCTGGCAATTTTACATCAAGCAAAATAATATCTGGGCGTTCATCTTCGGCCATTTTAAAACCGCTTTCGCCGTCATAAGCTTCGATACAATCAATTTTTGATTGACCAAGAGCAAACGAGATTGATTTAGCAAGATTCACTTCATCTTCAATAATAAGACAATTTATATTACCCATTAATATCAGCCATTTTTATAATTTTATTTCTGGAAACGCAATAGTAACAACTGTACCTTTGCCATTTCACTCTCAATATCTAATGAGCCATTATTTACATTTACTAACTGCGTACATATTGATAAACCCAGTCCTGTTCCTGATTTTTTTGTTGTAAAAAAGGGGACTTGAACTTTTTCTAAGGCCTCTTCTGTAATTCCAATCCCTGTATCGGTAATTATTAAATACACATAATCCTTGTCACGATGCGCACGTAAAGTTAAGTGGCCACCATCTGGCATTGACTGTAAAGAATTTAAAACTAAGTTCATTAATATTTGACTAAAATGCGCAGGATCAACAAAAATTTTAACTGATAAATCTCCTAACTTACTTATTTTTACATTGTTTTTTAGTGCCGATGTTGAAATCAATACAATTATTTTATGCAACGCTTCATCGACGAGCACTTCCGTTTTATGCGGCTCTCGAGGGCGTGCATAGTTCATAAACTCTTCTACAATTGAATCGGTCCGAACAACCTCACCGCTAATAACTTTTAGCATCTCTTTGCGATCAAGGTCTTTTTCTGATCGTAACAAACCATGAACTGTTGTATGGATAGTTGATAACGGGTTTCTAATTTCATGAGCAATACCTGTTGCCAATATTCCTATAGATACTGCCTTTCCGCATAAACCCTTGTTGCTATCATCTTTTTTAGCTGTCTGCTCATATCATTAAAAGCACGCGCTAGACTTCCTAATTCTCCTACGCCAGTTTCTGGGACAAGTGTAGTTAAATCACCATTCGCTATTGCCTGCGCACCATCTTTTAAAGGCAATATCATACGGGCAATACGTTTTGACATATTTAAAAACAACCAAGTCACACCAAGAGCCGAAATTAACACAATAAATAACAGCCAAAATCTATTATTTGATTGATTGCTAATATCTTCGCTACTTTGAAGAGCTATGCTCCAACCTGGCAAAAAGTCTTCAGATTTTGCAATTATGTTTGTCGGTTGTTTAGGGTGGCCGATAATCGATAAAGCTCCATTATCAGGAGTGAGGAATAACGGCTCATAAATACCCTTTAAAAATAGTGGCGTAGCCTGCTCTGTCATCGAAGCTAAGCGGATCTTTAAACCTAATATTCCAATAATATTACCGTCTCTTATTACTTGTTTTTTTATTAATAACCATCCGGGATAACCGTCTCCGGGTAACACTAATTGCATTTCTTCTATTTGCCTAGCGTTAATATTATTTAAATTTTCGATATTTATTTGTAACTGACTTGACCAAGTTGGGAATGCTCTAAGAAATATTCCTTTTGAATCATATAGTAATAACTGTAAATATCGGCGTCTTCAATTTTTGAATAAATTAAGTCTAATAATTCTGGGGGTATTTTTTTGTCTACATTATTGACTAAAACCGAGGCGACTTCTGGCAAATCAGCAACATCATCTAAACGCATGTTTTGTTCATAGATAAAATTATTTGTTTTTACAAATGTAGCTTGTAAATCGCTGTTGATTCTCTCTAAATATAATCGATCTCTTAATTCAGAACTATGATGGTCATAAAGCGTAGCAATTAATAACAATGGCAATATAGCAATAGCAAGAGAAATCCATAGGTAACGCTTAACAATCACCAGACGACCAAAATCAAAAAATATTTACCACCCCAAGACCACTAGCTTGTGACAATTTATTTTTTTATGTGCTGATAAACTCACGTTAATATTTCTCTAATTTTTTTTAAGTACAACTACATCGATATATTTAGTTGTACTTTATGGGGTTATTGGCAATTCTAAACAACAATGTGATTACGTTAACAGCAGCACATAAATTTTTATTCTAATCTATTCAAGCCCAATATTTTTTTATGCTTATTTACCTCTGTAAGGCTTATTTAAAGTTAAAACTGAGTAACAATTTTTACATATTCTTTTAATATTAGTTAATAAATATACTTATTAACACTATTTTTTAATATTTAAAAAACCACTAAAATAGATGCATTTTTCATACCAACTAACCATAAGATTTAAAATCCTTAAGTTTTCGCTATTTTTTTGAAGGACCTAGATACTGATATTGCTTATATGAGCGAAATCGCTCATTTTGGCTCATTTATGAGCGATTTCGCTCATAAATGAGCTTGGTAATTGATTTTTTAAAAACAACCTCGCCTATATAACGTTATTAGGTTCAATAGCAATAAGGGCTGGTAGCGTTGATCTTACTTTACTCCTATACTTTCGGATTGCCTGACTAATCATTATCAATAAGCGCCCAGTTAATAACCATTTTAATGCTGGCATGTTAATGTTAAAAACTCTAATTAGTTGATTAATTTTTTGATGGTAATATTTCTTATTTGCTTTTTAAATTTGGCATATTAGCTTTTTGAGTTACCTATAAAATATTTTATTGACCCGAATTTAATTAGCATTTAACTTTTACGGATATATTTTTTCTCGTCTGCGTGTAACGAGTAACAGCAAGAATAAAAAAGGTGCTTGATGTGAACATCGAAGAACTTATTGACACATGGGGCAATCCAAATATTTCAGTCTTTTTTGGCTTATTTGTTGGTCTTTTATTTGGCGTTTTTGCTCAACAAAGTAGATTTTGCCTTCGCGCTGCTTGCGTTGAGTTTTGGCGAGGCAAAGCAAAATCTAAATTTGCGATTTGGCTTTTCACATTTTCTGCGGCACTTATTGCCACTCAATTACTGATTACAACGTCATTTTTAGATAGCAACAACATTCGTCAGTTAAATGCCATAGGCTCAATGTCTGGCGCGATTATTGGTGGCTTATTATTTGGCTCTGGAATGATTCAGGCAAGAGGTTGCGCGAGTCGATTGTTGGTGCTTTCTGCAACAGGCAACCTTAGAGCATTAATTGCAGGTCTTGTAATCACTCTTGTCGCTCAAGCCTCACTAAGAGGTGGATTGTCTCCACTTAGAGAATCTTTATCTAACCTTTGGTTGTTACCCGCTTATCAAAGAGGCTTTTCAAATTTTTTGCCCAATTATGGGGGCTTAATTCTAGGTATAATTTTATTAATTATTGGTTTTATTTATGCCGTAAAGTACGGCTTAAATCGATGGCAAGGTATCGCCGCGCTGTTAACGGGATTGTGTATCGCTTTGGGTTGGTTTTTAACATCTTGGCATGCAAATAATACGTTTGATATTATTGCTATAAAAAGTATAAGTTTTACTGGCCCTTCCGCAGATACTTTAATGGGACTAATTAATCATCCAAGCCTACCTTTTAGTTTTGATGTTGGCTTAGTGCCTGGTGTTTTTCTTGGGGCATTTTTTGCATCTGTATTAACAAAACAGTTTGAATGGCAGCAATTTACTCAAGAGACTAGACAATCTAGATACCTGATTGGCGCCAGCATGATGGGTTTTGGAAGCATGCTTGCTGGTGGCTGCGCTGTTGGTGCAGGAGTAACGGGCGGTTCGTTACTTTCTGTGACTGCATGGTTGGCATTATTTTTTATGTGGTTAGGAGCAGGCATTACCGATTGGTTAGTCGATAACCCAAAAGGAGTTTATGGAGAGTTTGAGCCGGCTAAATGAAAATTTTCAAAACAAAATTATTAATATAAACTCTTTACATAAACTCTAATTTTGTAGCCTAAAGATAACCATTAAAAGCAAACTATTCAGTTGTGACATCAAGCGACTTGTTGTGGTTTTGATGCCAATCGGCAACGACTTTTCTAGCGGCTTTTGCCTGACCTGGGCTTCTACCTGTTAATATTTTACTCGTCGTCGTTATGAAAATATTCACAAGCCATGAAACAACAGAAAAACCTACAATTAACCATGCATATACTGCATTATCGATATTGTCGGCAACGGTGTACCAAAAAACGCTAATTAAAATCAAGACTTGCACTATAATAGCTTGCCAACCCCATAGCATTCTAATAACACCAAAAAAATCTGACATTTTATTTTTAAATAACTCACTATTAAATTTTTCAGTGTAAAACTCCATTAATGTTTGCGCGTGCTCTTCTTTATTTAAGTCGCTGGCGCTAATTTTAATGCCCGAGGTTACTGATACTTCGTTAGCCATCTGCTTTGTAGTTTTTTCTTGCTCCCACGCATTAAACAACATGAGCACATAACCAAATATTAAATAGACGACAACTGACCCTAAAATGTGCGCGATGCCAATGAGGATTTCCATACTTATATTCTCTTAAGCAACTTTAATTAAAAGTCTGTAATGACGCATCTTATTGATTGTATCTATGATTAGTATTTATTGATTAAAATTTATTTAAGCAACAATAATTAGCCTTTCATAAAAATCAGTTAATTTATAAAAAAAATTAATAATTGGATGATAAGGGCCAAGAATTTTATCAGCAAATTGGGTTATGAAAAAACAGGTAGGATTAATAAACTCATCTAATAGTAATCAGCTAAACTTATCGTCATTCTGGTTAACACTTATTCTCGCTAAGGCGAGAATAAGTGTTAACTAAGAGTCTACTAATTAAATTGTTATGGGCTATGGGCGAATATATGAGTAGCCTTGCTCTTGCAACTCCATTATGCGCAAAACACCAGCTTCAACTATACCTACGCCATCAACTAGCTGCACTTTTTTACCCGTTTTTTTCTCGATACCCGTCATGGTGTTAGCGCAGGCACTAAAAATAATATCTTGCATCGCTAAGCCTGGCACTCGTTTTGATGCTGGGCTGTTAGGCGTCAACATAGATAAGCCAGGACCATACGCGACTATTTCGATAGTGATGTTATCTTGCCCTAATGCCTGCTGAAGGTTGACGGCATTGTTCATGGCAATGTTTTGCGTTGTTACATCGTCGGTGCTTACCTGAATCACAATTTTGCGCGCTGCGTCAGCAAAGACAGCTTGCGAGCCTAGCATTAATATAAATACTACGACCAAACGTGTGATCAATATTTTAGGTGTTTTTGTTGTTATTATTAGTTTCATTTTTGTCTCCAGAAATAGATCATGTAAGATACATGATCTATTTATTTTGCCATAACTTACTGTCAGTTTGCTATAAACTTTTGCGTTTTAGCTTGCTTGCAATTTGCGGCAGTATTGCAGCAAGCTTTACGGGCTTCGCAGTAAACTCACAGGGCCTGCTAACCTGCATTGCAGCAATGCCAATTTTTGCCGTATAAACACTTGCGCCTAAACCTTGCGCAATTCGGGTGCTGGCTATACCAACAATACTAACTACCCCCATCTGTTCTAATAATTCGTCGATCATCACTTCACTGACGGCTATAAAGGCTAATTGATGAATAACTTTTTTAAGCAACTTGATGCGATTAAGCCTAGATGGACGCATACCGTAAACCTGTGCTACATCATCGATCATTTTCATCACTCGCCACAGCGCCAGCACTATATCAACAATCGCCCAAGGGCTCGCCGCCACTACTATGCCGGTTTGCGTGCTATATCGGCTCACTCTGTTGAGAGCCTCTTGATCAAGAGGTTGCAGAAAAACAGCATCAATATGCGCTAAAAGCTCTCGGTCGTTGGCATAATCAGGCAAGCAATCTATGCAACGCTGAAAGTGTATAGCGTGTGGTTTATTGGCATAAAATACGCTGAGTTGCTCAATAAAATGCTGGCCATTATTAACGCCACTATTTAACGCTAGCTCGCTTGCCTCATCCCTTATAGCCTCTAAAGCACGCTCGTCTTTTTGATTTTTAAAAAAATTAACAACAAGACTAAGCCCCAATAAAAGCACAATACTTAACAACACTATTAAAAGTGCAGCTAGCAGCCAATGCTGATTGCCTACAAAGACAGTAAGCTCATAAAGCTGCCTGCCGACTATGGCAACAAATACCGCAACCACCGAATAGAAAAAAGACTTTAGCCCTTTTATCGGCAATGCCTCTAATTTAAGACTCGAATATTCGGACACGCTAGGAAGGCGCTCGCCAGCGGTAATTGACTCTGGAATTTCAGTATGGCTGTTACGTGCTTGAGGAGTAAATATTTTTGCTTGTCGTGTTGCGCTATTGTTTTCGCTTGCTGTTTTATTTGGCTCAAAGCTTCGGCCTTGCTTGCGCTCGGATGGCTTTTTATTAGCTGGCGTTTTATAAGATTTTTTTTGCTCGGTCATTGGCATTTATCTCCTATCAGCAAATTTAGTACTGTATCCATACGAATATGAGGAATCGGGTCATTATTAGCCGCCGATAAACCCTTGGGTGGGTTGAGCTTAGGAATTTGCCACTCTGTAAATACTTGCCACTCGTCACCATCAGGGACTCGAATCGGAATGCTCGGATGAAAATAACCAATTGGCTTGCCTGTGCAATCGATGCCAGAGATACCCTGCTCACCGTTGTGCTTAACTTCGTGAGATGAACGCACTGCTGCAGTTGCCTCACACTCGGGCACCACACCTTCGTGTTGCGCACTTTTGTAAGCCTTGCGAATTACATGCCCAAGCAACTGCCTGACCGACTCGTGATCTTCCGACAAGACCTGATCAATTTTAGTTGCAACAAAAACGACCTTATCAATTTTAGGATTGAACAGCTGCAACAGTCGACTTTGTTTTTTGTAGCTAAAGCTTTCGGTTATTTGATTAAGCGCTAGCTGCATATCAGCCAAAGCAGCAGGCCCCGCGTGCAAGGCATTGACTAGATCAACCAACACTAATTGACGATCGATACGACGAAAAAAAGTTTGATAAAATGGCTCGATTAACTCTTTAATATAACGTTGGTAGCGCGCCTCGCATACCTTGAAATAACTGTTGCTAGCGGCATCTTGTAACTGTGTATCGCTATAACGGTTAATATGTAGCAGCGGAATAAATAACAACACGGCTATATCTGGTATATCGCCCGGAATAAGAAAGCGCCCAGGCTGAATAAGACTAAGGCTATTAGCGCTATCTTTGCAGTGCTTGAGAAACTCGATGAAGTGGTGATGCAAGCGCTGCAGTGTTTCATCGTCAACCACAGCTAAAGGATCTAACTGCTTTATTTCGTCTGGCAACGCCGCCAAAATTTCTTTGCGCGGAGACTGCGCATATTGCACGCTGCATTGTCGGCACCATTGGCTAAAGCTTAGTTCGCGCAAGGGCAGGTCTAGCAGCCATTCACCTGGGTAATCACGAATCTCTAACCATAGCGAGTAGTGCTCGCGAACAAACGGGTTTAGCCGCCTGCCGAGCTTCGATAATCTCAACTCTAATAAGCAGCCACTTATATTCTCTGTAGAGTGCGGCCATTGAGGTGTTGAGCCTGTCATGCGCTGATACGACTCGGCATAAGGAAAAGCAGCCAAGCTTTTATCTTCTAGTGGATGCATTTTTACATTGATTAAGCGCTCGCCTAACACCGGAGAAAACCCCGGTAGACTAGCGCGATCATGCTGCATCAATTGGTTAATTAAGCTAGTAATAAACGTTGATTTACCACTTTGACTTAAGCCGGTAATGCCAAGGCAAAAACGCTTATCACGCAAGCGGTCAAACTGAGTTGAAATTTCACTCAGGCTTTCCTCCGTGCGATAAGCCGCTTGTCGATACGACTTTTTCAGCAACTTAGCAACTTTGTTGTTAATATTTTTCAAAATTTATCGAATCTCATAAATATTGTTTGCCTGCTTAAAAAATTAGATCATATGGTAGTAATCGTTAAGGCAGCATCCAAATCTTAACTTAGCGAATTTATATAATAACAAGCTCTGATGGCAAACTGCAGTTACTGACCTTGGCCCAACTAATTTACTCAAAGAACTACTGTAAATTTAGTACTTGTCTTTAACATTACGTTTTAAGCATTAAGTTTTTTAGAGTTAAGTTATAATATGAGGGCTAAGCGCAAGAATTCTAGGTTGCGTGAACATTAAAAAACTTGTTCGTAGCAGCATTGCTGCTTAAAATCATGGTCTTCATACTATCATTATTAATTAATGGATAACTATTGTGTTAAAAATCATCGCCATCATTATTGCTATCGCCCTACTGTTTTTCTTCTTTCAACGCTTTTATGCCAATAAAAATATTGCCACAGCCAATATTCAAATAGGTGATGATTTTCTTGCACAAAACAAAAAAGTTGATGGCGTTAAAGTCACAGAAAGTGGTTTGCAATATTTAGTTTTAAAAGCGGGAGAAGGCACGACTCACCCAACAGAAAAAGATAAGGTCAAGGTGCATTATCATGGCACATTGATAGATGGGTCAGTTTTTGACAGCTCGGTAGATCGCGGGCAACCCATAGAGTTTGGTTTAAATCAGGTTATTGCGGGCTGGACAGAAGGTTTACAGCTTATGGTTGTGGGTGAAAAGACGCGCTTATTTATTCCCAGCAAGCTTGCCTACGGCAATAATGCAGCAGGAAAGATCAAACCAGGTTCTACCTTGATTTTTGATGTAGAGTTACTCGCCATCAATGAAGCCAATTAATAACGCTTAAGCAACTCTTAAGTAACTCTCAAGCAACTCTCAAGTAACGAAAGGTCAGTCTTTTATGTCGACACAAACCTCTTCCAATTTGCTCTCGCTTACTTACATTATTTACGCTTTGCACTTGTTTAGCGCTATTGTTGGTTTGCTATCATCGGCTTTTGTATTGACTGCATTTTTAACGGGATGGCCATCTATCATCGCAGTGATACTGAATTACGTGAAGCGTGGTGAAGTTACAGGGACTTATTTAGAGTCACATTTCAGATGGCAAATTCGAACATTTTGGTTTGCGGTAATTTGGATGCTGTTCGCAAGCTTGTTAGTGTTCACGGTTATTGGTATTCCATTTGCGTTGATTATTTTTATTGCAACCGGAATATGGGTTTTATACCGGATAATAAGAGGCCTATCGAGGCTTAATAAAAACCTACCTATGCCTTTTAATCCAATAAATTATTGATTGCGCGATAAATGTAAACGTATGTTTATTTTTAGATTACCTGAATTAGGGCACAAATAAACAAGTATTCCTTTTTTTGGGTCTTCTTGTTTATTTATCATTTATTTTTAACTCAAAGTTTATTTGTCTTCAACGATATCTTCTTCAATCGTCTGCGGTTTTTGATGAGAATGGGATTTAACTTTTTCTTTTTGACGCTGTATCAAACTGGTTAATTTGTTGGTCATATCTGCAATAGATTGATAAAGATCCGCACTTTTTGCGGTAGCACTAAAATCTTGTCCTAAAAAATGGGTGCTAACTTCGGCAACCTGTTCATTTTTTTCGACGGTTAGAATTACATTCAACGTTGACAGGTCCGGAAAGTGCTGGTTGAGCTTTTCAAGCTTGCTGCTTACTACATCGTGAATTGCGTCGGTGACTTCTACATGATGACCAGTGATATTAATTTTCATTAATGTGATACCTCAGTTATTACTAGAATTCAATTTTAGTATAGCCCTTTGTCATCACTATAGTTTGATCTTTATCATATTTATTGCACAAACTACTCCCTGACCATTATCTAAAAGCTGAGCAAGTTATTTAAAAATCTGAGATAACAAGGCTTAGGTATATGGTGGATTATTTTTACTAACTGAACGCTTTGCAATATCTTTGAAAAACTAATGTTAGTTTTTTATCGTTTATTTAGTCGGTTTATATAATAACTTGACTATATTAAATTAAAACAACATAATGCTGTACATAAACACAGTATATGAGGATTTTAACGATGGCTGTAATCGCTGTTTGGAAATGTGATAGAGACGCTACAATGTTTGCTGATCTTGCGAAAGAAGCTGAAGAATACGACAAAATGTTAGAGCTAGCGGCTAATATTTCTTACTTAATTGAGCAGAATATACCTAATGTGGATGAAGCCATTTGCGAAAGCATTGGGCTGTTACTTGCTAAGCACAGAGACAACTTAGCCAAGGCTTGTAAGGGTAAACCAGAGATACTTTTAGAAACACAAGTAGATACAAAGGCCGCAACCGCTGACAATGTTTCGCCTTTAGTGGTTGCAACTGCTGCCAAAAAATAAAATGTTATTTGTGGCCGTCTTTTTATGTCTACATTTAAAATGTGTTTAATTATTTGTTTATTTAAAACTAAAAAATTAAAACTGCGTGAGTTAATATATGCCACAATTACTGCCAGTAATTTAGCTCTTGTAGCAGGTTATCTTGAGCCATTAACTTAATTCGGGTCTGTAATTTGTGACTAAGCCATTATTATCTGTCGGTTAGAAAATTAATGGCTGTTACGCCATAGCTTTAAACTAGATGCCCATATTTTTTAAAGCTTCCATCACCTCGCGAATGATCGCCGCCGACTGCGGATGCCGCTCTTCTACATCATCTAATAATAACGTCAGAGTTTCTTGTATATTAGGATCTGCGGGCTCAGCTTCGTCCATGCCATGAATATGGCTTTCGAGGTCTTGCATTAACTGTTGCTGTTGTGGGCTAATGACGTCATCACCAAATTGGTCATGTAGACTTGACATTAAATTTTGTAACGTTTGCTTTGGCATCTTGTTTTCACTTTTTTTAATGTAGAATTTTTTACTATCTTACGCTAATAAACACTCACTGACCGAATAAATATTACTTATCTAGCATTAACCATACCTTAACTAGAATTTATAAAGTTTACTCTAGTTTAACTGAGCCCCAAGTAATCTGCCGTTTCAGGTAACACCCAACGCACTCCTTTTGGTTCGATACCATCTTTTAAATATCTTGGTATCAAGTGAATATGTAGATGAGGAATGGTTTGACCTGACGCTGGACCATCGTTGATACCAATAGTAAAGTCATCGGGCTGATACTCTGCTTTTATAATAGCTTTTGTTTTATCGAGCAAAGAAAACAACGACAGCCGCACTTCGTCACTAACATCAAAAAAGCTAGCTACGTGATCTTTGGGGATGATAAGCGCGTGCCCATCACTTACGGGGCAATTGTCTTTAACAACAAAGCCATCCGCATTTTGTACAATTATGCTTTTATGGTCAGCATCACCAGAAATATTACAAAATAGACATGATTTTTTCAACATTATGTATAGCTCCATCAAAAAGCTTAAAAAATAAGCCGGTTGTTTGAGTTATTTACAAATTAACAATTAAGATACATTCAACACTATTTATAAGCAAACTTAAAGCACAAATTATCGCTATAATTAGGTGCAGAATTTCGATAAAAGAAGATGATAACAAATTTTCTTTAATAAATTACCTTCTAAATATTTTTATTTTTATTAAAAAAATACTTAAAGTTTTTTAAATAATTATTTTTTATTTTTAAAATATTTTATCTCTATAAAGATGCAGTTTATCTTTTAAGCTGCATCATGATCGTGGTCATTATTATGAGCTTCGACATCTTCACTAAAAATAATATTTTTACCCGCCTGTTTAGCCGATGCTACTAAGTCTTCAGCAATCGCGACTTGATCAAGCAGCCGATCAGTTAAGCTATGAGCAATACCACCACTACAAGTGACTAATACTTCTTCACCCTCAATGCTAAAAACTTCTCTCGAGATAATAACGCGAATCTTATCAATAAGTACCGCCGCCTTATCATTATCAAGCCCCTGCAATAAAATATAAAACTCTTTTCCCGAAGATCTAGCCACTAAAAACCTAAATAAGGCTTTACTTAATATCTCAGATATTTTTTTCAATATATTATCTTCAAAGATGTTTACGTACCGGTCATTAATAGTTTTGAAATTATCGATATTAACAATTGCTAACGACAACGGTTCTTGATTATCTTTTGCTTGTTGCCATATAGCCTCGCCCTTTTGAAAAAAGTAGCGTCGACTATATAACCCCGTCAGATAATCTCTGTTCGCGACATCGCGTATTTGTTCAACTAGTTCTAAAGATTCTATATTGTGATTAATACGACAATAAAATTCTTCTGGGTTAAATGGCTTAATCAAAAAATCATTAGCACCCGTCTTAATAAATCTAGCCGATAAACTACTTTCACTCTCTGCCGACAAACCGATAATAAGCACGTCGAATTTTTCATATTTACAACGAATATTTTTAACTAATTCGAAGCCATCCATATTGGGCATATTGTAGTCAGTTATTATTAATTTGATATCTGGATTGGCTAAAAAAACTTTAATAGCATCAATACCATCGACAGCGCTAACAACTTTAAACAAATGTCTTTGCAGCATATTACAAATAACATTTCTTGTGGTAGTCGAGTCCTCTACCACAAGCACTTTGATATTCATATTTGCCTTTAGCCGATTAATGAGTCGCAGCGCATAAAGATAGGAACACTTTCCTTCTTTTGTTACGTAATCGACAATGCCTTTTTCGAGCAAAGATTCTCGACGCTTTTCATCAAAAGAGCCGGTTAAAACAATAGTTGGTAGCTTTTTCTGTAGCGTAAAATCAACCACTTCTCCATCGGGAGCATCGGGCAAATTGAGATCAACTATGGCTGCAAAAAATTCGCCGCCATGCTCATCAAACTTAACCCGTGCCTCAGCAAAGGTCATCGCTAAAATGACTTCATACTCAAGTTCTTGCTTGGCTAAATGCAGCAAGATTTTAGCCACCATAGGGCTATCTTCAACAATTAATATTTTTTGCACAGTGTTTGTGAGCCTCTTATATCTTTAAGTGTCATATGTAAGTGTAGACAAGAAGATAAAAAAGGCTAAAAGATTCACTTAAAAAAGCGACAAAAGGATGATTTTTTTTAAATCTGCTTGAAAACAGAAATATTAAATAATCATTAGAGAGGTTTTAATAAGGCTTCTGGGGGTTGTTCACAATGAATGGGTTTGCCTAAAAGCTTCTCGATAGCGGGAAGACGAAAGGCATCATCTTCACATGCAAAACTGATCGACACGCCGTCTTTACCTGCCCGTCCTGTACGACCAATGCGATGTACATAATCTTCGGGCTCTTCGGGTAAGGTATAATTTACCACATGGCTGATATCATCAATATGAATACCACGACCGGCCACATCTGTGGCGACTAAAATTTGTATCCGCCCAGCCTTGAAGGCATCTAAGGTTTTCACGCGCTTACTTTGCTGTATTTCACCAGAGAGTAAACCGACTTTAAAACCTTGGCGTTCAAGCTGTTTATGTAAGCGTCTGCACTCGTCTCGACGATTAGCAAATACGATCAAGCAATCACTATCTTGCTCGCGTGCAATGTTACATAAAACCGTGAGTTTTTCATCGGAAGAGGTTAAATAAACATATTGCTTGACGGTATCGGTAGCAACATTATCTGGCTCTATCTCGACGTTTATCGGGTCGCGCGTCCACTGCTCGGCTAAACGCATAACATCTTCGGTAAAGGTTGCCGAAAAAAACAATGTTTGACGATTCTCACGCGGTGGCGTGGCACGAACTATTCTTCTTACCTGTGGAATAAAGCCCATATCTAACATGCGATCGGCTTCATCTAAAACCATGACTTCGACCTGATCTAAAAAAATATGTTTTCTGCTCGAGAAGTCGATAAGTCGGCCAGGTGTGGCGACCAAAATATCAATCAACTGATCGTTTATTTTACGCTTTTGTTTATCGTAATCCATACCACCTACTAAGGTATGCACGGTTAGATCGGTATATTTTGTTAAGTTGCGAGCATCATCGGCTATTTGCAAAACAAGTTCGCGAGTTGGCGCAATAATTAACGCCCGCGCCTCGCCCGCATAGCGATTGTCTGTAATTGGATTTTTTAAGAAATCATCAATAATCGCAATTAAAAAAGCGGCTGTTTTGCCCGTGCCGGTTTGCGCCTTACCCAACAAATCTAGACCTTTTAAGGTATTTGGTAACGATTGCGCTTGAATTGGCGAACAATACTCAAAGCCTAAATCAGCAACGGCATGCATTATTTCAGGCTCTAAGTGCAAATCATGAAAGCGTACTTTACCTTCTATCTCAGGTACCGGAAACTGAGAAATATCCCACGGTTTATCGGTTTGCGCTTGCTTATTATTGGTGCTGCGTGGTTTTGGTGAGCGCTTAGCCTTTACTTTTTTTGCGGGTGCTTGTTTGTCCGCGGCAACTTGCGTTGATTTGTTTGAAGTGGAAGAGGAAGCGTTAGATTCAGCAGTGGGCTGCTCTGGCGATGATGTATTACTTTTTTTAAATAATTTTTTAAACAAAAATTTACCTACTCTATTCTATGATCTTTTTAGTGGCAGTTATTCTTAATAGCTTGCCTATACGGTGGTTAATTAGCTTGTCGATGAGATGGTTAATCAAATGATGTTAATAGTGACTAAATAACGTTGGCAGGAGTATAGCATGGTGCAATAAATAACCGTTACTTTAAAAACCACCTGTTAACTTATAGCTAGCCGTTACGTTTAATTGCCATTTGTATATTATCGCAATGGCTGTATTAGGCTTTTTTTGAGTTTCTATTCACTCATCTAACCCTAAATGCTTAGTATAATTGTGCGCCTGTTACACGAGGCTGACCCGCAAGATCATTGCGTGTAAATATATTTTGATATCCATAATTATGAAAGCATTCGCTAACATCATTTGCCTGCTGATTGCCATGCTCAAAAACAAGCCAACCCTGCCTCAAAAGATAGCCCGACGCCTGCTCTATAATGGTTTCTATGTCTGCGAGCCCATGATTTTTAGCAACTAAGGCGCTCAGCGGTTCAAAGCGCACATCACCCTCTTGAAGATGTTTATCGTCAATATCAATATACGGGGGATTAGAGACGATGATGTTAAATTTTTGATTGGATTTATCAAATTCTAAAGCAGAAAACCAATCACTTAATAGTAAATTGACGTTCGCTAACTTTAACTGTTGTTGATTTTTCTTTGCGAGTAGCAGGGCGTCTTTATTATTTTCTAAACCCCAAATCTGCCACTGCGAATTTTCACTGGCTAAGGCTAATGCAATCGCACCGGTTCCGGTTCCCAAGTCTGCAATTTTTAGTTCGCAGTCTCTATCGTTAGCGTTTGTATCAGCCAACAACTGCAAAGTGACTTCAACTAACAACTCTGACTCGGGTCTTGGGATTAACGTTGACTCATTGACAAATAAAGCCAGCGACCAAAATTCTTTTTGCCCAATAATATAAGCAACGGGCTCACCGTTTATGCGGCGCTCTAGGTTTTGTAAAAATATTTTTTGTTGTTGATTAGTTAACTGTTTTTCAGGCCAGGTATACAAATAGGTACGCGTTTGATCGATGGCGGCACTTAAAATAACCTCGCAATCAATACGCGGGGAGTCAGAAAAGCTTGATAACTTTTTGGACGATGCTAAGGCTTCAGTAATCGACAGCATAACAATACCTAAATCGTGAGGCTTATTCTGAAAGTGCTGCTAACTGATCGGCCTGATACTCATTAACTAAAGGCTGTATAACCTCGTCGAGATCGCCAGCAATAACTTCGTTTAATTTGTACAGCGTTAAATTAATACGATGATCAGTTACCCGACCCTGAGGAAAGTTATAAGTCCTAATACGCTCGGAGCGATCACCACTGCCTACTAGCGATTTACGTTCATCGGCACGTTCTTTTTCGGAGACCTCTAATTGGGCACTTTGCAAGCGTGCTGCAAGTAAAGACATAGCCCGCGCACGGTTTTTATGTTGCGAGCGTTCATCCTGACACTCGACGACCAAACCCGATGGAATATGCGTTAGGCGAATTGCAGAGTCTGTTTTGTTAACGTGCTGACCACCCGCACCACTGGCACGAAAAGTATCTACGCGCAGATCGCCTTTATTAATCGAAATCTCAACTTGTGCATCTGCCTCGGGCAAAATAGCAACGGTACAAGCCGACGTATGAACTCTTCCCTGAGATTCTGTCTCGGGCACGCGCTGGACTCTATGCGCACCCGATTCGAATTTTAATTGCGAGTAAACACCTTGGCCAACTATACGAGCAACTACTTCTTTGTAGCCGCCATGCTCGCCTGTATGCTCACTAATGATCTCTATTTTCCATTTACGTTTTTCTGCATAGCGGCTGTACATACGAAACAGATCACCCGAGAAAATAGCTGCCTCATCACCCCCAGTTCCTGCACGTACTTCTAAGAAAACATTTTTATCATCGTTCGGATCTTTAGGTAATAATAATTTTTGCAGCTCAAGCTCAATAGCTTCTTTTTTAATTTCGACAGATTTTAATTCTTCGTATCCCATCGCACGCATTTCAGCATCGCTATCATTGGTAAGCGTTTTTGCTTCTTCAATATCTTCAGCGATACCTTGATAGATAGCAAAGCATTTTACCACGGGCTCTAATTCTGCGTATTCACGCGATAGTTCTCTAAATTTATTTTGATTACCAATAATACCTGCATCACTGAGTAATGCACCAACCTCGACATAGCGTTCTTGTAATATTTCTAGCTTTAAACGAATTGATTCTTTCATAGTTTTACGTCATTAAAAATGCATTTTTCATGCTAAGTAAATTATTTTATTTGCTGTTGCTGCCGATTTTTGAGTTACTGAGATTTTTTATCGATACTTTTTTTCAGTATCAGTTTTTTTCGATATTGGCTTTTTCGGTACTGGTATTATTTGTTATATCGTTATTAGTAACTGCATCAGCATTACTTTCGTTTTCGGCAAACCCGAATAAATGCTGTGAGAACTCAATAAGATCGTGTCTACCTTCGACACCTGCTTGTCTTAATTGTTGAGTAGGATGGTGTAATAACTTATTGGTCAAATTCTTTGACATTTTACGCAGGAGGTCTTCAGCATCTGCCCCTTTTTGTAGTTCACGCAAAGATTTTTGTAACACTTCTTCACTTAGCTGTTCTGCATATTGACGATAAGATTTAATCGTTTCTACCGAACGTCGGGCACGACGCACTTTAAAAAACTCACCTACATTATTTTCAACAATTATATGCGCTTCTTTTGCCGCAATTTCTCGCGATTGCCTATTCTCATCAATGACATCGCGAAGATCGTCCACGGTGTATAAATAAACATCTTCTAACTCACCGACTTCAGGTTCTATATCTCGCGGGACCGCAATATCGACCATAAAAATAGGTTTATGTTTACGCAATTTTAATGCTGACTCAACGGCACCCTTACCTAATATTGGCAATTGACTGGCGGTTGATGAAATCACTATATCGGCGCTTGCTAAGTACTCTGGAATATCGGCCAACAAGATTGCTTTAGCGCCAAACTCATCTGCTAATTTTTGAGCCCGCTTGAGAGTTCGATTCGCAAAAAGCATCTTCGAGATACCTTGTTCTTTTAAGTGTCGCGCCACCAAATCAATGGTTTCGCCAGCACCTATTAACAACGCTGTATCATTTTTTAAATTAGAAAAAATACGTTGCGCTAAGCTGACAGCGGCATAAGCTACCGAGACAGGATTACGACCAATAGCAGTATCAGTTCGAACTTGCTTTGCGACACTAAACACACGCTGAAAAATACTATGAAGCTCGCTGCCCAATACATTTGCCTCTTGGGCAACCGCATAGCTCGACTTCATTTGCCCCAATATTTGTGGCTCGCCGAGCACCAAAGAATCTAGACCGCAAGCCACGCGCATCATATGCATCATGGCATGATCATCTTTATGCACATAACAATATTTTGCTAATTCATCGGCATCTAGACCATGGTATTTAGCGAACCAAATTAGCAATTCAGATTCTGATAATTGAGGTTGATCGATAGCATCACTTGTTTGCCGTTGCCCCGAAAAGTAGATTTCGGTACGGTTGCACGTTGATAAAATAGCGGCCTCTGATGCATTGGTATGACTGACAATTTGTTGCAAGGCAAGCACGATAGACTCTGGCGCAAAAGTCACTCGCTCACGCAAGTCAACTGTCGCACTCTCGTGGTTAAGGCCTATTACAAAAAAAGGAATCATGGAAACTTAAAGGACGTAAGAATAATGAGGTATTGTCCGCAACCCTAACAACAATAGCAAGGATGCACTAATTTAGTTTGTATTGTCTTATATAATGGATTGAGTTTCACCAACATTTGCACGTTTATATGGCATTTTTACCGTCATCAGACAAACATTCAAATACTCAGACAATATATAGCCTTAGTGATAGATACAGATCAGACATTTTAACTAAGTTAACTGCTATTATTAAAGACATTAAACTAATATGACGGTGCTTTACGTAATCACTGTTACGCCAATTTGCAGCTTTCATTTGATTAATGCTGAGTTTCGCTTTCAACCTAACGACACGTTATACTAATATGACAATGCAACGTGATTATTGCGGTTATTTTTAATAGGTTTTACATAATTTATGAGACATCAGCTTATCGCTTGTTTTACGCTTTTATTTGCACTGCAATCTTGCAGCATGTTGACTGATTTAAAGGATCAATCTAAAGGCAATGAAGACAACAATGCTTTAAGTAATAAACAAACGTCCGACAGTAAAAACAATACCCCTGATAACTCACCTAGCACTTCAACTGACACTTCAAATAGTAACAAAGACCTTAAAGTCACCAATTCGCCTGAGACCGATGAAGAGCCTGCAACACCCGCAACCGCAACAGGTCAATTTTCTAGCGATATCCTCTACACTTTGCTAACCGCAGAAATAGCGGCTAGTCGACAGCAATATGGCATTACGCTGAGCCAATATACTAAAGCCGCCGATGCAACGGGTGATCTTGGCATTATTTCTCGTGCGGCCAGGCTCGGCCAATATTTTAGAGACAATAACCAAACGCTTAAAATGGGTGAATTATGGCTTGCGCAAGCTCCAGATGACATAGAGGCAAACTCTATTATGGTCTCTGCCAACTTAGATATGCGTCAATCTTTAAAAGCTCTCGATTACGCTGAGCATATTTTGACCCTTCTCTATAAAGACACTCAAATAGAGGCCAAAACAGCAAAATCTGACTCAGACGATGAACAGGAAAAAGCACAAGACCTCGACGAAAACCAAGACAGCTCCTACGCGCACATTAGAAAGCCCAGTATTAAACAACGCGCTGCCATTTTGGAGACAATTGCAAATTTTAGCCGAACTACCGATGACGATACACTCGAAAAACTTATCGAACGCTATCATGCACTGGACAAACTCTATCCAACATTGACGCCTATCAAAGTGGCTTTAAGTGTTTTGTATGAGTCTAAAAAAGATACCGAAAAGGCATTTGCTATTGTGCGCATGGGTATCGAACAAGACAAAGATTACCAGCCTGCTGCACGCCAAGAAATTAACTTATTAAATGCTGGTGGAGAATATGAGCAAGCATTAGAAAAACTTAAAATTCAGTTAGATAAAACGCCCAATAATGCACGCATGCGCTTACTCTATGCACGTACACTTGCGCAAACAGATATAGACGCCGCTTATAAAGAATTTACACTACTTTCTAAAAGCGCACCTGAAAACTTAGACATCAAATTTTCAAAAGCCATTATTGCCTTAGAAATACGCGAACTAGAGGTCGCAAAACAAACGTTGATCGAGCTACTTAACAGTCAATATCGCCCCGATACTATCAACTATTATTTGGGTACTTTAGCAGAGCTACAAAAGGACTCTCCAACAGCGATTAATTATTATCTAAAGGTAAAAGCAGGCGATGATTTTGTCGCGGCTAACTCTCAAGCCGCACGCCTAATGGCAACCTTAAATAAGCTTGATGATGCCAAGGAGCACTTAAAAACGCTTCGCGATCAATCACCTAATTTTAGAGCCCAAATTTTTAATGCCGAAGCGGATATATTAAATGAGCAAGGCATGACAGAAGATACAATTAAAGTGTTGAATGACGCTATTAATGAGTATCCCAATAATGTCAGCTTACTTTATAAGCGCTCTAGTTTTTTTGAAAAAACTGATCGACTCACATTAATGGAGGCGGACCTTCGTCAAGCGCTAGCTTTAGAGCCTAAAAATCCGGCTATATTAAATGCACTGGGTTATTTTTTAACAATCCGCACAGATCGCTTTCAAGAAGCCTTAGATTTAATCCAAGAAGCTGTAAATATACGCCCAGAAGATGCCGCTATTCTCGATAGTATGGGCTGGGTTTTATTTAAGTTAGGACGCATCGAAGAAGCTATTCCTTATTTGCGCAAAGCATTTGAACAGTTTCCAGATCCAGAAGTTGCTGCACATTTAGGTGAAGCATTATGGGTGAATGGCCAGCAGCAAGAAGCCTTAAAAATTTGGAATACGAATTTGAGCGAAAACCCCGACGACAAAATAATACCTGATACTATGCGCAGATTAAATGCGCAGCTGTAATTTATTATGCTCCCCTCTTTGAAGTTTAAAATGACTATTTTCAAGCCCAACATTTTTTTCAAGTCAAGCTGTGACAACTTGCAAGATTGCAAAATAACGCATTTTTTTACGCTGTGTTGCTTATTGTTTTTAATAACAAGCTGCACTACAACTAGTAGCAAAAATGATGACTATGCCATTAACGGTATCAACCCGATCAAACCACCGCCGCTATCTTGGCAAATTAGTGCAAAACTTGGTATTAGCTCAGCGCAAAAAAATGGTAGCGTGACTCTTAATTGGCAACAGATAGGCGAGCAGTTTGTCATTCAGGTGCAAGGCCCCTTAGGCCAAGGCAGTGCAGTGATAAGTGGCACACAATATAATGTAGAAATAAAACAGCCGAGCAAACAAACATTACAATCAGATAATGTCGATGATCTGGTCTTAGACACCTTTGGCTGGACGCTTCCCTTCGATAATTTTATCCACTGGGTTGTTGCAACCGCTAACCCCCAACAAACGATTACTAATATTAGTTATGACCCAACACTTAACACACTTAGTAAGCTTGAGCAGTCTGATTGGCAAATTGAATATAGTCGCTACAAGCTAGTCAATAGTTGGGTATTGCCTGGTCGAATTAAGGCTAAACATATTTCGTCGCTGCCTGTCACATCAAACCCTAGCAATACGCATAATGAGCAAACAACGCTGACATTAATTATTCGAGAATGGACGATACTTTAATAAAGCCCCAGTAATAAAGCCATAGTAATAAAGCCATAGTAATATAGGCATAGCAATAAAGGCATAGTTGCCTATTAGAGCGGGCTATTGATGACTATTTACTGCATAGCTATTAAGATGGTCACCTCAATACTGCTTTTATAATTAGAACTTGATGGCTACATCCAAATAATGACCCTAACGCTCTCATCACCTGCCAAGCTTAATCTTTTTTTACACATTACAGGTCGCCGTGCCGATGGTTATCACGAGCTGCAAACTCTGTTTCAGCTTCTAGATTATAGCGACACACTGCATTTTACTCGACGTGCGGACAATGAGATTACGCTGTCGCTCGGTATTGATGGCGTTGCTTATGATGACAACCTTATTATAAAAGCCGCACTCGCACTTAAAAAATATATCGCCTCCCAGCCTTTAAAATCTAAGCCGCTAAATTTAACGGGTATTAATATTCAACTTGAAAAAAAATTGCCTATGGGTGGCGGACTTGGTGGGGGCAGCTCAAATGCAGCTACAACCTTGGTTGCCTTAAATCATTTATGGCAGGCCAATCTCAACACTAAAGAGTTATGTGATATTGGCGTTAAACTCGGCGCAGATGTGCCTGTTTTTGTTAACGGTTATAGCGCTTGGGCAGAGGGGATTGGCGAACAATTACAAGCTATTGAGCTAGCCCAGCAGTGGTTTTTAGTCATCAAGCCTAATTGTCACGTGCACACAGCCGATATTTTTTCTAGAGAAGAATTGACAAGAGACACCCTCGCCATTAAAGTAGCGACCTTCTTTGAGCAGGGTGGCAAAAATGACTGTGAAATTGTCGTTTGCCAAGCTTATCCTGAGGTAGAAAGAGCCATTACCTGGCTGAATAATTTCTCAGATGCTAAGCTCACGGGAACAGGTGCTTGTGTATTTGCTGCATTTTCTAATGAAGATCAGGCAAATGCAGTGCTTAATAAAGCTTTAGCGTTAAAAAAAGATGAAGGTTGGACATGCTTTGTAGCCAAAGGCATCAACCAATCACCCATTATATCTTTTTTAAACAACAAGTAGATATATGAAGAATTTTGCGCGTATCGTCTTTGCTTGCATTATTATAGTTTTCAAATAACAATTTTGAGCTATTATTATCAAGCGATAATCAATCAGAAGTAGTTATAAATAATAGTTAACTATTTAGCATTAAGTTCTTCGACAGTTTATTGGGGTGTAGCCAAGTGGTACGGCAGCGGGTTTTGATCCCGCCATGCGGAGGTTCGAGTCCTCCCACCCCAGCCATTAATTATTAATATCCGCTTACAGCGACCTCAAATATTCAAAAAACTAGCATTTAAGGTATCTAATCGTGTCAGATTTTATGGTATTCACCGGCACTGCCAACCCGGCACTTGCCGAGGGCATCGTTAAAAAACTCGGCATGCGCCTTGGTGATGCATCAGTTGGCCAATTTTCTGATGGCGAGATTTCTATCGAGATCAACGAAAATGTTCGTGGTCGGGATGTATTTGTCGTGCAATCTACCTGCGCACCGACACATCGTAATTTAATGGAATTAATTATTTTAGTCGACGCGCTGCGTCGCGCGTCAGCTGGTCGTATTACTGCAGTTGTCCCCTATTTTGGCTACGCCAGACAAGATCGTCGTGTACGCTCTGCTCGCGTACCTATTACCGCAAAAATTGTTGCCGATATGATGGTCAATGTGGGTATAGATCGTGTCTTAACACTTGACTTGCACGCCGAACAAATTCAGGGCTTCTTTGATGTGCCTGTTGATAATATGTATGGAACGACCATTTTAATCAACGATATTAAAAGTCAAAAATATGAAAACCTAGTGGTTGTATCACCAGATATTGGCGGTGTTGTTCGCGCCCGTGCGGTGGCAAAATTTCTTGATATCGACTTAGCAATTATCGATAAACGTCGCTCTAAAGCAAATACCTCTGAGGTAATGAATCTTATCGGTGAAGTTACCAATAAAGTCTGTGTTTTAGTTGATGACATGGTTGATACGGCAGGCACTTTATGTGGAGCCTCTAGGGCACTTAAAGGTTATGGCGCAACTAAAGTTGTAGCCTATGCTACGCATCCAGTACTCTCTGGAAAAGCGATCGAAAATATTAATGGATCTGAAATAGACGAATTAGTTGTTACTGACTCTATACCGCTCAATAAAGAAGCTCAAGGATGCAGTAAAATAAGACAATTAAGTTTAGCGTCTTCAATGGCGGAAGCTATTCGACGACTAAACAATGAAGAATCTCTTAGCGCAATGTTTAGTTAATAACATTCGTTTTGGAAAACCCTATTGCCCTAGATAATAATTTTCGAAGGCAATAGATACTAGCAACAACAGTTGTAATGGTCGCAAATTACAGCTGTTTTAAATGAGGATATTACAATGTCTAATGATGACTTTGTTTTACATGCCGTAACCCGTGAAGATGAAGGGAAAGGTGCGAGCCGCCGCCTTCGTCATCAAGGCCTAGTTCCATCTGTTGTTTACGGTGGCACTAAAAAGCCACAAAGCCTTTCAATTATTGGTAAAGATTTTCTTAGACACTTAGAAAACGAAGCCTTTTACTCGCACATCGTAACACTTGATGTTGACGGCAAATCTGAAGATGTCATTTTAAAAGATCTTCAGCGTCACCCTGCAAAGCCTATAATTATGCATGCAGATTTCTTGCGCGTTTCTAAAAACAAAAAGTTAACGACTCGTGTACCACTTCACTTCCTCAACGAAGAGACTGCTATCGGTGTTAAAAAGCAGGGTGGAATCGTATCTCACATAATGACTGATCTTGAAATTAGTTGTCTACCGGCTGATCTTCCAGAGTATATTGAAGTCGATATCGCAAATCTTGAGGTTGATGGGGCTATACATCTTTCTGAAATAGTACTTCCTAAGGGTGTTGAATCGGTTTTACTTGGGCACAGTAATGATGATCAGGATCTTGCTGTCGTCTCTATTCATATGCCTAGAATCTCTAGTGATGTAGAAACTACTGAAGTTGACGGAGACAAAGACGCAGATACTGCCGAGTAATCGTTTTTAAGTATTTAAACCTGCATTAGTTCAGTAACTACTGGTATTAATGTAGGTTTAAACAACTCACTTTTTAAAATCTTGTTTGCACAATATTTGCCCTCTTTCACTGAATTTTTAATTCTCTTTAGCTCTCTTATAGTTCTCGCATAACTCTCTTTAGATTTCTTTTAGTTAAAGTAAACACTCCAACTATGCTCAGGTATCGATTAAACTTACCTTTATTTATCATTGAAATGAGACTCTCTTGAATAACACCATTAAATTAATTGTCGGCTTAGGTAATCCGGGAGCTGAATACGCTAACACCCGCCATAATGCCGGTGCAGATTTTGTTGCAGAATTAGCCCGACAACACAGTGTTATTCTGGCACCTGAAAATAAATTTTTTGGGTTATCTGCACAGATATTTTTTGGTGCTCACGATGTACGTTTATTAATCCCCAGCACTTTTATGAACTTAAGCGGTAAAGCGGTTGGTGCTATTGCACAATTTTATAAAATTTTACCCAAAAATATATTAGTTGTCCACGATGAGCTAGATTTAGCACCGGGCATTGCACGGCTTAAAATTGGCGGTGGCCACGGTGGTCATAATGGTTTAAAAGATATTGTAAAAGCACTTGCCAACAACAAAGAATTTGCTCGCTTAAGGATAGGCATAGATCATCCAGGCAATGCCAAACTCGTCAGCAATTATGTACTGCGTAAGGCCCCACTTGCAGAGCAACAGTTGATTGAAGAAAGTATTCACAATAGTTTGCGCGTACTGCCCGACGCCATTAATGGCGATTGGAACAAAGCCATGAAAGATTTACATACACAATAATTATATTTATTCGGTTATTCTGAGTTGTCTCAATTAAGATTTAAAAATACTTGACCTTAAAGCTCAAATCCTTAGCATAAGCACACTTTTTCATAGCTCCCAATACGGAATCAACATTATGGGTTTTAACTGCGGCATTGTCGGCCTACCCAACGTCGGTAAATCAACCTTATTTAATGCATTAACCAAAGCCGGCATTGATGCTGAAAACTTCCCATTTTGTACTATAGAACCAAATACGGGCATTGTGCCAGTACCCGACCCACGTCTTAAGCAGTTGGCCGAGATAGTAAATCCTCAGCGCATAATTCCAACAACGATGGAGTTCGTAGATATTGCAGGACTTGTTGCAGGAGCCTCCAAAGGTGAAGGCCTAGGCAATAAGTTTTTGGCTAATATTCGTGAGACCGATGCTATTGCTCATGTTGTTCGGTGCTTTGAGGATGACAATGTTATCCATGTCGCTGGCCAAATAGATCCAATATCAGATATTGAAATTATCAATACCGAACTTGCTCTTGCTGATCTCGACAGTGCAGAAAAAGCTCATTATCGCTATGCACGTGCCGCCAAAGGTAAGGATGCACATGCAATGGCGATGGTAGCGCTAATAGAAAAAATACTCCCACACTTAAATGAAGCAAAGCCTTTACGTTCAATGAGTTTAACCAGCGAGCAAAAAGAATTATTAAAAGAGATAAATCCGCTTACGCTTAAGCCCACTATGTATATTGCCAATGTCGATGAAGAAGGTTTTGAGAACAATCCCCACCTCGACCGTGTACGTGAAATTGCGGCTGCTGAAAATGCCGTTGTAGTGCCTATTTGTAATAAATTAGAATCTGAAATTGCTGAACTGGACGAAGAAGAGAAACAAGAGTTTTTAAATGATTTAGGCATGGAAGAGCCAGGCCTTAATCGTGTTATTCGTGCGGGTTATGAACTATTACATCTACATACTTATTTTACTGCAGGCGTTAAAGAAGTTCGCGCTTGGACTATTCCCGTAAATTCAACAGCGCCTCAAGCAGCAGGTAAAATTCATACGGATTTTGAAAAAGGTTTTATTCGCGCAGAAATAATTGGCTTTGATAACTATATAGAAAACCGTGGTGAAAATGGCGCAAAAGAAGCTGGAAAATGGCGCTTAGAAGGTAAAGAATATATTGTAAAAGACGGTGATGTCATACATTTTAGATTTAATGTTTAAACCATATATTGTCTTTAATGTTTTAGCGCGTAATCTTTAGTCTATAAATTTTGAATATGTAAACAAGAGGATACTGAGAAAATGAGTGATGATTCTGCATATACACCTCCAAAAATCTGGACCTGGGATGCCGAAAATGGCGGCGAATGGGCAAAAATTAATAGGCCAATTGCAGGTGCAACGCACGATAAAACTCTACCTATAGGTAAAAAACCACTACAACTTTATTCAATGGCAACTCCAAATGGCGTGAAAGTCACCATCATGCTTGAAGAACTTTTGGCTCTTGGATTTAGTGGTGCAGAGTACGACGCCTATATGATTAAAATTGGTGATGGCGATCAATTTGGTAGTGATTTTGTGGCTATTAATCCCAACTCCAAAATCCCAGCATTGATGGATCACAGTAACTCTGCGGGCAAACCAATCAGAATGTTTGAATCAGGCGCTATATTGCTTTACCTTGCCGATAAATTTAAGGCGCTTATCCCTACCGAGCTCGAAGCAAGAACGGAATGTTTATCGTGGTTATTTTGGCAAATGGGCAGCGCGCCTTATTTAGGTGGTGGATTTGGTCATTTTTATAGCTACGCCCCGTCTAAAATGGAATACCCCATTGACCGTTTTACTATGGAAGTTAAGCGTCAAATGGATCTATTAGATAAGCATCTCGCCGATAAGCAATTCATATGTGGCGATGAATTTACTATTGCCGATATTGCTATTTGGCCATGGTATGGAAACCTAGTTCTTAATACACTTTATGGCGCCGCTGAATTTTTACAGGCCGAGTCTTATATTCATCTTTCGCGCTGGAGTCATGAAGTTCGTGAAAGACCTGCTGTGCAGCGAGGGCGTATGGTTAATCGCTCATGGGGTGAGCTCAGCGAGCAGTTACACGAACGTCATGATGCTACTGATTTTGATTTTCGTACTCAGGATAAATTAGAACCAGAAAAATAAGTCACAAACAGGAAAGTACATTGTCTTTAATCGGTACTTAATATCCCGCAATTATTAATTCTATCTGATCGTATTTTAAAGGCTATTGCTTTAGCAATAGCCTTTATTGTCAATAAATTTTTAATAGCTTTGCTTGGCACTAAAAGGTGATGTGCTGATTTTTCGATTGCAAAAAAATAGTTAATCCTTATCTGATCGAGCTTAATTTATATTTAATCTATAAATTTTTTTATCCTTTCAGTAAAACTATTTATTACAAAATAATTTTTTATTGGATGAGTAGATAAATAATTGAATTAAAGCTACAACCTAAACTTAAATTTAACCATTAAAAAACTAGTTTTAAAACTATAAAAAAATAGTCACTGCTAAAAACAGTGACGCTCGAGATATTAAATAATGATTAAAACCGATATTGAAATTGCACGCGCAAGCCAAACAAAGCCAATGACTGAAATTGGCGAGAAGTTAGGTATCGGTTATCAATATTTAATTCCCTATGGTCACAACAAAGCAAAAATAGATCTCAACTTTATAGATACATTAAAAGACAAGCCTAATGGTAAATTAATATTGGTGACTGCAATCTCACCAACGCCGGCAGGCGAAGGAAAAACAACTACTAGTGTTGGGTTAGGTGGCGCTCTAAACAGTATTGGCAAAAAAACAGCTATTTGTCTTCGCGAGCCAAGCCTTGGCCCCTGCTTTGGCATGAAAAGTGGTGCCTCTGGTGGTGGTTACGCACAAGTTGTACCCATGGAAGATATTAATTTACATTTTACCGGCGATTTTCATGCTATTGGCGCCGCACATAATTTATTATCGGCGCTTATCGACAATCACATCAGGTGGGATAACGAGAGTAAGCTAGACTCGCAACAAATTACTTGGCGTCGGGTGATGGATATAAACGATCGCACCCTGCGAGATATTGTTATTGGTCTTGGTGGTGCTGGTAACGGCTTAACTCGACAAAGCGGTTTTGATATTACCGTTGCCTCTGAGATTATGGCTATATTTTGCTTAGCAACAGACCTTAGTGACCTTCAACGCCGTATCGGCAATATTATTGTGGGTTACACAACCGATAAAAAACCTGTCTATGCCCGCGATATTAAAGCCGAAGGCGCAATGACTGTTTTATTAAAAGATGCCTTTAGCCCCAATCTTGTGCAAACATTAGAAAATAATCCCGCTTTTATTCACGGCGGCCCTTTTGCTAATATTGCTCATGGTTGCAACTCTGTTGTTGCTACACAAACCGCGCTCAAAGTTGCCGATTATGTGGTCACAGAAGCAGGCTTTGGTGCAGATTTAGGAGCCGAGAAGTTTTTAATATCAAATGTCGTAAAGCTAACTTAAAGCCCGACGCTAGCGTTTTAGTCGCCACAGTACGCGCGCTGAAAATGCATGGCGGTGTTGCTAAAGATGTTCTTAATATAGAAAACATCGAAGCCGTTACAACAGGTTTAGCAAACCTTGGTCGTCATCTGCATAACTTACAACAATTTGGCGTACCTATTGTCGTTGGCATTAACCATTTTATTGCCGATACCGAAGCAGAAGTTCAAGCAATCATTGATTACTGCAAAGATTTTGGCGTTGAAGTGTGCATCTGTAAACACTGGGCAGAGGGCTCTAAAGGGGCACAAGAACTAGCTCATAAAGTTGTTGCATTAGCCGAGTCTGGAATGGCAAAGTTTTCACTCCTTTATCCGGATAGTATGCCCTTGTTAGATAAAATTCGTCATATTGCACGCTCAATTTATGGCGCTGACGATATCTCTGCTGATGACGCTGTTTGTAATACTCTGGCAAGCCTGCAACATGAGTACGGACACTTTCCAGTGTGTGTGGCTAAAACACAATATAGTTTTTCGACAGACCCTAACTTATTAGGGGCACCGTCAAATCATATCATTCCAATTAGAGAAGTTAGGCTCGCAGCGGGTGCCGAGTTTATTGTTGTTATTTGTGGATCAATTATGACCATGCCGGGCTTGCCCAGAGTCCCTGCGGCAAATCATATTAAACTAAATGATCAAGGCTTAATTGAAGGGCTATTTTAAATCATTATTTTTATATAAGTTAAATTTTTGTAATAACGCTGTATTAAATTAGAGATTTTTCTTTTAATTGGTCAACCAACTTTAAACGCTGCACTTTTCCCGATGGGCCTTTTGGCAAGTCGTCAAAGAAAAAAATGTGTTTAGGTGTTTTAAGTTTTCCTAGCTTCGATAAACAAAAGTCAGTTAATTCTTGTTCGCTAATCTGTTGATTTTTTTTGACGACCACACAAGCGATGACCTCTTGACCAAAATTAATATCATCAATACCTACTGCACCAGCCTCGAGAATGCTGGGATGTGAATAAAGCACATCATCGATTTCACGCGGGGCAATATTTTCACCGCATTTAATAATAAGTTCTTTTAATCGACCCGTAATAAAAACAAAGCCATCTTCATCTTGCGTTGCTAAGTCTCCGGTGTGGAGCCAGCCACCTTCTATAATAGTTTCTGCTGTTACTGTTGGATTTTTGTAATACTCTTTCATAACACATTCACCGCGAATCATGAGCTCGCCTTCCTTTCCGATAGCTTGAGTATTACCTTGTTTATCAATGATTTTTATTTCCGTACCAAAACTGATACCTGGCGAGCCGTACTTACCTTTTTTAGGCGGCATGGGGTTTGATAAAATTTGTGCCGACGTTTCGGTTAAACCCATTGTTTCGACAATAGATAAGCCAAATTTTTCTTCAAAAAGTTCATGCAAAGAAGGTGCTAATGGTGCTGATGCCGAACGTCCAAAGCGAACGTGAGATAATGCCTCTTTTAAATTTACCGTAGCGATTGATTCTATTTCTTGATGTATCAAATAAGAAATAATAGTGGGTACAACACTAAACCAACTCACACGATAATCAATAATCCAATTCCAAAAGGCAGAAACACTAAAACCATGGGGCATCACCACACTACCGGCACTCACTAAGGGTCCCATTACTGTTGAACATTGGGCATTAATATGACACAGGGGTAATACACACAGCGCTCGATCATCTGCGGTTAATTCATGGGCACGTGCGGTATTCATGCCACCGGCTAATAAATTATTATGAGTAAGCACAACACCTTTAGGCTTGCCGGTTGTGCCTGATGTATACATCAATAAAGCATCGTCATTAGCGCTTAAACCAACCACTGCTCGATCAACGGCAGGTTGAACTGGCCATTTAGGTCCAGTATCGATATCGCTAATTATGATTTGAATATCACGAGATAGTTTTGCGGCTGCTGATGTAACTTGCGCTTGATAATCTTCGGACACAAAAACAATCTTTGTATCCGAGTGATCAAGTACATATTCAATTTGCTCTTGACCTGCAGCAGGATTGAGCGGCGAAGAAATATTGCCCGAATAAAGCGCTGCTAAAAAAAGTTCTAAACTCGTTGGCCCATTACCCATCATAAAAGAAATGGTATCGCCCTTAACCAAGCCTAAGGCATGAAAATAACGACCATACTCGTCTACTCTCGCTTGCAGTTGACGATAGTTCAACTCAATGCCTGATTCTGGAAATAATATAAACATTCTCTCAGCTTGCTCTTTGGCATGCTTGTCAATCAATCCTCGAATAGTATTACTTGGCGGAATGTAGAATGATTTTTCAGCAAGCTCACTCATGCTAGATATTTCCTTTTGTAATCAGCAAAAATATCATCAACGGTTACTGTTCGTGGTTCGATAGTGGATACAACCCGAGTAATATTAAGGTAGTGCTTGAAATGAACATTTTCGTCTGTAATATTGCCGCCCCAAGTACCACAACCCATAGATAAAGAGAAAGGTAGCGCATTATCAAAGCTGCCACCTGTGGCAAAACAATGAGCCTGATTCACAATAATTCGGCAAACTGGCATTTCTTGGCCTAAATCTAGAGGACGCTCAGGCACAGTTGTATAAATACCAAGAGAGTGGCCTTTACCCTGATAAGATAAAATATTATTTGCAATTTTCTTAGCATCTTCAAAATCTTTTGCCCGATAAACAGTTAAGACAAGCGACATTTTCTCTCCACTAAAAGGGGCATCGCTGCCTATATTAGTCTCGCTCACCATTAAAAAATCACAATTGTTTAACGCATCCCGATCAAGTCCGCTCACTGCACAAACCTCACTAACGGGCTTTGCTAGAATATGACGGTTAAGATGACCATTAACCCACATAGTTTCTTTTAATTTTTCTTTTTCATCCTCGCTAAGCAGCTCACCATTCACCTTATTTAGTTCAGTCATCATTGCGTCATAAACAGCATCGACAATAATAATACTATTTTCAGAGGAGCAACTTGTTGCATTATCGAATATCTTTGAAGCCTTAATTTTTGCTGCCGCGTCAATAAGATTAGCGGTCTCATCAATAATCACTGATACATTACCGGCACCAACTCCAAAAGCGGGTGTACCACTGCTATATGCTGAGCGGATATTGTTTTGAGAACCAGTGGCGATAATTAAATCTACCTGCTGCAGCAATTCGTGAGTCAAGGATTTACTAACAGGTGAAGGCAGAGATTGAACTAAATCTAACGGAGCACCAACGCGATCAAGCTCAGTATGGATAAGTTTAATTAAACGAGTACATGATGGCTGACCTTTAGGTGATGGCGCTAAAATAATTGCGTTAGCACACTTAAGTGCATTTAACGTATTATTCATAGGCGTTGCAATAGGATTTGTTGACGGCACAATAGCGCCAACAACACCAACTGCACGACCAATCTCTACAATACCATTTTGTTTATCATCTTTAATGACTCCAACTGTTTTTGCATTGCGCAAGTCGCGCAACAAGCCTAAAGTTTTACGGTGATTTTTGATCACCTTATCTTCAACCTTGCCGAGACCGGTTTCTTCAACCGCTAGTTTTGATAGACGCTCATTATTGTCCGGATTAATCAGCGCCCACGCCACTGCAGTTACCACCTCATCAACTTGTAATTGCGAATATTTGGCAAAAACTGCTTGGGCATCACGCGCCTTTGCTACTAGCTCAGCAACTTGTGCCTTATCGTCTTTTATCGCCATCGTCAAAACTCCTAAGATATCCACTATATAGGTTGCTAAATTTTCGTGTATTACTTATAGATTAATGACAAAAAACTTATCACTTAAAATTGTAATCTTTCAATAAACATATTTATTAAGGAAAACAAATAGTTAAGGTTTATCAAAAGATTATCAATCTCAAAGTATCAACACTAGCTTTAAAATTAAAAAATTATTCTTTTAGATCAGCGAGTAGAACTCGTAAATATGCCTCTCGCTCTTTCCACATTTTAATAACATCATCTCTTGAAATAATGCGTATTGGTGCTCCTGCTGAAGCCATTTGTTTACGTGTGGGACCGGCATCAAACATTAATGGAACGCGCTCAGCTAATAAAGCAATTACACCTTCGGGAGTACCTTTAAGAGCCATTATGCCTCTAAAATTAACACTAGAATCATCAACATCAACACCTAGCTCTTTAAATGTAGCAACATTAGGTAAAAATTCATCGTTGCGCTGTAAATCTGCGACCGCTAAGATTTTTACACTATCTTGACTACGATAGGCATCTGCCAAATTATTAAACCCCGCCATAACCTGACCACCCATTACACTTGTCAATGCTGGAGTACCACCTTTATGTGGCACATAAGTTAGATCAAGGCCTGTAGCTTTAGAAAACTGTAAAAAAGCGATGTGGTGCCCAACATACAAACCAGCACCAGAAAAGGTTACTTTTTTAGGGTTTTCCTTTGCGAAATCCATTAAGTCTTGTAATGTATTGAAGGGACTATCTTTACCAACGACTAATACAGCAGGATCTGCACCCCAGTTTGCAATAGGCTCTAGGTTATCTATATTATATTTTGTTTTAAATACAATAGATTGAGCAATAAAATGTGGCACATTATAGGCTGCCAATTCATAGCCATCGTTGTTAGACTTTGAGGCATATTGATCCCAACCTACCTTACCACCGGCACCGGGTTTATTGAGAATAACTATCGGCTGTCCAAGAAACTCTTCGTTTCCCGCAAGCATCGTTACAATACGCGCCTGAAAATCAGTCGCGCCACCCGGCGAATAAGACACAACAAGGCTTACAGGACGATCAGGAAATTTTTCTGCAACAACCTGCTGAGTAAAAGAGAATGTACTAAAAACGAATGCAGCGGCTAATGTTTTAGTAACAAATTTTTTGGATTTATAAAAATTAAACATATCTATCTCCTCGTCATAACGACGTTATTTTTTATTATAAATTATTATTTTTTCTTCACTTTTTTACTTTTTTTACAACTATAAATATTTTTTGCTTTTAAAATATCTAAAATTTAAATTTCTATATTAACAATGCATTCGGTGTTTGCAACCTCAACAACACCGCAAATACCAAATAAATAACACCAATAAAAATAACTGCAACCATAATATTTTTTTTCAATTTTTTGCTGCGCGGCCGACTATCTGTATAAGTGATGACGATTAATAAAAAGGCAATCAATGAGGTGGTATAAAGGCCAACATATTCAGCAAAATTTAAATAAAGAATAAGAATCACTAACATGGGTATCAAAGCAGAAAACTCATCCCTTAATCGTCTTAATGCAATCAGACTTTCCTCTTCTGGGGAGACGGCTCTTGAAATTGATGTATAGAGAGAAGAATAAGGTGAAATATTACGATATCTTTTATTAGCTACCGTTGAATCTACTTTATTTGAGTTCGAAAACATAAAACTCACAAAAATATTTTTAGTATCGATAATCCAACTAAATAGTTTACCTTCAACAATAACTAATATGCATGAAAAACCAATCAGAAAGTAGCTGATTAGATTGGGGAAAAAATATGCTTTTTGTCCCACTTCAACATTACTACCCAGGGATAATAACAATAAAGATAATAATAAGCTGCCAACGGCTATAATTCTTTTTTTCAACATAAGCAGACCTTTTTATTTCTTGATTTCAAATAGGTAAAAGTTATTACCCTAGACTTAGACTTTTATTTTTCTAACTTTTATTTCACTGTAAGCGCTGTAGACAATCGATAAAACAACAATCGCAACTAACGTGATATTGAGAGGGCCAGCAAAGAAATAACTGAATACTCCTCCATCGCTTACACTTCCTATTAGCTGCCCTTGAAGAAAGTTAGTTTCTGCGATAGGCCCTAGAATAATGCCTAACACCACAGGTGAAGGACTAAAGCCTATTTTAGAGGCGAAAAACATAGTCACACCAAGAGTCATCATCACCATCACATCCGAAAAATTATTTTGCACACTGTAAGTACCAAACACTGCAAGCACGGTAATCGCTGCCGCCATATAAAACTCGGGAATATCCATTACAAAACGACTATAGCGACTATAGCGACTAATCATGATGCCAAAAACACACATCAACAATTGCCCAACTAATAAAGAATCGATAAATGTCCATACAATTGGAGCATGATCAGTAAACAGAGAAGGGCCTGGAAATAAACCGTGGATCAATAATCCCCCGAGTAATACCGCAGCAGTGGGGGAGCCTGGAACACTTAGTGTTAATAACGGCACTAAAGAAGGCCCTACCGTCGCATTATTTGCAGACTCTGCAGCAATAACCCCAGCGGGCTCACCCTTACCAAATTTTTCTTTGTTAGCACTCATTTTTCGAGTCTGATCATAGGCAACTAAGCCCGCTATCTGGCCACCAGCGCCCGGAATTAAGCCAACAAATATGCCGACGATGCTACCAATAGTTAATGCTTTCCAACGTTGCAGTGTTTCTATTACAGAGGTCAAAATACTTTGCGACTCCATCGCAAATTTTGTAACTCCTTCAGGTCCTTTGTTCGGTGTTATCATTGATAACACCTGAGGAATAGCAAACAAACCAACCAGAGCCGCGATAATATTAATACCACCCGCAACATGTTCTGTGTAATAAAAACGTTCGACACCCAAAACAGGATCGTATCCAATAGTTGAAATCCATAAACCTACAAAGCCCGATAATAATCCTTTTATAACAGAACCCGATCCTAGAGAACCAATAATAGTAACGCCCAATATGGCTACCCAAAATAAATGCGAGGGACCAAAATCTAACGCCCACTGAGAAAGCGTTGGCGTAAAAAATATTAAAACCAATACACCAAGCACACCACCAATAAAGGATGAAATAAAACAATAGTGCAGCGCTGCAGTGGCTCTTCCTTGTTTAGCTAGCGGATGCCCATCCAATGTTGTCGCAATATTTGCTGGGGCGCCGGGGATACTCAATAAAATTGCACTAACTGCACCACCTGCAACTGTTGAGGTATAGGCCGCACCCAATAAAATCAAACCGCTGGCTGGCTCCATATGAAAAGTAAAAGGAATTAGCAGAGCAACAGCCATTGTTGGACTAAGGCCGGGAGTTGCGCCGAGAATCAAGCCCCCTATAGTACCAAGAACTAGAATAGTGAAATTCCACGCAGTAAAGACTTCGAGCATGTATGTTATGAAGTCTGGCATTAGATACTATCCTTAAAGAATAAATTCGCGAGTGAGAAAACAAAGAAGAAGATTGTTACAGACCGAGAATTTTTTATTATTATTATAAGGCTAAAAGATTTATACCTAAAACTTATAGCGCGAAACTTTTTTTAGTCATATAGGTCATATAGGTCATATATATGAGTTGATTAACTTGCACAAATCATCTTACAAGCATTTGTCAAGACAGTTAACAGATCACAATTTTGCTATTTATTGCTTGTGGGGTCGATTATTGGAGACGAATAACGATTAACGAATTTCTGCTTTATAACTAAATTTGTCGGCTCGACCTATAGTTTTACGGTATTCGATCATTTTATTTTTATGACTAAAGGTATGCCTTATCAGAACAATTACAGGGGATTTTTCTGGGATATTTAAAATTTGCGATGTTTGCCTATCGGCGATATCAGCGGTTAATGTCTCTTCCGAACGCACGACAGGAACACCATATTTTTCAACTACCATGGCGTACATAAGGTCGGGAATATGAATATTTTGTTTTTCTACACCCGGCAATAATTCAGGACACCACCAACAGTGTTCAACTAGTATTGGCAATTCTTTAATATACCCACTGCGTTGAATGTAGAGTAATTGTGCATCGGTTTCGTAACCTAGTTGATGACAAACAGCCTTTGGTCCAGCCTTAATGGCACGCTCATTAACCTCTTTATGGATTCGCACACCCTTACCTGTGGCATCACCGTATGAGAAGAAACGAAATAAGCTATTATTGAAGTCGATCGTCGATACATAGGTACCTTTACCTTGATGACGGTAAAGGCGCTTCTCATTTACTAGATTATCTAAGGCTTTTTTTACAGTGCCTTGGCTAACATTTAATAGACTAGATAATTGTGGCTCTGATGGAATAAGATCACCTGGCATTAATCTTCCAGAATCAATTTCATCAATAATATGCTGCTCTACCTGTCGATACAAAGGAATACTATAGTTTTTTTTATTGTTCTTAGGGTTATTCATAAAGTGTCAACTCTTATCGAATCGATTTTGTTAAGTGACACTATAAAGTCGCGCTACAATTAACATCATTGACCGATTATCTATATTTATTCTTATCAAGTTCTAAAGCACCTTGGCTTCTAATCGACTCAAGCTCTATCGTTTAAGTCGTTGAAAATAAGACATGATTAGCATCTTCAAGCTCTAAATTTATGCGCATGTTGTAAAGGTAGCAACTCCGTTTCAAATCTCTACGCCTACTCTTTTAAAAAATGCTTGCGCTATCTCAAAGGAAATACCGACAAGGTTCCAGCACTTTCACCTAAATGGGGGAAGCTTTCAGTTTTTAATTGGAGTGCCTGCGCACTAAGGCCGCTAGAAAATAAAATATATAAAAACCAACAAAAACCTAGCGTAAAACGCATCCCTAATTCCAATGCTATTTAATCCGAATAAAGGCCAATATTATAGTAAAGGTCTACTGACCACCATTAAATCCTTTAATTCTTATGCTTTAAAACATACCAGCTTAATCACTTGCTCATCAAGCGACCATTTCTAGTTATATAGCTATACATATTAAGGCGAATCTGTTGCTGAAAATTGATGATTTTATCGCTTTAAATTCTTCCCGAACAATATGATTTGCAATATCAAGCAAGTCAAAACACTAAAGTTGGCATAAGAACGTCGCTTTATAATGCCGCTGAGTTAGGATCATCAGAACCTAAAAACTTAAATAGTATTAAATTTCAGCATCTCTCGCTTTTGTCCCACTTCGATATCAAGCTCGATTTCAAACTCAATTTAAAACATCAAAGGCGACAACTTTAAAATTACCCTGTAAACTTTCGCACTTATTTTTATATTCAGGTCTATTATGCGTTCACCATTTAAACTACTACTCAAAATTCTTATTAGGCTATTACGCGAGGGTCTTGGGCGGGTCATCATACTCATCAGCAAACTTACGCTGCCTAAGCAAATAGAGCGCAGCAGTGATGCAAAAGCCGCATTACAAAATGAGACCAGCGGCTTATCTTTGTATGAATTTTATGCATGCCCATTTTGTGTCAAAACACGTCGAGCTATCCATCGCCTAAATATTGATATTAGTATTCGCGATATACGCAAACACCAAGCCTATTATCAAGAGCTAGAGGCGCAGGGCTCTACTCAAGTGCCTTGCCTTAAAATAGAAAAAGATAACGAGGTAAAGTGGCTATACGAATCTAAAGATATCATTAACTACTTAAATGGTCGCTTTGACCTTAAGTAAATCTGCTTTTGTACTACGTAATCTAGTCGCTTATCGCTTACAGTTGTTACAAAATATACTGACCGTATTGTTAGTATTCAGCTCTAACAAATTCAAAACTATGCCTGTTTGGATTATATATTCCGATATGAAATAGTGAGGAATGATTAATATACCTTTGCCAATTATCTTTAAAATAAAAAACTTTCGCTTCGCCCAACATCCTGCTAATTAATTCAACCAAGCCATTACTTTTAATAGTAATGGCAATAAACAGAATTGTTGAGCGTTCACTATTTAACACTCGCTTTTTACAGAGACACAATATGTGGTTTAAAAACTTAAGAATTTACCGTTTCACGCAAGATTTTATAATACATAAAGACACACTCAACACAGGCATGAACACTCATCTATTTAAGCCCTGCACAAGTCAAGAGGCTTCTCGGTTAGGTTGGGTATCGCCACTAACGCCGAAACAAGCGCCTATTGATGCATCGATGACTAATAACGCAGATATAGATCTAGTATATGAGCACAACGGGTATTGGTTAATTACGGCAAAAAAACAAGATAAAGTATTGCCAGCAAGTGTCATTAACGAAGCTATAGAAGAAAAAGTCATCGCTATTAGTGAGGCAGAAGGTAGGCCCGTTAGACGTAAAGAGCGCCAAGATTTAAAAGACGATGTATTGATGGAATTACTGCCAAAGGCTTTTACACGATCTAGCTTTCAAACTGCTTATATTGACTCAAAACAGGGTTATATTGTCATCAATGCGGCATCGGCAAATAAAGCAGAAGAGCTTTTAACGCTGCTGCGTGAATCTCTTGGCAGCCTACCAGTAATACCGCTTGTCAGTAAGCAATTACCTTTTCAAATGATGACTCAATGGGTTGCGGACGCCTCTGGCCAAAGCAGCAGTCATGAGCACTTTACTCTTGGTGATGAATGCGAGCTATCTGACCCTAAAGAGACAGGTAGTGTTATTCGTTGCAAACACCAAGACCTTGCATCCAATGAAATAAAAAGCCACTTACAAGCAGGTATGATTGTTAGTAAACTTGGCCTTAATTGGCTCAACGGAATAGAATTTGTATTAGATGACCAACTAGCCATTAAACGTTTGCGTTTTGCTGATAACATACAAGAAAAAGCCGATAGTTTAGAAGCACAAAATAATGATGAACAGTTTGCTATTGAATTTTCTATTATGACATTAGAGCTATCAAGCTTTATCCAACATCTAATAAATGTATTAGGTGGCATTAGTACTGAACTGCAATCGGTTGAAGAAATTATTATGCGAGTAGATAATGCAGATAATGATAAAAGCAATGTAGACGAAGTTAGCTTTACATAACTTAAAAATAATTACTTAATTATTATAAAAAAATTATTAGCGAAAACTTCATCTTTACAATTTCTAACGCTATAGTGTTATCGATATAAATTCACACAGCATGACTTAAGATTATGAGCACTAAAAACAGCACCATTAACTGTCCAAATTGTAATACAGAAATAGACGTAAATGCTATTTTATATCATCAAGTTGACGAGCAATTAAAAAAACAATATGCAGATACCTTAGAGCAAGAAAAAAAGAGTTATCAACATCAACTAAGCACGCTAGAGCAAGAACGCGAAGCCTTATCTGTTGAAAAAGAAAAACAACAAGACATTATTAAACATCAAGTCAACTCAGAACTTAAAGCACGTGAAGCTGTACTTAAGAAGCAATTAAAACAAGAGTCCGAAGCTGAACAATTGGATGCTATTGCTTTATTGCGTGAAGAACTTGCTGAAAAATCTAATAAAATAAAAGAACTAAACAAAGCAACGATCACTATAGAAAAACTTACGCGCGAGAAAGATGAGCTAGAAGTTTCAATAAAAGCCGCCTCCGAAAAAGAATTGAGCATTAAAATAAATCAAGAAAAAGAAAGAATTCACAAAGAAGAATTTGAAAAAAATGAATTGAAATTTAAAGAACTGCAAAAACAATTAGAAGATCAAAAAACTCTCACCGAAGAAATGCGACGAAAACAAGAACAGGGCTCAATGCAAATTCAAGGCGAGGTTCAAGAGCTTGCAATAGAAGAGTGGCTTACAGAGAAGTTTCCTCTTGATACTATTAAAGAAATAAAAAAAGGCGAACGCGGCGCCGATTGTTTGCAAATAGTCAATACACGCTTGCATCAAAACTGCGGCACTATATATTATGAAAGTAAACGCACTAAAAACTTTCAAGCTAACTGGATAGAAAAGTTCAAAGCCGATATTCGCGAAAGAAATGCGAACATTGGCGTGCTTGTTACCGACGCCCTACCTGCCGACATGAGCCGACTTGGTTTAAAAGATGGCATTTGGATATGTACTTTTAGCGAGTTTAAAGGTCTTTGTAGCGTCCTCCGTGAATCTATCATTCAAATAAATACCGCCATTGCTACGTCAGAAAACAAAGGCGATAAAATGGGTATGCTTTATGACTTTTTAACTAGCAATGAATTTAAGTTACAAATAGAAGCAATAGTTGAGGGCTTTACTCAAATGCGCAGTGACCTTGAATCAGAACAGCGAGCAATGCGCGGTATTTGGAAAAAACGTGAGAAGCAAATAGACAAGGTTTTGCTAAACACTAGTGATATGTATGGCTCAATTAAAGGTATTGCAGGCAATGCTGTTCAACGCATTAACTTGTTAGAATTACCCGAAGAGTAATCTTCATTAACGATGCTATTTTTTAACACCTAGCTTTTTTTCGTAGACTTTTAATAAACTATAAACAGGCGTTTTAACGCTTATAAAATCTGTTTAAATTTTAACTCATCAATACTTAGACTGTGGTTACATTATGACAAAATCTCTACAAGATCAATTAATGGGTGCAGGGCTTATTGATAGCAAAAAAGCCAAAAAAATTACCCAAGAAAATCGCAAACAAAAAAAGGTGCAGAAAAAATCTAGAGACGATTCTCTAAGTGAAGCTCAACTAGCCGCTAGGCAAGCTCAACAAGATAAGATAAGGCGCGATCAACAACTTAATCAGCACTTAAACTCAGAAGCCCAAAAAAAATCAGTTGCAGCACAAGTTATACAGTTGATTAAGCACTACAAACTTGAACGTAAAAAGGGCGACGTTAGTTATAACTTTAACGATCGCTCAGTGATCAAAAAACTACTTGTTACCGATGAGATGCCAGAGGAAATCTCTCGCGGCCGTTTGTGTATCGCGCGTTTAGGTGAAGCTTATGAATTAATACCAAGGCCTATTGCCGATAAAATACGTGAGCGCGATCAAGACTCTATTGTTGTATACAATGAAAAGCCAACGTTATCCTCAACAAATAAACCAACTGATTTAAACAGTGATGGGAAGACTCCCGAATCTGATGATGATTACTATGCTCAGTTTGAAATACCCGACGACCTAACTTGGTAACTACTTTTTGAAGACAACGATCTATATGAACACATCAGCTTATGTATAGCTGTCCTGTTTGCAAGCAAGCGCTTAATATAAAAGTTTCTGACTTAGCGTCAGAAAATAGTTTGGGCTGCGAACAAGGGCATAATTTTGATCGTCATAAAAAAGGCTATATCAATTTATTACTCGCGCAAAATAAAAAATCAAAGCAACCCGGTGACGATAGTAAAATGGTTGCAGGCAGACGAGCATTTTTAAATGCGGGATATTATCAAGCATTTGCTGACAAAATTGCTGACCTCATCATTGCATTTGATCCTAAAACTATTCTCGATGCAGGTTGTGGTGAGGGTTTTTATCTCAACAATATTATTACCAAAGCAAATCCTAAGGCGCTCGACTTTACTCTTCAGAACGATTCTTGTCTTAATATTAATACTGACGTTATTGGCTTTGGCTTTGATATCAGCAAACCGGCTATTGCAGCTGCGGCCAGCAAATATAAAAACATTGAATGGGCGGTCGCCTCTAGCGCAAGAGCACCTTATCAATCAGCTGTATTCGATTGTATTTTAAGTGTTTTTTCACGCGTAGAGTCAGATGAGTTTGCTCGACTATTAAAAGTGGGCGGGATCGTTGTCTATGCCGGCCCAGGGCCCGATCACTTATTAGCCCTAAGAGAACTTATTTATCCCGAAGTTAATGCTTATCAAGCGCAAAAACATGCTGATTACTTTAGCGATAACTTCACATTACTAGAGCAAGTCTCGCTGAAAATACCTTTATCAATTAACTCTAACGAGCAAATTATGAATCTATTAAGTATGACTCCTCACGGCCAACGTATCAATATTGATGCTGAAAAACGTCTCAACGTAACGCAAACACTTAATGATCAAGCTGACTTTTTAATCTATGTATACCAAAAGCTAAGTTGAGCTGGAAGTTAAGATAAAAGTTAAGCTAGAAGTTAATTATCCATTAATAAACAACATTACACGACACCATAAAAAAATGACAAAAGAGAAGGATATAAAAGTAACAGTACTCAAACCTGGTTTAAACAACTTACTTAAGTTATGGCCATTTCTAAAACCTTATCGATTGGTACTTTTAGCTGCCTGCTGCACTTTACTTTTTACAGCTGGTCTTAATTTATCGCTTGGACAAGGTGTGCGCCTAATTGTTGACGAGGGCTTTATCGGTGGCTCATTAGAAAAACTAAACCAAACATTAGTTCTCTTCTTAATAGTTATTATATTTATGGCAGTTGGCACCTTCTCAAGATTCTATTTGGTTACTTGGATTGGTGAGCGCGTTACGGCAGATATTCGCAAAGCTATTTTTAATCATTTAATTACTTTAGAACCCAATTACTTTGAAACAAATCGTTCAGGCGAGCTAATGAGTCGGTTGACCACTGATACAACCTTATTACAATCCATTATGGGATCTAGCTTAAGCTTTGCATTACGCTCTTTTTTAATGATGCTAGGAGGGCTAGTAATGTTGTTACTGACAAATATAAAACTAACTCTTGTCGTTTTTGGTGCTCTTCCATTAGTTATGCTACCAATATTTATTTTTGGCAAACGTGTGCGCAAATTATCACGCGATAGTCAAGATACTATTGCCGATGTCGGCACATACGCTGGTGAGATATTGCAACAAATTAAAACGGTGCAAAGTTATACTCGCGAAAGCACCGAACGCAAAGCGTTTGCAGAAGAGGTAGAAAAAGCATTTGCAGTTGCTAAAAATCGTATTATTAATCGTGGCTTACTCACCTCACTGGTTATTCTTTTTTCTTTTGCCGCTGTTGGCGTAATGATTTATATCGGCGCGAGTGATGTTTTGCGGGGCAACATGAGCGGTGGTGAGCTGGCCGCTTTCATTTTTTATGCCGCCATGGTGGCTGGCGGTGTTGCGGCCGTTGCCGAGGTTTTTGGAGAGCTACAGCGTGCAGCCGGTGCAACCGAGCGCCTATTAGAATTACTCGCAGTGACAGCAACTATTGAATCACCTTCTATAAAGGAAGTTATTAATATAAACGCTAATTCAGAAAGTAGCTTGGCCGACAAGGCAACAATTAGTAACTACACAGAACCAGCTGAGCAGAAAAATAAGACCGCTAACGATCATATAAACTTTATAAATGTTAGCTTTAGTTATCCTAGCCGGCCTAACACTCTCGCCTTAAATAATATTTCATTCAGTATTAAACGTGGCGAGACCATAGCACTTGTTGGAACTAGCGGTGCTGGTAAAAGTACTATTTTTGAGTTATTACAGCGCTTTTATGATCCACAACAGGGTTCGATTTCACTCAACTCTAAAGCACTCACCACTATTAATTTAGACGATGTGCGCCAACCCATGGCAATGGTGCCTCAGCAACCCACACTCTTTAGCTCAGATGTTTATCATAATATTGGTTACGGTGATCCTCTAGCATCTGATGCGAACATTATTCATGCCGCAAAAGCTGCTCACGCCCATGAATTTATCGAACTCCTTCCCGATGGCTATCGTAGTTTTTTAGGTGAGCGCGGTGTACGTTTAAGTGGTGGCCAAAAACAACGCATAATTATTGCAAGAGCTATTTTAAACGATCCTGAAATTTTACTGTTAGACGAAGCAACAAGCGCGCTCGATGCCGAAAGCGAGCAACTCGTTCAAGCAGCATTGATTAAATTAATGGCTAATCGAACCACAATTATTATCGCCCATCGACTTGCCACTATAGTACATGCCAATAGAATTTTAGTAATGGAGAAGGGAGAAATAATTGCTCAAGGTTCGCATGAAGAGTTATTAAAAACATCTTCACGCTATCAAAAATTAGCGACCTTGCAGTTTGGGCATAAAGATAGGTAAGACATCAACTGTTGTTAAAACTTTCTTTTATTTATATTCGGATATTTTTATATAACGCTTAAAATATCGACTACTTATTTCTTAACAACAAGAAAAATCCTACAGCAAAACAAAATAAAATAGGAATCAAGACGGCCACTAAAGGCGAAAACCCGTAAACCAAACTTGTAGGGCCTAGCAGTTTTTGCGTTAACTGAAAGATAATGCCGACAACTACGCCACTAAATATTCGAAATCCCATAGTGACTTCGCGCAGGGGTCCAAAAATAAAAGAGATAGAAATAACAACTAAGCTGATAATTGCCAGTGGCTGTAATACTTTATTCCAAAAAGACAATTTGTAAGATTCGTTATCAGTATTTTGTTGTTCGAGATAATTGATATAAAAATAAAGTTTACTAATGGATAAGTCATCGGGTTCTTGTATCAGAACTGATAGTATCTCTGGCGATAATTGTATATTCCAAGGTCGAACTTGATAGCTATTTTTTTCAATTGCGCTTGGCGTAATGACTGTCTCTATAATGTTTTCTTCTTGCCACTGTCCATTAATATAGATAGCTGACTGCGCAAAACTCGTTGACGTCAATTGATTATTTTTATCAAAATTATAACGTGTCACCCCCAACAGTTTTCCATTGGCTTGCACGCTGTTAAAATGCATAAATTCATTGCCTTCTCGGTTCCATAAACCCCCATAAGAAGACATGACCGACTCAATACCTTGGCGTTTTATATCCTTTCTGTTTTCACTGTACTGTACTGCAGTAGGAATCACATATTCAGCAAGCAATAACACAAACACAATTAGCAATATAACAGGTTTCATAATAGAGACTGTCATACGTATTAAACTCACCCCAGCTGCGCGCATAATAATAAGCTCACTGGTCGAGGCAAGGCTGCCTAGGCCAATCAGCCCGCCAACCAATGCCGCAAATGGCATATAGCGATAAATACTAGCCGGAATATTTAGAGCAACATAAATAAACACCTCTAAAAATGTATAGTTATTGGTTATATTATCAAGTTGATCGATAAACTTTGAGAGCATATCTAACGAGCAAATAACTAACAGCACCATCAGTATCGACGATAGTAAAGTGCTAAATAAATATTGATTTAATAGGCGCATAGTTTTTGCTTGGCTTTACTGATTAATGAGATTTTTTTTAGAAGCTTTAAAGAGGCGTTCAATAAAACCGGTACGCCACGCAAACAATAGGCAAGCGATCGAGACAAAAACAAGGTGTACCGACCACAATCCAAATATTGGCGCTAAAGCTTTCGATTCAACCGACTCGCGCGCACTGTTCAATAAAACTAGGTACACTAAATAAATAATAATAGCAGGAAACAACATGACATAACGTCCGCGCCTTGGAGTGGTATAGCTCATTGCAACGGCAAGTATTGTGATAATAAAAATAATCAATGGCGCAGATATTCGAGCTTGAAGTGCTGCTTGTTTTTCAGCATCTGTATCGCTCCATAATTCTAGCGTTGGTTTTGAGCTGATTTTATTTGGCGTAAAGGATGTATCTTCTGCTTCAGCTAAGTGCTGCCCTAAGGCTTCAAAATGTGTCACACGATAATTTACCGCACCGGGTCGACCCTGATAACGGACACCATTATTTAACTGTAAATAACGCTGCTGATAAACTTCGTGATTAAGTCGCTGCGCAGACTCTGACTTAATGGTAATTATTGGCTCGTCTTTAGCAACCCCTGTGCTAGCCACAAAAACACCGTTTAGCTCAAGCGCTTTACCTTGGGCCTCAATATAAGTAACTACTTTACCTGTTCGAGATACCTGAAAACGTCCCGGCTTTACTATGTCTAATTCATTACGGTTTTTTTGTTGCTCAAAAATTTGCCCAGCCTTTTGAAGTCCAAGTGGCGTTAAATATAAGCTACACAAACCAACGACTATTGCTACGATAATTCCGGGGACAAAGGTATAGGCTAGCAAACGGCTTTGACTCATTCCGCAAGATGATAAAACTGTCATTTCATGCTCTGCGTATAAACGACCATACGCCATTATAATAGCCACCATAAAGCCTAAAGGGATAATTAATTCTAGAAATCCTGGTAATCGATAATACATAATCGAAAATAAAACAGCAGGATCAAATTTGCCCGAAGCCGCTTCGGATAAATATTTAACGAAGCGGCCGCTCATAATAATAACGACTAGCACTATGGTCACGGCAACCGTCGTTTGTAATACTTCGCGAGTTAAATAACGCAGAATAATCATGCAATAGTCGTCATTGATTAATTTAATGGTATAGAATACCAGAATGTATCCTTAGCATAAGCCCTGATTTGCATGATAGTATTAAATTATAGAATTATTTTATGGCTTATGCCTTATTACCGCTAACCATTAACTATTTACATCACACATATTGAGAGTTCCATGTCTGTCAACATAGCTAATAACACAAAATTTTCTGTAAAAAAAATTGATCTTAATACCTTAAAAACTGACTGCCTCGTTGTTGCAGCATACACAGCTGGCAAGCTTTCAGACACCGCCAAAGAGTTCGAGAAAATCAGCGGTCTGGCGTTAAGCGATTTGTATAAACATGATGAATTTGCCGGAAAAGCAGGCCAGCAAGTCGCTTTTTACAAGCCCACCAAAAATATCAATAAAGTCATTATTTTAGGCTTTCAGGATAAAGACAACACGACAGCAGCAGAATTTCGCAAAGCGTTAAATGCTTTGGGTAAAACACTTGGCGCCAGTGCACTTAAACAAACAACATTATGTATCGATGAAGTAACAGTCAAGACACTGTCAACCGACACTAAAGCGAAAGCATGCGCCGAGTCAATTAGCCTCGGGCGTTATCAATATAGCCAAACAAAATCAGAGGCTAAAGCCAAAAGTAATGTCTCTATTACCTACGGCGCTGTTGACGTAAAAAAAGCCGATAAAGGCATAGTAGTTGGTCAGGCCATTGGCAACGGGATGAATGTTGCGCGCGAACTTGGCAATTTACCAGGTAACATTTGCACCCCCAGCTTTTTATCTAATCATGCAAAAAAGTTAGCTCGCTCACACAAAAACTTAAGCGTTAATATTCTCTCAGAAAAACAAATGCAAGCATTGGGTATGGGCTCACTGCTTTCGGTCTCTGCTGGCAGTAATGAACCCGCACAATTAATTGTGATGGAATATACAGGCGCCGATAAAAGCGAAAAGCCACATGCCCTTGTGGGCAAAGGTATTACTTTTGATACCGGCGGCATCAGCTTAAAACCTGGCGCTAGTATGGACGAAATGAAGTTCGATATGTGTGGTGCCGCCAGTGTTTTTGGAACCATTACCACATTGTTAGAACTACAAGCTAAAATAAATGTCGTCGCTGTTATCGCTGCGGCTGAAAACATGCCGGGCAGCAAAGCGACTAAACCAGGCGATATTGTCACCTCGATGAGCGGTCAAACTATTGAGGTCTTAAACACCGACGCCGAAGGCCGCTTAGTATTATGCGATGCCTTAACCTATGTTGAGCGTTTTAAACCCCAAACTGTTATTGATATCGCAACGTTAACCGGTGCTATTGTTATTGCCTTAGGCGAACATGCAACTGGCTTATTTAGCAATGACGATAAATTTGCCGCAGAACTTGTTGCAGCAGGTATTGAGAGCGGTGATCGCGTTTGGCATATGCCTTTATGGGATGAATATCAGGGTCAACTTGATAGCAACTTCGCCGACATTGCCAACATTGGTGGTCGATCAGCAGGCAGTATCACAGCGGCATGCTTTTTATCGCGATTCACTAAAAAATATACGTGGGCGCATTTAGATATTGCCGGTGTTGCTTGGTTATCTGGCAGTCAAAAAGGTGCGACGGGTAGACCTGTTGCCCTATTAAGTGAATACTTACTGAGCAAGTAAATTAAACACTTAAAAAAAACGTGCTAAATATTGGGGTTATATTGATTTTTCTTTAAGCCCCATTAGTATAAAAATAACCTAACTTATTTGAATACTCAATTAAGAGCGTTTTCAGCGCATATTTACGCTCTATAACGCTCCTAAAAATAATATTGAATATATTCAACCAATGATAAGCAAAAAAATTGGTATAGCAGTTGCTTTACTACCCAGCTAATATTAATTTGGCGTATCATTAGCAAAAGTTAATAATTGCTAACTAAAAGCTCTTCCTAGCTAACACGGGTTAATTTGTCAAAAGCATTCAGAGCGTAAATAATTAGCATTAAAATAGTAAATTAGTTGGTCTTAATATTGAGATTTAAGCGTTAGAAAAAGACTCCTACTTGCAACTAACAAACATATTATGACTCAGATTGATTTTTACATTCTTACTCAGAAATCAGCGATATCGCGGCTTCATTATGCCTGCCGCTTAGCCGAAAAAGCGATGAATCAAGGGCATCATATTGCTATTGCTCTTGATGATGAAGAACAAGCACTTACCTTGAGCGATTATTTATGGTCATTCAAACCCGAGAGCTTTTTACCGCATACACTGCAAGATAAAGAGCTCCAAAATAATGAGCCCAAACAAACGACACAGCAACACACATCAACGGACGCCGAGAATAGCGTGTTACAAGCTGATGTAAGAAGACAAGCCCCGATCGCATTAATATGGAGTGAAGACAACGAGCATTATCATGACATATTAATCAATTTGAGCCAAAAAATTCCCGAGGGGTTTAGCCGTTATCATCGAGCATTCGAAATTGTGGTTCAAGAAGATAGTTGCTTAGAGATAACTCGCTCTCATTTTCAATATTATCGCGAGCGGGGTTACCCATTGAAATCTCATACCTTGGGATAACTTAAACAATAGTTTCTTATTAAATAGTATACAAATAATTTAACTTATGGACCATAAACGTAAAAAACAAGAAGAATTACTCGCCGAGTTAGAGTCGATTAAAGACCTGCTAGATAGCGATCCGTTTGATGACGCTTTTGCCGATCCTCGTTCACCAAGAGCTGCCCAAGATAAAGCGTCCAATCTAGCCAAAGAAATTCCTGTGCTTAGTGAGTTGGTTCTAGATGTAGAGCCCTTAAAAGAAGCTAATATTAAAAATTTAAAACCTGAAGATACGCTAGCTGTTAATGTTTTACCGGGTCAGCAATCTTTATTTGAACAAGAAAAAATCAAGAAAGAAAAAGAAGCTGCTAGCCAAGCAAAATCAGAAATTAAGAGTCCAGCCAATCTAGACCAAAAACACGATCGTGAAAATACACTTAAAAGCTCTAATGAGCGCTTTCAAAATAAAGTAAATGATAATCCATTTTTACCACAACATATTCGAGAACGATTAACCAAATCCGCAGATCTAGAGGCTATATTGGCAGGCAATAATGCGAACAAACGTTTTTTTCTACCGCCGATTATTAAAACGACCGTTGATGCCGATTCATTAATTGATCGTGGCTTTTTTAGTACAAATAGTTTTTTAGGCACGATTAAAAAGGATTCTAGTATTTCACAATCTCTAGAATCAGCAATTAATAAAACTTCTTTATATAAAGATTCATCGTCGTTATCTACATTAGACGCAACATACAACGTAAAGCCTAAACAAGAACATAACTCAGAAGTGAAAGCTGAGATTAAGTCACAGTCAGAAGCAACAATTGACCTTTTAATTGATGAACTGATTGCACAATACCTTCCAGAAATTGAAGCCAAGCTGCGCTTTCAATTAAAACAATCACTCACGCAAAAGCCTCAAAAAAAATAAATGTGTCATTAACATGACCAACCCTTTTGACTAGATAGCGTCAATCAACCTGATGAATAAGATAAAAACAACCTTACCAACATCATAAACACACTTAATCTGCCACATTGATTGCCTAACAAGATATAATTCTGACTCTGTAAATCTTATGTAGCTATACTCGATATTAAGTCAGTATTTGATATCAGCTTAGATGTAATAAGAGATTATAATAATCGCTTAAATGCATCGATAAACACACTCAAACCCTCTTTTTATTATTAACGAAAGACATTTTTAAACCATGGAAAAAACCTACCAGCCGCAAACAATCGAACAATCTTGGTATCAAACTTGGGAAGACAAGGGCTACTTTAAACCCTCAGGTGAAGGTGATAGCTATTGCATCATGATTCCGCCCCCCAATGTCACGGGCAGCCTACATATGGGCCACGGTTTTCAAGAGGCAATCATGGATGCCTTGATTCGCTACAACCGCATGAAAGGTAAAAATACGCTCTGGCAAGTCGGTACCGATCACGCAGGAATCGCGACACAAATGGTTGTTGAGCGGCTACTCGAAGCAGAAGGTGTTTCGCGTCACGATCTTGGTCGCGACAAATTTATTGAGAAAGTATGGGAATGGAAGCACGAATCTGGCGGCAATATTACCCGCCAATTGCGGCGATTGGGTGCAAGTCCTGACTGGAGTCGTGAGCGCTTCACTATGGATGATGGCTTTTATAAAGCGGTGCAAGAGGTCTTTATACAACTTTATGATGAAGATTTAATCTATCGTGGCAATCGACTCGTTAACTGGGATCCTAAGCTGCATACGGCAATTTCGGATCTCGAAGTTGTCAGTCAAGAAAAAAAGGGCTCGCTGTGGCATTTTCGTTATCCACTAACCTCGGGCGAGGGGTATTTAGTGGTAGCTACAACACGACCAGAAACGATGCTTGGCGATAGCGCGGTAGCCGTTCATCCCGATGACAAACGCTACGCACATTTTATTGGTCAAACCATTACGCTACCATTAGTGGGTCGTGAAATCCCTATTATCGCCGATGATTATGTCGATAAAGACTTCGGTACAGGCTGCGTAAAAATAACACCCGCTCACGATTTTAATGACTATGAAATGGGTCGTCGTCACAACCTTGATATGATCAATATTTTTAATGATGATGCGCATATTAATGAAAATGCACCAGCAGCTTATCAAGGCCTTGATCGCTTTGTCGCTCGCAAAAAAATCATTGCCGATTTAGACACCCTTGGTCTGCTTGATAAAATTGTTGATCACGATTTAAAAGTACCTACAGGTGATCGCTCTGGTGTGGTTATCGAACCTTACTTGACCAATCAATGGTATGTAAAAACTCAGCCATTAGCCGATGAAGCTATTAAAGCCGTCGAAGATGGCGACATCAAATTTGTACCCAAGCAATACGAAAACATGTACTTCTCTTGGATGCGCGACATTCAGGACTGGTGTATTTCAAGGCAATTATGGTGGGGGCACCGCATTCCCGCATGGTATGACGATGCGGGTAACATTTATGTTGCGCGCAGTGAAAGCGAGGTTCGCAAAAAATATAAACTGGCTGACACTATTAATTTACGTCAAGACGAAGATGTGCTCGATACATGGTTTTCATCGGGTCTTTGGACCTTTGGCACACTCGGTTGGCCAGAAGACACCGACGCTTTAAAAACATTCCACCCAACCGATGTACTTGTCACAGGTTTTGATATTATTTTCTTTTGGGTAGCACGTATGATTATGCTTACCCTGCACTTTCGCAAAGAGATTCCTTTTCATACTGTCTATGTTCATGGTCTTGTACGTGATGGGCAAGGACAAAAAATGTCTAAATCCAAGGGTAACGTACTTGACCCTATCGATTTAATTGACGGCATCGATCTTGAAACATTAGTCGCCAAACGCACAACTGGTTTAATGAATCCAAAGCAAGCCGCAAAAATTGAGCAGCAAACACGAAAAGAATTTGCCGATGGTATCAATCCATACGGTACCGATGCACTTCGCTATACCTATTATTCGTTAGCATCGACAGGCCGAGATATTAATTTTGATGTTGGTCGCATTGAAGGGTTTAGAAATTTCTGTAACAAAATTTGGAATGCTTCACGCTATGTATTAATGAATTGCGAAGATAAAGATTGCGGTCTTGGCAATGAAGCTGTGGAATTATCTTTAGCCGATCGCTGGATTATTTCTAAACTCCAACTTGCAGAAAAAGCGGTTGCTGAGGGCATTGAGTCCTATCGCTTAGATTTAGCGTCACAAGCCCTTTATGATTTTATTTGGAATGAATACTGCGATTGGTATTTAGAATTATCGAAGCCCATATTATGGGAAGACAGCGGTACAAATACAGCAACTGACGCACAAAAACGTGGCACACGTCGCACGCTTATCCGTGTTTTAGAGTCTACATTACGCTTAGCACACCCACTGATTCCCTTTATTACAGAAGAAATTTGGCAGCGAGTGAAAACACTTGCAGGAAAAGAGGGCGAGACAATTATGCATGCGCCCTATCCTGTTCCAGATGCAAGAAACATCGATCAACAAGCAATCAATGATCTTGAATGGGTTAAAAATATTATTATCGGAGTTCGCAAAATCCGCGACGAGATGAATATTTCACCCTCGGCACAATTGCCGCTTTATTTTGTTAATGGATCTGATACAGACAAAAAACGTTTAAGCGACAACCAACAGTTTTTAGTGAAATTAGCCAAGCTAAGCGATACCCACTGGGTAAATGCTGGTGACGAAGCGCCAATGTCATCAACTGCATTAGTAGGAGAAATGGAAATTCATGTTCCTATGGCAGGTTTTATCGATAAAGACGCAGAAATTACTCGTCTTGATAAAGACATTGCTAAACGTACGCAAGAGATACAACAGTTAACCGGCAAACTTAGCAATGCTAATTTTGTCGATAAAGCACCTGTTGAAGTAGTTGATAAAGAAAAAGAACGCCTAGCAGCTGCGCAGTCAGCCGTTGAAAAATTACAGCAGCAGATAGAAAAAATTAAAGCTATTTGATGTATTTAAAAGCAGCGTAATCAGATCTTTGCGAAGAGCTATTACGCTAAACCTTTAATAAACTGAATGGTTTTACAATTAAATATTTCTGGTTGTTCTACATTCACCACATGACCGCAATTTCCTACTATTACTAATGTAGATTTTATATGTTTAGCCGCTATATTTTTGATGGACGGTAAGAACAAATGATCTTCTTCTCCCATAATATATAGAGTAGGAATAGTAGTATCTTTTGCTCTAAAAAAACGCAGTAACGGATTTATCTCTGAGGTTAATTTAAACCAACGTACAAACTCTTTTTGATATAGTTTTTTTGCTTCATTGACAAAAAGCAGCCTCGAGGTTTTATGATTTTTGCGAGGCATTATAATAAACGCAAACAGCTTATAAAGAACCATATAAGGTATAACCGACTGAAATATCAACCCTAACTTCATTAATATTTGAGAGCGAAAATCAAGCTGCATAATTGCTCCACCCATAATCATACTTTGCACACGATTCGGATGTTTTTCAGCTAGATTTCTAATTAAAATAGTGCCTAATGAAATACCAATAAAATGAGAGGTTTCTATTTTTAAGTAGTCGATTACTTCAACGATATCACTGGTAATAGAATCAAAAGTATATTTTTTATTAAAGGCATCTATTAATCCAGGCTTAGAATTACCGTGGCCACGTAAATCTAAAATTAACACATTAAATTGTGCGCTAAAACTGCGTAATTGCTTAAACCATATAGACGAACTTCCACCGGCTCCATGGACAAATGTTACCCATTCGGTAGCTGTTGCATGTTTATATATTGTGTATTTAAGCATCGTTTTAAATCAGATGAAGTTTTTATAATTTTATTAAATAATAACGATCTAGTAATATTAAATCTAGCATCAAAGCTGAGATTAAACCCAGTAAATTAAGCAATAAAGTTAATTCGAACTAACTCTGCCGAACGCACAGATTAAATACTGACAAATTCTTATTTATCACCTTATTCTACTACAATATGGAAACCCTTTTCAGACCTATTGATGTATCTCTAACATTAATAAACAAAATAAGGTGTATTTCTAGTGTCAAAGACAATGATTTATCTGTTAAGTCTTTAAAATGTTAAATTTTATCTAGTTTTACATCATTTATACGTACTATTAACATTAACAGTCAAACATTTTTACTAAAGCCATACTGTTAAGACCAAAAGTGCCATCACTATCAAGGGAGCCTAGCGTAATCTTGACTGTACCACCTTGAATTTCTGAGTCCGATATTATAATCATGCCGCGCTCGCTGTTAGGCATTGTGTCATCGACATCAATCGTAAAACTTACCGATGCCCTAGGCGATATACTCGAGATAGTGACCGACAATACTTTATCACCATCATTAATACTGGCTTTACCATTCAAGCGAATATCACCTGAAGCTACCTCGAAGGGTTGAAAAACATCAACACCTGCACCCGTTGCTGTGGTGTCAAAAATCAAACCTCCCGCGGTATTGGTCAAATCAATATCAACTCGAAGCGCCTTTAATAAGCACTGGCTATTATTAGTGATAACAAATCGATCTTTAGGCGCACCTTCTATAAAATTTACCTGAATACTGGCGTGAACAAATGACGTCAATATTAGCATTAAAGCCGAAATACCAAATGCTTTACTTATATTCATTAGCGCATTCCTTCAAATAGTAAGGCTTACCGTAAGGATTAGAAAAGGAAAATTAAATTTTAGAATAATTTACTGGAAGGATAAAGCTGAATAATTACTAATTATTAACTACTAATTAACAGCTAATGGCTAGATACCATTTTTTACTTTTTTGTCTTTGATTATACAAACGCTTAAACGAATTTGGGCCGACAATGTCGACCCAAATTTTGTAAAACGACTATCGAGTTAATAATTACTTACTCAGATATTCTAGCATTGTGTCAACATCACTTACTGTGTATGGATCAGTTGGACAATCGTCCATTTGACCAGGCTCAACGAATTGAGCTTTAATTTCACCGTCGACTACATGCATAGAATAGCGCCATGAGCGATCACCAAAACCAAGGTTATTCTTCTTAACTAGCATGCCCATCTCACGAGAAAAATCACCATTACCGTCTGGTAACATTTTAACTTTTTGCACACCCAGCTGTTTTGCCCACTGATACATTGAGAAGGCATCATTTACGCTTAAGCAGCAAACTGCATCAACGCCTTTTGCTTTCAACTCTTCATATTTGCCTTCATAACCAGGTAAATGAGTACTTGAACATGTAGGAGTAAATGCACCAGGAAGCGCTACGATTACAACGCTTTTACCTGCAAAGATATCAGCTGTGCTTACATCTTCCCAACGGAATGGGTTGTCTCCGCCAATACTTTCGTCGCGAACACGGGTTTTAAATACAATATTTGGGACTTGCTTTAACATGTTTCTTCCTTTTAAAGTTAGTGAATATTCTTGACCGCATTTGGTCATCTTTTAGTACAATTAATCTCAACTACATTGTTTAGGATTTGTACTGATAGGTAAAGTTGATATATTAAATCGTTTTCATAGAATTCGGCTATGCGGCATGACTAATCTACCTTCACTTTATCGCCGCTAGCAAAAGCTAAACCAACTACTTATTTTATGCTCACACTATTTTTGCATCTATATAACTATTTCTGCTAACCACATAACAAAACACACTATTATTGGTGATAATTCATTGGTGATCAAAGAGCTTAATTAGTATACTCTTCGCTCAAATAACTTTGACGGACCAATGAATACAAAAACCTTCTCTTTAAATTCTGATCAAAACACCCCTTTAATTCGCAAACCAGCAATTATGCTGGCCATCGGGGCGCTGTTAAATCTTGCCTTTTCGTTATGGCTGCTCCTAGAATATGGAGACAAACATGCCTTGATTTGGTGGGTAGCGACGCTTTTAGGCTTCACTTTTTTGCGTTCTGGTTATGGCTTTACGCGCGCCTGGAGATCATTAGTTACGGCTGAATCAACTGTCGGTGTGCGCTCGCACTTGTTATGGATTGCCGTTGGAACGTGTTTGATGTTTCCCGTGTTTCAACTTGGATGGTTCGATACCCCAGTGTTTGATATTACTCGCCCCGTAGGCCTTATGATGTTGAGCGGAGCCTTTATTTTTGGGATAGGCATGCAGCTATCGGGTAGCTGTACTTCGGGCTCGATGTACCTTGCAGGCAGCGGTCAAATTAGAATGTTCTTGGCTATAATCGGCATCGTCGTTGGAGCTTTTTATGCGGCTCTACAGTATGGTTTTTGGGCAGAGCTACCTACTTATTTCGTTTATTCATACCAACGTAATTTTAGTTGGCCTATCGCTATTTTAATTCAATTAATAATTTTAGGTTTGTTGTGGCAAATATTATCTAAACTGGAAATTCGCTGGAATGGTAATTTGTTAGGCATCTTTAATAACACCAGCGTGTCGGCGATGCCAACCTCACAAAAAGATGCCCCGAGTGCTCGCCAAATTAATTGGCAACAGATTGTTTTTGGTCAGTGGTCGCTGGGCGTTGGCTCAATTATATTAGCTATCTTGTCTTTTTTATCGCTCATACTGTTAACTCGACCTTGGGTTATTTCTCTGGCTTTTCCATTTTGGGGTGCCAAGGTAGCGCCAATAATAGGTGCCGACTTTGATTTTGAATTTTGGGATTATTGGGGAATCTCAGTCAATGAATCTATGTTACAACTTGGGCTTTTTGAAGATGTAACTTCATTAATGAATATCGCTTTTATTTTAGGAGCAACCTGGGCTCACATAAGCTTAATTAAAACCTCTGTTCAAAAACTATCAGCTGTAAACAAAAACATCCCTAAGAAAATTTATTTGTCTGGCTTAACATTAATAGGCGGATTTTTAATGGGTTATGGCGCAGTGATAGGTTTAGGCTGCAATATAGGTGGTTTTATCGCCGCTGTTCTCTCGGGAAGTGTGCATGGATGGGCATGGGTTTTTACTGCATTACTAGGCACTTTAGTGGGCGTTCAACTGAGAAAACTTTTAAGAATCGGAGCATAACATTTAACAAAAAATGACATATCAGCCAAAAAAAACAGAGCCTATCGTTCAAAAAATAGCCTACCAGTTTCATTTAAACCCCACCCTTCAATAGCGGGCTACCCATCCCATGCTTTTTAATTAAAATTATTTAATTTTTTTACAACTAAACTGATCCGAGCATTTTTAATGCTCGTAAAAAAAAAATACTGAGTTTGCTTGGATGGAGTACTTGTTTATGGACTTTATGCTTGATATATTCAGATAGGAGGTATCGTAATCAGCTTTTGCATTTGCGACACTAACAATAATAAAGCTTTATTCAATTTAAGGATTATTTATGACAGATATGCTACCAGCTGACGATTATGTCGGCATGTCCTTTTGGTTAATATCAATGGCGCTCGTTGCCGCAACCGCTTTCTTTTTTATCGAGCGGGATCGTGTTCACGGCAAATGGAAAACATCTTTAACAGTATCTGGACTTGTTACTTTAATTGCAGCAGTTCATTATTTCTACATGCGTGATGTGTGGGTTGCCACTGGCGAGTCGCCAACAGCATTCCGTTATATCGACTGGTTACTGACTGTACCGCTATTAATGATCGAGTTTTACTTGATTCTTTCTGCTGTTACTAAAGTACCTGCCGGTGTTTTTTGGCGTTTGTTAGGCGGAACTGTAGTAATGCTTGCTTTCGGTTATGCCGGTGAAGTCGGTTTGATGGACCCAAAAATTGCTTTCGTTCCATCGATGGCAGCTTGGGGTTTTATCATATGGGAAATCTTTAAAGGTGAAGCTAGCAGAATTAACGCTGGGTTAGCCAATGTACATGTCCAAAAAGCTTACAAATACATGCTACTTCTTGTAACTGTTGGTTGGTCAATTTACCCATTAGGATATTTCTTCGGATACTTCTTTAGTGCCGCAGATCCAGGTACTTTGAACCTTATCTATAATATTGCAGATTTCTGGAACAAAATCGCCTTCGGTCTTGTTATCTGGGCAGCAGCAGTTGCTGATTCAGAAGAGAAAGACAAAATGGCTGCAGCACCAGCTAAAGCCTAGTTTTAATATAGTTAATTTGTTCGAAAACCTGAAAGAGCCGGCGTTGCTGGCTCTTTCTCTCCTGACAAAAAAATAATAAAGTAACCCACTAATGGTTGCGTCTATAAGGGTACTAACTATGTCCCCAATAAATTTAAGTGAAATAAAATCATTACGCTCGTTGGACGCACTCTATCAACGTGAATTGCCAAACATTAATAGTAGCTTGGCTCCAGCAGCTAGCTATCATTTCAAAAATCCTGGAAAGTCTTTCAGAGCACGACTTGCTCTTTCTAGTGGCCTGGCCCTAGGTGTATGCAATGCCGATAATTTACATTGGGCAGCAGCTTGTGAGCTACTGCACAACGCATCGCTAATACATGATGATATTAGCGACGCCAGCACCCACAGACGCGGACAAAAAAGCATCAATGAGCACTTTGGCTCTGATATGGCACTTTGCCTTGGCGATTGGATGGTGGCAAAAGCCTTCGAGCTTGCCGCTCGCAATAATCGTCACGGTGGCGCTCTTGTCGCTCTTTTAGCGAGAGCAATGCAAGAGACTTGTAGCGGTCAAATTTCTGATATAACCCAGCGTCAATGTGCCGAGTTAAAAGAGTGGCAGCGAATTGCTAAAGGCAAAACTGCACCACTGTTGATTGCGCCAATAAAAGGCGCTGCATTAGCAGCAGGATTATACAAAAAATCCGGTAGTCTCGAGCCACTTGGAGACTTAGAAACTCTTGTGGGATTTTGTGGCTTAGCCTATCAGGGTCGCAATGACATTGACGATATAATTCCATCAAGTCATCGCTCGAGTGATTTGGATGGTCGCAAACCCAACTTACTAATCAGTTTATTCGCTCTACATGGAGTTGGTCGAGATGAATTTAACGTTTGGTATCAGTCTGAAGATAAGAGCTTGCTGTCACACTGGCAACGTCGAATTGCATCTAGCGATTTAGTCTTGCAAGCTAATCAATCAATAGACTATTGGCTACTCAAAGCAGATCAGCTAGTAAATACATTGCCAATTGAGCTGCAGCCTGTGGCTCATGAGCTAGTGGCATCCGTAAAACAGAGAGCAACCGGTAAGCGCAAAGGGCGAATAGCTTGAATTCAAAAACATTTGGAGTCGATAAAACAGCCGTAGTGATAGGAGCTGGATTTGCCGGCATAGCAACCGCCTTAAGACTGAGAGCTTTGGGCTATGAAGTGTCATTGCTCGAGCGCCTTGAAAGTTTAGGAGGTCGGGCTCAAGTATTTGAACGCGGCGGTTATCGTCATGATGCAGGGCCAACTGTTATTACGGCACCTTTTCTTTTTGATGAATTGTTTGAACTTTTTGATGAAAAACTTGAAGACCATTTAAAGTTCGTGCCACTGGATCCTTTCTATCGGTTTCACTTTGCAGACGGCAGTCAATTTGATTATCGTGCTAGCGTAGAGGATACGCTTGAAGAGATTCGGCGCTTTAGTCCAGACGATGCAGATGGTTATTTAAACCTTCTTGAAAAGTCCAAAAAAATCTACGATGTAGGTTTTAAGCAGCTTGTTCATAGGCCATTTACTCGAATCAGTGATATGGTCAAACAAGTTCCAGCACTACTGATGCTCAAGTGTTATAAAACCGTCTCGCAGATGGTGAATAGTCATTTAAAACATCCACTGATTCGTCAAGCTTTTTCTATTCACCCATTGTTGGTGGGTGGTAATCCATTTAAAACTACTGCTATTTACACATTGATTCATTATCTCGAGCGCCGCTGGGGGGTGTTTTTTTGCATGGGTGGCACCGGCAAACTGGTTGAGGAATTAGGCGCACTTATGGAGCGTCAAGGCATTAACATTGTTCTTAACGCCGATGTAGACGAAATAATTATTGCCCATAAAAAAGCCAGCGGAATCCGGCTCAGCAATAACCAGATCATAAACGCTGATGTAGTAGTTTTTGGCGGAGATCCCGAAACCTGCTATAAACATTTATTGCCTAACACTAAATTTAGCCTACCCAATAGTATTAAAAAGCAATATAGCATGGGGCTTTATGTCTTGTACTTTGGGACTAAAAAACTCTATCCAGATGTCGCTCACCACAGTATTTGGATGGGGCCTCGTTTTGAGGAGTTGCTTTCCGAGATTTTTGATAAAAAGGAGATAAGTAAGGATTTTAGCCTTTATCTGCATCGCCCAACTGCAACTGACAAAAGTTTTGCGCCCGAGGGCTGCGAATCTTTTTACGTACTCTGCCCAGTGCCCAACTTACAGGGCAACGTAGATTGGAGTAGCGAAGCCGAGCGCTTACGTGATCGAATAATAAAAGCACTTGAAGAGACAATACTACCGGATCTATCGTCAGTCATTGAAGAGGTATTTTGGATGACACCAGAAGATTTCGCCAAAGACTATCGCTCTATGCACGGAGCCGGTTTTTCAATAGAACCACGACTAACTCAGTCGGCTTGGTTTCGGTTTCACAATCGCGACGCTGCGATAGCTAACCTTTATTTTGTCGGGGCAGGTACTCATCCAGGGGCAGGGCTGCCGGGAGTTATCAGTTCTGCAAAAGTCGTTCAAGAATTACTCACAGGTGTTGAGGTCGGCTCAGGCGGATAAATAATGGAAAACTTGTCGCCAGGTTCATCACCTCAATCAATATCATCAACGACGCCGAAACAAACACTGGCAAGACATGGAAAATCATTTTATTGGGCCGCTTTATTTCTCGGTTCCAACTTAGCTGATCGGGCGGCGCAACTCTATCAATTCTGTCGTTTTGTCGACGATTTAGCCGACGGAGATCTTCCTGATCGCGAAGAATCTCTCGACCATATCCGCGCTCGTCTAGATGGCAGTGAGCAACCGGTAGGCCCAGAAGTTGAAGCTTTTATCCGGCTTGCCAAAGAACACAATATTCCACTAATAGCTGCTCGAGAGCTGCTTGATGGCATGCTTAAAGATCAACAAGCCACCGCTATTGATGATGAAGCTGAATTACTGCGCTACTGCCATGCCGTTGCCGGCACTGTCGGATTAATGATGTGCCGTGTGCTTAACTGTAAAGAGCCGCGCGCCGATAGCTTTGCGATTGATCTTGGTATTGCCATGCAACTAACGAACATATCTAGAGATGTGCTTGAAGATGCAAAAATGGGCCGTCGCTATCTGCCAGCTAGTTGGGTAGACCTATCGCCTGCAGAAATTGCTAACGCTGAGATCGCCAGTCATCAGCCAGTTGCCGTTGCAGTAACCCATCTACTTGATCTTGCGGAAGACTATTATCAAAGTGCTCTACTAGGTATTCAACTACTGCCTTTGCGCTCGCGACTTTCTATTATTGTTGCCCTGCGCGTCTATCGACAAATTGGCTGGGTATTAAAACGTCGCGGCTTACGCTGGTGGCAAGGTCGAGTTTTTGTGTCAAAACTAGAAAAAGCGCTGCTCAGTTTACGCAGTTTTACGGACTTAAAACCAGTGCAGGTGCCGGCTCATAAAAAACAGCTGCATCAACATTTGCAAGGCTTAGCGGGTGTTCAAACTGACTAATAATACAAGTGAAATCATTGCAGTCGATATTGCTATTATTGGTGGTGGTAGTGCTGGTATTACACTTGCGAACAAGCTAGAGCATTGTTCTGCTGTCGTTATAGAACCGCGCACCCCCGAGGAACGTCGCTGTAGTTGGGCACTATGGGCTAAGAGCCATGAGCAAAAACAATTTGCCACGGCGACTCAGGGTAGCTGGAGTCAATGGCGGCTGATTGATCATCATACGGAGGTACGCCACTCCAGTGATCATTATCGCTACACGAGCCTGAGTTCTACTCAGTATTTAGCCCAATGCGAAAACAATCTGGCAACGGGCGTCGATCTTATTCGAGCAACGGCAGAAGATGTTGTCGCCGCAGGCAGTGGCGGTTCATTCACCGCTGCGGGTAAATTTTACAAGGCAGCTCAACTATATGATAGCCGCCCACCGAAAATGGCAAATAATGGTCTTAAACAACATTTTCTTGGTTGGGAGATACGCACTAAATACGCTATCAATGAGCCCGAGATTGCGACATTAATGGATTTCCGCGTGGATCAATCTCGGGGCTTACATTTTATCTATGTGCTGCCTTTTACCGACCGAAGACTATTGATAGAATCCACTATGATCTCTGAGAAACTAGAGGATAAAGACTGGTATCGGCGGGCTATTATGCAATGGTTGCAAGAGCAAAACATTCAGATAGAAGAAAATTTGGGCGAAGAAGCCGGGGTAATTCCTATGCAAAGAGTCATTCCGCTGGATCCAAATATTGCTAGTATTGGCGCCGCCAGTGGTGCCGTTCGAATGTCATCAGGTTATGCCTTTTCAGGAATTCAAGCACAGATCAGCAAATTAGCTCAAAACATCCACACTGGGGAATATTCAGTGCCGGTGCCAATTTCACCCGCATTAATGCGTATGGACAAGATCTTTAATGGTGTACTTATGGCACAGCCAGAGCTCGGCGTGGAGATGATGATGGGCACCGCTAAGGCTTTAGACGCCAATGGCTTTGCACGCTTTATGCTTGGCTCCGCAACTATTTTAGACTGGGTTAAAGTTATACTAGCTATGCCTAAGATAGTTTTTTTAAAACAGGTATTTAGACTATGAATTCATGGGCTATAAATGCTTTTGATATGATTGCTATTGGTGCCATATTATTATTAGGTGTGCCTCACGGTAGTCTCGATGGCGCAGTTGCGCGGCGCATTGGTTGGCCATCGGGTCTCATCCCTTGGCTAGGCTTTCATCTTGCTTATATTACTTTGGGCGGATTGGTCGCCGTTCTTTGGTGGCTATTTCCGCTACCGAGCTTAGTTATTTTTCTACTCATTTCGGCGCTACACTTTGGTGCTAGTGATATCAGCGATATTGGTAGCGATTGGCTGCCCTGGATCACCCATGGTGGCTTTGTATGCATCATGATTCCCAGCTTTCAGGCTGCATCGGTAGAGACAATTTTTGCGGTCCTTGTCGGTGATCACAATGCCAGTCTGATAATGATGGGTATCGGCTATCTATTATTACCTTGGATACTCTGTTTTATTGGCTACTGTGTTTTTGCCTACGTTAAGCCCCAGTACCGCAAATCATTGCTTAACTTAACGATACTGTTGGTACTGGCCAGTATACTGCCTCCTCTTATCAGTTTTTCACTGTATTTTTGTTGTTGGCATAGTCGTGGTCATCTGTTGCGATTATGGCGCAGCTTAGAACGTGCAGATCGTAGCCGCAGTTTACGTGAAGCGGCAAGCTACACAGTTTTAGCTTGGATTAGCTTAGGGATAATTTTTTATTTCTTAAAAGGTTCGGCTTCTGCCTCACTGATTCAGTTAACCTTTATCGCTTTGGCGGCACTCACTCTTCCTCATATGTTATTAGTTGATTACGCCGACAAAAAAAATTATAAGAAAGAGTCGCTGTCATGACCGACATCATTAATCGTAAAGCAGATCATATTGAATTAGCATTGAAACCAGAGCACCAGGGTTCAGGTGGCTCTGGTTTCGACCGCATTGAATTTGAACCTAATCCAATTCCTCAAATGGCATTAAAGGATGTTGAGCTTCACAGTAAATTTTTAGAACAAACTGTTTCATGCCCATTTTTTATTGGAGCTATGACGGGAGGTTGTGAGAACGGAGAACTCATTAATCAACATCTTGCTGAGGCTGCTCAGGCCTGTCAAATTCCTTTAGCGCTTGGCTCTCAGAGAGCTGCACTAGAGAAGGGTTTAGCGCAAGATATTCGACGTTGGGCTCCCTCGGCTATTTTACTGAGTAATTTAGGCGCCACGCAGTTACGGCAACAGGGGCTCGACTTAGCGCTAAGAGCGGTAGAGTCTATTCAAGCTAATGCCTTGGTGATTCATCTCAATCCGCTGCAAGAGCTAATACAACCCAACGGAGATCGCGATTGGAACCTAGTATTAGAGGCAATCGAAAACTGTAACTCTAGGCTTGGATTACCGATAATTGTCAAAGAAGTCGGCGTTGGAATAGGACCAAGCAGCGCTAAGAGGTTAATGGCAGCTGGCATAAGATGGATCGACGTGGCCGGTCGTGGCGGTACTAGCTGGGCCAGCATTGAACTTGCGCGCAATGGCTCTATGAGCGAAAGAGAAATTGCCGCTCCATTTATTAATTGGGGCATGGACACAGTAGATTTACTGACAAAAGTCCACAAAGCTTGTCCAACATTAGAACTTATTGGCTCTGGTGGAGTGCGCCATGGTCTGGATATAGCCCGCTGTATTCGACTAGGAGCATCAATGACTTCCTTGGCGCAACAGTTTTTAGCCCCAGCACTAAAATCCACGGAGGCTGTTATCGATGCGATTACCATAGTGCAGGAACAACTGCGCTGGGCGATGTTTTTAACAGGTAGTAAAACCCTATCAGAATTGCGCCTTGCTGCTTTGCAATAGAAGTTGTTGTAAAGTGGCTGATTTATAGGTATTGATGATTAGTGGTTCACTTGTGAAAGGCTTATTAATTTAGCTTGATTAGAATTAATTAAGTCATCAAAAAATCTAACAAAATTGCATTAAATAGCTCTGGCTTTTCAAGATGAACTGCATGAGAGCAGCCAGCCACCACACTCAAGCTTGCATTGGGTATGTTGCGCCATAGCGCCTCGGGCTGAGCCCAAAGGTAAGATTTATCCTGATCACCCCACAATATCAATGTCGATACTGTTATTTTAGCTAATGCGGCTTTACCCGACCAAGCTTGCATTGCGCTCAAACCTGCAATTGCAGCCTGTGAGCTAGCTAAAACAGCAATATCTGCACATCCAGAATATACACTAGACTCTGCGCCGCCAACAAACCACTTGGCAGAAATACGTCGAGCACTGCTTTCAACACCCTCACTAATTAAACGTTGCTTAGATTCATCAATACTTTCAAAGCGTCCTGGCATCACGCCAATAGGACCTGTACCGTACAAGACGAGTTTGTTAACACGCTCGGGTGCTCGCGCTATCATTTCTTGGACAATCATCCCGCCCATCGAATGCCCAAGCAGATGAAATTTATCGAATCCCTGCCTACTAATCTCATCTAAAACATAATCGGCATAGCCACCAATGGTATCGGGAGAGTCAAGCTTATTATTAAGTCCGTAACCTGGAAGATTTGGGGTGATGATTGTAAAGTGCTCAGAAAACGCCTCTACTTGGGCGCTCCACTGCAAGCTACCACCAAGATATCCATGCACGAATACTAAGACCGGTTTAGCGGGTTGTGTTTTAGATGAAGCTGGGCTTTTAATAGATGATGTCATCATGCTATTTGCGTTGCCCTTGTACGATTCGATCCAAAATCATAGCGCAAAACAAAATGGCAAAACCTGCCAAGATACCCTGCCCTACATTCGCATATTGCAACGCCTCTAGAACATCCTCGCCCAAACCTTTAGCACCAATCAATGAGGCGACAACCACCATCGCAAGACTCAGCATAATGGTTTGATTAATACCGGCGCGAATTGATGGAGCAGCTAAAGGTAAATCAACCTTACTCATCAAATACCATTTGCTCGCACCGAATGAAATGGCAGCCTCTCTAACAGCCTCAGGTACACCACGAAGCCCAAGCACCGTCAAGCGCACCACTGGAGTGCCTCCAAAAATCATAGTCACTACAACTGCAGCGGGTTTACCTGTTCCAAAAAAAGCAATCACTGGAATCATAAATACAAATGCTGGCATGGTTTGCATAAAATCCATGATTGGGCGAATAAAAGAATAGAAGCGTTCACGTCGCGCACAAAAGATACCCAAAGGAATACCTATCAGAATTGATAGCATTGCGGCTGTTCCTAAAAGCGCTAAGGTAGTCATGGCTTTTTCCCAAAAGCCTAATAAACCCATATAAGATAAAAAAGCACCCGAGAAAATAGCCGCACGCGTGCCCGCCGATAACCACGTTAATAAGATGATAAAGCTGGAAATAACCATCCAAGGTGTCTGCACTAAAATTATCTCTAAACCATCTAATACAAAACGGATACCTTGCGTAATAAAATCAAAAAATACTTCGCCATTTTTTACTGTATATGCAAAAAATTGCTCTACCCAATCAATACTGGTTAAACGAATGCCGGCTTTAGTTGGAAACTCTATCAACCAAGGAAAGGCGCCCGGAAACGTATAATGAATAACTGTGACAAGCAGCGTTAGCAATACAAAAAAAACCGCTAAAACAACGTGTTTTGGAGTCATACCGATAGATATTTGTGAATCTGTTAACCAATCAGAAAAGCGCTTTTCTAGTAAGGTATTGGCAATAAATGCTATGCCAAGCTTGATGATTAGCAATACTATCAAACCAATTAGAGCGATCGTCAAACCCGTGCTCTCAAGCTGCGCGGCTTCTTGTTTGATGCCGCCAATCGAGTTCTCTAATGATTCAACTGTACGCTGATAAACATCTATTTTATCCGTATTATTTTCAATCGCGGCGGCTAGTTGTTGACGACGTAATTCTAAGGTGCCTTCAATGTTTTCAATTCTTTCCCTAGCACTAGCGGCAATATCTCCAAATAAACCACGTGAAATTTGTACGATTGCAAAAATTTCTAAGAGTAAAAAGCTGAGCCCCCAGTTCCACATACCGCGAGCACAAAACCAAATAGGCCCGAGAATTCCAGCCCATAAATTAAAGGTCCAGGAAAATTCTGTACTGCCCCCTATTTTTCTAAACTGTGTTAAATAATAATCAGAATTAGTTTTTACAAATTCAGGGATTAGCGCTTCACGCTCTTTCGCGTATTCATCACTACTGCCACGAAGAAGCTCATCACTAGTTTTAATGTCGCTCATACTCATGATGTCTCCGCTCCTTCAATAATGGTTTGTAAAATATCCGCGCGATTGATCACCCCTACTCTTTTACCATGATCTTCTACTACTATTGGGCCATCGTTATCGATAGCTAATTGAATTAATTCACTTAAAGAAGCATCTTCGTGCACGGTTGGTGCAGTATCAGATATTTCACCATTAGCGTCTGTATAACTCTTTAATGGTTTCATCACTACGTGTGCTTTTACAATCTTAAGGCGAGAAATACCTGCAACAAAGTCTGATACATAATCATCAGCAGGATTCATCACAATTTCTTCAGCCGTACCTACTTGTATCAAACGTCCATCACGCATAATCGCAATACGATGACCAACACGAACGGCTTCATCAAGATCGTGAGTTATAAATATGGTTGTTTTTTTAAGCACTGCTGACAACTTGATAAATTCGTCTTGTAACTGATGACGAATTAATGGATCGAGAGCACTAAAAGGCTCGTCCATTAATAAAACTTCGGGATCTGAAGCTAACGCACGGGCAAGACCGACACGCTGTTGCATACCGCCAGATAGTTCATGGGCGAACTTATTACCCCAAGCATCTAGTTCGACAATTTTTAACATATGAGCAGCCCTGCGTAGGCGCTCATTTTTATTCACTTTTCTAATTTCTAGCGGCACCGCCACATTATCAAGTACTGAACGATGCGGTAATAAAGCAAAGTTTTGAAACACCATACTTATTTTTTCATTTCTGAAAGTTCTTAGCTGCTTTGCGTCCAGAGACATTACATCGGTTCCATCAATAACGATTTTTCCCGACGTAGGCTCGAGCAGGCGATTAAAATGTCTTACTAACGTAGATTTACCACTTCCAGACAAACCCATAATACAAAATATTTCACCGCGCCTTATATTGAAACTAACGTCGGCAACACCGACCACAGCGTTATATTTTTCTAGCACTTCAGACTTGGTAAGGCCTTGTTCTTTTATGGCTTTAAAGGCTTCATCAGCACGATCACCAAATATTTTCCAGACGTTAGATAACTCTATTGCGATATCTTCAGAGGCTTTTTCAGATGAACTATTTTGAGAAGAGATTGACACTTAAAAATCCTTTAAAGTGATAGGGTTCATTGTAGAAAAACAATTGACTATGAGTTAATTTTTTCTGAAACTAAAATATTATAATTATTATTTTTTACTCTAAAAACTCCCTCCTTTTAAAAAGGAGGGTGAAGAGAGTCATGTAGATTTTTAGTTGTTTTTGTTATCTTTAAAAATGAATTTTTTAAAGACCAAGCCAAGCATCGACACGTTTAGGATTTGCAGCGATCCATTCTTTGGCGACTTCACCAGCATCGCGACCTTTACCAGAAATTTCATAAGCAAAGCTACTAACATCATCGGCTTCTAAAGAGAAACGCTCAAAGAATTCAGCAATTGCAGGAGATCTGTCTTTTAAAGATTTAGACCAAGCTATCTGAACATTTTTAAGTGCATCTTTCGTTGCAACTTTAGATTCTTTAAACCAATCTGGAGAGTCTGAGGGTTGCACCATTATATATTTAGCAGGATCAAAAGTTGGCTCTGTTAACATTTTCACATCGAACATAAACCATACTGCGTGGGGCTTGTAGCAATAAAAAGCATAACCTTCATCTTTAGCAATTGCATCTTTGATTCTTGCAGTTTTTACACTTTCATCAGCGCGGATAGGCTCAATAAATGACATCAAGTCATAATCGCGCACCTTAACTTCGTTAACATTAGCTGATGCCCAACCCGGCGCGCCAATCCACAATTCTCCCAAACCGTTACCATCACTATCCATTTTTGCAGCAACATCTGGTCGACCTAAATCAGCGATATCAGTGATGTTATTAGCTTCACCAAATTTTGTTGGAACACAAAAGCCTTGGTTGCCTTCATATGGGTTTTGACTTAGCTGAACCGTACCAGCACCATCTACATATTTCTGAGTGAAGCTTTGCTGGTTGGGCAACCAAACATCAGGATGCACATCGATATCACCTTTTCCTTGATCCATACCTTGGAAAATAGTGGCATTGTTACCGGGCACCAACTCTGCTTCCCCACCTATACGCTCAGTAACTACTGCCGCTAAAAGATTAGCTATTGCTTGTGCGCCAGTCCAAGATGGCACGCCAATCTTAACTTTTTCAGCGGCCATTACACTTGATGCCGAAAAACCTATTGCAACACCTAGAGCGATACTCAAAATAGTTTTATTCATTATTTTTTTCCTAGTTATTTTTGGTTTAAAAGAAAATAATTATTCCTAATAATCACCTTAAACATTTTTATAAATTTGACCAATTCTATTTTGGACGACAATTAGTCCTTTTCGGAATAGTTATGTTTTCTATTGCCTAAAGTTTATCAATAGTAAGTAACTACTAATGCACCTAGGTTTGTTAATATATAAAATATAATTTTTATATTCTGCACAATGCTAAAGTATATATTTGAACTTATTTTATAAAATTCGAATGCATAAATAATGCCAACTTTTTTGTGTTTTAGAACCAAATTGAGACACTTTTTCATGAACTAGCACTAGAAAAGTGCGAAATGTTTTTTTCTATTTTAATCGCGCACCAAATTTACACGAATATTTAACATCGACTTTCGCTTTATTTGATCGCTAGTAGCCGTTAAAATGTTGTGATGTTCGAAATACTAAGTAAAATATTAAGTAATTTTTTTAGCGCAAAAAGAGCAATTTTTTTACTTTTGCTGCTGTTCTTTGGACAATTGAGCTCTCAAGTTATTGCTAAAAATGAGACTTTTGCAGATAGTCACATTCACTTTAACTGGGATCACCGTGAAGAAACTTCGGTGCAGGAAGTTGTCGACATACTGAAGCAGCACAATGTCGGTCTCACTATTGTTGCCAGCACACCCTCAGAGCTAGCCCTAGAACTTCGAGCAAAGGGTGGCGAATGGATCATCCCTTTTTTTAGCCCTTATATCCACGAGCTAGGCAAGCGCGATTGGCATATGAATGAACAAGTCGTTAAAAATGCCGAGAATGGCCTTAAGAACGGACACTATTTTGGTATTGGCGAAGTCCATTTCATGAGCGGCTTTAGACCCACAACCAATAATGCAATCTTTCAACAACTCCTTAGGTTAGCTGAGCAATATAATGTGCCAATGTTGATTCATATCGATTCAGGAAACGAACAGGCTTTTCTGAAGCTATGCTCTACTAACCCCAATGTTAAAATGATTTTTGCCCATGCGGGGGGCAATCTTCGTCCATCCCATATAGAAAAAATCTTATTAAATTGCAGCAATGTATGGATAGACTTAGCTGCCCGTGATCCCTGGCGCTATGGCGGCATAAGCCGAGATGATTTCACGTTGCTGCCGCTATGGAGGCAACTAGTATTGAATTATTCGGAACGTTTTATCACTGGCACTGACCCTGTATGGAACGTGACCCGGATGTCAACTTGGGATTCTGGAGATGAAGGTTGGGCGCACTATGAACAATTATATGACTACCATATGACGTGGTTACAAGACTTGCCAGCCTCGGTTAGACGAAAAATTTCTTGGGAAAACACACATACACGGCTCAATAAACCACTTAAATAAATCAATCGAGGTTTGTTTTCGACCAGAAGCACCAAGCTATAAAGTAAAAAAGCCACTTTAGTGGCTTTTATGCAGTGCATATCTCTATTTAGAGATTTACTTTAGGCTCTGTAATTTTTTTGAGATTATTGTTAACCGCGCCCCACAAATGCCATTTGATTTGCCATTATGGTCATCGATAAAATATTGGTACTTAACGGTAAACTCGCCATATGAAATACTGCAACGGCAGCATCATCAACATCCATCGTTGGCATAAGGCCGCCATGCTTTATAAGATTTGCGACCAACTCTGTATTTGCGTTACCAATATCAATCTGACCACAACAAATATTCAACTCACGACCATCTAAAGAGATACTTTTTGTTAAGCCAGTAATTGCGTGTTTAGTAGATGAGTAAGCTGCAGAATTTGGCCGTGGTGTGGCCGCTGAAATAGAGCCGTTATTGATAATACGTCCACCCTTTTCAAGCATATGGCGAAATGCTTCGCGCGCGCTGATAAACATTCCCGTTAAATTAACATCGACAGAAGCTTGCCAGGCATCAAGAGTTATTTGATCAAAACGTGAGCCCGGTGGAAATATACCCGCATTATTGAATAACACATCGATACCGCCAAAGTGACTTGCGGCTTTTGCAAAGCTTGTTTTTACGGCATCTTCATCGGTAACATCACACACAAGACAGAGGGCGCTATCATACTTAGAGGCAATTTCTTCAAGCTTGTCGATTCGGCGAGCCAATAACGCAACGTTCCACCCTGCCGTTAAAAATTTATGCGCTGTTGCAGCCCCAATGCCACTACTTGCACCCGTGATTAAAATAGTTTGCGCCATGAACATACTCTCCAGAGGATGATTAATTAGTTGATAAATTATTGAAACACAATGTCATGAATACTATATCAATGTCCAATATTTCGGTGGCTTTTTAACCCTACTTGATGCTGTTTTATTGCGCCCTAGCACATTTGATATGAATATAAGACAAGCAAGCGTTAAGGAGGCAAAAAATAAAGGAAATAAAGGTGAGTTAGGCAATTTGCTAGCATTAAAAATAGTCTTAACTACGTTATTTAGAGTAGATGGAGTGTGAAATTAGCGTATTTTTTTTGAGCGTATTATCACGCATAGTTAATTGTTTTATGGAAATGGTTGGTTATTTATGCATTTCCATTACCGCTACTCAACACAATACGGAGAAAACTATGCGCCATGGTGATATATCAAGCAGTCCAGATACTGTCGGTGTAGCCGTCGTCAATTACAAAATGCCGCGCTTACATAATAAGGCAGAAGTACTCGAAAATGCCCATAAAATTGCTGACATGATCAAGGGTATGAAAATAGGCTTACCGGGAATGGATTTGGTCGTTTTTCCGGAGTATAGCACTATGGGTATAATGTATGACAACGATGAAATGATGGCAACTGCAGCGACTATTCCGGGCGATGAAACCGAGATATTCAGTGCTGCGTGCAGAGCTGCTAACACCTGGGGAATTTTCTCGCTGACCGGCGAACGCCATCAAGATCATCCTAACAAATCGCCATATAACACGCTGATTTTGATCAATAACGAGGGTGAAATTGTACAAAAATATCGGAAATGTATTCCTTGGTGCCCGATAGAAGGTTGGTATCCAGGTGATAGCACTTATGTTACTGAAGGGCCAAAAGGGCTAAAAATTAGCTTAATCATTTGTGACGATGGCAACTATCCCGAGATATGGCGCGACTGTGCCATGAAAGGTGCCGAGCTTATTGTTCGCTGTCAGGGTTATATGTACCCAGCCAAAGAACAACAAATAATGATGTCTAAAACGATGGCTTGGGCTAATAATTGTTATGTCGCAGTAGCAAATGCATCTGGCTTCGATGGTGTTTATTCATACTTCGGTCACTCGGCCATTATTGGCTTTGACGGACGTACTCTTGGCGAGTGCGGTGAAGAAGATATGGGCATTCAGTATGCGCAGCTTTCGGTCTCGCAAATTCGCGATGCGCGAGCTAACGACCAATCTCAAAATCACTTATTTAAACTACTGCACCGAGGCTATACCGGTGTGCATAATTCGGGTGATGGAGATAAAGGCATCGCTGACTGTCCCTTTGATTTTTATCGGACTTGGGTACTTGATGCTGAAAAGGCTCAAAAAGATGTAGAAGAAATAACTCGCAAAACAGTCGGTGTTGCCGATTGCCCCGTTGGCTCGCTACCAACGGAGGCAAAAGAAAAAACCGCAGGAAAGTAGGCACAGTTGGCTAACGGAGATTATGATGCTGGGCACTCAAGTTCATCAAAAAAAATCCAAGAGGAGTGTGTGAGTGCCCTCCATTAACGATCGACTCGATCATAATAGCGACCAGCTAGCTAAACAGCGGTATCAACAACAAGCGGCGCGAACATCGCGCTTTAAATTTGAACCTGAAACGGTTCTGGCTGACCTACAAGCTCGTATTGTTGGTCAGTCAGCAGTTTTGAATTCTATGCGCGCTATGTTGTACTCACTCAAGGCAGATTTTGGTGATAAGCACAAACCTTTATCGGTGACATTATTTTTAGGACCAACGGGTGTCGGTAAAACAGAAACTGTGCGCGTGTTAGCCGAATCATTATTGGGAAGTGCTGATAAGCTTTGCCGAATAGACATGAACACTCTCGCTCAAGAGCATTATTCTGCCGCCTTAACAGGCTCACCACCAGGTTATGTAGGCAGCAAAGAAGGGCAAACATTATTTGATGTTGAAAAAATAAATGGCAGCTTTAGTCAACCAGGCATTGTCCTTTTTGACGAAATAGAAAAGGCCGACCAAAGCGTCATCCGATCGTTAATGAATGTTTTAGATACCGGCAAGCTCCTGCTGACATCGGGTGTTAGTGAAATCGATTTTACTAACACCATGATTTTTATGACCAGTAATCTTGGCGCAAAAGAGTTATCAGCAACACGTAAAAGCTATTCAAAAAGTTGGCGAGCATTACTGAAACTTCAACCGCCCTCTCAACAAGCCCTTCTTGATCATGCATTGAATGCTAAATTTGATCCTGAATTTATTAATCGTATCGACAGAATATTACCTTTCGATTGGCTTGACGCGTCGGACACAAATTTATTGGTAGATTTAGAGCTCGATAAGCTAAATAGGCGTTTGCATTCACGCTACGCCTCACTGCGAATAAGTACTGACGTACGCGAGTATTTAAGTGGAACCTATGATGCCCGTTACGGTGATCGCGACATTGCTAGATACATACGCACAGAGCTTGAACCGAAACTTGCTGAGATAATGCTAAAAGAGCCCGATCAATTTGAGTTTAAAGCTGAGATGATCGACGATAAATTAAAACTTCGATAGATGCCATAACGGCATTAAATCAAAAAACTAATACTCTTCAATTTAACCTAACTTAACCTTATTTGATCTTACCGAACATAACCTATCTATTATTGAGCCCTTTGATTATAATTTTCGTAACAATAGCATTAATTACCAAATAACTTTTGTGGATACGCAAATCAATGAAAGTGAAAAACTTTCTAATCATATTTCTAGTGATAATAGTCTCTGGCTGTAGTTCTCGATTTGTCTATAAAAACTTAGATTGGTTAGCTCATTGGTATATTGATGACTACATTCTATTGACCGCAGAGCAAAAAGCTGTTGTCGATACAAAACTGACAACTTGGCTTGAGTGGCATCAACAAGAAGAACTGCCAAAATATCTAATCAGCTTAAATAACTTAACCACAGACATAAATAGTCAACAGTTAAGCGTTGAAAAACTCACCGTTCATGAAGAGGCGATAAGGCAACATTGGGCACGAATGAAATCAAAGGTAGTCCCAGACATTGTAGAATTGGCCCCCCTTTTAGACAAACAGCAGATTTCTTATTTATTTGAGAAGCTTGATAAAAGAAACGTCGAAGAAGGTGAAGAAATTGATGCGAATTTAGCGCTTAGCCCTAAACAACAACAAGTCGATGCCATAGAAAAATACAAAAAAAGTTTCACCCGCTGGCTAGGAGAGCTAACACCCGAGCAAGAAACGCTTGCAATAACAATGCATAATAAGCTTCAAGATAACGATGCCTTGTGGCTAGAATATCGCATAAGATACCAAGCAGAATTAAAAAAGTTATTTGAAAAGCCAGAAAGGGATGAAGGCTTTAGTGAAAGCTTATTTCAATTACTAATAGAACCAGAGGTGTTTCGTAGCAATAAGTTGAATCAAGTGAACGCTGAAAACTCTGCTCATTTTAAAAATATTTTATTAGAAATAAATGCTACAACTACTCAACAACAACGACAAAAATTATCCCAGGAAATAAAAAAGTTTGCTCAGGATGCAGAAGCCTTGATCCAAAACTAGAACAGCTCAATAAACCTCAAGAGCATTAGCCTCGCAGGAATTTTTACATGACTTTCTGCAACGATTTTGTATGTAAAAATTATTGATCAGAAACAACTTAGTTTTATTTCTCGAATTTTTTTGCCGTACCTATGTCGATAGCAATTATTGGCCGTTAATATTCTTTATTGTCATTGCATATTCTTTATTGTTATAGTGTTGTAATAAATCATTATAAAAAATAAACTGTTAGCGCTTGAAGCTCTTGTAAAAAAGTATAAAAATACAACCTCCAACATCTCAATTGAACACTTCTTATTTACTCATTTCTACTTATTTATTGACGGACTAAAAATAGTATTACATTTATTCAGGAGAATATAAAATGTCGTTACGAATCAATGATCAAGCACCGAACTTTACCGCTCAAACCACACAAGGTGAGATCGATTTTCATGATTGGATTGGAAATGGCTGGGCAATCTTATTTTCCCATCCAAAAGATTTCACTCCCGTTTGTACAACAGAGCTCGGCTTTGCCGCGGGTCTTGAAAGTGAATTTGCTAAACGCAACTGTAAGATGATTGGTTTAAGCGTGGATGCAGTCGACAATCATGCAAAGTGGGCTAAAGATATTGAAGAAACTCAAGGTCATCGTGTTAAGTTTCCGATGATTGGCGATACTGATCTCAGCGTCTCTAAACTTTACAATATGTTTCCTGCCGATGAGTCTGGCTCTGCAGAGAATCGTACCGCACTCACAAACGCCACTGTTAGGTCGGTGTTTATTATTGGCCCCGATAAAAACATTAAGCTAATGATGACCTACCCCATGACTACTGGGCGCAACTTTAACGAAATTTTGCGGGTATTAGACTCTATGCAATTAACCGCGAAACATAAGGTCGCCACACCCGTAAACTGGGAAAACGGAGATGATGTAATTATTGTTCCCGCTGTCTCTAACGAAGAAGCTAAAGAGAAGTACCCAGACGGCTGGAAAGAGCTAAAACCCTATTTACGCGTTGTAAAACAACCAAGTTAACATGTGTCACTGGACACTAAAATAAAATAGGTAGTCATACGTAACCAAGTAAATAGATAACCAACAGTTTCTATTTACAATTTATTAAACAGGTGCTCGAGCGACGTTAAAAAAGTTGCTCGAGCTCTATCTGCAACATGTCCTCCCATCGTATTACTAGATTCCTTACTCTTTTTAAATAATCTACGTTAATTAATAAGCGTATATTTAACTTATTAGGTTTTATTAAATATATGAGTAAGTGCTTACACTCTTTTAAAACCATTGATATCAATAAACTATAACGTAACACTTACAAAAATAGTATTTTTAAATAGCGAAGGTAACAAGCTAATAGTTGAAATCAATCATTTTAAAAGACTTAGTAAGGTATAATATTGTATATTTTCTCATCAATTAGACGATTGAATTCAACGATTAAGTAAGCAAAATAAGCAAATATTTAAATGAATACAAAAAAGCACTCACAATTAAGCAAACTACTAAAACATAAGTTTCGGCCACTTTATGTTTTAGGGTGTTTATTATTGTGCGTAACACCCTTTGCACTCACTAGTAGTGGTATTCCTAGCTTATTAGATCGCGTCATCAATAGTGGATCTTTATCTATCATCTCTAGCAATGGCCCTCTTACTTATTATGAGGGCCCTTTTGGTTATACAGGTTTTGAATATGAACTTACCGAAGCCTTTGCAGATCATTTAGGTGTTGCCCTAAAAATTAGAGATCGATCTACTTTTAATGATATGTTGGTATCGATCAAAGCAAATAAAGGTCACTTTGCCGCTAACAATCTCAGTATTACACCTGAGCGTCAGCAATCATTAAACTTTTCTGTCCCTTACATGCAAGTTAAACAGCATGTTATTTATCGTCGTGGCAGCGAACGTCCGCAGACTATCGAGGACTTACTTGATTTAGATATTGTTGTGATTGCCAATAGCTCTCATGCTGAATTTTTACGCTCATTAAAAGAGACCTTCCCCACTCTTCATTGGCGAGAGATAGACGAGGTAGAGCCGCTAGATTTACTCGAAAATATTCATAGTGGCCGCGCAGATATCACTATTGTTGATTCTACCTTTTATACAGTAAACCGAAATATTTATCCGAAGGCAAGGCGTGCTTTTGATCTACATGAAGAAAAAAATATTGCCTGGGCTTTCCCAAAATCACAAGATAATAGCTTATATAATGCCGCCAATGAGTTTTTAGTCGAGTATCGAGACAATGGCGAGTTAAAAAAGTTAAGGGAAAAGTACTTTGCCAATAAACGTCTAGACGAAGGTGGAGCGTTGACATTTTCTAAGCATATTTATCAGCGGCTGCCTAAATGGGAGCAATATTTTAAAGAATCTGCCGCTGAATTTGACTTAGATTGGTTGTTTATTGCAGCAATTAGTTATCAAGAATCACATTGGAATGCGCGCGCGCGCTCATACACTGGAGTACGTGGTTTAATGATGCTAACGCAACAAACTGCTAAAGGTTTAGGCATCGAAAATAGACTTGACCCCGAACAAAGCATATATGGCGGGGCAAAATATTTTACACAACAAGTGAATCGCCTGCCCGATAGAATTAAAAATCCTGACCGTCTTTGGATGGCACTTGCTTCCTACAATGTGGGCTATGGTCACTTGGAAGATGCGCGCGCAATAACCGAGTCACAGGGCGGCAACCCTGATCTTTGGAGTGATGTTAAGAAACGCTTACCGCTGTTAAGCCAAAAAAAATACTACAAAAAAACCAATCATGGATATGCCCGTGGCTGGGAGCCGGTGCAATATGTAGAAAGAATTCGTAATTACCATGAAATATTAATTTGGCATAACGAATCACAACAGAGAAGATTAGCTCTTGAACTTCAAAATTCAATAGAGCCTGTTACTGTTACCGGTATATTTAATGATAAGTCTATAAACTAAATATATTAGGCTATTAACATTTAATCTCGAAAAAGTGTTACTGAAGGAATATTATCTCATATTTAATGGGTCTACTTTACTCAATAAAATACTAGCTAGAGTTTTTATTAGCTCTTCTTGAGTATTAATTTACTAGCTCTTTTTTTTAATTTGCTGACGCCTTTTGGCAAAAAATGCACTCATAATTTCGCTGCACTCTGCGCTACAAATACCTGCAACAACTTCTATTTTATGATTTAAATAAGGCGCATCAAGTAAGCTTGCCTGGGACTTTACCGCACCAGCTTTTGTCTCATCTGCAGCGTATATCAAGCGCTTAATTCGACTATGTATCATTGCTCCAGCACACATAGTACAGGGCTCTAATGTGACGTAGAGGCATGACTCTAGTAAGCGATAGTTATTGGTATTTTTTGCAGCATCGCGAAGTGCTATTATTTCAGCGTGTGCAGTTGGATCACAAGAGGAGATTGGCTGATTAAAGCCCTCTCCAATAATTTTATTATCTAACACAATAATAGCACCCACAGGCACTTCACCATTTCGAGCGGCTTCTTTGGCAAGTTCAATTGCCCGACTCATCCAGTAAACATCATCAAACATATTTATTGAATCTAATAAGATAGCTATAAAATAAGAGTACTATTTTCATATCAATCAATCTTGATGTTAATTTTTTCATAAAGCTAGCGACTAAGACTTCTCGCCTATGTATTCAAAACGAGGACACGCTTTGCCATCAATAGTGACCTCCTCGGTAAACATTGAATAGGGTCTTACCCACCAAGAGTAATCGCCATATAAGCATCTATAAACGACTAACAACTCTTCTGTTTCACTGTGCTTAGCACAATTAAATACTTCGTATTGTTGACCTTTATAATGTCGATAAAGACCGTTAGCTAATAATTCACTCATTTTACCTCACTATTTACCCTAAATATTATCACTACTTTATTAAATTGATTAATATCGTTATTCTAGCGACTTATTGATAGGAACCCTATAATTATGCCTTTAATTTTTTACGTAACGCACGCTGGAAATATGTATGAAGCCGAAGTGGCTATTGGTGATAGTGTAATGAATGGTGCTGTTGAAAACATGATTGATGGCATACTCGGCGAGTGTGGCGGTGTAATGAGCTGTGGGACATGTCATTGTCATGTTGATGAAAAATGGCAAGACAAAACAGCTAAGCCGACTAGTGCTGAATTGGAAATGCTCAAAGCATCTCACCATTATCAAGCGAATAGCCGTCTTAGTTGCCAACTAAAAGTGACCGCAGAAATGGAAGGCTTAACGGTACACTTACCCGAATCGCAATATTAACTTTTAAATTCACTTAATCTCTTACTAACCACTGCCATAGTGAATTAGTTTTTATCCACCCCATTTGTAGTATCAGTATCCGCATTATGGTCAGAGTCTTTATTTTCAGACGGTCCAAATTCTACACCCATTTTCTGATGGAAATAAGATAACCCCAACAGTGACAAACCCAGACCAAGAAAAGAAGCTACGCGCCATAGGCTAGATAAACCAGCGGTATCTATTAAAAATATTTTTCCAACTACAATCATTAAAAACACCATACTGGCGCGATAAAGCTCGCTTTTCTTGTAACGAATACTAAACAATGAGCCTATAATTGCTAAAAATAACCACACCATTGAATAGGTGTATAACTCGCCAACAATCATTGGCTGAGAAATATCTAACCCGCCCTGCCAGATATGTCGTACTTCAATTGAGATGAAAAATAATAGACTAAATGCCGCTACTGAAGCAGTTATTCGCCGCCACTGTTTGCTGCGACCTAACCACATTGCAGCAAATGCAATGATGCAGGGGGCACCATAAGCCAGCAATAATAAATTCCAAATAATGGTCGGGCTAATCGTATCGACTACGAACAATGGATTTTTAATGACTAACAAAATCACACTATAGTTTACTAAGGCGGCCAGTAATAAGATAAATCCCGCGAGCTCATAAAACCAAGTTAATGTTTCAGCAAAGCGCGCGCGTATTTTATAAACTAAACCCGTAGCGCCCAATATTAATGTATAAAAAGCCGCCTCAAAAAAACTATATTGTTCAATAAATATTTCACCTGAATATAGCTGATAACGCGTTTCAGCAACAATGGTTAATAGCAGCAGTTGTAATCCAACAGCCTGTAACCAGCTCATTAGGTCATCGCGATTTTTTAATAAATAATCAGCGGCAATACAGCATAATAAAGAGCCTCCATATGTCCATAAGGACCAATGCGTATCTGCAGCGTAAGTTAATATCCAAGGATTAAATGTTAAGCGAAAAATAATAATCGCTAAAATACCTTTGACTAAATAAGGCAAAATAGGCAGGCGGAAATATCGATCAACCCACACAAGAGAGACAACTTGAAGCGCTAACATCAAGGTTAATGTCGCTTCGCGTGCCAACATAACTGCCGCTAAACTGTAAGCCAAATGACCAGTAATAATTAACACCGCATGAACCTGTGATGATAAATCAACATGTCGTTTGCGATATAAAATATTAAAATAAAATGCGCCGATTACTCCTGCTACTAACGCCCACTGCCAACTCGTTTGTGCTGCATGAGTCAATATAAAACCGACGGTTAATAATGCTAATGGCGCGATGAAGCCTAGAGAAGACCAATAATATTTTTCGTGGCTAGTTTTTATTGCAAGATATGCACTGCCGCTATACATAACGGCTAATATAAACAAAAAGAAAAAATGTCTGTTTTGTAGATTGTTGGTCCAAATATTTATTTCAAATAAGTGATCCCAAGAAAGCGCTTGTAGAAATAAACCAATAATAACCGCAACAAAACTCAGCCAAGCAAGCGGTAAAAAATTTCGATGATTAAATGACAACCAAAGCATTAGCAATGGCAACAACAAGATGATCCAACTTAAACTTAACGATAAAGAAACAGCCCAAACCGAAGTAACAAAAGCTAACAAAACAAAGAGCAACACCAAATAAATACTATTTTTATAAAAACCTTGCGCGCCAACACAATCGCCTTTAAATAATTGCCAAGTACTTAAACAATCTGATGATTCATCTTCCTTGCCGCGATTCAACAAGCGCCAATCCCATTGATAAATTGCAACAACAGCATAGGCTAGCGCTATCAAATAGAGTAGCCGCGGAATATCGGCAGTAGCTGAAGTTAGTGAAATCAACCACCAAAAACCAGCGCCAAGCAAGGTGCCAACCCAAAGCCACTGACGTGACACATAACGAATTAACAACAGTGCAGAGATAGTTATAATAAAACTATAGATCAAAGCACCGACAACATTATTGCTACCTGTACTTACAAAAATAGGGATTAAATAAGCGCCTAAAATACCAATAGCTGCTAATACTGGACCGTACATTAATGCTAATAACATCGTTACTAAAGATACTAATAGCAAAAGAATAAAAATCCAATTTGGGCTTAATAAATTGTAAAGATGAAGAGCCCCTAAGAATGCAGAATAAATAATTAAACTGCCGCCGCCAGCGAGTGCCGCAAAAGCGTCATACTGACCTTTAAGCTTATGTAACTTATAAGCACCAATATGCAGTAAAACGCCAAGTATAAGTGCTAGTAAGATTCTAGTTTCAGGCCCCAACAAATTATTATCTAGCGAGTATTTAACAAGAAAAATACCTGAAAACCCAATGCTCGCGCCCCCGACCCATATCAACCAATGTGAAGAGATACTTTCAAAAAGGTTCTTAAAAAATGATGCCTCGGTATTATCTTTATTATTATTGTTATTACTAGTGATATTAGAATTTAGTGACTCGTTCCAAGCGGCTTGGTTATTTTTCGAAGCAGCTTCTGTAATTTCTGTTGTATGATTTGGTGGAATACTTGCGTCAGGTTTCTTTAAGGGGGAAATGGAATCAGCGCTGTTATTTTCTTGTAATTCTTTGTACCAATTAACGTCTGAATGAACAGTAGGCTGTTGGTCTTGAGTGTCTTGAGTGTCTGAAACTGGTTGACCCAATTGATGTACTTGCTCACGAAGAAAAACTATTTCTTTATCTAACTGATCGTTTTTAGCAGCTAGCACTTTAGTTCTAAAAAATGCAACCCACCCTAAAATACCACCAACAAAAACAAATAAACTGATTAGCCCAAAAATAATCATAAGTTCTTCCATAACTTTTCTCTTATTGGCTCAAGTAAAGACTTATTAATAACTAGTTATTCTTGTTGTGATCATCAAGCATGCGTTTTTCTTTTTTTATCGCTCGTGCCTCACGCAATTGTGCAGGCGATAAACCAATGTGTACTTCATGACGTTGTGTGGCTAATTCGATTTGTTTTTGGCGCTCTTTAAATCGAACTTTTTGTTCATCTGTTTGCTTATCATAACAACGCGGACATGCCACCCCCAATAAATATTTATCAGATAATTTGTCAACCTCGGTAATTGGATGGCGACAACCGTGACATTGGTCGTAAGAGCCCTTTTGTAAATCATGATTAACGGCAACTCGATTATCAAAAACAAAACATTCGCCTTCCCAACGAGACTCTTCTTTTGGTACATCTTTTAAATATTGAAGAATACCACCTTGAAGATGGTAGACCTCATCGAAACCTTGCTCTTTTAAAAAAGCTGTTGATTTTTCGCAGCGAATTCCTCCCGTACAAAACATAGCTACTTTTTTATGTTTTTTGGGGTCTAAATTTTCAGCTACATATTGAGGGAACTCTCGGAAATTTGTGGTCAGTGGATCTTTGGCTCCCTTGAAGGTTCCTATAGCAACCTCGTAATAATTTCTGGTGTCGACAACAAGCACATCCGGATCATCAATTAAAGCATTCCAATCCTTCGGCTTAACATAAGAGCCAACCACTTTGTTAGGGTCGATACCTTCAACACCCATGGTAACAATTTCTTTTTTTAATTTTACTTTCATTCTATAAAATGGATGCTCTTCATAAAATGATTCTTTACAATTTATTGCTGATAATTTTGGATTGCTGCGCAAGTAGGCAAGCAACTCATCAATCGCTTCCCGACTGCCTGCAACCGTTCCATTAACGCCCTCTTTAGCAAGTAATAATGTACCTTTAATATCATAACGATCACAAAATTCAAGCAGCGGCTGACGTAGCTGTTGATATTCAGGCAAGCTAACGAAACGATAAAGAGCAGCAACAACAATATTTTTTTTCATAGTTAATAATTTTGGATACATTTATGATTAGCTTTTAATTAGTTAAGTGAAACTTAAAAGAAGCTAAGACTTAAGGGATTATTCGCAAAACTGAGGCTCGTATTAATAGATAAACATATTATCGTTTTATCATCGCTACACATTCATTTAATCTACGCTCGATAGCTAACAAACCATAAAGCGCTATTTTCCACCCCCTAGACAAGGGGGAGATTGAGCGATATTACCTTGATTAACAGACCACTCCGACTCATCAAAAGCACTCACAGAAAACGCATGCACTTTCTCTACCTCTGACGCAGCCGCGCTATAGATCATTTTATGACGCTGGATTCTGCTTTTATTAACAAAATCAGCGCTCACAATAATCACCTTAAAATGACTTTCTGACCCCTTAGGAACATTATGACCATCACTTTCGTTGATGACCTCCAAAAATAGTGGAGAAAAAGCTTCTTTTAGTGTTTGCTCTATTTGCTGCTGAATTTTCATAGTTCTAGGCCATAACTTAATTAGTAATATTTTACCGCATCTTTAGCACAAACTACCAAATTTTTGCTGCCTTTAATGGTAACCGATTTAAAAACCTTGATTATGGTAAATTCAAGCCTCTCAAACCCATACTTCTGAAACAGGCAGCCCTCGAATAACCCCAGAATAAATAGTTGATTGCCTGGGCTGCAACCCAACTTGTATCTTTATCCTTCAAAATTAATATTTTAGAGAATCAAAAAATTTCACAAAGTTGACCTACTTCGATATCATTAAAGTGTTTATAGACTACAATATTGTTATTCATATTAAAGTGACTGATACGGTTGATTTATACACTTTTTCGAGTAAGCTTATGGATATTATGACTAACAAAATCTTTATTAATCGCCGTAAGGGCGACGAGCGGCGCGAAGATGACGACCCATGTAAAGACCTTGAAGTCGATCTTTATCACCGTAAACGCCGAAAAAAAGTCGAGCGTCGAGAAGATAGATCTCTCGACGAAGACTATTATGCATTTGAGTCAAATGAAATAATTAATGATACGAAACTCGATAAGTACAAGCACTAAAAATCAAAAACCTCTATTGTGTACATTACTCACGCAAGCTAACTGTCTTTTAAATATCATTCTATATAGGCCTTCAAACTTGCTATGAGGATATTACTAGCACCGATGGAAGGCGTCGTCGATTCTGTTATGCGCGATTTATTGTGCTCAATTGGCGGTATCGATGTCTGTGTGACAGAGTTTATTCGTATTAATGACCATCTGCTCCCTGATAAAGTCTTTTATAAACGCTGTCCAGAACTTCATAATAACAGCTTAACCAAAAGCTCTAATACCCCCGTTAGAGTTCAACTGCTTGGTGGTAAACCCCAAGCTATTGCCGAAAATGCCGCCAGTGTCGCAAACCTCGGAGCTAGTGCAATTGATCTTAATTTTGGCTGCCCTGCAAAAACTGTTAACAATAGTGACGGCGGAGCTTGCCTGCTGAAGGAGCCCAAGCGTGTCTATAGCATTATTGCTGCCACTCGGGCTGCAGTGCCAAAACATATCCCTGTTACGGCTAAAATACGCCTTGGTTTTGATGATAGAAGTCTATATCTTGATAACGCTTTAGCCGCATACGAAGCTGGCGCTAACGAGCTTACAGTTCATGCACGCTCTAAGGCTGATGGCTATAAGCCACCCGCATACTGGGATTACATAGCCGATATCACACAAGCTATACCAATTACTGTTAATGCTAACGGTGACATTTGGAGCTTAGAGGATTTAAAGCGCTGCCGTGAAGTGACCGGTTGCACTGACTTTATGCTGGGCAGGGGCTTACTTTCATGCCCTGACTTAGCACTGCAGATTAAAGCCTGGCATCAAGGTGAAAAGTCTCAACATAATTTACTAAAGCCGTCAGCCTTGGAGCTTGACCAAACATTACCAGATCAAACTTTTTCTGAACAATCCTTTTCAGACCATACTCAGTCAGATAATAGAGTATTATCTGAAAAGTTGTCATGCGAAAAGATGACTCATAACATGGCAGAATATCAAGTAATGACTTGGGCAGAGTTATGCCCTTTATTACTTAAATTTTTTAATATTAGCGTCACTGCTTATCCATCTAAGCATATGGGTAATCGCCTTAAGCAGTGGCTATTTTATCTCTCTAGACAATACCCAGAAGCAGTGACCTTATTTGAAGGCGTAAAACGCTTAAAAGACCAGCAGGCCATCACTCAAGCATTGCTCGCAAGCATGCACCGGTCTCAAACAGTGTCTGATGGTAATGGTATTTTATCGTTAGCTTGATTTGCATCTCTTAAATTTTTAGCGTGGCCGGCTATGCTCGGTAATTGCATAAATGACTCAATTAACTTTGCCCCCCAAACTCTATCAACTTCTTTGATATAGCTATCATTTTCATCAAAATGGTACTGATCGCCAAGCTTTAATGAATCGGCATAATAAAACTGAATGTCGATAGGCGGCCCTACACTTAAATTACTTTTAATAGTCGAGCCCATAGAAACTAAGGCACATAGCGCGCAAGTCTCCAAAGTGGTATCGATACTGATGATACGATCAAGAATAGGTTTGCCGTACTTACTCTCACCTATTTGTAAAAAAGGGGCCAACTTAGTTGCCGATATATAGTTACCCTCAGGATAAACCTTAGCTAACTCTTGTGCTTTACCAGCGATCTGACCGCCTACAATAAAATTTGCCGCAAAGGTTGGCCCACCGCCAGTTTTACTTTGTTGATGAGTACTAGCGCGACCGATATATTCAACAGCATCGTAAAAATTACTGAAGCTCAGTAAATTTAATTCTGCAGCGTTATCGATATCTTTTCTTATTTGATTAATAACACCTTGAGTTGTTGCTAGATTACCCGATGCCAAAATACAGAACTGACTTTGTCCTACCACGCCAAAAGTATACATTTTTTTATAGGTGTTTACTAAATCAATCCCTGCATTAGTGCGTGAATCCGAACAAAAGATTATTCCTTCTTTTACTTTTATACCAAGGCAATAAGTCACTCTTTATCTCCAAAAAAAACATACCATGAATATAGCTGATTAAGTGGAGCTTTTCACTATTTATCCATTCTTAATGAAGACAGTCCGCTTATTTTAATACTTGCCATTTAATGAAACACTTAACATTTTTGATCTATATCAACAAATATCAATAAAATTATCGTTAACAGCCATTTCTGTTCATTTATTGCCTATACTTTAGCTAATATAATCCAATCAATATTGATTTTAAATCGATACTTTTATTTAGGTGGGCTTAATGCGCAATAATGGACCAGTAACCAACAAACAACTTGATTACAAAGAATCTCAAAAAATTGTATCTACTACCGATGAAAAAGGTGTAATTGTTGATGTCAATGATGATTTCGTATCTATTAGTGGCTTTACTCGAGAAGAATTAATCGGACAAGCCCATAATTTAGTTCGTCATCCATGGATGCCACAGGTAGCATTTACTGAATTGTGGCAGCACTGCAAGCAAGGAAAACCTTGGATGGGTATGGTAAAAAATCGCTGTAAAAATGGCGATCATTATTGGGTTGATGCTTTTATTACACCTATTTGCAAAAATGGTAAAGTTGCTGGGTTTCAATCCGTTAGACAAAAACCTAATCATAAATTAATTGAAAAATCAGAAAAAGTTTACACCGAAAAGAAAAATATTTTTTCCGCCGCCAAAAACTTTTTTGATGGCGTAACTCACGTTAATAAACTTTTTTTAGTTTTTTCTATATCCGCTGCTGTTGCGATATTTGTTGCTTCATTCAATATTTACGCAGGTATTGGTATTTTACTAATAACTAACTTTATATGTGGCGTAACCATCGCTAAACCTTGGTCGCAATTTGCCAAAAAAACTGAGTCATTGTTTAAAAGTGAAGTTGCTAGTCGTATTTATACAGGACACAATAATGAATTAAGCCAAATAAAACTAGCCTTTAAATTCATCCAATCACAGCAAGATACTATTCTTTATCGATCAGCTGGTATATCAGCCGATGTTAAACATTCCGCCGATAATGCCCATAAGGAATCTACAACTACCCGTGCAGAAATTGAGCGACTCTACGGAGAAGTCGCAATGGCCGCCTCATCAACAGAGCAGTTATCAGCGACGGTTCAAGATGTTGCTGAAAATGCGTCATCAACAGCGAGTGCGGCTGATGAATCAAAAGCAAATGTAACTAAGGGAAAAGTCATCTTAAGTGACACTAAAGTGGCTATCGACGAACTAGTTGTGGCTGTGAATAGCTCTTCTAAAATAATAGAAGGCCTAAGTCACAGCTCAACAGAAATTAGCAGCGTTGTAGACGTCATTAGCAGTATTGCAGAACAGACTAATTTATTAGCTCTGAATGCTGCTATTGAGGCAGCACGAGCGGGGGAGCAAGGCCGTGGATTCGCTGTCGTTGCCGATGAAGTGCGCTCTCTTGCATCTAAAACGCAAGAGTCTACTGGTAAAATCAGTGCAATGATTTCAGCGTTGCAAAGCAAATCTAATCAAGCGGTTAGCTCTATCAGTAACAGCCATGAAAAAGTTTCTAAAAGCGTTGAAAATATTAATAATCTTGAAGATCAGTTTTCTACCATTTTTGATAATGTCGATAATATTTCAAATATGTGTATTCATACAGCTGCAGCCACAGAAGAACAAAGTACTGTTACTACAGAGCTCAGTAAAAATATTATTAATATTCAGTCGGTCGGCGAACATACCGTGTTGGCAACACAACGCATGGAAGCATCCAATAAAAAGCTGATCGAGTCTACCGAATCATTAAATACCATGATCAGTCAATTTACCGTTGAGAAAGTGGACACCCACTAGAATAACTGTTGAATATTTACTTATTGATAGGCAACATTTTTTGAACCAATCGTAGATAAGAAAAGTTGATGCCAAGAGTTAAATCAATAGAAAGTAAGACAAAAAAACCCAGCATAAGCTGGGTTGTTTTATATGGTGCACTCGGGAGGATTCGAACCTCCGACCGCTCGGTTCGTAGCCGAGTACTCTATCCAGCTGAGCTACGAGTGCATAAGAGGCGCGTATGGTAGAGATTTGTAGACCTAGCGTCAAGAAGATTTATTAACTATTAGCTGAATACTTACCTAAACCATAACCCGATGATTAAAAATTGTAGCGTCACTTATATCACTATTATTATTAACGCTTTGTTAGTCTGTATAAACTGGACCAATACCCATATTCCACAATATAACAGAGCTAACTATCACAATAACCATCATCACAAGACCAACAGTAACGATAGAGCTGGCAAACATAAAAGCTCTTTCTTTTGAGATATTCATCAAAATAGGAAGACCTTCATAAATTAAATAAACAGCGTAGGCACCAGCGATGCCGAGTGCGGTTACGTTTAACCATAAACCAGGATATATACCAAAAATGCCCGCTAAAAAAATAGGAGTTGTTACATAAACAGCTAATGCAGTACCTTCGTAATGGCGCTTTTCTGCCGAGTCTTTTACTCCATATGTACGCGACATCCAATTTATAAACTCACCTAAGATAAATACACCGGCTAACAAAGCAACGTAGGCAAGACCACATAATTGACTTGCACTTTGAATAGTTAATTTAACAGGATCTCCGCTGCCGAATGTCCAACCTATTTGAGTGACGCCAATGAAAAAAGAAATACATGGAATGAGGGCTAAAAAAGGCACGTGACTTAAAAATACCTGCTTAAATGACTCCTCTTCACTTCGTATTGCTTTCCATTCGCTACTAGGACGCAGCATAATACCCAAAGTATGACTTAGAAATGACATGTTAACCTCACTATTAGTTGAGCTAATATTTATAAAACTTATTATTTAGACTACTTAACTAAATCGTATCTATAAGAGATACCTAAAATAAATTAAGATTTTAGAACCAACGTAAATAAAAAAGCAATCACTACCATCGAAATCAACATCTTAAATTGTTGAATTAGTTTAAATCACTATTTAACGACTTTCAAACTAGGCCTGAGTTGAGTGACAGCACTTTTTTTCTTATTGCCAGAATTTGTGCCTGGAGGTGGCGTATCATCAGGTTCTGAGTCAAGCTCAAAAACCATGCCTTGCTGATTTTCTTTGGCATAGATACCCATAACAGCACTACAAGGGACAAATATATCAGTTGGAACGCCACCAAAACGTGCACGAAAGCTCAAACACCCATTTTCTAAAGAAAACTGCATTACGGCAGAAGGAGAAATATTTAGCACAACTTGCCCATCAGCATTTACATGATCTTGAGGAACGCTGACATTCTTTGCCATTGCGTTTACGAGAACATAAGGAGTGCATTGATTGTCTACAATCCACTCATAAAGTGCCTTAATTAGATAAGGGCGACTCGACGACATTGCCATGATATTCATCTCTACTACTATCTATCTTTGGCTTTAACCTAAGAGGAAGATAGTGACATACTGCCAAATGATTTTATTAATTAAGTGCGCATTTCTTTTTCGTATTCGGTTAAACTTTCAACGAAAGATTCACGTTTGAAAAGCAAGTCCATATAATCGAGCAGCGGCTTGGTTTGACGTGTGTTGGGAATATCGACACCAAACTCTTGCAGGCGCCACAAGATAGGGGCCAAACAACAATCGACTAAGGTAAATTCGTCACTCATAAAAAAAGGTTTTTCTGCGAATATTGGCGCGACAGTTAACAAGCCATCTTTGAGTTCTTTGGCAGATTTTACGACGGCGTCTTTGCTCTTATTTGCGACAATAATATCAACAAGCGGTGACCAATCTTTTTCTATTCTAAACATCCATAGGCGGCTCTGGGCACGCGCAACAGGATAAACTGGTAACAATGGTGGATGAGGAAAACGCTCATCAAGGTATTCCATCATAACCTTAGACTCATAAAGAACTAAATCTCTATCTAATAATGCTGGCAAGGTATTATAGGGAGTCATTTCTGACACTTCTTCTGGCATGTCGTTAGGATCAACATCGATCAAATCAACTGTTACACCTTTTTCAGCCAACACAATTCTTACACGATGGCTATAATGATCACGCCCATCAGAAAAATATGTCATTGACGATCGTTTAGTCACGACACCCATTGAGCCCACCTCAGTATTTAAATTTATAAAGAATATATATAGAAATGGGCAGCGTTAATTAATACAACTGCCCAATCTGATTTACCATAAAAATTTTAGCGAATTCTTGATTATTAATGATTAACAACCAGATCGCTAAATGAACTTAGTGAATTTCTTTCCAATATTCTCGGTTAAGAAGAACAGTGAGTACAAGCAACACTAATAAAAACAAAAGAACAAATATACCGATGTAGCGACGATCATCAGCAGTAGGATCGGCCACATATTCTAAAAAGTTAACTAAATCATAAATGGCTGCATCGAACTGTTGTGCGTCCATCGTGCCTTTAATAGCGCCTTCGGCTAAACTACCGCAATGTTCGTCTTGCTTAGCTTCGCCTAATGCATTACGAATAGTCTTACCACTACTATCAAGCAGCGGGCCTGCAGCACATTCGGGCAAACCCTGCAGCTCTAGCATTGCATGCGGCATACCTACATTTGCAAAAACGCGATTATTGACGCCCAAAGGACGAGTATCATCTTTATAGAAATTACGTAAGTACGTGTATAGCCACTCAGGATTACGTGCTCGAGCGACTAACGTCAAATCAGGTGGCGCAGCTCCAAAAAAGCTTTTAGATTGGGCTTTATCCATGGAAATTGTCATCAGATCGCCAATTTTACTCTGTGAAAAAATCAGGTTTTCTCTCATTAGATCATGAGGAATACCAAGATCATCAGCTACGCGCTCGTAGCGAGAAAACTTAGCAGAATGACAGCCCATACAATAGTTTATAAACAGCTGAGCACCACGTTGAAGTGATGGTTTGTTTTTTGTATCTGCGTCAAACTCATCACACGGAATACTTCCGCAAGCGAAAGCACCACCCGCTGCAACTGCTTTAATTGGCACAACAACCATAACTATAAAGAATAGTAACCCCAAAAAGACTAGGCGACGTGGCAAGCCTTTCATCTGCAGACGCTCGGGCTCAGGAAAGACTGAATCTTTCGAGGTAAGCCATGGCAATGCTATTGTTACAGCCGCTAGAGTCAAACCAAATATTCGTATAAAGACTGGCACTTCTTTATCGAGTACTGATAAAGATATAGCGGCTAAACCGACGCCAAAGACACCACAGATAAACCAATTGAGTATTGACTTAACCTTAGGGCTACCGGGGTTAGTCCAAATCGGCATCGTAATAAAGAATACAAAATAGAATAAGGTTCCCAACTGTGCCAACATTGTTCGACCGTCAGTTGGCGCCTTAACACCCAAGTAACCCAATACTACAAACATTGCTGCAAATGAGAGCAACATAAGTCTAGGTATCCAGCCTTTGTAGCGCATAGATCTTACTGGGCTCTTATCTAACCAAGGCAATAAGAACAAGATAACGATAGCGGCTATCATGCACATAAAGCCCAAAAGCTTAGCTGTAAACACGCCACCAAGATCAATCGTTACCGCACGTAAAATTGCATAAAACGGCGTAAAGTACCAAACCGGAGCAATATGAACGGGGGTTTTTAAGTTATTCGCCTCTTCAAAGTTTGCGTACTCTAAAAAGAAACCACCCATTTCTGGAAAGTAAAAAATAACCGTTACAAAGGCGATCAAAAATGCAGAGATACCGACAAGATCGTGTACAGAATAATAAGGGTGGAATTTAATCCCATCAAGGGGGACACCATCTGGGCCTTTATTCTTTTTGATGTCTATGCCATCGGGGTTATTAGAACCTACTTCATGCAATGCTAAGATATGCATCACAACCAAACCTAGCAACACGATAGGAAGGGCAACAACATGCAGTGCAAAGAAACGATTCAATGTAATTTCAGATATTAGAAAATCTCCGCGAATCCACTGAACAAGATCTTCACCAACAACAGGAATAGCGCCAAATAGAGAGACAATTACCTGCGCACCCCAATATGACATTTGACCCCAAGGCAATACATAACCCAAGAAAGCCTCAGCCATCAATACAACATAAATAGTCATACCGAATATCCACACAAGTTCGCGGGGGGCTTTATAAGAGCCATAAAGCAAACCACGGAACATATGAAGATAAACAACTATAAAGAATGCAGAAGCACCCACAGCATGCATTAAGCGAATAATATCGCAATAATCGACATCTCGCATACAGTATTCAACCGATGCAAATGCACCTTCTGCTGTAGGCACGTAAATCATTACTAACCAAATACCGGTCAGTAATTGATTAACTAAAACTAAGAGAGAAAAAACACCGAAAAAATACCAAAAATTAAAGTTTTTAGGCGCGTAATAATTACCCATATGGGTATTCCACGCACGCTGTACGGGCAGTCTCTCATCAACCCAATTCCAAAGACCTGTTAAGAAGTTCATTATGAGCTCTCCCCATCATTACCAACGACTATCAATGTATCTGTAATATACGCGTGCGGAGGCACTTCAAGATTTAACGGTGCAGGAACAGATTTATAAACGCGTCCAGCTAAATCAAATTTAGAGCCATGACATGGACAAAAGAAACCACCTAGCCAAGAATCGCCACCTAGGTCTTTTGCGCCTACTTCAGGTCTAAACTGAGGAGCGCAGCCTAGATGAGTGCAAACTCCTAGCATTATCATAAATTCGGGACGTCTAGAACGCGTTTCATTTTGTGCATAGCTAGGCTGCTGATCATTTAAAGAGTTTGGATCACTTAGATCATCCTCAACTTTCTTTAAGTTTGCAATCGTTTCATCTGTTCTGCGAAGTATAAAAACAGGCTTGCCTCGCCACTCTTCTACAATCATCTGGCCTGGCTCAATTGCCGCTAGATTGATTCGCACTGGAGCACCCGCTGCTCTCGCCTTAGCGCTTGGATTCCAAGACCCAATAAATGGCACGGCTACACCAACTGCACCGGCTACGCCTACAACTGATGTGACAACCGTTAAAAAACGACGTCGACTCTCATTGACTATTACTTCGCCATCACTCATGACGCCACTCTCCCATCATCTGTAATGTGGATATTATAAAGTTAGATAAGAATATTATTGATTTTTTGGTATTTGATTTGATTTTTCAGCGACCTAAAGAAAACTTCATTCAAAAATAGTGACATATTATATGAAATCACTACAACCTTACAAGGATAGTCTGCTTTAGTTACCTAAGCACGAAAAAATCACAAAAAAAATGCTCAGATGACAAGCAAACTGAGCATTGTTTAAACGCTTCAACAAAAAATCTGCAAAATAGCCAGTAATTAACGTTTTGAGAATTGTGGCTTTTTGCGTGCTTTACGCAGACCAACCTTCTTACGCTCAACTTCGCGAGCATCACGGGTTACATAACCTGCAGCACGAAGGGGCTGACGATTAATTTCATCGTATTGCATTAACGCACGAGTAAGTCCGTGACGAATAGCGCCCGCCTGACCAAAGCTACCACCGCCTTTGACAGTTGCATTGATATCGAATTGCTCTACAGAGCCTAGCAGTTCAAGTGGCTGACGTACGATCATCCGCGCAACTTCTCGACCAAAATACTCATCTACCGGACGACCGTTGATAGTAATCACACCAGTTCCCTTAGTAAGAAATACTCGTGCTGTCGAAGTTTTACGACGACCTGTTCCATAATATTGTGTTGCTGACATATTTAGCTCCCGATTAGAGTGTCAGTTCTTGTGGTTGCTGAGCCGCATGTGGATGCTCAGTACCTGCATAAACTTTCAGTTTTTTAAACATCGCACGACCAAGAGGGCCTTTAGGCAACATGCCTTTAACCGCAATCTCGATAGTACGCTCAGGAGCTTTTTGAATAAGCTTTTCGAAGCTTATTGATTTGATACCACCAATGTAGCCTGTGTGGTGATGAAACATTTTTGCCTTTGCCTTATTGCCCGTAACATGGACTTTTTCAGCAGTAACGACAACGATGTAATCGCCAGTGTCAACATGGGGGGTATACTCAGGTTTATGCTTACCGCGCAGGCGGGTGGCAATCTCAGTAGCCATACGGCCTAAAGTTTTGCCTTCAGCATCAATTAAATACCAGTCGCGCTTTACGCTTTCTGGCTTGGCACTTATAGTCTTCATGTTATCTGCCTAATCTGATGTACATCCCAAAAAAAGAGCGCGGATTCTATATGAATAAGCGCCCAATTTCAACACTATTTACATCACCATCAACTAATATTTTTTGAATTTTCAATCAAATGCTTACAATCGTTATGCACATAAACCCTACAATCTGAGATATTGTTTTGAGCAAAAAAAATAACTCACGCTATTTTTTATAAATATTCTCAAATACATAATTCGTAGCATCAACAAAGCCCTCGACACTTCCGCAGTCAAAGCGACGCCCTTTAAATTTATAGGCCATTACACAACCATTTTTGGCTTGTTCGAGCAATGCATCGGTTATCTGAATCTCGCCATTCTTACCGGGTTTGGTTGTTTCAATAATTTCAAAAATATCAGGCGTTAATATATATCGCCCGATAATCGCCAAATTACTCGGCGCATCCTCAATCGATGGCTTCTCGACCATATCTGTTACTTGAAATAGGTTTTCTTTGATTCTATCGCCTGCAATCACACCAAATTTACTCACTTGGTCTTCTGGCACCTCTTGAATCGCTACAATACTACAGCGAAATTGCTTATATAATTTAACCATTTGGGTCAGCACGCCATCTTCACCTGGATCAGTCAGACAGAGATCATCGGATAAAACAACTCCAAAAGGCTCGTCGCCTATTAGCCGCCGGCCATTGAGAATAGCATCGCCCAAACCTTTCATTGATGTTTGACGCGTAAATGAAAACTGGCCTTTATCCATTACTTCACGAATACTCGTCAAGTATTCTTCTTTATTGGTTCCTGCAATTTCACGCTCAAGCTCGTAATTAAGATCAAAATGATCACTGATTGCTCGCTTGCCCCGACCCGTTACAAAACCAATTTCTGACAAACCAGCCGCTATAGATTCCTCAACACCATATTGCACTAAAGGCTTATTTACGATTGGTAACATCTCTTTAGGCATCGATTTAGTTGCTGGCAAAAAGCGTGTACCATATCCCGCAACAGGAAATAAACATTTTTTAATCATGTACAAAGTTCCTTCGTTTTGATGATAACAATAAAATAAAAATTAAATCTAAAGAGCACAATAACACAAAATGCTTGCCAAGATTATTAGCGCCGAACTCTATAACCCAAAGGTAGAACTAGACATAGACGTGCCAACAGGTAAAATACACGCCTTTCGGGTTTTAATTAATGTATGTTTTACTGCCTACCCCGATCTCACATGATGGATGCCATAAATGCAATCTTTTGAACCTAAGAATTCCTACTCTAAAGAAGACCTTATTCTCTGCGGAGAAGGTAAATTGTTCGGCCCGGGAAATGCTCAACTACCTCTTCCCAATATGTTAATGTTAGATAGAGTCGCTCATATATCTAAATCGGGTGGGGAGTATGACAAAGGTGAGATTATCGCCGAGCTCGACATAACACCCGACTTATGGTTTTTTGACTGTCATTTTCCAGGAGATCCCGTAATGCCAGGCTGTTTAGGCTTAGATGCCATGTGGCAACTCGTTGGTTTTTTCTTAGGCTGGAAAGGTAATCAGGGACGCGGTCGTGCCCTAGGGTCAGGTGAGGTTAAATTTACCGGCCAAATATTGCCAACAGCAAAAAAAGTCACTTACCACATCAATTTAAAACGTGTTATCGAGCGAAAATTAATAATGGGTATAGCCGATGGTCGAGTGTCGGTTGACGGAAAAGATATTTATTTTGCCAAAGATCTTCGCGTTGGGCTTTTCTCAAACACCGATGCGTTTTAGACTATCCATAGACATTTAATGGATAGTGTAGTTAATTCTTAATGAATGTACTTTACATTTACCAAAGAAAGAAAGTTAAATTAAAACAAAAGAACTCTTCGAGGTGCTTTATGAAGCGAGTGGTTGTCACTGGCATGGGAATCGTTTCCTGCTTAGGAAATGATAAAACTAAGGTTTTAGAAGCCTTAAAACAGGGTAATTCCGGTATTCGTTTTAAAGAAGAATATAAAGAGATGGGCTTACGCAGTCACGTCGCAGGCAGCGTAGATATTAATTTAGCGGATCACATTGACCGTAAAACGTTACGCTTCATGGGCGATGCCGCTGCTTTCGCTCATATATCAATGGAACAGGCAATTGAAGACTCAGGCCTTACTCCTGAGCAAGTATCCAACGAGCGCACCGGTATTATCATGGGCTCTGGTGGCGCCTCATCAAACAACCAGGTTCAAGCCGCCGATATATTACGCTCAAAAGGCGTTAAGCGTATAGGACCTTATAGAGTTACTCAAACCATGGGCAGCACTGTATCAGCCTGCCTTGCAACCCCCTTTAAGATAAAAGGCGTTAACTACTCAATATCTTCTGCATGTGCAACAAGTGCTCATTGTATTGGTAATGCTATGGAGCTTATTCAACTTGGCAAACAAGATGTTATTTTTGCCGGTGGCGGAGAAGAAGAGCATTGGTCGCTGACATGCTTATTTGATGCTATGGGAGCCTTATCGACCAGTTATAATGACACTCCAGACAAAGCTTCTCGCGCCTACGATGCCGCTCGCGATGGATTTGTTATAGCCGGTGGCGGTGGTTGCCTAGTAATGGAAGAGTACGAGCATGCTAAAGCGCGTGGTGCAAAAATTTATGGCGAGCTAGTTGGCTATGGAGCTACATCTGACGGTTACGATATGGTTGCCCCTTCGGGAGAAGGTGCTGCACGCTGTATTCGCCAAGCACTTCAAAATGTAAAGGGATCTATTGATTACATTAATGCACATGGCACCAGCACGCTTGTTGGCGATATCGCTGAACTAAAAGCAATCAAAGCTGTTTTTGGTGACAACATCCCCACCATTAGCTCTACGAAATCTTTAACGGGTCATTCACTAGGAGCAACTGGCGCGCAAGAAGCTATTTACTCATTATTAATGATGGAAAATAATTTTATTTGTGGGTCTGCTAATATCGACTGTCTCGATGAAGCAGCCGCGAATGTACCTATCATATCCGAAAATCAAGACCGAGAAATTAATCGCGTCTTATCAAATAGTTTTGGCTTTGGCGGCACAAATGCTTGCCTTGTATTTGAAAAGTTTACCGGTTAGTTTTAAGTAAGATAATTTAAATTGATAAAGCCTCATGAAATTCATGGGGCTTTAATTTTTTGTTTGTTTATCTTTACACGATCAATTAAATTACTTTAAACGTCACCTTCCAACTACTGTCAACGCATTTTCAGAAACCTTTTAAAAAACTTTAATAGCCTTCAGTCTTTTCAGAAAATCCTAAAAAATTAACTCCTAGATAAAAAAGCTTACTAACCATATTGATCAATGGCAGCTGTAATCCTGCTCGTGACTATTTTTCTTTTTAAGTCGCTTACTTAATGCGGGCTGAGAAATACCTAGCATTCTTGCAGCCAATGACTGGTTATGTCCTGCTCTCTTCATCGCTTCATCAATTAAATAACTATCCATTTCATTAAGAGATGGTAGAGATTGATCTGGATGAAATGAAACCGTCTGCTCAGGCAAATTTACCGGTTTTTTCAAGTCAGCATCAATCACACTTCTGAAGACCTCCATAGATAACAAACGAGATTTATGGCGACTCACCGCGTCATAAATCATCGATTTCAATTCACGCACATTACCTGGAAAAGTATAGTTACTTAGTAAAAATGGAAGCTCTGGCGGATAATTAGGAGTTGGCTTTTTGAGCTCCTTGGCCGCTTTCTCAATAAAATAATCCAACAATAAAGGTACATCTTCTTTACGTGATCGCAGTGGCGGTAATTTAATACGATGCGTACATAAACGATAATATAAATCTTTACGAAAAGATCCATCCTGCAAGCGGTTGTCTAATTGCTGATGTGTTGCTGCAATTACTCGAGCACGCGAGCGCTTGGGTACGTCAACGCCTAAAGGGTGATATTCACCTTCTTGTAATAATCTAAGTAATTTAACCTGTGAGCTTTGACTAAGATCGCCTATTTCATCTAAAAACAAAGTGCCATTTGCGGCCTGCTCGACAAGACCTTTACGATCACTAGCAGCATTGCTAAAAGCACCTTGCTGGTGACCAAATAATGTGTCAATAAACGTAAAGTCATCAAGACCTGCAACATTCACCGTTACTAAGGGGCCTTGGCGCTGACTAGCTTTATGGCAAGCTTTTGCTATTAACTCTTTGCCAGTTCCACTTTCACCGGTAATAAGTATCGGCTGCATACTCGCTGAGATCGATTCTACATAATGAAAAACTGCATTGATTGACTTATCCTTTGATATAAAAGATTCAAAAATTTCTGGATGATCAAGACTGTCACTCAAAATACGCTGCTGCAAAGAGCTATTTTGTCGCCGCATAAGTTGCATGAGTATGGCTCGCCTTACCCCTTCAACAAGACGATCTTCTTCTGTTGTCTTTACAAAATAATCAAAGGCCCCTGCTTTTAAGGCTGATACAGCAGCTTCTGCATTGTTCAAACCGCTGATAATAATGACTGCCACTTCTGGGTATTGCTCACCTATTTCTTTTAACAATTCTAAACCTGAAACATGAGGCATCGTTAAATCTAGCAATACCACGCCCAAATAATTACTCGCAAGAAAATTCATCGCCTCACGACTATCATCACAAGTTATAATATTATTAAAATCACCTTTTCGCTCTAGCAACAAACGTAAGCTTCTCAGATAAGAGACTTCATCATCAATTAATAAAATTGAAAATTCTGGATACAGGGTCTCACTCATAACTATCTCACACTATTTTATTGTAGTTTTTATATTATTTTTTGTGTTTGTTTGTATTCAGTTTTTTTATTATATTTTTTATTTTACGAAACCTCTTTATTGGTTTTTTTATTATTAAAGTTTCTTTACACCTATCAAAGGCAATTCTAAAATAACTTCAGTGCCTATATCTTTTTGGGAGTTAAAAATTAATTTCCCACCATAGGCGCTAGCAATAGCAGAAGATATTGACAATCCTAATCCTGTTCCCCCATGGGCACGCTTAGTCGTAAAAAACGGATCTGTTAGGCGCTTAACATTGCTCTCATCAATACCTGAGCCCTCATCAATAACAGAGATCTTTATTTTTTTCTGTTGCTTATCATAACTTGTCAGCACTGATACTTGTTGGTTAACATCGGTTAATGCTTGGCAGGCATTTAAAATAAGGTTAATCATAATCTGCTCTATTCTTTGTGCATTGACACTTATAACAGGTAAACTTTTTTCATAGTTTACAACAAAATTATGTGTTGATTTACGTATTTGAGTACCTACTAATCGAATCGCTGTTGCGACAACATCGTTAATATTTAATGGAACATCATTGTCAAGATCATCATGCCGCGCAAAATCTTTTAAATCTTCGACAATATGTTTGATGCGAGTTGCTCCCCCCGTCATTTCATCTAGAATTATAGGCAGCTCATCTTTAAGGCGAGAATACTTTAAACCTGCCATCGAAAAATCACCGAATTCTTGATAGTGTTTTTCTAATATCGTATTCGAGTCTCGCCAGGCATCTTTTAATAAGGGCAAATTTAATAATAAAGTACCCGTAGGATTATTAATTTCATGGGCAACTCCAGTGACTAAAACCCCTAGCGAGGCCATTTTATCTGCCTGAATTAATTGCAATTGATTCTCGTGCAATTCGGCTGTGCGCTTATCAACTTGTTTTTTTAAGGTCCGATTCCAAATGACAACAGCGGCTGTAATCAATAACAAGAAAAAGGAAATATATATTGCCCACAACCCATATTTTTGCCACGCTTGCGAACTTTCTTGCTCAAGTACACCAAGCCATTTGTTATAAATTGCTTGCTGTCTTCCGGTATTTTTTAATATAGCTAAACCTTCACTAAACTCAGCTACTAATGATTCGTTACCTTTTAGAACACCATAACCATAGCGCTGAGACGTAAAAGGCTTGCCCACTAATTCAAGATTGGTCAAACCAAATTCTTTACCTAAATACAAACCGGGTAAATTAGCAACTAGGGCATAATCATTTTGCCCTGATGATAACAGGCGCAAGGCTTCTACATGCGTAGTGACTGGATGAATAATTGCACCCACATTATTTTGCAATAGGTATTCATACATAATACTTTTATTTTGCACCATCACAGCTTTGCCCTTAAGGCCCTCTAAGCCATTAGGTGCTTCACCACCAATGCGTGCAAAAACTGAGTGATGAATAATCGCATGAGGCGAGCTAAAGGAAAGAGTTTTACTGCGCTCTTCAGAGGCGACAATACCTTGTAAAATATCGACTTGACCATTTTTTAATGCGCCGAGCATGACATCCCATTCACCAAGACGGATATCAACTTTTATACCCATAACATCAGCTATAGCATGTGTCATTTCGACATTATAACCCGCGGGCTGACCATCCTTGTCGAGGTATTCATAGGGAGGAAAATTAGAGTCACCCCCAACAATCACAATTCGGTTAGGAGATGACCAGCTATCTGCATGAACGTGAAGCGCGTGCAGAAACATCAAGATACAAATAAATAGGCGATAAATTAGTGACATAAATGTGATTGCGTTTAATTATTTTTTGAGGCGACTACGACTCTTAATTGAAAAATTATTTGACCAATTTTAATAATATCCAATCTAGCCAACTATGAGGTAAAACTCGCTTTAAAAAACTAAATAAATAGGTAGGCACTGTAACAGGATAACGAATTTTTGGTTTAGCCGATGACAATGCATGCTCAACTCTTTTTAATACTGCATCGGGCGGCAAAGTAAAAGGATCTGTTTTACCTTTATGCGCGAGTCTTTGCATTGTTTTTTCGTAGCTTTCTTTGTGTGCGCTAGCGTCCAAAATAACTTTATTATTATAAATATGTTGCTCAAATGCTTTTTTCGCATTGGCTCGAAACTCACTCGCAATTGGACCTGGTTCTATTATAGATACAAAAATATTTGTATTCTTTAACTCCATTCTTAAAGTGTCAAATAGGCCTTCTAAAGCAAACTTAGATGCGTTGTAAGCCCCACGCATGGGCAAGGCAACAATACCAAGCACCGAGCTGTTAATAATAACCCGACCATAACCTTGCGCTCGCATAACAGGAAGAATCAAATTGTTTAGTTGATGCCAACCAAATACATTACATGCAAATTGTGTCTCAAGGGCTTTACGCGTTAAGTCTTCAACTGCACCGGGCTGGCCATAAGCACCATTATGAAATACGGCGTAGAGCTCTTTATTGGTTTTTTGCATGAGCTCATTAAAGGCGTTTTCTACACTCTCGCTATCACTATAATCTAGTGCGATAGCATCAAAGCCATCGTCTTTTAAACTCTGCAGATCATCTTGAGCGCGTGCGGTGGGATAAACAACATAGCCCTTATCTCTTAATGCATAGGCAACGCAGCGTCCAATACCAGAAGAGCAACCCGTCACTAATACTGTTTTTTTCATTGAAGACTCTATTTTTAATGAAGACTGCATTTTTAATTAGGGTAAAACATATTTTATGCCGACATAAATAGCTCGATAACATTAAAACTTTTCTGGCCTTAACACATTAACTTCACTTGTATAAATTACCATTGCATAATCGTTATAATATTTTGCTTGTAAGTGCGCAGAAATTGACTCGGCAACCGCATCGCCACAAATGACTTCAACACGAATACTGGCACTTGCATCCCAGCCTCCACTACGCATACCCTTACTACCTTTACCGCGCACATCCATTATGGTGTAGCCTTTGGCGCCCAATCTCTCGATATCTTTTATCAGAGATGACTCTAAAATTGATTCGGTAATAATTGTTAACAATTGTTGCTTAGATTTATTCATTAACTAATCTTCTCTTAATCTGACAAAACAAACTTTAATAGCTAAGGAACATCTGATCAAGTCATGGATTTTTTTTGAAGGCTAAAATAACCGTATTTTTCGTTGACAATTTCGCCAATAACTCGCTATTACCTTCAATTATCGCCTCAAATAAAATTATTTTATCTCATCAAAAATTCAACCCAGACTTAATCAGAGGCTCCTAATTAAAAATGCCATACACAGAACTGCTCCAGTAATAATAAATTGGAATACCGATGACAATATTAAACGGAAAGGTAATACCCAATGATGCTGTTAACGACAATGTAGGATTCGCTTCTGGCACTGAAATTCGCATTGCCGCAGGCACCGCAATATAAGATGCACTTGCCGCCAAGGTAGCAAGAATTGCTGCTCCACCTATCGATAAATTCAACATAAAGCCAACAAAGATACCGACCATCGAAAAAACTAATGGGGTCACCACACCAAAACAAATTAAAAACACACCGTATTTTTTTAAACTACCTAGATGAGTTGATGTAATTAAACCCATCTCTAACAAAAATAGTGCAAGTACGCCTTTAAATAAATCAACAAACAGAGGCTCTATAGATTCAACACCTTCTGGCCCTGATATCCAACCAATAATTAAACCACCGATTAATAAGATGACACCCTTTCCTAAAAAAACCTCACTTGCTATCTTGCCCCACTGAGTATCGCGCGTTAAGCCTTTGGCGAGCATAATGCCCACAAGAATGGCGGGAATTTCCAACAGCACTACAAATAGCGCAACATGCTCTTCATAAGGAATCCTATGCGCACTCATGTAAGCAATAGCAACAGCAAAAGTACCCACGCTCACCGAGCCGTAATGCGCGGCAATAGAGGCGGCATCAGCACGCTGAAATTTACCTATAGAACGCAAAATCGGATAGACCGCTAGTGGTAGCAAAAAGCCCATTAAAATAATGGCTGCACTTTGAGGTAACAATGTTGAAAAAGGTAATTTAGATAGCTCGACACCGCCCTTTAGGCCAATCGCAATCAATAAAATTAAGGTTATAAAATCGTAGATTTGACTAGGTAATCTGAGTGGCGAGCGCACGATACCGGCAAGCACACCAAACAGAAAAAACAAGATGATTGGATCCATGATGGCTCGTCAGCTTAAATATTAATTATTATGTAAACATCGATTTTAACGTTAAATGAAGAAAATAAATACCGCAATCACTCGACACACAACATTCATATAAAAAATCTATCGACCTAATTAGTTAAGCAAATGAACTAAAATTTGGACATATAGCTTTTATTAGGTATAAATAATGATACGGGTTTTTGTTTAATTACTTTAAGTTCGAATAGTTTCCAACAAATAAAGATCCCACTCAATTTCTTACAAAAGGTAAAAATCATGTCATTGCAACGTAAATTTGTTCTCGCTATTGCCGCGGTCATCGCATTTTTTAGCCTCATTGTCGGCATATATACCTTCGTTATTACCAAAAACACCATCAATAATGAAGCTTTAAAACAAGAAACCATATTGACTAGTAAATTACTTGGTCTGCTTGAATTGACCGATACCATTATGTCGGCACGAGTTAAAAGCAGCATGAAACTGCTGATAGAAAGGGGCACTTCTAGCCAAGCGCCAGAACTTGCTGGAGCAGCCGATGTGCAAGGCACTATGGCTAACAACTTAATCATCAACTCAAGTGCACAGGCCAATCAATTTGAATTAGTTGACAATTTAACCGCCATTATGGGCGGTACGGCGACGCTGTTTAGTAAAAATGGCGACGACTATGTGCGTATATCAACCAATGTTATTAAAGGCGATGGCAACCGTGCGACTGGCACTAAGCTTGCTCCACAAGGTAAAGCCATTAAAGAAATCAATAATGGCAAGGCTTATTATGGACAAGTCGATATTCTTAGCAACCCTTTCCTTACGGGCTATGAGCCTATGCTTAACAGTGCAGGAGAAGTTATCGGTATCTGGTATGTAGGTTACTCGGCAGATCTTAAATCACTTGAGTCGATTATTAGTGCCAGTCGTATTTTAACGGATGGCTTTATTGCACTTAGAGATGGAAAAGGCAATATTCGCACAAACTCTGACAACATCACTAAAGAGCAAATTAGCCAGATTATTAATGAAAAAGATAAGGATTGGAAAATTACAGTCGTACCTTTTACATCATGGGGATACGATATTGTTTTAGGGACATCAAAAAAAGAAGTTGGAGCCCAAATAACACAGACTATTACTTTACTCTTAATTAAAATAGTCATAGCCGGTGGACTTTTATTATTAACTATTTTCTTTCTGGTGAAGACAATGGTTGCCAAGCCATTAAATCAATATATTGCCGCTATTAATAATCTTGCAGATGGTGAAGGCGATTTGACACTGCGCTTTGATGAAAGCGGTAAAGGTGAATTTAGCATGATGGCGAAAGGCTTTAATACTTTATTGCTAAAACTTCAAACAACTATTAAAGAAGTTTCATCAACCGCTGGTGAGTTACTGTCAAATTCATCTGCTCTCAATCAATCGGCTAAGAGCTCAATTGATTCGGTTACTCAAATGAGCGATCAGACAACTTCTGTATCAGCAGCGGTTGTGCAACTGCGCGAAAACTCTAATGAAGTTGCCGCTAACACTAAATCTGCCGATGAAGCAGCCGCAAGCGCTGATACTGATACTCGCCACAGTGTTGAGGCGCTCACAAGCACGATTACCGATATCGAAAAACAAGCTAAAGATGTTGATACATCGGTAGATGTCATTAATGAACTCGCAAAAGCGAGTGAAGAAATTAGTGGTGTGTTAGAAGTCATTCGCAATATTGCAGAGCAAACAAACCTACTAGCTCTTAATGCTGCGATCGAGGCCGCGCGAGCGGGCGAACAAGGCAGAGGGTTTGCCGTGGTTGCTGATGAGGTGCGCTCACTAGCAAGCAGGACACAAACATCAACTGAAGAAATTCGTATTATGATCGAAAAACTTCAAGCCGGTAGCCGCAAGGCATCAGCATTAATGCAAAGCAATAAAGAGACTGCTTTCGCAACCGTAGATAGCACTAAAATGGCTGGCGCCACGCTCCAAAAAGCTTTGGCATCTGTTGCAAGAATTAGTGAGCTTAATCGTAATAATGCCAATATGGCTAACCAACAACGGACTGTTTCTGACAATGTGAGTGCGAATATCGAACATATGCAAGCCCTTGGTCACGACAATAAAGAGCATGCTGATACGATTGTTAATCGCTCACGTGAGATATCATCAATGATTGATAAAATGAATAAACAACTAAGTGTTTATAAGGTTTAGCAGACTAACAAGAATATCTTACCTCAAAAAAAGCCCCTATCATTAGGGGCTTTTAATTTAAGCCGTAGTTATTTTCAGAACCGCTTTAAATATTTAAGCGTTAAAGATACATCTATTCTCTGCTAGTTATCATCTCGATTACCCATACCGGCTATAGAAAACTCGGCCAAGGCCATAAGCGTTGCTTGCTTATTAGCCGGTCGCGAAAAGTAATACAAACCGGCATAAAAAAAACCCTGTAAAAACAGGGCTTTTTTGGACTTCTAGACAGGTTTATTCTTTACTAAAGCTATGATATCACCCCTAGAACGGAATATCGTCGTCGAAGCTATCCATACTCGGCGGAGCCGCTGGTGCTTGCTTTGCTTGTGGCGCCTTTGCTTTTGGTGGCGTATTGCTCATACCGCTATTCATACCGCCACCACTAGATTGTCCGCCACCATAAGAAGATTCAGCACCATAACCTGGGTCACCACCCATATTACTGTCATCGCCTTGGCCTTGACGGCCCCCCAACATTTGCAGCTCGTTGGCGACAACTTCTGTTGTATAACGGTCGACGCCGGCTTGATCTTGCCATTTACGAGTTTGCAATTTACCTTCGACGTAAACTTGTGAGCCTTTTTTTAAATATTCGCCAGCAATCTCTGCTAAACGATTAAAAAATACAATTCTGTGCCACTCTGTCTTATCGACTGGTTGACCAGTTTGCTTGTCTTTCCAACTCTCGCTAGTTGCAATAGAAATGTTTGCGACTGCGCCTCCAGATGGCATATAACGCACTTCTGGATCTTGTCCTAAATTACCAACTAATATGACTTTATTAATTCCCCGAGCCATGGACTTCCTCTCTTTTTGAATTTTTTTATGTTTAATTAATTCTACTTTATTGCTGATTATTTATCAGCGACTAACTTGCTATATTCACTTTATACTAACACATTCTCTACTGTATTTTGATCCCGTTGAGGCATGGTCATATTGCATGCAACTAGCCACCATATAGATAATGCAGCAGCACAGCTAAACATCAAGCCTGAAATTCCAAAACGATTGAACAACCAGCCACCTAGAATGCCACCGACGGCAGCCCCCAAAAACTGACAGGTCGAGAACACGCTAGAGCCAGCTCCACGATAAGTCTCGGGAACAGTTTTACTCATCAATGATGGTAGCGTCGCCTCAAGGTAAATAAAGCCTATAAAGAAGCATAATATGCTCCCTAGTATCATCAAGGTACTTGTTGTTGCCTGGGTATCTGACCACATCGATAGAAACGCTAAACCTAAGAGCGCGAGCACCGCAATAAACAGTAAACTCAAAAATATTCGCTTAACCTCACCTTTTCGCTCGCCCATAATAATAAGCGGTATCATCAACATAAAAGAAATACCCATCACTCCTAAATATACCCATGCATGTTGGGCAGCCGGTATATTAATTGTTTGTAAAAACAAGGGCAGTGCAACAAACATAGCCGTTAGCACCGCATGGAGCATAAAAATACCAAGGTTAAGTCTGAGCAAATCGATATTACTCGACACTAGCTTGAGGCCATCGAGAGAGACTAGTCGATGCCTATTACTCTGTTTTTCTTTAGGAACAACCCAAACAACAATCGCTATCGCAATAACTGACAGCAAAAGTGTCAACCAAAATATCCAACGCACTCCACCTGCGGCAGTAATTAATGGGCCAACAACAAGAGACAACGCAAAAGCAACACCAATAGAGGCGCCTATAGTCGCCATTGCTTTAGTGCGCGTTTCATTAGAAGTCATATCGCCAACCATTGCCATAATCACCCCCGCAATAGCACCTGCACCCTGAAGTGCACGTCCAAGGATTAAGCCATAAATAGAATCGGCTGTTGCTGCAAGCACAGAGCCCAATGCAAAAATAATCAAGCCGATAATGATAAGACGCTTACGTCCAAATCGGTCTGATAAAATGCCAAAGGGTATTTGCAGGCAGGCTTGCGTTAATCCATAAATACCTAAGGCAACCCCCAGTAAAACAACATTGCTTTGCGTGTATGTCTCTCCCGATAAGATTAATACTGGCAGCACCATAAACAAACCAAGCATCCTCACAATATAAAGAGATGCTAGCGATAGCACAGCACGTGTTTCGAAAGTGTTAACAGCTGACATGATTACTCATTAATTAAGATAGGCAGGTATTCTAGCAAGCCTATGAGAGTGTGTTAAGAAGTAGTCTCTGCAATATACAGAGATAATTGTCTTATTAAAATTTCTACGTCCATAAACGGTGATTAAACGTAAACAAACTATGCATCCTTGGGTGCTAATGAATTATACTTACGCGTTTACTCCATTACCGAGTCTTTTTTGTGGATACTATTTCTGTTCGGGGCGCTCGCACCCACAATCTTAAAAATATTGATATTGATATTCCTCGCGACAAATTTATTGTTATTACGGGTTTGTCTGGCTCAGGAAAGTCATCTCTTGCATTCGATACACTTTACGCCGAAGGTCAACGACGTTATGTAGAATCTTTATCAACTTATGCTCGTCAATTTCTATCTATGATGGAAAAGCCCGATGTCGACCATATCGAGGGTTTAAGCCCTGCAATTTCAATTGAGCAAAAGTCGACCTCACACAACCCTCGATCTACCGTCGGCACTATTACTGAAATTTATGATTATTTACGCCTGCTGTATGCGCGTGTTGGCGAAGCTCGCTGTCCAACTCACCATATACCACTGTCCGCTCAAACTGTTAGTGAAATTGTCGATAATATTTTAGCGCTACCAGAAGGCACTAAGTTGATGCTTCTAGCGCCAGTGATTCGTGATCGGAAGGGTGAGCATGCGCATATTTTTGAGCAGTTACGTCGCGACGGTTTTGTGCGTGTTCGCGTCGATGGGTTGGTTGTTGATTTGGACGACGTTCCGCCGCTCGATAAAAAGAAAAAGCATAATGTAGAGGCAGTTGTCGATCGTTTTAAAGTCCGCGATGACCTGCAATTACGACTAGCAGAATCTATCGAGACAGGTGTAAATCTCTCTGGTGGACTCATTACCATCAACTACATGGATGGCGAAAAAGACGACCAGATATTCTCTACGAAGCATGCATGCTCAGTTTGTGATTATTCACTCACTGAATTAGAGCCACGACTATTTTCTTTTAACAATCCCGCAGGTGCCTGCCCCGCCTGTGATGGCTTGGGTGTTAAACAATATTTTGATGAATCTAAAATTGCTCAATTTCCCGAATCTTCACTCTCAGAAGGTGCAATAAGAGGCTGGGATAAACGCAACATTTATTATTTTCATATGCTTGAATCACTTGCAAGGCATTATAAATTCAAAACTGATACACCTTGGAACAAGCTCAAAGAAGCTCACCAGCAAGCGATCCTCTATGGATCGGACGATGAAGAAATTAACTTTACTTATATCAATGATAAGGGCGACACTTATAAGCGCAAGCATCGTTTTGAAGGGGTTATACCTAATTTGGAGCGTCGTTATCGAGATACAGAATCACAAAGTGTCCGTGAAGAATTAGCTAAATTATTATCGACCCAAAATTGTCCAAGCTGTAAAGGCGCACGTCTTCGCGAAGAAGCACGTAATGTTTTTATCGATAACAAAATACTTCCAGAAATTTGTGCTTTTCCTATTGGTGAGGCTTATACCTATTTTAGAAATCTTAAATTTAAAGGCTCGAAAGCACAAATTGCCGATAAGATTTTAAAAGAAATTGGTGATCGTTTTCAATTTTTAAATGACGTAGGACTTAATTATTTAAGTCTTAATCGAAGTGCGGATACACTATCAGGTGGAGAGGCCCAACGTATTCGTCTCGCTAGCCAAATTGGTGCTGGCTTAGTTGGTGTAATGTATATTCTTGATGAACCTTCTATAGGTCTTCATCAGCGCGATAACGAGCGCCTACTTAAAACACTAATCCACTTACGAGACCTTGGTAATACTGTAATTGTTGTTGAGCATGACGAGGATGCCATTCGCTTAGCCGACCATGTTATTGATATCGGCCCAGGCGCCGGCGTTCATGGGGGAGAAGTTGTGGCTCAAGGAAAAATTGAAGATATTAAAAAATCAAAAAAATCATTAACGGGTCAATATTTATCAGGTGCAAAAGAGATCGCCACCCCTAAAAACCGCCACCCTTTTGATGCCTCAAAATTAATTACGCTTTCAGGCGCTACCGGTAATAATCTTCAAAAAGTTAAACTGACTATTCCTGTTGGTTTAATGACTTGCGTCACCGGCGTGTCTGGTTCAGGCAAGTCAACATTGATCAATGGGACGCTATACCCGATTGTTGCAACTGAACTTAATGGTGCGACCACACTAAAACCAGCACCTTACGAGAGAATCACTGGTCTCAATCACGTCGATAAATGTGTTGATATAGATCAGAGCCCAATTGGACGCACCCCTCGCTCAAACCCTGCCACTTACACGGGTATTTTTACCCCCATCAGAGAATTGTTTGCAGGTACTCAAGAGGCTCGCTCAAGAGGTTATAAACCAGGTCGTTTTAGTTTTAATGTTAAAGGCGGTCGCTGCGAAGCCTGTCAGGGCGATGGCGTTGTAAAAGTAGAAATGCATTTTTTACCAGATGTTTATGTCGGCTGCGATACTTGTCATAGCAAACGCTATAATCGTGAAACCTTAGAAGTAACTTATAAAGGTAAAAATATTTATCAAGTTTTGGATATGACCATCGAAGATGCGCGCGGTTTTTTTGATGCCATACCTGCGGTTTCGCGTAAATTACAAACTCTTATTGATGTAGGTTTATCTTATATTCGCTTAGGCCAGGCAGCTAACACATTATCCGGCGGTGAAGCCCAACGCGTTAAATTATCAAAAGAGCTATCTAAGCGCGATACCGGTCAAACTATTTATATTTTAGACGAGCCCACAACAGGATTGCATTTTCACGACATTCAACAGTTGTTAAATGTTCTTCATCGCCTGCGTGATCACGGCAATACCATCGTAGTTATCGAACACAATCTCGATGTCATAAAAACCGCTGACTGGGTAATAGATTTGGGACCGGAAGGCGGTAGTGGTGGTGGTCAAATAATTGCTGAGGGCACGCCTGAGGACGTTAGCAAAGTTAAAGCCTCTTATACCGGTCAATTTTTAAAGACACTGCTTGCAAAAGCTCATAAAAAATAATGTAGTAGGTTTTACAACAGACACAAAAAAACCAGCATTTGCTGGTTTTTTATTAACTATATAAAAATTTAAATTAGCACAATATTAAAATTAATCTTAGATTATCTAAAAATAATCCACACTAATTATTAATCTTGAACTCTTAATCTTCAGCTACAACAGCTTCTTGAGCAGTATCAACTAGACGATCCACAAGCTCAACATAAGCCATGGGCGCTTTATCACCGGTACGATAACCACACTTTAGAATGCGTAAGTAACCACCTGGACGAGCTTCATAGCGAGGACCTAGGTCATTAAATAATTTACCAACGGCTTCTTTAGAATTTAGACGTCTAAATGCTAAACGACGATTAGCAACACTGTCTATTTTAGCAAGAGTAATTAACGGTTCAAGATGACGACGTAATTCTTTTGCTTTAGGAACGGTTGTTTTAATAAGCTCGTGCTCTACGAGAGAGATGCTCATATTTTTAAACATAGCTTTACGATGTGAACTGTTACGATTCAGTTGACGTCCGCTTTGACGATGACGCATGACTTTAACCCTTTTGAATTTCCTGCTTCACAGCAATATTTTATAAATACCGAACAATTAATTAATTGACTCGACATAGTACAGTTAATTTAATTTATTAGTCGTCGTTACGTAAACTAGCTGGTGGCCAATTTTCTAAACGCAGACCAAGAGATAAACCGCGAGATGCTAGTACATCTTTTATCTCTGTCAGTGATTTTTTACCAAGATTAGGTGTTTTTAATAACTCCACCTCAGTGCGCTGAACTAAATCACCAATATAATAAATGTTCTCAGCTTTAAGACAATTTGCAGAACGAACTGTTAATTCAAGATCATCAACAGGTCTTAACAAAATTGGATCTATCTCAGCTTCTTTTGTCTCTGGCTCAGATGCTTTTTCATGTTTCAGATCGACAAACACAGCAAGCTGCTGCTGAAGAATAGTCGCAGAACGACGGATAGCTTCTTCAGGATCAATAGTGCCATTAGTCTCTAAATCTAAGATCAATTTATCTAAGTCAGTACGCTGTTCAACACGAGCGCTCTCGACAGAATAAGCAAGACGTTTTACAGGGCTAAAAGAAGCATCTAATTGAAGACGACCGATTGAACGCGTTTCTTCATCATCATTTCTGCGAGAATCTGCAGGTTGATAACCGCGACCACGAGCAACTGTCATTTGCATATTTAAGGTTGTTTTACCCGTAATAGTAGCAATAACATGATCAGGGTTTTTAATTTCAACACCATGATCAACAATGATGTCACCAGCTGTTACTACACCTGGACCACTTTTACTTAAAGATACTGTTGCTTGAACCTTCTCTTCGTCGTTCATGACGACGGCAACACCTTTAAGGTTTAGAAGTATTTCTATAACATCTTCTTGAACACCCTCAATGGCACTATATTCGTGCTCGACACCTTCGATTTCTACTTCAATAATTGCACAACCTGGCATTGAAGAAAGCAAAATGCGTCTTAACGCATTACCTAGAGTATGTCCGAAACCTCTCTCAAGAGGCTCTAAAACTACTTTGGCGTGCGTAGGTGAATTTTCTGTTACATCGATATGACGTGGAGTTAAAAATTCATTAACGGCTTGCATAAACATACCTTTATTAGTTTTAATTGAATGGTTGAGTCAAACAAAAGCTCTATATAATAGAGCTTTACATTATTTAGAATAGAGCTCAACGATCAAGTTTTCATTAATTTCCGCAGGTAAATCAGCGCGGTCTGGAACACGCTTAAATGTACCTTCAAGCTTGGTGTTATTGACTTCTACCCATTCAACCTCACGATGAGCAGACAAATCCAATGCACTTTTAATACGCAATTGAGACTTTGCTTTTTCGCGGACAGAAACAACATCATTTTCTTTTACTTGATATGACGGAATATTTACAGTTTTACCGTTAATCAAAATTGATTTATGCGAAACTAATTGACGCGACTCGGCACGTGTAGAACCAAAGCCCATACGATACACAACGTTATCAAGACGAGATTCTAATAGTTGCAATAGGTTTTCACCTGTTGCACCTTTACGACGAGCAGCTTCTTTATAATAGCCGCGAAATTGCTTCTCAAGAACGCCGTACATACGACGAACTTTTTGTTTCTCACGTAACTGAACACCATAATCAGATAAACGACCACGACGAACGCCGTGCATACCTGGAGCTGTTTCTAGTTTACATTTTGAATCTAACGGACGCACACCACTTTTCAGATAAAGATCTGTACCTTCACGGCGAGCTAATTTACAAGTAGGTCCAAGATAACGAGCCATTTATATTCTCCCTATACCCTACGACGTTTTGGCGGACGACAGCCATTATGTGGAATGGGCGTTACGTCTGTGATGTTTGCAATCTTATAACCAACGTTATTAAGTGCGCGAACAGCTGATTCACGACCTGGACCTGGGCCCTTAACTTCAACGTCTAGATTTTTAAGACCGTATTCTAACGCAGCTTGTCCAGCACGCTCAGCGGCAACCTGTGCAGCGAATGGCGTACTTTTACGAGAACCGCGGAAACCAGAACCACCCGCTGTGGCCCAAGATAACGCATTACCTTGACGATCAGTGATAGTTACGATTGTATTATTAAAAGAAGCATGGATGTGGGCGACGCCATCAACCACTGTCTTTTTAATTTTTTTCTTTGTTGCTTGCTTTCCTGGCTTAGCCATAGCAAATACCTAACCTTTAATTACTGTGATTCGAGATGATTAAGAACTACTTCTTAATTGGCTTACGGGGACCTTTACGAGTACGCGCATTCGTTTTTGTACGCTGACCCCGAAGAGGAAGACTGCGACGATGGCGAATACCACGGTAACAACCTAAGTCCATTAAACGTTTAATGTTCATCGAGACTTCACGACGCAAGTCACCTTCAACAGTAACTTTACCGACTTCAGCACGCAACTCATCCATTTGACTTTCTGTTAGATCGCCTATTTTGGTAGATTCAGCAATACCAGTAGCTGCAAGAATTTTCTCAGCTGTAGTACGACCAACTCCAAAGACGTAAGTCAAAGAAATAACGGCATGTTTATTATCGGGTATATTGACACCGGCGATACGAGCCATTCAATTTTTACTCCACAGTATATGTGAGCACACGATGGTGCTTATTCAGTGTTGACAGCGATTTTAGCCACCGGTCACGTTATTTTATAGAGACAAGCCCTACAAAAGGCGCGAAAGGATAGCGGTTAAAACACTTGAATGCAATAGTTTATTAATTTCTTAATAAACGACAGTCAACACACCTTTTTGATAAGCCATTGAACATGGCATATCTATCAAGACGCCAAATTACCCTTGGCGCTGCTTGTGTCTGGGTTCCGCTTTACAAATAACACGAAGTACACCTTTGCGACGTACCATTTTGCAATTGCGACAGATTTTTTTAACAGAAGCACGAACTTTCATACAAACCTCATTTTAGTGAACTTAGGGCTAAGATAGCCTATTAAAGCCCACCACCATAACCTTTTAAATTTGATTTTTTCATTAATGACTCGTACTGACGAGACATTAAATGCGACTGTACTTGTGACATAAAGTCCATAAGTACTACTACAATAATTAACAAAGATGTGCCCCCTAGATAGAAGGGGATACCCGTTGCTACGATAATAAATTGCGGCATCAAACATACAGCCGTCATATAAAGAGAACCTACAACCGTTAAACGAGTAAGCACACTATCAATATACTTCGCAGACTGCTCACCAGGGCGAATTCCTGGTATATAAGCACCTGATTTTTTTAGATTATCTGCAACTTCACCGGGGTTATACATTAACGCCGTATAAAAGAAACAGAAAAATATTATCAACGCTGTGAATACAATTAAGTTCAGAGGTTGTCCGGGCCCTAATGATGCGGCTATTGTTTGCAATATCTCAGAGCTTCGACCGTCGCCAGAACCTATCCAAGTCGCAATGGACTGAGGAAAAAGAAGCAAACTGCTTGCAAAAATAGCGGGTATAACACCGGCCATATTAATTTTCAAAGGCAAATGGCTTGTTTGAGCCGCATACACTTTTTTACCTTGTTGACGCTTGGCATAATTAACAGTAATCCGTCGTTGCCCACGTTCAACCAACACCACAAACCATACGATTCCTAGCAAGATAATAATTATTGCTAGTAATAACAATATATTTAAATCACCTTGTTGTGCACTTTCAAAAGCTTGACCTACAGCTCCTGGTAAGCCAGCAATAATACCTGCACAGATAAGTATTGATATACCATTACCAATACCCTTTTCTGTCACTTGTTCACCAAGCCACATCATAAACACAGCGCCGGTTACTAATGACGTGATCATAACAACCGAATCTATCAACTCGCCAAGTGGGCTAGCACCTTCATAAGCAAGGTTTAATCCACGAGACATTGCCGTTGCTTGAATAATGGCCAAAAATATAGTCAAGTAACGTGTATATTGACTGATCTTACGTCTACCTGAGTCACCTTCTTTTTTAAGTTGCTCTAGCGAAGGTGTTACCGCTGACATTAACTGCATAATAATTGATGCAGAAATATAAGGCATAATTCCTAAAGCTAAAATACTCATCCGCTCTAGGGCACCACCTGAAAACATATTGAATAAATCAATATAGGTACCTTCGTTTTGCGAAAACAAATCAGCAACACGAGCTGGATCTATACCAGGAACTGGAATATGTGTTCCAATACGATAAACAATTATCGCTATGAAAACAAAACGAAGACGAGCCCAAAGCTCGCCTAGTCCTTTTTGCTTTCCCAGTAAACCAGGAGTTGCCATAAATTACTCTTCTATTTTTCCACCAGCGGCTTCGATAGCAGCTTTAGCGCCTTTAGTAACCGCTAAACCTTTAACAGTAAGTGATTTTTTTAACTCACCCGATAAAAATATTTTAGCGCGTTTAATATTTGCAGTGATCAAACTAGCTGAACGTAGTGATTCTAGATCAACAACATCGCCTTCTATTGAATTTAATTCAGAAAGACGGATTTCAGCAGTAACCATACCAATACGTGAGGTAAAACCATATTTTGGTAGGCGTTTCTGTAAAGGCATTTGACCACCTTCAAATCCCGCACGCACTTTACCGCCAGAACGAGCCTTTAAGCCCTTGTGACCACGACCAGCAGTCTTACCAGTACCGCTACCGATACCGCGACCAACGCGTTTTTTATCAGACTTATGGCCAGGTGCTGGAGTCAATTCATTAAGACGCATATTATTCTCCTTCAACCTTTACAAGATAATGAGCAGTATTGATCATACCGCGAACAGAAGGAGTATCTTCAACTTCTACTGTATGACCGATTCTACGGAGACCCAATCCAGTAATACAAGCAATATGGTTTTTTAACCGGCCCGTTGTACTTTTAATTTGGGTTATTTTTACTGTTTTTTTAGCCATTATAACTCTCATACTCAATTAAGAGGTGCCTTTATAGGCACAGAATTAGATCTTAATTATAAGTAACAGAACTGATTATTTATAAAACCAATAATCAATTAATTATTACCTAGTTCATTATCTCATCGACAGTTTTGCCGCGTTTTGCAGCAATTTGTTCAGGAGATTGCATTGCACTAAGTGCTTGAAACGTTGCGCGAACAACATTAACTGGGTTTGTTGATCCGTAACATTTAGCTAGAACATTTTGTACTCCAGCTAACTCGAGTACTGCACGCATAGCACCACCAGCAATTACACCTGTACCTTCTGATGCTGGTTGCATATAAACCTTAGAAGCTCCATGGCGACCTTTAGTTGGATACTGAATAGTATCACCATTAAGCTCAACCTGAATCATATCGCGACGCGCAGATTCCATTGCCTTTTGAATAGCTGCAGGCACTTCACGCGCCTTACCACGACCAAAGCCTACTCGACCTTTACCATCACCAACAACTGTCAGGGCTGTAAAAGCAAAAATACGACCGCCTTTAACTGTCTTTGCAACACGGTTTACTTGAACTAACTTCTCTTCAAAGCCTTCAGTGTTTGCTTCATCTTTTTTAACAAATGCCATCATTCAACCCTTAGAATTCTAGTCCGCCTTCGCGTGCTGCATCAGCTAACGCCTTAACACGACCATGGTATTTAAAGCCGCTACGATCAAAAGCAACACCGGTAATACCAGCCGCTTTCGCACGCTCAGCAATCAACTTTCCAACCGCTTTCGCAGCTTCAATATTGCCAGTTGCACCGGCACGTAAATCTTTGTCTAAAGTAGAAGCACTCGCTAATACTATATTTCCGCCTGCAGCAATAATTTGTGCATAAATATGACGCGGCGAACGATTAACACATAAACGGTTAACGCCCAACTCGCTTATTTTAGCTCGGGCTCTACGAGCGCGACGGATTCGAGCCTGTTTTTTAGAATTCATAACTATCTCTACTAGATATTTTTAACACTAACTAATAATTAACTTATTAAACTGTACCGGTAAATACCAATATAATTTAAAAATTACTTTTTCTTGGCTTCTTTACGACGTACATTTTCATCTGCATATCTTACACCTTTGCCTTTATAGGGCTCAGGTGGACGAAATGCACGTATTTCAGAAGCAACCTGACCAAGCAATTGCTTATCAGAACATTTTAAAACAATTTCTGTCTGTGTTGGTGTGTCAGCGGTAACGCCTTCAGGCAACTCGTAGTTTACATCGTGAGAGAAACCCAACACTAGGTTAACAGTATTTCCAACGGCTTTCGCACGGTAACCAACACCATTAAGTATCAATTTACGTTCAAAGCCTTGGCTAACACCAAAAACCATATTGTTAACCAAAGAACGTGTTGTGCCCGCAAGAGAGACAGCATCTTTACTTTTGTTTTTAGCGGCAAAAGAAACGATGTTATCGTTTTGCTTTACTTCTACAGACTCACTTAGATTCATTGCTAAGGTTCCTCTAGAACCTTTAACAGAGATCTCTTGGCCGTTAATATTTATCTCAACACCAGAAGGCAATTCAACTGGGTTATTTGCAATACGTGACATAATCTTTCTCTATCTTAAACAAAGCTTTTGTTTAAAAATTCAATTAAAAAACGGTACAAAGTACTTCGCCGCCAACACCCGCTTCGCGAGCTGCCCTCTCGGTCATTACACCTTGACTAGTCGATATAATCGCTACACCAAGACCACCTCGCACCGATGGAAAACCATCTTTAGGCGAATAGTTTCTTAATCCAGGACGACTAACTCTGTTTATCTCAGTAATAACTGGCTTACCTTCGTAGTATTTTAACTGAACAGTTAATTTCGTTTTAACTTCAGAATCAACACTAAAACCTTTAATGTAACCTTCAGATTCTAAAACCTTGGCTACATTTACTTTTAATTTAGAAGAAGGCATAACAGTTTCTGTTTTACCAACTAATTGTGCATTTCTAATGCGAGTCAGCATATCTGACAACGGGTCTTGCATACTCATTAATCTTGCTCCTGTCTCTACCAATTCTTAAACAAGCTTACCAGCTAGCTTTAACCAGACCCGGTACGTCACCGCGCATTGCGGCTTCACGTAGCTTGTTACGGCATAGACCAAATTTACGGTAGACCCCATGAGGACGACCAGTTAATACACAGCGACGACGCTGTCTTGATGGGCTTGCATCACGAGGTAGTTTTTGCAAACTAATCTGAGCCTCCCACACATCTTCAACACTTGCAGTTGTACTAGTAATAATTTCTTTGAGAGCAGCGCGCTTCACAGCATATTTTTTAGCAGTCTGTGTACGCTTAAGTTCACGTGCGATCATTGATTTCTTTGCCATAACTCTAACTTATCCTTTAAAGGGGAAATTAAAGGCTTTAAGCAATGCTCGGCCTTCATCATCGTTGCGTGCGGTAGTGGTAATACAAATATCTAAACCACGCAGTTTATCGATCTTATCGTATTCAATTTCAGGAAAAATAATCTGCTCTGTAACACCCATAGAAAAATTGCCACGTCCATCAAACTGCTTAGGACTAATTCCACGGAAATCACGTATACGAGGTATAGAAATTGATACTAATCGCTCTAAAAATTCATACATTCTCTCGCGGCGTAAAGTTACCTTGCAGCCAATCGGCCAATCTTCACGAACTTTAAAGCCCGCTATAGATTTACGCGCCTTGGTCACAACGACTTTTTGGCCTGAGATTTTTTCTAGATCGCTAACAGCGCTCTCTAATGCTTTTTTGTCACCTATTGCTTCACCAACACCCATATTAAGTGTTATTTTAGTTATGCGAGGAACTTCCATTACATTGTCAAGATTTAACTCTTCTTTGAGCTGTTTAGCAATCTCTTCGTTATACAGTTTTTTCAAACTAGCCATTTCTATTTACCGTTACTTACACCAGCTTTTACTGGAAAAATAAATTAAGCTTCTATTAATTATCTTAAATCTTTTAGCTATAGCTTCAAAGATTAAATAGCTGCGCCATTAGATTTAAATACGCGCTCTTTTTTGCCATCTTCTGAAAATTTAAAGCCAACACGATCTGCTTTATCAGTTTCAGAGTTATAAATAGCAACATTCGATACCTGAATTGGCGCTTCTTTTTCAACTATACCGCCAGATACGCCTGCTTGAGGATTTGGCTTTTGATGCTTTTTAATCATCTGAACGCCAGCGACGATCAAACGGTTATCTTGCATTACTTTTACAACCTTGCCTCGCTTACCTTTGTCACGACCAGCGATTACTATCACCTCGTCATCACATTTAATCTTTTGCATCGCCTTATCCTCTACCTTTAACTCAGATTTATAAAACTTCTGGAGCCAAAGAAATAATTTTCATAAATTTTTCACCACGTAACTCACGAGTCACTGGCCCAAAGATACGAGTACCAATTGGAGCATCTTGTGCATTCAAAATTACGGCTGCATTATCGTCAAACTTAATCAGTGAGCCATCTGGACGACGGACTCCTTTTCTTGTTCTAACTACAACAGCGTTAACAACTTGACCTTTTTTAACTTTACCGCGAGGAATTGCTTCTTTCACAGTAACTTTAATTACATCACCAATTCTTGCGTAACGGCGATGAGAACCACCAAGCACTTTAATACACATTACCCGGCGAGCACCGCTATTATCGGCAACCTCTAGGTAGCTTTGTGTTTGAATCATTGTTCGTCTCCGAAACCTTTAAAGCAATTTACAATTGCTATCAATCATAGCCACGCAGTTATATTTGCGTTGCACGCTCTTCAATGTTTACTAACGCCCATGATTTCGACTTAGAAAGTGGACGACATTCAGCAATAGTGACAACATCGCCAATTTTGCAGGTGTTCTCTTCATCATGAGCCTTAAGCTTTGACGATTTGCTCAAATACTTACCATAAAGAGGGTGTTTTACGCGTCGCTCTATTAGCACAGTAATGGTTTTATCCATTTTATCGCTGACAACTTTACCCATTAGAGTACGCGCTGTATTTTTTTCATTTTCCACTTGCTGACTCATGTGTTAGTTACCTGCCTTTTGATTCAGGATCGTTTTAATCCGTGCAACATTACGACGAGCTATTTTAAACAAATGTGTCTGAATCTGCTGGCCAGAACTCGCTTGCATACGAAGCTTGAACTGATCTTCAAGATTAACAAGCATTTCTGCCTTTAATTCTTCTACAGATTTTTCACGTAATTCTGAGGCATTCATCACATCACCGAACGTTTAACGAAAGTTGTATTAATAGGCAACTTAGAAGCCGCAAGAGCAAATGCTTCACGTGCTATTTCTTCTGTCACCCCTTCCATTTCATAAAGAACTCTACCTGGCTGAATTTGGCATACCCAATATTCAACATTACCTTTACCCTTACCTTGACGAACCTCTAAAGGTTTGCTGGTAATTGGCTTATCAGGAAAGACTCTAATCCAAATTTTACCGCCACGCTTTATATGACGAGTCATTGCTCGTCGCGCCGCTTCAATTTGACGAGCCGACAATCGACCTCGTCCAACTGCTTTTAAACCGTATTCGCCAAAACTGACCTTTGAACCCCGGTCTGCAAGGCCGCGATTGCGGCCTTTCATCATTTTGCGAAACTTTGTACGCTTTGGCTGCATCATAATGCGTACCCCTTACTTAGCTCTTGAGCTTTTCTTTTTTGGCGCTGGTTCTGCTTGAACAGCATCACCTATTACTTCGCCTTTAAAAATCCAGACTTTAACGCCTAGAATCCCATAAGTTGTTAACGCTTCTGACGTTGAATAATCAATATCAGCGCGAAGCGTATGAAGAGGAACTCGCCCCTCTCGGTACCATTCAGTTCGTGCAATTTCTGCTCCGCCTAAACGGCCACCAACCTGAATTCGAATACCCTGAGCACCTTGACGCATAGCATTCTGAACGGCTCTTTTCATAGCACGTCTAAACATTACACGACGCTCAAGCTGGCTAGTAACACTATCTGCGACTAGTTTCGCATCCAAGTCAGGCTTACGTATTTCTTCTATATTGATGTGAACTGGCACACCCATACGTTTAGCTATTTGAGCACGCAACTTCTCAACATCTTCTCCGCGCTTACCAATCACAATGCCTGGACGGGCAGTATGAATAGTAACTTTTGCAGTATTAGCTGGTCGCTCTATATCGATACGACTAACAGATGCTTTTGATAGCTGCTTCTGAATGAAACTACGGACATCAAGATCCGCATGTAATTTCTCAGCGTACTTATCGCTGCCGGCGTACCATATTGAGGTATGTTTTTTAACAATACCCAAACGAATACCGGTGGGATGAACTTTTTGACCCATAACGTCCGCTCTCGCTCTATTTAGTGTCGTCGGCGACTTTAACTGTAATGTGACATGATCGCTTTAGAATACGATCCGCACGACCTTTTGCACGTGCACGTATTCGCTTCATTGTCACGCCTTCATCAACAAAGATGGTCGACACTCGTAATTCGTCAACATCCGCACCTTCGTTTTGTTCAGCATTGGCAATTGCACTCTCCAATACTTTCTTAATAATGACTGCTGCTTTTTTATTACTAAACGTCAGTAAGTCTAGAGCCACTTCGACATGCTTGCCACGAATTTGATCCGCAACTAACCTAGCTTTCTGTGCCGACAAGCGCGCGCCACTTAATTTTGCTGCTACTTCCATCGTCAACCTGCCTTATCTAACCTTTTTGTCGGCCACATGGCCTTTATAGGTGCGCGTTCCCGCAAACTCACCCAGCTTGTGACCAACCATTTCTTCATTAACCAACACCGGTACGTGTTGACGACCATTATGAACTGCTATCGTCAAACCAACCATTTGCGGCATAATCATTGAACGGCGCGACCAAGTTTTAATGGGACGACGATCATTCTTTTCGACGGCTACTTCAACTTTCTTCAATAAATGAAGATCAATGAACGGACCTTTCTTCAGTGAACGTGGCACTGTTGCTTCCTCTTATTCAGTTAATATGGCTAAGCCATTCAAACTCACGACATCAATAAATAATTACTTTTTATTACGACGGCGAACAATCATGCTATCAGTACGCTTGTTAGAGCGTGTCTTATAACCCTTAGCTGGTGTGCCCCATGGGCTCACCGGATGACGGCCACCAGATGTACGGCCTTCACCACCACCATGCGGGTGATCAACTGGGTTCATCGCAACACCGCGAACCGTTGGTCTTTTACCACGCCATCTTGAAGCACCAGCTTTACCTAACGAACGCAGACTGTGCTCTGAGTTAGAGACTTCGCCTAATGTCGCACGACAATCAGACAACACTCTTCTCATCTCACCGCTACGTAGTCGCAAGGTCGCATAAGCACCTTCTCGTGCAACTAATTGAGCCGAAGTTCCTGCAGAGCGAGCTATTTGCGCACCCTTACCTGGCTTCATTTCAACACAATGAATTGTGCTACCAACCGGTATATTTCGGATAGGCAATGTGTTGCCAGGCTTAATGCTAGAAGCATTTCCAGACTCAACAATGTCTCCCGCCTTTAGGCCTTTCGGAGCGATAATATAGCGACGCTCTCCATCGGCATAACAAACAAGAGCAATATTTGCAGTTCTATTCGGATCGTATTCTAAGCGCTCAACTGTCGCAGGAATACCATCTTTATCGCGTTTAAAATCAATTAAACGATAATGTTGCTTATGACCACCACCGATATGGCGAGTGGTAATACGACCGTTATTGTTGCGACCGCCAGACCTAGTTTGCTTTTCTAACAATGGGGCATGTGGCGCACCCTTGTACAAATCTTCGCTAACAATACTAACAACAAATCGACGACCTGCTGATGTTGGCTTGCGCTTTAATACTGCCATTTCTTAAGCCCCCATCGCAAAATCAATATCGTGACCATCAGCCAACTTAACATAGGCTTTTTTCCAGTCACTTCTTTTACCAAGACCATAACGCGTGCGCTTAGTCTTACCTTTCATCACTAGCGTACGAACGCCATCAACTTTAACATCAAACATTTTTTCAACAGCAGCCTTGATTTCTGGCTTGCTTGCAGTCTTGTTTACTTTAAAGACAACCTGATTTGAAGTTTCAGCTGAACCTACTGCCTTTTCGGAGACAACAGGTGCCAATAATATTTTTAATAGACGCTCCTGATTCACGACAACATCTCCTCAATTTTCTTAAGCGCTGCCACAGTGACAATCACTTTATCAAAGCCAACTAAGCTAACTGGGTCAATTGCCTCTGCATCAATAACGTCGACCTTATGAAGATTGCGCGCCGCTAAATATAAGTTTTCTGATAGCTCTTCAGTGACAATCAATGCGTCGGTAATATCATATTGAGCTAGTAACTTAACCAAATCTTTAGTTTTTGGTGCTGACAACTCAATAGCCTCTAAAACTACTAGGCGCTCTTGGCGAACTAACTCAGAGACTATGCACTGCATAGCTGCATGATACATTTTCTTATTTACTTTTTGCTCATAGTTGCGTGGCTGTGCAGCAAATGTTACGCCACCGCTGCGCCAAATAGGACTGCTCGATGTACCAGCACGTGCACGACCACTACCTTTTTGAGCCCAAGGCTTTTTACCACCGCCGGCAACTGCCGCGCGATTTTTCTGAGCTTTAGTGCCCTGACGAGCTGCTGCCTGGTAAGCAACCACTACCTGATGGACTAAATCTGGATTATATTCACGACCAAAAGCTGAATCTGCTATACCAACCGCGCCATTTGCACCATTTGGTGTTGTAATACTTAATTCCATTACTTACCTCCCAACTTCACAGCGGGACGCACTATCACATCTCCACCAGGAGCACCTGGAACGGCACCTTTAACTAACAACAAATTACGCTCTTCATCAATGCGAACGACTTCTAAGTTCTGAATTGTTACTTGCTCAGAACCCATATGGCCCGCCATCTTCTTGCCTTTAAATACACGACCAGGAGTTTGACACATACCGATAGAGCCCGGCGCACGATGCGATAAAGAGTTACCGTGAGTAGCGTCTTGCATTGCAAAGTTCCAACGCTTAATTACTCCAGCAAAACCTTTACCTTTCGAGATGCCAGTTACATCAATTTTTTGCCCAACTGTAAATGAAGCTACCGTTAACTCGCCGCCAACCTCCAAAGAAGGATCTTGCTCGCTACCTGCTTTAGCACGCAACTCCCACAAACCCCTACCCGCTTCAGCATTTGCTTTAGCGTAGTGGCCTGCAGCCGCTTTATTTACACGAGAAGCTCGACGTGAACCAACAGTCACTTGGACCGCTTGATAACCGTCAGTTTCGATGGTTTTAATCTGTGTGATACGATTTGGCTCAACTTCAACCACCGTTACCGGGATTGAAACGCCATCGTCAGCGAATATACGCGTCATGCCGCACTTGCGACCGACAATACCTATTGTCATCTTCTAACCTCATTAGTGTACGGGGCTTTTCACCCCAAGACCGCTTTTGAAAAAGCAGAAATAGGACCCGCTATGGCCGCCCATTTCAGAGCGTTACACAAGGACCGTCAAACAATCCTAAGTGAGCTTGTTATTTTTTAGTGTTAACTAAAACAAAACCCACAAGCTTTTCCCTATGTTAGGGAGCCGTAGAACGGGAACTAACCTAAAGAAATCTGAACTTCAACACCTGCCGCTAAGTCTAGCTTCATAAGTGCATCTACAGTTTTTTCGGTTGGCTCCACAAAATCTAGCAAGCGATGGTGGGTACGAATCTCATACTGATCTCTTGCATCTTTATTAACATGCGGAGAGACCAGAATGGTAAATCTTTCTTTTCGAGTCGGCAAAGGAATCGGTCCACGAACTTGTGCGCCGGTACGACGAACAGTTTCAACAATTTCATGCGTAGATGCATCAATCAACTTATGATCGAATGCTTTTAATCTTATACGAATGCGCTGATTCTGCATTTATGCCAAACTCCAAAATCTTAAAGAACGATTACAGCCGGTAGACTTTAGTGTCTGCCCCTGTAAATTTGAGGCGCAATTATATGGATGTGTTCATGCGCCGTCAACCCTAATAAACACTTATTTTTAATATATATGCATAGAGACTAGAAACATCTTTTCATAACTGCAACAATCGCATTATTACAAACGTTACCACAAATACATTATTTAATAAGTTGTGGTTTCTGCTTATTAGCAAGCACTAATATTTACACCCTATGATGGTCATCACTTAATTTTAAGCAGGCTTATCGCCATCGACTAATGTTAATTGATAAACCTTAGCTCATTCACGACAAAGCACAATAACAAACTTGAGGACAATATGGACACCCCTGAAAAAACATTAGGCACGCTAACGACACGTGTCATGGCTATGCATAGCAATACAAATCCATCTGGCGATATCTTTGGTGGATGGGTTTTATCTCAAATGGATATTGCTGCAGGGATCTGCGCAGGTCAACGTTCACAAAGTCGTGTAGTAACCGTATCACTTGAGAGCATGAGCTTTATTCGCCCTGTAAAAGTTGGTGATGTTCTTGGCGTCTACACTCGCGTTATTCATATAGGTACCACATCAATGACTATCAATGTTGAAGCTTGGGTAAGACGAGATCGCATCGGGAATCGAGAAAAAGTCACCGAGGGTAATTTTAAATTTGTCGCCCTAGATGATAACGGTAAGCCTCAAGCGATTCCGCCTGAGTCAGAATTGCCTTCTTATGTTTTAGAAAAAAACATGTTTTAACAGTAGCTACTATAACTTATGAATATTGTATTTGATGTCCCTGAAAATAAAGCCGCGCTATGGATTGAGGAATTAAATAATTACTTACCGTTAGCAGCTATTAATTATTATTCTGATCTCTCAATGGAAACTGCTGACTATTTTATTTGTGAGAACCCACCGGCGAATCATTTAAATAAAACTTTCAATATTAAAGCTGTCTTTTTGCTCTCGGCGGGTTTTGACTATTACTCTAAGCTAAAAAGTAGGCTCGAGTGTAAATTATTAAATGAGCTACCCTGCTATCGACTTGAGGATGCTGGCATGAGCGAGCAGATGATGGATTATGCAAGCTACTCTACGCTCAAGTTTTTTAGACGCTTTAACGAATATGATCATCATAAAACATGGAAATCTTTAACTCCATTTTCAAAAGCCGACTTTAAAGTTGGCATTATGGGCACCGGGGAACTTGGAAGTAACGTTGCGTTACGCTTAAACTCGCTCGGGTTTAGCATTAACACATGGAACAGATCAGAAAAAAATTTGATTAATGTCACGCAATTTATTGGCGTTAGCGAGTTTGAAGACTTTATTAAAAACACTCACCTTTTAATTAATCTGCTGCCCTTAAACAATCAAACTAAAGAAATTTTAAATAAGGCTATTTTTGAAAAGCTCGCTAAGCCATCTTATTTCATTAACTTAGCCCGTGGCGCGCATGTTGTAGAAGCTGATTTGGTCGAAGCACTAAGTTCAGGTGTGTTAAGCGGTGCTCAATTAGATGTAACGGTAACAGAACCGCTACCTGATGATAGCCCTTTATTCGCACAACAAAATTGCTTTATTACACCGCATGTTGCAGCAAAGACTCTTATTAAAGAAAGCTGCGAGCAAATAAGTAAAAAAATTAAATTATTAGATCTCGACCAAACAATTACTGGGATAATTAAATGGGATGAACAGAATTAACGGAGCAGTGACTTTATAACTGCCCATTAGTTAAATCATTATAGTAACAGTGACATTAAACTCAGATATAAAAAAACCCCATCTATTTTAACAATAGACGGGGCTTTTAGATTTTAAAGACAGCTATTATTTAGCTGCTTTACGCTCTTTTTCTTGAGCAATAACTTCTTCAGAGATCTTGTTAGGACAAGGCAGATAATGTGAAAATTCCATAGAGAATTGTCCACGACCTGAAGTCATTGTGCGCAAAGTACCAATATAACCAAACATTTCTGAAAGTGGCACGTCGGCTTTTACACGAACACCGGTTACACCAGCTTCTTGATCTTTGATCATACCGCGACGACGATTTAGATCGCCAATCACATCACCAACATGATCATCTGGAGTAAATACGTCTACCTTCATAATTGGCTCGATTAATTGCGGGCCCGCTTTTGGAATTGACTGACGGAATGCGCTTTTTGCTGCAATTTCAAAGGCAATCGCTGACGAGTCAACTGCGTGATAAGAACCATCGAATAATTCTACCTCGACATCTAGTACTGGGAAGCCAGCAAGAACACCTTGACCCATCATACCTCTAAAGCCTTTCTCAATCGCTGGAAAGAATTCTTTAGGCACGTTACCACCAACAACTACAGAGTTAAATACGAAACCAGAACCAGGCTCACCAGGTCTAATACGGTAATCGATTTTACCAAATTGACCCGATCCACCCGATTGCTTTTTATGAGTGTAGCTATCTTCAACTGGTTTAGTAATCGTCTCGCGATAAGCAACTTGTGGCTGACCTACGACTAAATCGACACCATAGGTACGCTTAAGAATATCAACTTTAATATCAAGATGAAGCTCACCCATACCCTTAAGAATTGTCTCACCTGAATCTTCATCAGTTTCAACACGGAACGATGGATCTTCTGCAACCATCTTACCAATAGCAATACCCATTTTTTCTGAGCCGCCTTTATCTTTTGGCGCAACTGCAATTGAGATTACTGGCTCAGGAAAAACCATCGCCTCAAGTGTACAAGGGTGCTTGGGATCACAAAGAGTATGACCTGTCTGAACATTTTTCATGCCCACTATTGCGATAATGTCGCCCGCTTGAGCGCTGTCTAATTCGTTGCGCTCATTAGCTTGCATTTCTACCATGCGGCCAACTCGCTCGGTTTTACCCGTAAACGAGTTAAGAATACTATCGCCTTTTTTCAACCTACCAGAGTAGATGCGCACAAACGTTAATGCACCAAATCTATCATCCATAATTTTGAACGCTAAAGCACGCAAAGGCTCATCGGCAGAGACAATCGCAAATTCTCCTGTCCCCACACCTTCTTCGTCAGTCAATGGCTGAGGATCTACTTCTTGAGGAGCTGGCAAGTAATCAACCACTGCATCAAGTACATTTTGTACGCCCTTATTTTTAAAGGCTGAACCACAATACGTTGGGAAGAATACTAGGTCACGAGTACCTTTACGGATACAACGCTTGATATCAGCGATCGATGCTTCTTCACCATCCATATAGGCCATTAGCAAATCATCGTCTTGCTCAAGTGCTGTCTCAACTAACATCTCGCGATATTCTTCAACTTTGTCTACCATGTCGGCAGGTACATCTTTAATTTCAAAGTTTTCTGGCAAACCGGTGTTATCCCAAACGTAAGCTTTACGCTCTAGCACGTCAACTACACCAACAAAATTTTCTTCGACACCTATTGGCAAAGTCATTATCAGTGGATGAGCACCCAATACCTTCTTAATTTGATCGCAAACACGATAAAAGTCTGCACCCATACGATCTAATTTATTAACAAAAATAACACGCGCAACTTCTGAGTCATTCGCATAGCGCCAGTTAGTTTCTGATTGAGGCTCAACACCACCCGAACCACAAAAAACACCAATACCACCATCCAATACTTTTAACGATCGATAAACTTCAACCGTAAAGTCAACGTGTCCCGGTGTATCGATTATATTAAAACGGTGATCTTTCCAGAAGCAACTTACCGCTGCAGACTGAATGGTAATACCGCGCTCAGCTTCTTGTTCCATGAAGTCAGTAGTCGATTCACCATCATGCACTTCACCCGTTTTATGGATTTTACCGGTTAGTTTTAGGATGCGCTCAGTTGTAGTTGTTTTACCCGCATCAACGTGGGCGAAAATTCCGATATTTCTGTAAAGGGATAGATCAGTCATGTGTTTACTCGTTCATTCACTGTGTATATAGGTAGTAGCATTTTTTAAGCTACGTGTAACAAATTTTGCGCGCGAGTATACAGGATCTCGGCGCTTTTGTTGAGAATTAATTAAGACTTTATAGGGTATTTATTCTATAAAGGAACAAACTCCCATCGCTTCAAAAGATCTAGCCGACATCTACACAAAACAGTAGCAAGTAGATGCCTCTGAAATTAAAAAACCGAGCTGCTTAACAGCTCGGTTTTTTAGCATTTATACTTAAGTAAAATATAAGATCTTACTCGACGATTTTAGCTACAACGCCGGCACCAACTGTTCTTCCACCTTCACGAATCGCAAAACGTAGGCCGTCTTCCATCGCAATTGGGTGAATCAACGTAACAACCATTTGAATGTTATCACCTGGCATAACCATCT
>JAWUWW010000012.1:0-47007 GCA_034111645.1 Cellvibrionaceae bacterium
GAGACAATAAAGCCTTTATAGGTGCCGATATTGCTGAGATAAGGTATTGTTCTGGGTATAAAGTAAATCATTAGAATAATACAGAAAAGCGATTAGCTTCCTTCAAAAAATCTATTAATTATTGGGGAGTGGGAAAACATGCCTTTTGATCGTATTTTTCTACAGCCTCGTTAGAATCCAATAAGGGAATACACATTGTTTTCAGCATTAAGAAAATCATTCGCTAGTAAACCTACATTTTCAGATGCTCAAGCGAATATTCTTGCAGGGTTAACTGTTGGAGTAATCGCACTGCCACTCTCTATGGCATTAGCAATTGCTAGTGGAGTCCCTCCACAGCATGGCTTATATACTGCTATTGTTGCGGGTATCGTTATCGCTATTAGTGGTGGGTCGAAAGTAAATATATCTGGCCCCACCGCTGCATTTGTTGTTGTGCTAATGCCGATTGCTCAACAGTTTGGCATAGGCGGTCTTCTCGTTAGTGGCTTTATGGCCGGTATTATTTTGATAATGATGGGCTTAGGCAAGCTCGGAAGACTGATAGAAATTGTCCCTTATCCGGTCTCATTGGATTTACAGCAGGCATTGGAGTCGTTATTGCAACCTTTCAGCTAAAAGATTTTTTAGGTCTAAATATAGAAACTCTAGATGGAGATTATCTGGATAAACTTATTTCAATAGTGACTTTATTGCCAAGCATTAATTGGCACGAACTCTTAATTGGTTCGCTAACAATGACTATATTACTACTGTGGCCAAGATTAAAATCAAAAATACCTGGCCATCTGATAGCTCTTATTGTTGGATCTGTAAGCGTATGGCTAATTAGTTACTTTATTCAGGATTTTGCTGTAGCGACAATCGGCAGTCGATTTCAGTATGAAATAAACGGCATAACAGGCAATGGTATCCCGGCAATATTGCCAGCCTTTGAGTGGCCATGGAATTTACCGGATGCTGACGGCCAAGCCATTGGCCTTAGTTTTGAACTTATTAGAGTGCTATTACCATCAGCCATTACAATTGCAATATTGGGTTCGCTAGAATCACTTTTGTGTGCGGTTGTTGCCGATGGCATGACAGGAAAGAAACATAATTCGAATGATGAACTTATTGGACAGGGCATTGGTAATATTATTGCCCCGTTATTTGGAGGCATACCCGCAACTGCAGCCATTGCCCGAACTGCAGCAAGTATTAAGGCTGGCAGTAGTTCACCGCTAGCTTCAGTGGTTCATGGTTTGTTTATTCTTGGATCAATATTAGCGCTTACGCCTTTGCTTGCACATATACCTATGGCTTCGATGGCGGCATTATTATTAGTGGTTGCATGGAATATGAGCGAAGCAAGACAATTTGTTCGAACGATTAAAATTGCCCCAAGAGATGATGTTATTGTTTTGGTGATATGCTTTTTACTAACAGTATTATTTGATATGACTGTTGCAGTGGCGGTAGGCATGGGGTTGGCTGCAATATTATTTATTCGCAGAAGTATCATACTAACGAGTACGACCAAGATTGAGAAAAACCATGCAAGCTATGGTGATCTACCTGATAGCATAGTTATCTATGACATTAATGGTTCATTGTTCTTCGGCTCCGCTCAAAAAGCACTGCAAGCTATAACCAGAGTTACGCCAAATCTTCGGGTTGTCATACTCGATATGACAGAGGTTAACATGCTTGATATGAGTGCTATTGTTGCAATGGAATCAATTAATGAGAGTCTGGCTAAACAAAACATCTGCTTAATAATAAGTAACCTGCAAGAACGCATGAAACTCAAGTTGCATCGTGTTGGTATCAGTGAAAAAACTGCAGAAGTACAATTCTCAAAGACGCTTGAGGATGCTATTGCAATAGCCAAAAAAATTCTCTGACTACAATTTTGCTTAGGTGCTCTTGCAGGCATAAACTAAGCATCGCTTTGATTATAATTAAAACATCAGTGTTAGTTTGGAGTTTATTAATCGAAAAACTAAAGATAATAACGCTATTTATTGTGACCTAGTTGCATAACAATGGTGCAGGTGATCTATGAGGTACAAAAATATTTTATTTACAGCCAGCTACTTTAAGCGCCAATTGTAATCAAGGCCAGCGTAACAGTATCTATATGAATCATTATTTCTAGTGCCCAATGTATCGCCAGTATTGTCACAACCAATCCTTCCTGTTATGCCGTGTAGATCGGTGAGCCAACCGCGCAAGCCGAATTCAAGTTTAATTAGATTGTTATTATTTTGATTGTTAATAGTTTCGATACCTAAGACAAAACTTGTTTTAAATAAAAATTTATCACTAATGATCGGAGTCGAATAATCAAAATTTACATATTTAAGTTGCTGTGTCTCAGGTGAAAAATAACCTGTACCCTGATTATCCGAATTCAATTGTTTAAAAACTAATGATGTTCTTACACTATTAAATTTATTATTAGTATAAATAAGCTTTAGTAGCCCCCCATTTTTATTATTGTCATCGCTAAAATCTTGATGAATACCTACACCAACAAATGTGAAAGCATCATTTAATATGAAATCCGCAGATGTAGTGTAGGTATCTACTAGTATTTTATTATTGATAGCAGTTATAGAGTCAACAATGCTTCGTTCGATATTAGCTTCAAAGCGAACTGGTTTTTGATCATATGGTTGCATATAAGCAATATTAAAAGTTTCAGTTGACCATGTATCGCTGCGGTTATGCATCACTTCGGTGGACAAAATACCAAAAGTTTTAGATTTAAAATCAGCGCTAACACCAATAATTGAAAAATGACGTTTAGCTGAGAGCTCTTCAAGAAACCAAGAGCCAGTATGAATACCTAAGTCAATAGCAATAGGTTTGCTGTTTAAATTTGAGAGGTAACCGATGGTATGTTTGCGTTGAAACGAGTCGTTGTTGTCATCACTGGCAAAATTTTTCACGACGATAGAATCTGCAAGCAGTGAAGATGTTGGATATATCATCAACAAAAATATGAGCAACAATTGCATAGATTTCATCACCACTCCTTCCGCAGGTTAATGCACTCAGACAAATAGCCCATTAAGCTAGCTGGCGACAGCAGCAGCTGATAAAAAAGCATGTAGCCAATAAAGCCAGTAATGTTTCTTCTGACGTGCAAACCATATCGATTAAAGATAGATGTCTACTTTAAAAACATTATTAAGTTGATAAGCATAGCTAGCGGTAAAAGATAAAGAGTCATTATGCTCACAATGGCATCGTAGTCGAAAAACAAAGCAAGCATGACGCCTGGTAAAAAACCAAATAGAAACGCGGCATCGATATAGGGAAACAACACATTGAAATAAATGAATGGGGTGTTCAAGCGCGGCTTTACCAGTAGTTCAGGGTGAGCTTTAAAAGCCTCAATTAAACGACGCGACCAACGTTTACGCTGACGATAATAAGCATTATAAGTTTCGGGAACATCGGTAAACACAAATGCATTTTCTGCGTAAGATACACGCTAACCAGCAGCAATAAATGACCAAATTAAAACAATATCTTCGCCAACAGTATCGGGCCATCCACCTATCGCTTTCAGTGCATTGGTTTCGTAAATAGAAAAAGCCCCTTGTGCCACTAGCGTGCCTTGAACAAATATTGTATGCGCTTTACGACGGCTATCCCTTGATAATAATCCCAGTCTTGTAATTTAGTAATCCAGTTATTGCGCGAGTTTCTGGCAAGAACGGTACCCGCAACCGCTGCGGTATGAGCAGGACCTAGTACAATATTTTTAACAATGTTAGTTAATGCGCCTCGAATAGATAGCTGTCCGCATCAAGTGTAATAACATGCTCGTATTTTACATGCAGTATACCGACATTAAGAACTTGAGTTTTGCCTGCATTTTTGGCTGAACAATTAATTCGCTACTAATATCATCATCAGTTAGCGCAGAGATATAATCATTGATAATCTTCACGGTGTCATCGGTAGAGCCGTCATCAATTATTATGACCTGAACAGGACCGTCATATTCTTGTTTATTGATTGAATCGAGAGTTTGCTTTATACAAACAGCTTCATTAAAAGCGGCAATCAAAATACTAATGCCATTATATTCAATGTCTTGATTAAAATTAGGACGACGATCTAATAATAGACCGCATACAAGAAAGGCATTGGCAAACCCAGGTATTAGAGCAATACCGGTAATAACGAGAATAGCAAGTACGGTACCAATCTTTGTAGAAATATCACTGATACAAGGCAACGCAACATAGGTACTGAAAACACATCAAACTAAGGCAAATAACAACGAGATAAGTAGTTTGAATTTCCTTGGAATATAAAGCCTATTTTCTTTTGCTGCTAAATATTCAGTCGACTCTGGAGGAAAAACAGATTGCTGTTGTCGATGTTTAAATTTAGGGTCGTTTTAATAATTTTTTTTCACTATTTTGTCTCAAAATTATACGGTGGGTATAACCTATAATTACAATTTGAAAGTGCTGTGATAAATGAAGGCTATTTATTTGTAAATTTTTTGATGAATAATATAAAGCATTTAAAATTAAATATTCATAAAAATCAATAAAGCACGCTATTATTAAACCAATAGACGAAAAGACATAGACATAAAAGTATTTCTTAGCTTTGGTTACTATACATTTATCAACAATGGTGAAGAAATTTTCCATTTTTGGTTTTAGTCAATCCGATATCTCAAGAAGAAATATCGTTAGAGGTAAAATTGAAGATATTTTTATCATTTGTAGTTTGTGCGCTTTATGACCTATCGCTATATCCTTCCACTTTTGTATTCTTGCTTTATCGAGATATTTTAATGGAGATTGAGACGAGTCTGTCTTCATTGTATTAGCATAGGCGAGTGTGCTTAACTAGAACAGTTAATTTAAGCGTACAAACTGACTACTACTTAAAAGCATTTATTTATTCAATTTATGGAGAGTTATAATGTCTAAACCAATACGAGCATCAGAGACACCGTTTGTTGTAGATGTTGAAGAAGGCCAAAGTTATTCTTGGTGTTCTTGCGGTAAAAGTGAAAAACAACCTTTTTGTGATGGTTCTCATAAAGGTTCGGAGTTTGCTCCAATACGATTTACCGCTACAGAATCTAAGAAGGTATTTTTTTGTGGGTGTAAGCTAACTAGATCACAGCCAATGTGTGATGGCAGCCATCAACAAAGATAACAGAATTAAACAATGATGAAATTGTTTGCCTTGCTTCTTAATAATATAGCCAATATTGCTCCACTTAATTAGAGGGCATTGGATAAAGACTTAGGGTTTGACTTAAGTAGTGTCTTAGAATTTTGAAGAATAATTAAAAAGGAGTTGGTTAAACATGAAAATAGCGATCATATGTTTGAATATATTAATCTTGCTTCCATTCATCTTGACATGGATAACGGGTTATTTCCGAAAAACCCAGCTAGGAAAAATTGATAATAATAATCCTCGTGCACAGTATGCTCAGTTGCAGGGTGTGGGTGAACGCTTAGTCGCTGCCCAAGCGAATACGTGGGAGGCTATAATATTTTATATAGCCGGTATTTTAGCAGTCTATTTGGCAGGTGTTGATGCTAAATATATTGCAGTTCCCTGTATCGCCTTCGTTATCTGTAGAGTACTATACATAGCCGCTTATGCAGCAAATCAAGGGACAGTGAGATCACTAGTTTTTATAGTTGGATCGCTATGCATCTTTTATATGTTTTATTTAGCCTATAACCAAGATACTTTCTTTAAGCTTTAGAGTCGAAAAGGGTGTCTTAAGCAAATGCAAGTCTAAATAAGAGAGTAAGACTAAGGTTTAGCGAAAGCAAATACTAACCTTTAGACTTCAACACCTCAGCAAATCTAACAGAAGCAGAGCCATTGAATAATGGTTTTAAGCTTTATATTTACGAATAAGCTAGTTAATAAACTTATTTTCTTCATATTATCTTTTGCGATTTAAATATAAGCGTGTATGTTTTTGTAAAACACACGTCAATATTTATCACATTACGCACATAATAATCGATAAATATAACGCAAAATTTGAATATAGAGCTAGAGTACAAAATATAGGGTTTAAAGTTTAAATAAGTATTAATATTAACAATCGTCTTGGCTATTTAAAACACTAAATACGATAAAACATCTGAGAGAAGAAATGAATGTAGAGGCTTTTTTATCTATTACACCGTTTAGCTGGGATGAGGTTGCTACCGCAATTCTGTGTGGTGGTATTATAGGGTTTGAGCGACAGCTTCGTGGTAAACCTGTTGGAATCAGAACATCATCTCTTATTATACTCGGCACTTATATTTTTATTACTGCATCAATGGTTATAGCCACTGAAGTATCTGATCCCTCAAGAATCATTGGGCAAGTAGTGACTGGAATTGGTTTTCTCGGTGCCGGAGTAATGTTGGCAAAAGAGGGTATGGTTGTTGGTGTTACTTCAGCGGCTACCATTTGGACCTTGGCCGCAATAGGTGTTTGTATAGCCGTCGTAAATCCTTTTATAGCTATAAAACTATCTATAATAGTAGTGGCAATTCTTTACGGTGTTGATTTACTTGAAGAATATTCATCTATATTTACTAGAGGTGTACATTCAAAGCTGAACGATTGGCGAAAAAAACATTAAAAATTTTATGCAAAAGACAATGCCGTCTTCTTTATCAGAAATATTAGCCTAAAGAATTAATGTTAACCGTATTAGCCGTATTAGAATTTATTTTGATTAGGTGCATGAAATTGCTTAATTGTTAAGCGACTAATTCTACGTAATAAAACCTCTTTATGATTGATATAACTGCAAATTGTGCTATAAATTATCTATAGCTCCTATCATTTTACGAAGTATTAAAGCTAATGTCTCATAAAGTTTTATCTCTAGTTTTACTTCTTCTGTCCAGTATTTATGTTGGAGAAGGATTAGCTTTCTCCGATGAAAGTCATTTGTCTAAAAATCATTTTTTTGTCGATAAAAGTGATAAAAACGATTATGTAATTGTTGACAACCCGGATGAATCTTTATCTTTAAATGTTACTTTTAAAGAGCAATCTTATTCCCCCTTAGTACTATTACAACCGTCTATTAATTTTAATGTATGTTTCATCAGTTATCATTCAATTCGTGCCCCTCCTACCTATTCTTTGATTTAAAAGCATTACACATTTCTTTGGTTAATTCTTATTAATAGAATAACTTTATGGTTATATTTTTTGAAAAACTTTATTGCTAAAATTTAAGAGTCAAGAAAGTAAAAGCAATATAAATAGTATGACGTTATCTTTTTTATCAAAAAATATATTCGATAAAGATTTAATTTCAATATTTTCATTAAATGCAATCATTATGCAAATGTAAAAATTTATTAATTAAAATTCAATCATGAATTTATTAAATCAATTTTAGGAAAAACAGAGATATGAAAAAATTACATTTATTCTCAGCATTAGATATTGAAGAATTGGCGTGGCCAGAAAAAATTCAATCTATATCGGTTGAAACGCCAGCATTACACTTTTTTACAGACTTCAATAAAAATAGACCATTTATCATCGATTCATCGGTATCAGCTATTGATGTGCAAAACTTGATGAAAAAAGCACATGTTAGACTTAAATTTGTAATCAATGAAAAGGATAAATTTTTGGGTGTTATCAGTACTGATGATCTAATTGAAACCTTGTTAGTAAAAAAAATATCTGAAGGCTTTAAACGAGAAGAAATTTTAGTGACAGACTTGATGAGGACAAAAAATGATTTATATGCTTTAGACTATAATGAAGTCGCTAATGCAACTGTAGGCGATGTCATAGCCGTGTTAAAGAATAGTGGTCAACAACATTGCCTTGTTATAGATAAAGAATCTAAAAAAATTAGAGGTATATTTTCAGCTAGTGATATATCAAGGATGCTTCATTTACCAATTAATATCCAAGAAAAATCTAGCTTTTATAAAGTCTATTCAACGACTATTTAGTAAGTAAATAATAGGTAGGGACAGATATAGTTTTTGGTAGTGGTTCTCAAATATTAAGGATTTTTTATTTTTAGGTTGTATCTGTTCTTTCTTTTCATTAAATTATATTAAGAGATATGATGAAGTTCAGTTAGTTTTAGTGTTGTTAATTATATATAAATATATAGAGTTTTAAGTTCTTGTTCCCGCTAATTTAATGATATCCTTACTAGATTTCAATCATATTTTTCGCGATAGAAAGCTGTTATTATATCCAATCTTTTAGAGTAATGGCTTTCGTATGCGATTTTTTTATTAAAGATTAAATGTGTATACAGTTATGTGTATGAAAATACACACAAGTTAATATTGTGAATAATACTTTCAGAATGAGAAATACTATGAAAAACACCCACTATACAATGATTATAATTTTATTGTCTTTTATAACAGGCTGTGCAGGTAAGCAAGCTTTTCGATCGGAGTGTGGATCTGAATTAGATATTGCGTGGCAAGAACTTGATGTAGCTAAAGCAAAAGGTTTTTCTGGTTCCGTAAGCTATACAAAGGCTTTGGGATTACTGACACTTGCTAAGTCAATGCAAACCGTTGAAAACTTTGACAATTGTGTGCAAAATGCAAAAGATGCCCGATATTATATTGCTCAGTCTAGATTAGGACGTTGAGATAAATATGTCATTGTAACTTTGTTGTTTTTAAAAGTTCTGGCATAACAAAAAAGTTGTTAATTTTACAACTCTTCAGGCCTTTTAAATTAGAAGTTTTTGATGACTTTTGAATACGATCAAAATTTAATAGATAATATTTTTTTTAGTAATTTCTATAAATTTGCTTTTAGCCTGAACTGATTTCTGTGCGGCTATTTTATTCGATAAGAAACTATTTAATATGCCGTATAATATTTACTCGAAATCAAGATTAATTTTATGGCTTTTTTTATTGCTCAAGAGTTGCTGAAAATTATTAAAATTATTCATATACCTATTATTTTGAACGGTAAAGAAGGTATGCGATGATTATACTGATAGTTTTTATTCGCACCTATTGGCTTGCTATCACTCTCGTTATTCTTTCAACTATAACCTTATTATCTCTATATCCATTAGAAAGCCTTCCCTCTGTACCGGGTAGTGACAAAACTCATCATTTCACTGCCTACGCTATACTCATGCTGCCGACAGCTTTACGTAAACCAAAATATTGGCAGTGTATCTGTTTTTTTTTTATTTGCTGGAGCGGAATGATTGAGTTGGTACAGCCAGCGGTTAACCGTTATGCAGAGTGGCTTGATTTGGCTGCTAACACTATAGGAATTGTTGGTGGTCTTTTAATTGCGCAAATGATAAGTTTTTCGATCCCGGATGATTCAAATTAAAATAAATAATTATTAAATAAACGAATCATTAAAACTTATAAATGGAATTTTTTATGTTAAAGATAAATTTAGATATAGAAAATGGAACAGCAATTTTTGAACCAGATTCAAAGCTGTCAGTCACAGATTTTAAATCTGCCGCTCGCGTAATTGATGCCTACATTAAGGATTATGGAAAGCTAAAAGGGCTTGTTATAGTCACCCAAAAAATTCCGAGTTGGGAGTCATTTACAGCATTGCTGTCACATCTTTCTTTTATAAAAGATCATCATAAACAGATTTTATTCATTGCCATTGTTACGGATTCTTCTATTGGTGATTTAGCGGCACATGTCGCTTATCATTTTATCTCAGCTGAAATTAGATCGTTTAAATATAAGCAATTGCAAGAAGCTCAAAAATGGATAAAAGACAGCAGTTGTGAATAGATAATTATCTATAAGTCTATGAATATGATGTATTATCATTGTCAAATTTTGTATGCTTGTCTGTATTGGCAATGTTACTTATATTACGTAAGGGAGCTTACATGTCAGTTGTAGGCCCGTATACGGAAACCATCTTGGTTGATTTTGTTGCGCCCGCATGCAGCGGTTTTATCGAAATTTTATACCAAGACAATGATATTTTACTTATTAGCAAACCTAGCAAACTATTAAGTTTATCGGGTAAAAATCCACTTAACTGGGATTCAGTTCACTATCGTTTGCTTAATGGACAAGCGGGCGTGAGCCCAATATTTCCAGAGGCAAAGTTACCTCATCGATTGGATTTTGGCACATCGGGTATTATGATAGTCGGTCTTAATACCCAATCTACACAACATCTTAATAAGCAGTTTCAAGCGCGTACGATTGAAAAACGTTACATCGCGGTATTAGACGGTTGGCTTGACCAAGATCAAGGGTATATTAGAGAAGCTATAGATAAGGACTTGAAAAACTTCCCACGAGTGAAAATTTGCCCAATAACAGGAAAGTCAGCTATAAGTGAATACACAGTTTTAGAACGTTTGCAGCAACCCAATCGTAGCTTGGTAAAGTTTATTCCTCATACAGGTCGAACTCATCAGTTACGAATTCATAGTCAAACAATAGGTCATCCAATTCTTGGGTGTGATCTTTATAAAAACGAGCATAGTGAGCAGATGTCTAACCGTTTGCTTTTGCATGCAAGTGATTTATATTTTGAGCACCCAGTCAGTGGCGAAAGATTTCATGGTCATAGTCCATGTCCTTTCTAATTAAGAATTAGTATTATTTGATAAAAAAATAGATTAACTAGAAACTATCAACTTTTATTGATTAATATAAGCATATATTATTAAGTGCTATAAAATACTATTTGAATAGGAAAAATATGAGTAAAGATTTTTTCGCACATAAAGCCGATCCCTATGATAAAGATAGTAATAGAGTTACAAATGTCGATAATATTGCTAAAGCTATCATTAGTCGTATTAGATTAGATGAAAACATGCATCTAATAGATTTTGGCTCTGGAACAGGTTTATTACTTGAGCGCATTGCACCATTCGTCAAAAAAATTACCGCTGTAGATATTTCAAAGTCAATGAATGACCAGCTTGAAAAAAAACGCGATAGTATTCTTTGTGACATTAATATATTGTCAATAGATTTACAATCTACCGATATTGCGGATAAATTTGACGGTGTTATCTCTTCAATGACAATGCATCATGTAAAAGATATTGATGCAATGTTCGTTAAGTTTTATTCTTTACTTAATGAAGGTGGAAGTATTGCTATAGCTGATCTTGATAAAGAAGATGGAAGTTTTCACAAAGAAGATACCGGTGTCTTTCATTTTGGCTTTGATCGAAATATGATTACAGATGCTGCTATTAAAGCTGGTTTTCTAGCGGTTGAAATTAAAGATGCGAGTTTAGTATATAAGCCATATAGAGATTACCCCATATTTTTGTTGACTGCTAATAAATAAATCTATTGTTCTATAGTTGAACCTTAAACTTTTCTTATATATGACAAGACTCTATTATGCTTAAAACATTATCAGCTATATCATTGAGATTATCTTGCTTAAAGCCTTTTGTGGCACTGTTTGGTTTTTTGTGCTTTGGGTTGTTTCTCTCCTCATTATTTAACGTAGATTATTTTGATAGTGACATATTGTTAATTCCAAGCCTCTTAGGTGTTTTATGGTCATCTTTATATTTTATTCTTTTGAACTTTTTTATTTTTATACCTTCAAAGCCAAGTAATGAAGTAAAGTTTTTTGTAAAAATTAAAATGCGACTACTTCGTGGGATATATTACCTTTTTGGTATCGTATTCATAGTTCTTACATTTTCAGTTCTAATAATAAGCGTCAAATTATTAAATGTGTGGCGTACACAATAATAAAGAGTTCATATAGGCTTTTAATTTTTTCTTAATGTAAATTTAATAATTGATGATATTTAAATCAGAGGAATAATCATGAAAATACGTTTCTTAATATTACTTTTCATCACGCATTGCGCTGTTGGTGTTGTGGGTTTTGGCCTTGGTATTTATATACTACCCATATTGATCGCGCCGCCTGCACCAAGTCAATTAGAAGTACAAGCCCTAGCTTCGCAAGCACAATTTAGTGCAGAATTTCGTAGGGACCTAAAAGACAGCGATACCCTTCATTGGGGAGAGGGCAAGGTATCTCTTAGCCCAACCTCAATTACATTTATGGGTAAACTTGCACCGGGACCTGATTATAAACTTTATCTTTCTCCTCAGTTTGTAGAAACCGAAGTTGATTTCAATCAATTAAAATCGACAATGATCCAAGTAGGCGACGTAAAAACTTTCGATAACTTTATTGTTAGTTTACCTCTAAATATTGATCTATTAGAATTTAATAGTGTTATTGTATGGTGTGAAACTTTCGGTGAATTTATTACCTCTGCTAAATATCGCTAATTAATCTAATTAAGTAGGTTGTTATGCATCATCATGAAACTCATAATATTCATCGTTCCTCAGGTTTACGTGCCGCCGTATTAGGCGCAAATGATGGTATTATTTCTACCGCGAGCTTAGTGATAGGTGTTGCTGCTGCAGGGGCTAATACCGCTCATATATTATTGGTGGGCGTTGCAGGTTTAGTCGCTGGAGCTATGTCTATGGCCGCTGGAGAGTATGTGTCTGTTAGCTCTCAAGCGGATATTGAACGTGCCGATCTTGTTACCGAAGAAGCGGCTATCGATCAATACTTTGAGGAAGAAAAAGAAGAGCTTGCGCACATATATCAAAATCGCGGTGTCACTAAAGAGCTTTCATACAAAGTAGCCGAACAACTTATGGCGCACGATGCATTGGGTGCACATGCTCGTGACGAATTAGGTATATCTGACCATGTTAGCGCACGCCCAATTCAAGCGGCTGCCTATTCTGCTATCGCTTTCACAATAGGTGCAGCTTTACCCCTGCTTGCAGTTTTTCTTACAACATATTTTGCTTTGCAAGCCCAGTTAATTATTCTACTCGGTTTATCCTCACTATTTTCTTTAGCTATCCTTGGTGCAATAGCAGCCTACGTTGGCGGAGCTCCAATAATAAAAGCTATACTTCGCGTTACATTATGGGGTGCCTTTGCGATGATAGTAACGGCCATAATTGGAGAATTATTTGATGTGGCTATTTAATAATAATTTTTAAATCTACTTTTCTGTTACTCATTATTTGAAACCAAGTATTAAATAATTGTATATAAGCGTTAATTTAATGGGTAAAAATATGTATATACCTAAAAATTTCGAACAAACTGATCGCGGGCATCTGCTAAGCATCATAAAAAATTATCCCTTTGCGACTCTAATAACTTATTCAGAAACTGGAATCGAAGCAAACCATATCCCATTATTTTTAAATAAAATCGATAACGAAGATATTATTCAAGGTCATTTTTCTAAAGCTAACCCTATTTGTAAAAACCTTGATGATAAATCTGAGGTGCTGATTATTTTTCATGTGCCAAATTGCTATATATCACCAAATTACTACCCAACCAAAAAAGAGACAGGGATGGTCGTTCTAACTTGGAATTATGTAACTGTACATGTCAAAGGAATAATGTCATTTATTCACGATGACCAATGGAAGTTAACAATAATAAATAACCTGACAAATCAACACGAAGCTAATCAAGAAGTTCCTTGGTCTGTAGCTGATGCTCCCGATGAATTTACAAAAAAAATGCTCTCGGCTATTGTCGGCATAGAAATTAAAGTTTCATCAATGTTTGGCAAATGGAAAGTGAGTCAGAACCAACCTGAAATTAATAAGCTTGGCGTTATTGCCGGCTTATCTAAAAAGTCGACAAGTGATTCTCGCAAGATGGCAGAGCTTGTAAAAACTCATACGCTAAAACCCGTTGATAATTAATCGCTTTTTTTAGATATATATTTTTTATTTTTCTACAATCCATATTTTTTTCCTGATAAGAAGATTTATTATTATTGTTGTTTTAATAAATACTCATATTTCAGTTATCTTATTAGTACCTATCTTGTTTTTTTTCTGCAGCAAATAATTAAATGTTTCTATGTGATATGCTAGGTGGAGTAATCTCTTTTTTTGTTAGTATAGGTAGACATAAAGCTAATTATGCTAATTGATAAGCGATTCAAGGAAAGTGACTAACAAAGTTGTAAATTCTTACTGATCAACATGATTTGGTCAGTATTGAATCTGATAAAAGTTGATTTTCATACGTTTATGTCGATGTTAGATTCTCATAACTAAAGATCAAGATGACAAATGTAAAAAATACATAGGATACAATTTCCAAAAGGCGAACTTAATACACATAATCAAGATGAAACTTATTTTTTCTTACTTGGGTCAGAAAGCCAACGAAAAATACGCTTTCATGATTATGATGAAATATTTCAAATTCCAGGATTATATGAACAAATATATTTTGATCGTTTAAAGTGCACATCACCCAAAAAAGTTTCATCCATATTAGAGTCAGCCATACAGCAATCGGGCGATAAATTTACAGAATTACGAGTGTTAGATCTAGGCGCCGGAAACGGCATGATGGGTGAAGAATTAAAAAATAATGGTGTTTCCAGATTAATAGGTGTCGATATTATACCTAAGGCTTATGAGGCAACTGTCAGAGATAGGCCTTACCTATATGATGCATACTATATCAAAGACTTCACTAATCTTGATGCCGAAACAAAAGAAGATATAACCTCATGGAACTGTGACTGCATGGTAACAGTCGCGGCGCTTGGATTTGGCGATATTCCAACTGATGCTTTTTTAGAGGCATTCAATATTATAAAAGCCCAAGGCTGGGTTGCTTTTAATATAAAAGAAACCTTTTTTGATAAAAGTGATACTTCTGGTTTTTCGTCAATGATTAGAGAACTTATTATGTCTCAATATCTAGACGTTTATCATATTGAAAGATATCGACACCGTCTATCGATTGAAGGTGAGCCGCTATATTATTTTGCAATCGCCGGTAGAAAAAATGAAGACGTTCCTACTGAGTTTTTTGATTCGAAAACATAATAAAATTCTCTGTAACAGATATCTAAGATATTGACCAAAGATAAATTGTGTAAAAACAGTTTACAAAAAAATAAATATCAAAATTTTTCTAGTTTAAGCTGTTTGATGTCGTAGTTATACGAATGATTTGGTAAAAAAAATGTAAAAAAAAGCCAAAAAATATTTTTACGTGTTCTATTTTTTGGCTTTTTTATGTTGTTTAAAAAATTCTATTCGGGTTTGTCAGTTACGGCACCAGTTGACGCAGAACTCACTGTTTTTGCATATTTTGCCAATAGACCTCGTGTATATCTTGGCGCAGGCTGCGTCCAGTTTTGCTTTCTAGTCGCCATTTCTGCATCGCTAATATGGAGTGTCATTTCACGTTTTTCTGCGTCAATCGTAATGCTGTCGCCATTTTCTATCAGTGCTATAGCACCTCCCTCGAAAGCTTCAGGAGTAATGTGGCCTACTACAAAGCCTCGGCTACCACCCGAAAAACGGCCATCGGTAATAAGTGCGACATCGTTGCCTAAGCCTTTGCCCATAATAGCTGAAGTAGGGCTCAACATTTCTCGCATGCCCGGTCCTCCTTTTGGACCCTCATAGCGAATCACAACAACATCACCAGCTACAACTTCACCGTCAATAATAGCGGCAAAACCCTGTTCTTCAGAGTCATATACCTTAGCTGTACCAGTAAAACGTAAACCCTCTTTGCCGGTGATTTTTGAAACCGCACCTTCGGGTGCTAAATTACCGGAGAGTATCACCAAATGACTGTCCTTTTTGATGGGCTTATCAAAAGGTAAAATAATATCCTGACCTTCTGGATAATCTTCAACCTTCGCTAAATTTTCTGCCATAGTTTTGCCGGTAACTGTCATGCAATCACCGTGAAGCATTCCAGCATCTAGCAAACGCTTCATCAGCGGCTGAATGCCACCAATTTCAATTAACTCTGACATTAAATATTTACCGCTCGGACGTAAATCGGCTATCACTGGTGTTTTATCACCGATACGCACAAAATCATCCAATGTTACCTCTACGCCGATGGTATCGGCCATCGCAATTAAATGCAGCACCGCATTGGTAGAACCACCCAAGGTTATGATAATCGTAATCGCATTCTCAAATGCTTTTTTAGTCATTATATCGGAAGGCTTAATGTCATTTTCTAATAAATGGACAATAGCTCGTCCTGCGTCAATACAGTCTTGTTTTTTATTATCAGAAATCGCATTTTGGGCTGAGCTATTTGGCATGCTCATACCTAAGGCTTCAATTGCCGAAGCTAAGGTATTTGCCGTATACATTCCGCCGCAAGAGCCAGGGCCTGGGATAGCTGTTTTTTCAATATGATCCAACTGTGTAAGGGGAATGTCGCCGCTAGCATAACTACCTACAGCCTCAAAGACTGATACGATATCTGTATGATTTTCGCCAGGTAAAATAGTACCGCCATAAACGAAAATAGAAGGGCGATTGAGGCGGGCTAGACCCATCAAGCATCCCGGCATGTTCTTATCACAACCGCCAATAGCAATAATGCCGTCATGACCCATACCAGCTGATACAGCTTCTATTGAATCGCAAATAACTTCGCGTGATACTAAAGAATACTTCATGCCTTCAGTACCCATAGAGATACCATCAGATATGGTTATAGTGTTATAAATCACACTTTTAGCACCAGCACTATCCACACCTTTACCAACCTCTTCAGCAAGCGTATTAATATGCATATTACAGGGTGTAACCATTGACCAAGTTGAAGCAATGCCAACTTGCGATTTTTTGAAATCTTCATCGCCAAAGCCTACAGCTCTCAACATAGAGCGACTAGGAGCCTGCGCTGGACCGTCTACGATTTTTTTAGAAAATTTGCGGGATTTATCTGTTGTCATATTTAGATCTTCTTTTGTCAATTAATTGTTGCATTATAAAATTGTATAAGCCGATGAACAATCTAAGTTGAGAGATTTATAAGTTATATCGATTAACTTATGATAAAAAGTCTCTTTATTACCAAATACCGAGACCTGCAAAAGAATAATTACCAAACTTAATAAATCGGATCATTATACGATTTTGTAGTTTAGGCATTATTGGCGCCATTAAAGCTTGTCTCTAGCTAATGGCTATCAAGAATGACTGTCCTGACTCAATATACGCATCAACATTTTTAAATTTGAGGCGATCAGAAAACCCCAGTCGTATAGTCATGGCCAGCCAAAATAGGGCACTAATAAAACCTGCAATGCGCCATAACCTTGATTTTGCCCACTTTAGTGCAAAAGTAATAGAGAGCACGTAAATGGCGAAGCCGGCTAATTTGGAAGGTACCCAACCATTCACAATGGGATACAGGTTAATAAGTGGATTAACACTGAGCATGTAAATAGCAGTCAAAACAAACAGTGTATATAAAATATGTGGACCAATTTTTAGCAGTTTATTATTGGCCATTGGAGATTCTTTCATCATCAACACAAAATTAATGATGAAGAAAATAAAAGTAAGAGCAATTATGATCAGGTGTGTATTCTTAATAATCATGTACATGTTGGTAATCCCTAAAATTCATTGTTTAATTTGGTGGTAAAGAACAGCAGTATATAGTTTGTTTGTGTCAGACAAAACCCAAAAAATCATCTGCGGAGTTAGCTATAAGTTATCTTTGTACTTATTCGAGCAAGTTACTCCTCAAATACGATATTATACTTTTCAAATAGCATCTTTTCTTTTTTGCCTTTCATTGATAAACGCCCGTTATTCCAAATATTGATAAGCTCTTGTCTTTTTTCGGCAGCAAGTTTGTTTGAAAAAATCGGTATTTCTACGAGTTTGTTCTCTAGGCCTGGACGCACAATTTTAAGGTGGTCATTTAATTTGAGACGGTTTAAAACATATTGAAGAACAAGATCATTATCGGCATATAAGTCAACCCTGTTTTCATTAATCATTTTCATAACTCGGTCAACTACATCATCATTTCCAGCGATTACCTCAATAAGGTGAGAATTTTTTGGATCATCGAGATAATTTTGATAATCGGCACTCATCGAGCTGTAATCCCAGCCCGGCCCAGTTGCGATGCGCCTACCTTTTATGGAAGCAATACCGTTGTATTGCCAAGAATCATTTTGTCTGACGACAAAGGCTGTTTTGTATGTAAATGTTGGCTCTTTGGCATATACAAACCCTAGCTCTGAACTATTCGAAAACACATATTCGGGCAACATATCGCACAGTCCATTTGTCACCATATCAAGGCCTCTTGCTAAAGGCACCTCATAGTATTCTAATTTATAGCCCTCCGATGTATATATCTGATCTACCATATCGATGACAATCCCGCGCTCGTTAGAGACTTCTGATGGAAATATGGTTAATGGAGGCCATTTGTCATAACAAACTTTCAATGTTTTAGCGTGGGCTATTTCGGTCAAAAATAGCAGGAAAAATATTAAAAAATATTTTGTTTTAATTATCATCTTTTTAACTACCATTTTATGCTCTGTTAGTCTTTTAAGAGTCGATTTGTTAAATCTCAACTCGGTCGCGGCCCTTATCTTTTGCTTCATATAACTTAAGGTCGGCGCGTTTAAAGAGTTCGTCAATTGAGAGATCTTTTTGCTCTGATACATCAATTCCAAGACTCACAGTATAGTTAATAGTCTTTCCGTCTATCTCTAGAATAGAATTAGCTATAGTTTTACGTAATTTATTAGCAAGTTCAAACGCATTCTCAATAGCTGTGTCGGGCAGAAAAATTGCAAACTCTTCTCCGCCAACTCTGCAAAAAAGATCAGACTTCCTCAAAAATTTTTGAATGGTTTGGGTGAAATGAACGAGTACTTTGTCACCAATGAAGTGGCCATGTGTATCATTAATTATTTTAAAATGATCTAAATCCATCAAAATAAAGCACGCAGATGATTTTTGCCGCTGTGAAAGAACAAGTAGATGTTGCGCGGTTTCAAAGAAACTTTTTCGATTTAATACGCCCGTTAAAGAATCTTTAGTCGCTAGCTGTTTAAGCTCCTCATTCAAAATTTGTAATTCTTGCGTGCACTCTGCAACCGCTTGCTCCAACCAAACTCTTTTATCTGCCTCGTCTTCTATTAATCGTTCTCGATCCATCTCTATTACAGACAGCAGCTTATTAATATGATCTTGAAGTTGGTTAAGCTCGTTTTTTTCAGAGCCAGATAGTTTAAGGCGCATGCTAGTGTTATGGCTAAGTTGTATCTCATCTACTTGCGACATTAATTCTTTCAAAGGAATAGCCAAAAAACGATCAAAGGCCCAAATAAATAAGCAAAAGAAAACAGATATCTTTATGATTACCGTTATAGCAATTAAAGTAAAACCGAATAAAACTCTATCTAAAATGACATCAGAGGATGAATAAAGCACAAGGCTACCAAGTAATATTTCTTTTTCATTAAGATTCCAACTTAAGTCTGATGTAACCTCAAAAATTAATATGGGAGCAGAATCGGGAGCAAAAGATCGTTGAGAGATCATATTTTGGGTGTTTTTATCAAAAATATCGACGCCCTCGACAATCGGCATTTTGAGAATTCCAGTGACGAGTACGTTTAGCTGATTCTGATTATATTGCCACAAACTAGTAGAAATAGGTTCGCTGACGGTTTCTTCTAGTTGCCTCAATTCTTTTAAGATTGAATCTTGTGTTTTTAAATATTCGGTTAAAAATTGCACGCCTGTAATAAGACAGGTTACTGCCAAATAAATAGAAAAAATAACACGCATTACCTTTTGAGAGAGATTCTTTGGACTAAAAAAATGGGCAAACATTTAAACCGATCCTCATGAGTAAACTATAAAACGTCCTAAACAACTTTAAATCTTAACATTAAACCAATTCAGTATTTAATCAAATAGATTTATGTTCTATTCATCTAAATGCACCCTAAAGTTTATTTAGATTATTTTTTTATTCGAAAAACCCAAGGACCAGATATATCAGAATAATAAAGTCTTCATTATAGGCCATCAAATGCGGTTAACAGAAAAAATAATTGTCTTTGTTGATTATTTGATCAAGTATTGGAAACATATTTTGCATTCAATAAATAGTCAGATATTATATAATTTGTGTTGTCTTAAATCTGCCAGTTTGAGTGTTGCCTTAGCCTCAAAAAAAGCAATTTAGTAACTCAATTCTCGAGTGGAAAACTTATGAAGTCATTGGGAACCGTTAAAGAAATCTGGCGTTATCCGGTTAAAGGTATGGCGGGTGAAAAATTAGAAAAATGTACTATAAATGCCCATGGTCTTAAAGGTGATCGATGCTGGGCTTTATGGGACGTTGCAAGACAAGAAATACAGAGCTGTAAGTTTCGTCCAGAGCTATTAATGTGCCGCGCAAGCAGTCGCCAGAATTTAGCAGACCCACATGTTGACATAACATTTTCTGACGGAAGCTGTATAGGGAGTGATGACCCTCTGATACATCAAAAATTATCTGAGTTAGTAGGGCATGCCTCTACTTTAGAACGGCTAGAATTTAATCGAGAGCAGAGTTTTTTTAAACGTTATAAAGGTGCTGAACGAGGATGGTTAGAAGAGCTCAAAAGCACATTTGATCGAGAGGAAAATGAGCCTTACCCTGACTTTAGTGATTTGCCACAAGAAGTAGAAGAGTATGTTACTGTCCCAGGTTCATTTTTTTTAGTATCACCATTTCATATTATCAGCACAGCCACACTAGCTTATTTTAAACACAAGCTGCCCGAAGCCGACTGGAATAGTGAACGTTTTCGTCCTAATTTAATTATCGATACAAATCCAGAGACAAATAGTCTATTGGAGCAAGGCTGGATCGGTAAGCATATTAGTATTGCCAATATAAATGTAAATTGTACGGGTACGACGCCTCGCTGCGGAGCAATTACTCGGGCTCAACAGGAGCTTGCTTTTGATAAAACTATGCTCAGGTCTGTCATTAAAGAAGCCGAGCAAAATTTGGGTATCTATGGCTCTATACTTGATGAAGGCTTGATAAGTGTTGGAGATACTGTTGAGAGTCAACATTAAAATAGTATATTGATATTTTGATAAATGTGTGGGGTTGATTAAAAATTATCACGAGGCAGCAACATTTTAGCTTGCGAGAGGTAAAACTTTCGCTTTAAATTTAATACTAAAAAATTTACCTTATTAGTTATCGATTAAATTGAGATATAACTTTCGACTTATAGATTAGGACAGAAGCATAATATGAACAGTAAGATGATGAATGTAAAAATATATAAGTCAGTACATGATCTAGCTGAGCAGCTGATGAAGGCCGCTCATAAAGAAGACAATGAATTATTTGATTGCCTTTATGAAGAGCTAAAACAAATTTGTATCAATAACGAAAACACTGACAAAGATCATCCGGTACAGTGGGAAACACTGGCTGATTTTACAGACGATTTAGAATACGCTTTGGAGTTGTATGCAAAAGCGTTAGAGAAATCTATTGTTATAAATGTCAAAGACTATATGGCATCGATTGCTTTTTCTATGGCAAACTTACAAATTGAATTAGGTCGCATAGATGTAGCCATTAAGAATCTTAAAGATGCAAAAGTTAGCGCTAATAAAATTGCAGATAAAGACCTAAAGAATGAAATAGATGAACTACTTAAATCGCTATTAGAAGATAAGATAGTTTCTCGTTAAATTTATTTTTTTGGTAGTACTTGCTTTTCAAATAATTACTTGATGAATGTTTACTTGATAGATGATTAATAAAACCTTTTATATATGAAAGAATAAGTTGAAAGCAGTTTTTATAATGCTTTTAATTAATAAAATATAAGCGCAATTTTTTGAAAAACGACGCTATAAATTTCAAATTATTATAAATAATATATGAGAAGATTTATGATGAATGTTAAGTGCCTTAGCAATAATCTTTTATAACTAAGGCACTTTTTGTGTAATGTTTATAAATGTTTTTTACTTTATGATTTTGTCATAAACTCAGAGAGTCTATCGACGTGACCTTTGGTTTCGTCAATGAGTGAACTAATTTCTAATGCAGATTCTGTAGTCGATTGAGCTAGGTTTCGCACCTCGTCAGCTACCACCGCAAAGCCTCTACCTGCTTCACCAGCTCGCGCTGATTCGATGGCCGCATTTAAAGCCAATAAATTAGTTTGGTTAGAGATACCATTAATCGTTTGAATAATACTGCCTATGCGCTCAAGTACTTGTGACATGGCGCCATGAGTTTGTTCAATAACTGCATTGCGCTCTGATATATCTGAGCCATACATCAACAACTTAACAAGTTTACCTTCGTTATCATGTGCGGGAGTAATAGACACCGATAACTTGGCACTTTCGTCAGTACCTCTTTTGCTAACAGAAATATCTGCAATCACAAAACTTCCATTAGTGATAGTGTTCCATTGCTCATTGTTTAAGATCGACTTTAAGTTTGGCACCACATTTTTAAGTTGATCAAAGCTATCAACTTTAAATACACCTAATGTCAGTGGGTTAGCTAAAGTAATATCGCCTTGTGGCGACCATTCGATAACAATGTTAGTTTCACTAATAGCTTGCAGACGCACATCGTTTTCTAATGCCGTCTTTTTTGAGTCATTAATATTGGCTTGTATAGCAACAAACTTATGTAGCTCGCCGTTTTTATTAAAGACAGGGTTGACCACAATACTAATCCAATAAGGATTGCCAAGCTTATCGTAATTTAAAACTTCTTCATAAAAAGGTCTGCGTGCAGCAATATGGTCTTTGATTCTTTGCTCAGTTCTTTTATCAGTATGCTCACCTTGTAAAAAATGGCCTAGTTTTCTACCTTTGATCTCGTCTAACTCATAACCCGTTAATTTGACAAAACCAGGATTTACCCATTCGATAAATCCACCGGCATCAGTAATAATAACCGAATTATCGGTTTTGTTAGCCACTAAAGAGAGGATGGCAGTTTCTTCTATGCGTTTTTTCTCTTTAGTAATATCTTTAACAAACGCAGTGTAATAAATTTTATTTTCAAACCTAACTTTAGACAGTGATAAATTGGCCCAAATTTTACGCCCATCCAGCGTTTCTATTTCTACATCGCGAGCTTTAGCGACAATTTTATCGACACCCGTTGTGCGGTTGCTATCAACTAGGTGGTCATGATTAGATTGAATAGCTTTAGGTACGAGCATTTTGACATTTTTACCAATTACATCTTCGCGTTTACAACCCCATAGTTTCTCAGCCGCTGTATTAAAAGAGATCACATTGTTTTTATCGTCTATGGTAACCACACCATCTATGCACTGCTCCAGAGTCTGGTCAATAATCTCCATCGATTGTCTTTGTTCACTGATATCTTTTACAAATGCTGTGTAATTAATTTTATCGCCAACTTTTACTTTAGATAAAGACAAATTACACCAACCAGTGGTGCCATCTTTTTTCTCAATGAGAACATCACGAGATGTTCCCACAATCTTGTCATGACCCGTGCGGCGGTTTGCATTAACCAGCTCATCATGACCCGATTGAAGCGCTTTTGGCACTAGCTTTTTCACATTTTGACCAATCACTTCATCTGCTGTGTAACCCCACAAGCGCTCGGCTGCTTTGTTGTAGTAGGTCACAAGATTCTTATCATCAATTGTCACAACTGCATCAATCGCTTGATTGAGTGCTTCGAGTTGTGAGTTAATTTTGTTTCTAGAAAATATTGAAAAATTCATGTTTAAGATCCGATAATTTTTGATGTGAAAAATCTATGACAGAGAAATTGATAGTTAAAGTTAATTGTCATAATAGTATTTGATACTTAAAGATTAGTCGGTATTTTTAAAAGTGAAAGTTTTTTTAGGGATGCAAAGCAATATTTTTATACCTTTATAGAACAACCTTGAGTTTCTTAAGGTTAAATGCTTTGATTTCTCGAATTGGAGAGCTGAATAATGCCGAAGCAAGGAAATTTAGCCTGCTCAAAACTATAAATAGATTATTTAGCAGGCTTGAAATGAAAACGGCTAAGCGCGACGTCTAAAGAGAGGTGCAGGGGTATCTGCAGAAATTTGATAAGCATTAGTAAAATCATTGAGTGATGCTGATATTTTCGTTAAATCCAAATGAAAGGCACCTACTATATTAGCTGGATTAAAACTAAAAATAGGGTTAAATGTTGAGGTTTATAAGAAATAACTTAATTGTTAAACAAAAAGGAGGGAAATAAAGCCTATTAAAACTGGTTTAATAGGCTAAGAAAATTTAGTTAAGCTCGACGTCTGAAAAGAGGAGTCGGGGTGTCAGCAGAAATTTGATAAGCATTAGTAAAATCATTTAATGATGCCGCCATTTTTGTCAAATCAAAGGCACCTAAGATATTTTCGGGATTAAAACTGAAAGCGTCAAAGCCACAACGTTTTAGGTAGCAGAGTTGATCGCGGATAACATAACCAACGGCACGAATTTCACCCTTATACCCATAGCGCTCACGTAGAAGACGAGCAATAGAAAAACCTCGACCATCCATGAAGCTAGGAAAGTGAATAGCAATCAACGGTAGTTGAGTTAAATCTTCTGAAATCGTTGCTAAATCGACATCATTATTGATGAGAAGCCCAATATTATCTCGTTTAAGAGAGTGCTCGGATTGCCAAAGGCTAAGCGGAACAATGGATTGCCCTGAAATGTCATCAACATTGAGATCATCATGTAGCTCGACCATTGTCCAATTGTCATCAATCACTAAGCCATTTTTTATAATCTGTGGTTTAGCTAGCATAAACACTCTCCTTAAAAGGCTTTAAGCCAATACGGCTATAAGTATCGACAAATATCTCATCCATATGTCTATTTGTTATATAAACACCAATGATTTTATCAATGACATCGGTTATGTCTTCTCGGGCAAATGCGGGGCCAAGCACTGTGCCGAGCGCTGCATCTTGATTAGAGCGGCCACCTAATTGCACTTGATAGTATTCGACGCCTTTTTTATCAACGCCTAGAATACCAATATGGCCAACATGATGATGTCCACAAGCATTCATACAGCCAGATATATTGATATCAAGATCACCAATGTCGTAGACATAATCGATATCATCGAAACGACGTTGAATAGATTCAGCAATAGGAATTGTTTTGGCATTTGCTAGCGAGCAAAAGTCACCGCCAGGGCAGCATATTATATCGGTTAATGTGCCAATATTAGGTGTCGCAAACCCAGCTTTTTTTGCGAGTTGCCAAAGGCTAAAAAGGTCTGACTTTTTAACATCGGCCAAAACGATATTTTGCTCGTGAGTCGTGCGGATTTCACCAAAACTATATTGCTCGGCTAGCTCTGCAATAATATCGAGCTGAGTATCGGTAACATCACCAGGAGCAACCCCCGTTGGTTTAAGCGAGAGAATAACGGCGGCATAACCAGCTATTTTATGGGTAAATGTGTTGCGAATGAGCCATTTACTAAAGGCAATATTATCGTCAGCCAACTGATCTAATTCAGCTTGTGCGCTAGCATCATTGATCGGTTCGTAAAGGGGTGCTGTAAAAAAAACACTGACTCGATTTAACTCTTCTGCGGTCAACGTTGCAGGGCCATCTTTAATGTGTGCCCATTCGGCCTCTACTTTTTCTTTAAAGGAATCGATACCCATGGCTTTTACTAAAATCTTGATGCGCGCTTTGTATTTATTGTCGCGACGGCCTAGCAAATTATAGGTACGCAATATAGCGTCAAGATATGTTAGCAAGTGTTGTTCGGGTAAGAAGTCTTTTATTAGACTGCCAATAACCGGTGTGCGCCCAAGACCGCCACCAACTAGTACGCGAAAGCCGATTTCATTATGCTCATTTTTAATGACCTGAAGGCCAATATCATGAACCTGGATTGCAGCACGATCGGTATCAGAACCGGTAACGGCAATCTTAAATTTACGCGGCAAAAATGCAAATTCTGGATGAAAGCTAGACCATTGACGAATGATCTCGCAATAGGGGCGTGGGTCGATTACTTCGTCTTTACTAATGCCAGCAAATTGGTCAGAAGTTGTATTGCGAATACAGTTACCACTTGATTGAGTGGCATGCATTTCTACCTCGGCAAGTTCCGCTAAAATATCAGGAATATCAGCAAGATCTGGCCAATTAAATTGGATGTTTTGGCGTGTTGTAACGTGGCAATAGCCTTTGTCATAGTGCCTTGCAATATGGGCGAGTCGGCGTAATTGATTGCTATTGATCATACCGTAAGGCACGCTTATGCGTAACATTGGGGCAAGACGCTGAATGTAGAGTCCATTTTGAAGACGTAGAGGTAAGAACTCTTCCGCTTTTAGCTCCCCTGACAAAAAACGTTCGGTTTGCCCACGAAATTGAGCAACGCGTTCTTGGAGTATTTGATGGTCATACTGGTCATATTTATACATAAAAAAGTCTGAAGTAAGTGTTAAATGGGGTGTCTCAAAGTAGCGTGTAAGTATACTCAATATTGTTAAATAATAGACTTTTTGCTGGGGTATTTATAAGATCGTTTTGCTTTTAGCATATTACTGAAATGAATAAGAGATCAAAGAACTTGAGTTATGTGTGCGGATTTGTTCAAATAGTGTGGTGTTAGGTAACTGTTTATCAATATTAAAATTGAACTATAACAATAAAATTAATCTGTGAGGTTTTTGATATGAAAGATCAAGTTGAATTGCAAAAAGAAGGTGATAGCTTAGCTGATGCAATTGCAGCCATTGTACTTATTTCTGTATTTGTTGCGGCGTGTATATTTTGGGTCAGTGCTCAATAAAAATCCAACAAAACTCTCCACTTATAACTCTCCACCCATAATGGCGAAGTAATCTTTTGAGTAAATTCTAATTTTATGGGTAATTGATGTTATGTTAATCATTCTTTTATGGTGGCAAGATAATAAAAATGAAGTCTGATTTTAAACTGCACAATAGTTTTGCATTCTGGATATATCGACTCAATAATGTATTGCAAGATGCATTTAATCAGCAGTTGAAAGACCATGATATTTCTTGGGCTCAATGGATGGTATTGAATGTTTTAGACGAAAGTATCGCCAATACCCCGGCTGTTATTGCCGATCATCTTGGCGCCGACCGCTCTGGTATTACGCGTTTGTTAGACCGCCTTGAGAGTAAAGAATTTATCATAAGAGAGCATGATAAGTTAGATCGGCGCTCTATAAAGTTGAAAATGACAACTAAGGGTAAAGGCGTGATGAGTGAAATTAATGATAAAGCCCATCAACACCAGCAGCAGTTTTTATCAGATTTACATTTATCCGAGCGACGTGGCTTCAAAAAAGAACTGCAAAAAATGCTCAAGGTAAGTGGTATTGATACTGCGCCAATATGGCAACGTATAGACTAGCGCTTAACTTAAGCTCAAGTTAAATTGTCTCAGCACTTATGCTGAAATATTATTAGCTTTAAGGAAAACGACCTCGAGGCTATAAATTTTTTTAAGAACTTTGTCGTATAATCCATCACATCTACATCGAGCAAGCTAGGTAAGGGAACCTCTGATCAAATCATGGATTGTTTTTTGACGGCTAAAATAACCGTGTTTTTTGTTGATAATTTCGCCAATAGCTCGCTATTACCTTAAATTATCGCCTCAAACACAATTATCTTATCTCATCAAAAATTCAACCCAGACTTAATCAGAGATTCCTTAAAGCCATCTGTTAGCGCTCATCCTGTTTAATAGTAACTCAGCTTAAGCATCTTCAAATTAATCAACCATAAATTAATTAGCTAACGACAAGCAAATAGATAATGCTTATTGCCCTAAAATTTGGAAATAGTATTAATATTCTTGTTGCCAAAATGAATCAATTTTTAGACACGATTTTATTGTGCATAAAATACTTTTTTAGATGTGCGCTTTTAAACTGAAACTTTACAAACCATTACTTTTTAATACGGCCTGCACAACCATAAAAACGATAGTGATAAAGAGTATTGTAAAAATAAGTCCCGCCACAATGTAAGGATAGATACTGCCGTGATTAAAATCTTTCTCGAGATTTTTGCGCGTTTGAACACCAAACGCCGCAGCCATTGTACTGAGCAAAATTTTCCAAAAGCTGGGTTTTTTTGATGGTGAAGACATACACCGAATACCTTTTTAAGTGTGGGAAGTTGAATATTAGTGACTAGCGATAAACTAGTTTTAATTATTGGGGGTTATATTACCCTATTTTTTATGGGGTAGAGCAAAAAGATGAATTATGGCACTATTAACATTCATTTATGAATATTGCCAATCGCTGTGAAGGATGCTTATATATTACAACAAGCATCTACTAAAAAGCGTATCATATTAAAAGACAATTTGAGAGATTCAAAAACAATGAGTGTAAATATTACAGAGTCTGCGCAAGACTACTTAAAAGAACTACTCGACAAGCAAGACGCGCCTGATGGTATCGGCATTAGAATGTTTGTATCAAATCCTGGGACACCAAAAGCTGAAACTTGCATTGCTTATTGCCGAACAGGCGAAGAGCAAGAAGGTGATGAGATTGTCGAATATACTAAATTTAAAGCCTACTTTGAAGGTCGTAGCTCGGCCTTTTTAGAGGATGCAAAAGTTGATTATGCTGCCGATAAAATGGGTGGACAGCTAACAATACGCGCCCCTAATTCTAAAATGCCTCAAGTCAATGACGATAGCCCGCTTGAGGATAGGGTTAATTATGTTTTACACAATGATATTAACCCAGGTCTTGCCTCACATGGCGGTGTGGTCGAGTTAACAGAGGTTACTGATGATGGTTTTTTAGTGCTCAAATTTGGTGGCGGATGCCAAGGTTGCAGTGCTGTTGATATGACCTTAAAGCAAGGCGTGCAAAAAACCTTAATGGAGAAAATTCCAGAGGTTAAAGGTGTGCGTGACGTAACCGACCATACCGATACGAGTAACGCTTATTATAACTAATACTAATAATTGCCGATAATTAGGCTCGTTATCAAAAAAAGGCGCCTTAACTTAGTAGGCGCTTTTTTTATGCGTGTTAACCTAGGTTAAAACGTTTACAGCTTATGTGTTAATAGTCTTGTTCAGATAATTGCCTTAATAACGTTTTTCATCCCCTGAGTCAGCCGACTTAGCTCTTCGCGAGAAATAATAAACGGCGGCATAATATAAACCAGTTTACCAAAGGGACGTATCCACACCCCTTCATCAACAAACTGTGACTGAATAATAGCTAAGTCAACGGGTTGTTTTAGCTCGACCACACCAATAGCGCCAAGAACTCGTACATTTTCGACATGAGGCCAGTGTTCGCATTCAGCTAGATCTTGTGTAAGTTGAGCCGCTATTGTTTGTATCCATTGCTGCCAAGGTGAATCGAGAAGTAAATCGATACTTGCATTAGCAACAGCACAGGCAAGTGGATTAGCCATAAATGTTGGGCCGTGCATAAGTGCCTTAGCCTCACCATTAGAAATAGTCTGAGCAATCTGAGAGGTACAAAGTGTAGCGGCCAAGGTCATATATCCACCTGTTAAGGCTTTGCCCAAACACATAATATCTGGGCTAATATCAGCATGATTGCAGCCGAATAATTTGCCTGTTCTTCCAAAATTTGTTGCAATTTCATCGACAATTAACAATACATTGAATTCATCACACAATTCTCGAAGAGTTTTTAAATAATCTGCAGAATAAAAACGCATGCCTCCGGCTGCTTGCACGATAGGTTCAATAATCACCGCGGCTAGTTCGTCATGATGCTCGACTAGCTGCTGCCTTATATTATCGCAATAGTGCTTACTCCAAGGCTCGTCAAAACCACATTGAGGTGCCTGCGCAAAATATTGGGGCATTAATGAGTCAGCAAATAGATGATGCATTCCTGTCACAGGGTCGCAAACTGACATGGCACCAAAGGTATCACCATGATAGCCCCGCGAATGGCTTAAAATTCTCTTTTTATTGCCTAAGCCCTGTGCTTGCCAAAATTGTATGGCCATCTTCAACGCAACCTCGACGGCAACAGAGCCGGAATCTGCATAGAAAACATGTTGCAGTGGCGTTGGTGTGAGCGTAATGAGTTTTTCAGTTAAGTTGATAGCGGGCTCATGAGTGAGCCCGCCAAACATTACATGTGCCATTTTTTGAGTTTGGTCAACAATGGCTTGGTTTAGCTTGGGATGATTGTAGCCATGGAGCATACACCACCAAGAGGACATGCCGTCGATAATTTGTCGACCATCCTCTAAATTCAAATAGACTCCATGTGCCGAGGTGACGCCAAATACAGGGCTAGGCTTATTTGTCGAGCTATAGGGATGCCATATATGTTGTTGATCGATATCTAAGTTCATGTTTTTGATACTTGCTTTGGTAAAGCAATCCAATCTAATTTATAGATTTATTGATAGTTTTTAATTGGATTATTGAAGAGGGTTGATGATAACAGGAGTATATCAGATGCGTTCATTGGCCAGAAGTTATCACCAGAAATTATCACCCGAAGTTATCAGGAGGATAATAGATTTTTAAGAATTGCTAGAATTTTAAATAATAACTAGTTTGGTACTTCTTTATTAACTACTTTATTAATTATGTTAGTAAGTACGTTACGCTATATCTAGTCCGTTAATATCGCTATAATCACCTCTTTGATAGCAAATTTTTTAAAGTACGTTTTTTAGCTTAATAATTAAGGCAGATGCACGGAATGACTTCAACATCAGGCACAGCAAGGCAATCCTCAAATGCTATCCCAGCACCTGCTCTTGATGATGAGGCAAACCCAGATAAAAAATTAGGCCAAGGCTCAGATAAAGACCCTGCAAAGGTTGAGCATGTTGCTCGATTAAAACAAGGTGAAATGCCCTTTGCTTTCATTAATGGTCAAGCATATACCAATTTGCCCAAAGATCTGTATATACCACCCGATGCTCTTGAGATTATCTTAGAGGCTTTTGAAGGTCCACTCGATCTTTTGTTGTACCTTATTCGTCGTCAAAATATTGATATTTTAGAGATTGATGTGTCGGAAATAACACATCAATATGTCGCGTATGTTGAATTATTAGACACCATGCATTTTGAACTTGCCGCTGAATATTTAGTTATGGCGGCTATGTTGGCAGAAATTAAATCTCGAATGTTGTTGCCGCGTAATCAAGATGAAGACGAAGAGGATGATGATCCGCGGGCAACGTTAATTCGGCGCCTGCAAGAATATGAACGTTTCAAGCAAGCGGCATCAGATGTTGATGAGTTGCCTCGATTGAATCGAGATGTTTTTATTGCGTCAGCTCATGAACCCGATCGCAATTTAACAAGACCAGATCCAGAAGTTGACCTTAAAGAATTATTGCTTGCATTAGCAGATGTGCTAAAGCGTGCTGATATGTTTGAGAGCCATCAAATTCTGCGAGAGGTGATGTCGACTCGACAGCGCATGACTGAAGTTTTAGAGACGCTAAGTTTAAAGAAAACCTTCGTACCTTTTGTCAGTTTATTTAAAGTATCCGAGGGGCGCATGGGGGTAATCGTCACCTTTATGGCCGTAATGGAACTGATTAAAGAATCACTCATTGATTTCGTGCAAAATGATGCTTTTGGAGCGATTCATGTGAAGGCAAAAAGCGAATAGTTTATTTTTAAAGTACTCATAGTTTAATTGTATGTAGAGCGTTTTATCAGTTATTAAGATAGCTTGTCAAAAATAGTTTACGGAATTTTTATGCAACAACCTACAGAACCATCTACTCAGGAAACGCTAAGTGAAGAAGTTGATATTGAATCAACTCTAACTGAAGATACTGCAACACAAGTCCCTGTTATGCCATCACAGCAGCTACAAAAAATTATTGAAAGTGCATTAATGGCTTACAGTAACCCATTAACAATTGAAAAATTACAAACATTATTTACCGGTGATCATCTTCTAGAATCTGGCTCTGAGACAGTTGTTCCTGACAAAAATGAAATTTTAAATGCATTAGAAGCGATAGCAGAGAGCTGTCATGGTCGTGGCTTCGAATTAAAAAAAGTCAGTAGCGGTTGGCGTTTTCAAGTGCGTACTGAAATGGCTCCTTGGATTAATAAGTTATGGGAAGAAAAGCCACAGCGTTACTCCCGTGCTTTACTAGAGACTTTATCAATCATTGCCTATCGTCAACCTATTACGCGTGGTGATATAGAAGAAATACGTGGTGTTGCTGTTAGTTCTCATATAATTAAAACGCTCAGTGAGCGTGAATGGATAAAGGTAGTAGGGCATCGTGATGTTCCTGGTCGCCCTTCTTTGTTTGCAACAACAAAACAGTTTTTAGATTATTTCAACTTAGAAAATCTGGAAGATTTACCGTCACTGCGCGAATTAGCCGATATTGATTCGTTAACGCCAGAATTTGATTTTCAGCCAGATCAAGTATCTGAGCTTGAGAGTGATAGTGATACTGACAATAAAGATGATAATCTACAACTCGATTTAGAAGAAAAACCGTCGCCACATATTGCAGAAGATATAGATACAGCAGAATACAGTGAACAATTAGTAGAAGAAATTGAAAATAATTTGCAACAATCGAACTCCGACAATAGCAAAGACGAGACCATAAGTACTGATGAAAATATCGATACTTTACACACATAAAATTACTAGCCGGGAGGCTCTTAGATACAATGAAAAAACCAACGCATGAAAAAAATAAGTCAACACGTCGAGACTTAGATTCACAAGAATCTGTCGATCATAAATCGATAAAAAATGAAAAGCTGCAAAAAGTTTTGGCGCGAGCTGGTATTGGTTCACGTCGCGAAATGGAGCGCGTTATTGCGCAAGGACGGGTCATTGTTAACGGTGTGCCGGCTAGTTTAGGTGACAGAGTAGAGCTTACTGACCGTATCGAGATCGATAAAAAACGTCTTCAAATCACCCCCCGCGAAGAAAAAAATGTCAAAGTACTATTATATAATAAGCCCGAAGGCGAAATTTGTACCCGCTCCGACCCCGAGGGACGTCCAACCGTTTTTGACCATTTGCCACAGTTAAGTGGCGAGCGGTGGATAGCCGTAGGGCGCTTAGATTTTAATACAAGTGGTCTATTATTATTTACCACTGACGGTGAATTAGCCAATAGCTTGATGCATCCTTCGTCAATGATTGATCGTGAATATTTAGTTAGAATTCAGGGCAAAGTTGATGATGATATGAAAGCACGCTTAGTTGAAGGTATTGCATTAGAAGATGGTACTGCACGCTTTACTGATATTGTTGATGGCGCTGGTTCGGGTCAAAACCATTGGTTTTATTGCGTCGTTATGGAAGGGCGTAATCGTGAAGTACGACGTTTATGGGAGTCTCAAGGCGTTAAAGTAAGTCGCCTAAAACGTGTGCGCTTTGGTAATATTTTTATTCCATCACATGTTCGTGTAGGGCAGTGGACAGAGTTAAATATTAAAGAAATTAAAGATTTATGTGCAACCGCAAAAATAGAAATGACGGGCAGCACACAGCCATTAACGCCGGCACAAAATGCAGCGCGAGAACGTCATCAGAGAAAATTACGCGCGGGTAAATCTCGTCGTAAATAATAATGTTGAGAATATAATTACCACTAAAAGGCTTGAAAATGTCTATTACACTTGCGTTTGATGTTTATGGAACGCTTATCAATACTCATGGAGTTATTGAAAAGTTGCATGCATTTCTAGATTCATCTGTGAATGCACAAGATTTTTCTCAAACATGGCGTGATAAGCAATTAGAGTATTCTTTTAGACGTGGCTTGATGAGAGACTATGCGCCGTTTTCTGTATGTACCAAAGACGCGCTTAATTATACAGCGGCCCATTACCAAGTGTCGTTGTCAGACTCCGATAAAGCGGCATTGCTAGCTTCTTATGCTGTGTTGCCTGCATTTGACGATGTGACGTCTAGCTTGCAAAGCTTGAGTCAAAAAGGCTATAAGTTGTTAGCTTTTTCAAATGGTACCGAAGCGGCAGTTGAGGGTTTGCTTAAAAATGCGGGCATACGTGATTTATTTGTCGGTGTGGTGAGTGTAGATGATTTGCAGACCTTTAAGCCAAATCCCGATGTGTATCAATACTTTACTCAAAAAGCAGGCTCGATTGCAGCGCAGACATGGTTGATTTCTAGCAACCCATTCGATGTTATTGGCGCAATATCTTCAGGCCTTAAAGCGGCGTGGGTGCAGCGTTCAAAAGCGGCTATATTTGACCCTTGGGGGGTTGAGCCCACGGTCACAATCGATAGCCTAACAAAATTAGAAAACGCGCTAGCGAGCTAAATTTGTTTGGATTTTGTTTTGTGAGGCGAGTTTTTTAAGGGTTTAAAATAAAACTTTTTAAGAAACTTAAGTCATAAAAACATCATAAAAAAACCCGCCAATTGGCGGGTTTTTTGTATCGATTAAATATTCTAGCTAGCTTACATTTTTACATCTTCAATTTGAGTAGCCGCAATTAGCTTGCCCTCGTCAGCACCTTTTTGGAAAGAGGCAATTTGATCGAAGTTCATATATTTAAAGATTTCATCTGACATAGAATCAATCTTCGATGCGTATTCCATATATTCTTCTACTGTGGGTAGCCTACCTAAAATACCACCAACAGCAGCAAGCTCAGCAGAGGTAAGATAAACATTAGCGCCATCACCAAGGCGATTAGGGAAGTTACGCGTTGATGTAGATAATACTGTTGCGCCTGCTTCAACGCGCGCTTGGTTACCCATACATAAAGAACATCCAGGCATTTCTGTGCGTACGCCATTACGCGAATAAATCTCGTAATAGCCTTCTTCTTTTAAAGTATGCTCATCCATTTTAGTAGGCGGACATAACCAAAATGCAGTCTCTAGCGGCTTGGTATTTTGCTCAAGCAATTTACCGGTTGCACGAAAGTGACCAATATTAGTCATACAAGAACCAATAAAAACTTCATCTACTTTATCGCCAGCTACTTCTGATAATAGGCGCGCATCGTCAGGGTCATTTGGACAGCAAACGATTGGCTCGTTGATCTCATTTAAATCAATTTCGATGATCTCAGAGTATTCAGCATCGGCATCAGCAGACATCAATGATGGGTTTGCTAGCCATGCTTCCATATTGTGAACACGACGTTCAATAGTACGCACATCGCCATAACCTTCTGAAATCATCCAGCGCAGTAAGGTAATGTTAGAGTTTAAGTATTCACTGATAGAAGCCTCGGATAGCTTGATAGTACAGCCCGCAGCAGAGCGTTCAGCCGATGCATCTGACAATTCAAAAGCTTGCTCAATTTTTAGGTTATCAAGGCCTTCAATTTCAAGAATACGACCAGAGAAAATATTCTTTTTGCCTTTTTTCTCTACCGTTAGTAAGCCTTGTTTGATCGCATAGTAAGGAATAGCGTGCACTAAGTCGCGTAGCGTTATACCGGGTTTCATTTCACCTTTAAAGCGAACTAAAACAGATTCGGGCATATCCAATGGCATCACGCCTGTTGCCGCAGCAAAGGCTACAAGTCCAGAACCCGCAGGAAATGAGATGCCCATTGGGAAACGCGTATGCGAGTCACCGCCAGTACCAACAGTATCAGGCAATAGCATGCGGTTTAACCAAGAGTGAATAATACCGTCACCTGGGCGCAGAGATACACCGCCACGGTTCATAATAAAGTCAGGTAGACTGTGCTGGGTTTCAATATCGACAGGCTTAGGGTAAGCCGCCGTGTGACAGAAGGATTGCATCGTTAAATCAGCAGAGAAACCAAGACAAGCGAGGTCTTTAAGTTCGTCGCGAGTCATTGGACCGGTCGTATCTTGCGAACCAACCGTTGTCATTTTAGGTTCACAATAAGTGCCGGGACGAATACCTTTATTGTCTTCAAGGCCACATGCCTTACCCACCATTTTTTGAGCAAGAGTAAAACCTTTATCGCTAGCAACGGGTGAGCTGGGGATACGAAATAGATCGCTAACAGGTAAGCCTAATGATTGACGCGCTTTTGACGTTAAACCACGACCAATAATTAAGTTGATTCGACCACCGGCCTGAACTTCATCAAGTAATACGTCTGACTTTAATTCAAATTCGGAGACTACAGCGCCCGCTTCATTTAGAATTTTGCCTTCATATGGACGGATATCAATCACATCACCGATATTTAAATTATCAACGGGTGCTTCAAAGACTAATGCGCCTGCATCTTCCATCGTATTATAAAAAATTGGTGCGACTTTATTACCAATACAAACACCACCGCCACGTTTGTTTGGCACACCTGGCATATCATCACCAAAAAACCATAAAACAGAGTTAGTAGCAGATTTACGTGAAGATCCAGTGCCGACTACATCACCAACAAATGCTACGGGTAAGCCTTTTGTTAGAAGTGCTTCTATTTGTTTCATTGGGCCGGTAACACCATGTTCTTCAGGCGTTAAACCATCGCGAGTCATTTTATACATGGCGCGAGCATGTAATGGAATGTCAGGTCGCGACCATGCATCGGGAGCAGGTGAAAGGTCATCGGTGTTAGTTTCACCGGTGACTTTAAACACCGACATTTTAATACTGTCAGCGACTTTATCGCGATTTGTAAACCATTCAGCATTAGCCCATGACTCGATCACATCCTTTGCGAGTGCATTGCCTGCTTTTGATTTATCTTCGACATCATGAAAGGCATCAAACATTAATAAGGTATGTTTTAATTCTTTGGCAGCTAACGGGCCAAGTTCAGGGTTATCTAGAAGGTCTACCAAAGTGACTATGTTGTAGCCACCGTGCATGTTACCCAACATTTTTACGGCATCTTCTTTAGAAATAATTGGACTTGAGTCTTCATCTTTCACAATAGCTGATAAGAAACCCGCCTTTACATAAGCAGCTTCGTCGACACCAGGTGGCACACGATTTGATATAAGGTCAATGAGTGTTGTTGCTTCGCCTGCAGGAGGATTTTTAAGTAATTCTACCAAGCTAGTGACTTGTTCAGCGTTCAGAGGTTTTGGAGCAATCGATTGATCTGCACGTTCTTTAACATGTTGACGATAGGCATCTAGCACTGGGTAATCCTCATCTGTAATAAAAAAGGTTGATTTAGGGTTTTATTTATTATTGATTAGTTGTCAAATTAACTATTAGCTAAACATGGATCATACTATCTATGGCTTATGATTTGCCAGTAGACGTTAATCAATTGGGCAATATATTACTCTGCCTAGCTCCGTAAATCTAATCGATAGAATCAATAACCATTATTTGTCTTGCTTATAGTATTATAAGAAAACACTTTGTTTGTTTATATAGCATAATTACTAAAAGCCGAGCTATTTCAGCCATTAAACTATGCCCTTAATTCGACGATGTCATTACCAACCTTTTTTATAACCCAAGCTATGCCTTAAACCATGCTTATATCTGTGAGCTAAAATATGAATGTTGATAATTTCGATCTAAATTTACTGGTTTGTTTTGATGTGTTGATGCGTGAGCGCAATGTATCGAGAGCAGCGGAGAAGCTAAATATTAGCCAGCCTGCCATGAGTAGTAGTCTCAAGCGTCTTCGAGATTATTTTGCAGATCCTCTTTTAGTGAGAACCTCCAGAGGTATGGAGCCCACGGAAAAAGCACTTAGCTTAGAGCCATTGGTACGACGCTCTCTCACTATGACAGAGGAGGTGTTGTCACCGAGCGAAATTTTCAATCCTCTAAATAGCCAGCGTACGTTTCGTATTTTAGTCAGTGATTATGTTGAAGGCCTGTTAATTTCAGCTCTAGTCGCTCATATTCAAACTCATGCTCCGCAAATATCAATTGATATTCTTACCTTAAGTGACGGTAGCTTTCAGGATTTAGAAAAGGGCGCAATTGATCTTGCGATTAATAATTTTGATTTTATTCCGCAGTCATTTTATAAGCGATCAATTTGGAAGGATAGTTTTTCTTGCTTAATGGCTAAAGGGCATCCTTTATTGACGGATAATACTCTTCAAAATTATTTATCTGCCTCACATATTTGGGTGAGTAAAACAGGTATTGGTGTTGGCACAGGTATGTCGCAATCGAGCAGCCGAGGTTGGGTAGATAATACTTTAGAGGAACTGGGTCACGAGAGACACATCAGCGTATATACCCGCCACTACCAAATTATTCCAAAGCTAGTTAGCCAAACTAACTTAGTGGCAACTATGCCCACGAAAGCAGCACTACTTTATAATGATAGTGCCGATTTAATGATTACAGAACCGCCTTTTAATATTGCAGAAATTGAAATTAGTATGATTTGGAGCCCGCTTTTGCATCATAATAGCGCGCATAAATGGATACGCGATACGCTGATCGAATTAGCCAATAGTTAAGTATCAACATATTGAGTGATGACTAATAAATTTGTTGAGCGAGTTAAAGTTATAATAAACGTATTAATACTGGTCATTAACTGTGGTCTGTTTTTGTTAAGCAAACGAAATCTAATGTACATATAGTTTCAAAGGCTATTTAGTAAATAAGTAAATAAGTAAATAGGTAAATAGGTAAATAGGTATGTTAAAAGTAAAAACTCCCTGTATCGGTGTTTGCTCCACAGTTATTGGTGATGTGGTTTGTCGTGGTTGCAAGCGTTTTGCTCACGAAGTAATCGACTGGAATGGTTATACCGAGGAACAGCGTCTGTTAGTGATCAATCGTTTAGATGACTTCTTACAGAAAATTGTTGGCAATATGATTGATATTTTTGATGAAGAAAAGTTGCTATCGCAAATGCAGTACCAACAAATAAACTTCGATAAAAATTTATCGAGTAGTCGCTGGGTTTATGAATTACTGCGCCGAAGTAGTAGCCATATAAGGCAAACGGAAGACTTTGGTTTTACCATTAAAGAAAAGTGGCAGCGTTATAATCTTGAACAAATTAAACAGTTTTTAGAGCAAGACTTCTTTACTCTCTCTAGTGCGCATTACGAGCGTTATGTTGTGCCTCAAGCCCGAGTAAGATGATGCAATAGACTTCCTCGAACTAAGTATCTGTTTTAACATAGTAAGATCATGTGCGGTTTTAGTTTTTATACTGAAAATGTTATTCTAAGTTAGCTGGCTTTTATTGATTTGATGAGTTGTTTGGCTGGCTAATATGAATCATAAGAATGTATGATGTGGTGCATAATTAAGTCGTTGGCCCTAAAAATGCATTAAATGTGTAATGATCCAAGCAAATTTAAAGATAAATTTTCCAAAAGTAAAATTCTCTAGCATTAAATGCTTCTTGAATTAAATAATACTGATTGAGGTAATAAGAAATGACAAATTCCCACTCTTCTAGGCTAAACAGTTCTCTGCTAAAAAGCGGAAGTTACATAAATGGAAGCTGGCTAAGTGGTAGTGAGGATACTTTCGATGTCTTGAATCCCGGCAACGGTGAAAAAATTACGACGCTTTCAAATGCCTCTGCAGAACAAACAACACTTGCTGTTGATGCCGCATCAGCTGCAATAGCGTCGTGGCGCAATAAATCAGTTAAAGAGCGTTCTAGTATAATGCGTGGCTGGTTTGATTTAGTCATGCTAAATAAAGAGTCGCTCGCCGAGATTTTAACAGCCGAGCAGGGCAAACCTCTGAGTGAATCATTAGGCGAGGTCATCTATGGTGCAAGCTATATTGAATGGTTTGCAGAAGAAGCTAAACGAGTTTATGGCGATACGATTCCAGCCCCATCGTCAGACAAGAGAATTGTTGTTATCAAGCAAGGTATCGGTATTGTATCCGCTATTACACCGTGGAATTTTCCTAGCTCAATGATAACTCGAAAGGCCGCGCCAGCATTGGCTGCAGGATGTAGCTTTATTGTTAAAGCCGCAACCGAGACACCATTATCAGCGCTCGCTCTGGCAGAGCTTGCGCATCAAGCTGGCATTCCACCAGGTGTGTTCAATGTTATCGTCTCTAATCATGCAAAAGAAGTTGGCCAAGTATTAACAGGCGATCCAAGGATTGCAAAATTCTCATTTACTGGATCGACGCCTGTTGGCAAGATTCTATTAAAGCAATGCGCCGACACCGTTAAAAAAACCACCATGGAACTAGGCGGAAACGCACCCTTCATTGTTTTTGATGATGCAGACTTGGATGCCGCTGTTACCGGAGCGGTGATTTCGAAATTCCGCAATTCTGGACAAACCTGTGTCTGCTCTAACCGAATAATGGTGCAAAAAGGGGTTTATGATGAATTTGCAAAACGGCTTGTGGTTGCAGTTGAAGCCCTAAAGCAAGGTGTTGGGACCACAGAAGGCGTAAATCTTGGTCCCTTAATACACAGTAATGCCGCTGACAGCGTCGAAAAACTAGTCAACGAGGCAATAGCAGCTGGCGCAAAAGTACTCACAGGCGGTAAGAAAAGTGACTTAGGTGAAAATTTTTTCCTGCCTACCGTTTTAGCTGATGTGGAGCCTGGCATGTCGGTAGCCGTCAATGAAATTTTTGGACCAGTTGCACCACTGATAAAGTTTGAAACTGATCAAGAAGCAATAGATATGGCGAATGATACCGATTTCGGTTTAGCCTCTTATATCTACACGCGTGATATTGGTAGAGTGTGGCGTGTCTCAGAAGCGCTTGAATATGGCATGGTTGGCGTAAACGAAGGCGCTATTTCAAACGAAATGGCCCCTTTTGGCGGCGTAAAGCAGTCGGGTATGGGACGCGAAGGATCTAAATATGGTATCGAAGATTTTCTAGAAATTAAATATATTTGTATGGGCGGCATTGATGTTTAAAGGATGATCTAAGGTAGTTAGTGCATGCGCATTTATTGTTAATAATGATTTAACCCAAAAAACTCTACATTTATGTGGGGTTTTTTTTGTCTATTTCTAGAGTCTGGCTAGATTATTGCTTAATACCTATGAGCCTTATGTCATTAAATTGTGGGGTTCGATGTTTTTAGACCGTTATTTTCCTAAAGTCATTTAAATTTGTATCTAAATCTGCTTTTTTGGTGATAATATTCTCAAGACGTATATAAGCGTTTAATGTGTTATTTGTTTTAAATATTTAAGTCTCAAATCAATTATAAAGAGATGAATTCTGTAACCAAGTTCCCTTAATTAAGTACACAGGACAGGAAATGAATATGCTCGACACACAGCAAGACCCGCAACAAGACCTAAACCAAAACCTCCAACAAGATCCTCAAGCGACAGTGAATAAAGGCCTTGTTAAAGCCGCTGACGTTTTCGTAAGATGCTTAGAAAATGAAGGTGTTGAATATATATTTGGCGTACCCGGCGAAGAAAACATTGATGTAATCGACGCTTTAATTGATAGCCCTATCCAATTTGTGACCACGCGTCACGAGCAAGGCGCGGCATTTATCGCCGATGTTCTCGGGCGTCTAACCGGCAGAGCTGGCGTTTGTATGTCAACACTAGGGCCTGGGGCAACCAATCTAATGACGGGTGTCGCTGATGCCAATATGGACCACGCACCGCTGATAGCCATCGCCGGTCAGGGTTCAACTAATCGTATGCACAAAGAGAGCCATCAAATTTTAGATTTAGTGAATTTATTTGGTCCAATTACTAAATACGCAACACAATTAATCGTACCAGAGATTATTCCAGAAGTGGTACGTAAGGCTTTTAAAATAGCCCAAGCTGAAAAACCTGGTTGTAGTTTTATTGAGTTTCCTGAAAATGTAGCCGCTGCCTATTTGCCAGCGTCAGCTGTTCCTTTAAAAAAACAAAGTGCAAGTCCACCGGCGGCGCCGCAGCATAAGTGTGAACAGGCAGCTAACTTAATTGCTGAAGCTAAAACACCCATTATTATGGCGGGTAATGGCGTTATTCGTGGTCATGCTAGTGACGCTTTAGTGGCCTTTGCTGAGAAGTTAAATATTCCTGTTGCAACAACCTTTATGGCAAAAGGCGTCATCCCTTCACGTCATCCTTTGAGTATCGGAGCCATTGGCTTGCAGGCACATGACTATGTATCCTTTGGTGTTGATGAGGCTGATTTAGTCATTTGTATCGGTGTTGATATGATCGAATATCATCCGCACTTATGGAACCCAAAGTGTGATCGACGCATATTACATATCGATGTTAATTCTGCCGAAGTTGACCAACACTATATTTTAGAAGCGGGTGTTGTTGGCGATATATCGAGTTCGTTAATGCGCGTGATGAATTATGCCCAAGAGCCAGTGGCAGACACCAAAATACATAAGCTACACAATATTATACATGAGCAATATAATGAGTTTAAAGATGATGTAGGGTTTCCAATAAAACCCCAAAAAATCATTTCTGACATCCGCAAAGTGTTAGATGATGACGATATTATTATCTCTGATGTCGGCGCCCATAAAATGTGGATAGCCCGTCTATATCAAGCGCAAGCCCCCAATACTTGTATTATCTCTAACGGTTTTGCAGCAATGGGCATTGCCTTGCCCGGCGCCATTGCCGCAAAGCTTGCCTACCCTGATAGAAAAGCTGTCGCCGTCTGCGGCGACGCAGGCTTTATGATGAATAACCAAGAGATTGATACTGCGCTACGTCTTAAATTAGATATCGTCATTCTGATTTTTAACGATGGTAAATACGGATTAATCGAATGGCATCAAATGCGTCATTTCAATCGTGCCACCAATATTGATTTTATCAATCCAGACTTTGTTAAATTTGCAGAGAGTTTTGGTGCTAAAGGGTATCGAGTTGACAGCTCAGAGAGTCTGACATCGGTGCTAGAAGAGGCGCTAAATGATGGCACAGTGTCTATTATCGACTGTCCTGTTGATTATTCTGAAAATATGAAGTTAACCGCAAAACTAAAAGGCTTAACGTCACCTCTTTAAACTTACCAATAAAAGCACCACCCATTTAAGTCTGATGGCTTAAGGGAGTGGCGCTTTTGTGTACACTAATTATAAATTATTAACGGAGTGAGCTATGCAATCATTTAGTTTTCAAACAACTCGTTCAGTATTATCCGAAGTCGGAGCAACAGAAAAAATCGGCGCTATCATGCGTGATCGTGGTTGCAAAAAAATTGCCTTTATTACAGATCCTATGATTGTAAAACTTGGTCTTGCCGATGCCGCACTAGCGGGTTTAAAAAAAGCGGGCGTTGGTGTTTGGTTGTTTTCAGATGTTGTTGCCGATCCACCACAGGAACTTATTTTAAGAGCTGTTGCGGCAGCCAAAGCAGAGAAAATCGATGGTGTTGTCTCGGTCGGTGGTGGTAGCTCTATGGATACCGCTAAGTTGATTGCGATCTTATGTAATACAACACAACCGATTGAAGAAATGTATGGTGTTAATCTAGTCAGAGGCGAGCGCTTGCCCTTAGTGTTGGCGCCAACAACAGCGGGAACAGGCTCAGAAGTAACGCCTATCTCTATTGTAACAACGGGTGATACCGAGAAAAAAGGTGTAGTTGCACCGCAGTTATTACCGGACTGGGCCGTGCTCGATGCAGAACTAACCGTGGGTTTACCCGTATCGGTAACGGCAGCAACGGGTATTGATGCAATGGTTCATGCCATTGAAGCCTATACCTCAAAAATCAAAAAAAATGTCGTCTCCGATTGCCTAGCCCGTCAAGCGCTAGAATTGCTCGGCGCTAATATTCGACAAGTCTGTGTAAAGCCCGATGATCGAGATGCACGCGCTAATATGTTGTTGGGCTCAATGTTGGCAGGTATGGCCTTTGCTAACTCTCCAGTTGCGGCTGTGCATGCTTTAGCTTATCCACTAGGTGGCCATTTTCATGTGCCTCATGGTTTATCTAACGCTTTGGTATTGCCTCATGTGATGGAGTTCAACATGCCAGAAGCTTCAACACATTATCTTGAGTTAGCTGATTTATGTTTTCCTGAGTTAAAAGGTGTAGCCTCTGACAAAAAACTAGACGGCTTGCTCACAAAAACTGCCAGCTTAAGCTCAGACTTAGGTCTTGAATCTACCTTAAGAGAAGTCGGTGTGGCTGAAAAAGACCTTGAGATGTTAGCGGGTGATGCAATGAAACAAACGCGCTTATTGATTAATAATCCAAGAGAGATGACTTACGAAGCGGCGCTGGCTATTTATAAGCGAGCGCTTTGATGATTGTTGCTTTCGACAAAAGACAGGTTTAAGACATGACTGATCGTAATTCAACAAGTGGCCCCACTCCAAATCCTTTCTTTGACGCCTGGTTATCGGGTTCAGAGCAGATGATGAAGGCGCAAGCAAACTGGTTTACCAATGTTGCAGACGCTGCAGAATCTGAGGACGTGAGCGAAGTTGTCGGTCGCGCCAAACAAAACTGGGATCAATGTGAGGCACAATTTAATAGTTGGGTCACCGCCTCTGAGCAATGGTTTCCGAAAGGTATGAAAATGCCGCGTGATGGAATGTCTAGCAGCGCGGGCGGGTCAGTCGATGCCTTTGAAAAATTAAAATTAATGCTTAATCCAGCGACGTTTTTAAGCTCTGGAATTGATGAATTAAATCAAGTTTTTCAGCGTTTAGCCGAAGGACCCGACTTTGCCAATATCGGTGTGCTCGAAAAAAAATTCATGCGCACCGGACAAGATTGGACGAATTTGTGTAATGCAAATGCAGAATATCAAACGGTTATTTCATCAGCGTGGGCTAAGGCATTTGATCGCTATGTTAAAGCAGAAGCAGACGAGCCTCAAAAAGAATCGATCGATCTAGATGATATGATGCAGCGTTGGTTGAAGGTTGCTAATGAAAGTCTTATTCAGGCTCAACGTAGCGATGAGTTTTTAGCCGCACAACGAAAATTATTTAAAACCAACACGCAATATAAACTGAAACAGCGTGAAATTATCGAGGCGTGGTGTGAGGCATATACAATGCCTACACGTTCAGAAGTCGATGATTTGCACCGCATGGTTTATGAGTTAAGACGCGAGTTTCGACAATTAAAAAAGCAAGCCAAACAAACAGAAATTGAAGTGTTAAAGGAAAAAAGTAAAGCGCCGAAGGCAAAAGTAAAAGCGTCTCTAACTAAGCAGCAATCGGCACAGGTTAAAAGCAAAGCACCGCAGGTAAAAGACCAAGCACCGCAGGCAACAAAGCAAGCTCCACAAGCTCAATTTACAGCGCCTGAAAAAGCTGCCATTGTTAAATCACAACCTGTAAACATGCCTGTAACTGAAACTAACAATGCCGCTAATCCAGATACTACAACCAATCGAAAACCCTTATGAATCAATCAATTGAAGAATGGTTTGGCCCCATGTCCGACATGCTAAATTTTAGCCAGCAATTTGCAAAAGGTGCCGAAACTCTTGGTCGCATAAATGCTAAAGATATTGAAGTAGGTACTAGCGAAAAAACACTCCTCGCTGAGTTTGATAAAGTAAAACTTTATCACTACAAAGCACTAATCGAAGACGCGCCAAAAACAGACCCAGTATTAATTGTTTATGGATTAATAGGGCGCTACACCATGATAGATTTACAAGAAGATCGATCACTAGTGCGTAACCTGTTATTACGTGGTGTCGATCTTTATGTCGTAGATTGGGGGTATGCGAGCCGCGCAGACCAGTACTTAAACTTTGATGACTATGTCGCTTATTATTTAGATGAGTGTGTCGATGCTATTTGTCGTGAAAAAATGATTGATAGTATTAATTTATTTGGGATCTGTGAGGGCGGCGTATTTACCGCATTATATGCAGCTCAATATCCCGAAAAAGTCAGCAATCTAGTAGTATCCATCACGCCCATAGATTTTGCCGCCGATCAAGAGGACGACGATCCTTCACACGGCTTTATTAATTTGTGGACGCGTAATTTAGCCACTGAAGATATTGAAGCGATGATAGAGGCCTATGGCAATTTACCGGGTGAAGTTATGGGCTCTGTGTTTCAGGCAATGACACCCGTTAAATCGATGATTAAATATAACCTCGACTTCCTTGATGTCGCTGTCGATGACAGTAAGTTGCTAAATTTTTTACGCATGGAAAAATGGCTAGCAGATCGGCCTCACCATCCCGGCGCTGCAGCTAAGCAATGGCTGATTGAATTATATAAAGAGAATCGTCTAGTCAAAGGTGAATTTGTACTTTCAGGAAAAAAAGTAAATTTAAAAACAATCACAATGCCAGTTTTAAATGTATATGCAGAACGCGATCATATTGTCCCGCCGCCTTGCTCAAAAGCCTTAAAAAAATATGTAGGTAGTAAAGATTATACCGAGCTGGCCCTCCCTAGCGGGCATGTAGGAATTTATGTGAGTAGTCGTCTACAAGATGTTGTTGGTGATAACATTTTCAATTGGTTGTCCAAGCGTCAGTCAGCTGTTCATCAGTAATATTCTGCTATTTATGTCTAGCCATTAATAAATATTAATCAAATCAATCAATATCAATCAATAAAAAATTTAAGACAAAGGTGATTTTGATGCAAAATAAAGTAACAAGTGCAGCAGATGCAATATCAGTTATTAGAGACGGAGACACAGTCTTAGTCTCTGGTTTTGTAGGTATCGGCACACCTGACGAATTAATCGTCGCCTTAGAAAAACGCTTTTTAGAAACAGGTTCTCCGCGTGATCTAACCTTGGTTTTTGCCGCAGCTCCTGGCGACGCTGGAGATCGAGGGCTTAATCGCCTAGCGCACCCTGGCTTGATTAAGCGAGCTATTGGTGGTCATTGGTCACTCGTGCCTAAGCTCGCTAAAATGGCTGTCGATAATCAAATTGAAGCTTACAATTTACCTCTTGGATGTATCTCACAAATGTATCGCGTTATTGCAGGCGGTAAACCCGGCTTACGTACCAAAGTTGGCCTTCGAACCTTTGTAGACCCAAGGCTAGATGGTGGTCGCATGAACGCGCGTACGACTGAACCATTAGTGTTTCTAGATGAAATCGATGGCGAGGAATGGTTGTTTTATAAAGCCTTTAAGATCGATGTTGCCTTTTTAAGAGGCACTACCGCCGATCGGTTTGGCAATACTACAATGGAGCGTGAGGTATTAAAGCTCGATGTTTGTTCATCGGCAATGGCGGCGCATAACTCTAATGGTGTTGTATTTGTTCAAGTTGAGCGAGTCGCAGAGCGCGGATCTTTGGCGCCTAAACGGGTGATGATTCCGGGTAAT
>JAWUWW010000013.1:0-21760 GCA_034111645.1 Cellvibrionaceae bacterium
TAAGACCTGCGTGAACAGTCACCCAGTCTTTATCGATATCAATAACAACACCAGTTACGATTGAACCAGGAACCATATCGACGGTTTTTAAACTTTCTTCAAAAAGATCTGCGAAATTTTCGCTCATAAGGAGGGACCTACAATATTCAGCATAAATCCAACAACACGTTAACATTACTCACGTTAAAGTTAGACTTACTCTACCGCACTATCAGGTGCACGGGCCGGTTAATTTCACACTACTACTACGCCTGAACGTCTACTTATTCAAAAATAGTCGAGTAATACTGCGTTCAATTTTTTAGTTAAAAGACAAATAATTTGGCATTTATTCTTGCCTAACATTTTTGCGCTAGTGGCTATCGCTTTTCAGCTTTTGCTCTAGCAGTAACACAACTTTATCAAGTACTGCCTGAATAGGCATTGTTGTACTGTCAATTTCGATGGCATCGGCGGCTGGCTTTAAGGGCGAAGAGGCTCGATTACTATCTGCTGCATCACGTGCAATTATGTCATTTAACTGGGCGCGGAGGTTAGCAGATTCTCCGCGCGCTATCAACTGTTGATATCGACGTTTTGCACGCACCTCAGCGCTTGCTGTTAAAAATATCTTCAGCTTAGCATCGGCAAATACCGTCGTGCCCATATCGCGCCCATCGGCTACTAGTCCAGGCGCTTGTTGAAAAGCCCTCTGACGCGCTAATAATGCCGCACGTACAGGCTCGTAGGCGGCAACTACCGAGGCATTCATACCTGTTTCCTCAAGGCGAATCTCACGCGATACATCCTTGCCATCAAGCAATGTCTGCACGCCCTTAGGGCTTGTTTTAAACTCAACATCCAATGTTGAGGCAACTTCAGCCACTGACTGTTGATCTTTTATATCTATTTGCTGTTGAACAACTGCAAGCGCTGTCAGACGATATAAAGCTCCGCTATCTAATAAATGAAAGCCCAGTTTGTCAGCAAGTTTTTGGCAGATGGTGCCCTTACCCGCCCCACTGGGCCCGTCGATGGTAATAACTACTGCATTAGGATTAGCCGTATTAGCTGTATTACTGCGGTTTGCATTAACAGGACTTGTGCTCATAGATTGATTCTTTGTTTATTTTGATTGGGCGATTCTTTATATGACGGTTTCTATATTTTGTACTTACAGAGAAACAAGGTCTTTATAAATGCTTTCGCACATAGCGGCGGGATCTTTTGCCTGTGTTATAGGGCGCCCAATGACCAAATAATCGCTGCCATTTTTGATGGCGTCAGTTGGCGTGACTATTCTTTTCTGATCGTCTGTTGCAGAGCCAGCTGGTCGAATTCCTGGTGTGACTAGGCAAAAACCACGTCCAAAAGTGTCTTTTAAAGCGGCTGCTTCAAGTGCCGAGCAAACAACGCCATCTAAGCCTGCTTTTTTAGTCAGTGTGGCTAGCCTTAATACTTGCTCTTGCGGGGTAGCATCGCAACCAATACCTTTTAAATCGTCGGCCGTCATACTGGTTAAAACCGTAACGGCAATAAGGATTGGTTTATTAGCTGGGCTTGCGTGCTGATCGATCGCTTCTTTAGCGGCAACAAGCATAGCCTCGCCACCACTGGCATGCACATTGACCATCCATATGCCCAATTTGCTCGCAGCTTTAACAGCTTTAGCAACCGTTGATGGAATGTCATGAAATTTTAAATCTAAAAAAATCTCAAAACCCAAACCCATTAATTGCTCTATGAGCTGAGGCCCAGCTGCGGTAAACAACTCTTTACCGACTTTTAAACGGCAGTATTTAGGGCTCAATGTTTTTGCTAGCGCAACGCACGGTTCAGCAGATTCAAAATCCATTGCAACAACGATAGGCGAACCCTCGGTATAAGGGGATTTAATAATGGCTGGAATTTTATCGGCAATACTTTTATCAGCAATACTTTTATCGGCAACACTTTTACCAGCAACATCAGGATTAGTTGATTTTATTGTTTGAGAGGGTTTTATCATGTCGCTCTTGTACTTTGTGACTACTAAAAACGTAAACATAATACCATAAAGCATAAAAAAAGGTCGCAAACTAATTGTTAGCGACCTTTTAAATAAGTGAAATCAATTGTTTTATATACTGATATTAATCCATGCTACCTAACTCTTTACAAAGCTAATCCAATCTACTCTAATCAATTTAATAAGAATTACGTTATAAGTAGTTAGCTCTCATATCCTCATAAGCGCACGATTGGCCAGTAAAGTTTTTTCTCCAATCCCTTTAACTTCTAACAACTGCTCTAACGATATAAAATTACCATTCTGTTCTCGCCAATCAACAATTGCCTGTGCTTTTTTTAAACCTATGCCTTTAAGATTTTCAGATAACATTTGAATATCGGCATCGTTAATATTGACTTTACTAGCAACCTCACCACTTTGATCGACCTGAGTGGCCGCTGCTATAATAACGTTTTTACTTGACTGAATTGATTTAACTATAAGTGGTTTTATCTCATTAATAGCTTTATCAACTGTCGCAGCCGACGCTGAGTTTACTAATAAAAAAATCGAAAGCACCGACGTAAAAGTAAGGACGGTAACCGACTTAAGGAATGTGAATAAAATATTTGGACGTGATAATGGTTTCATAGAAAACTTCCTTGTTATTAAGAATAATAAGATACAAACCTGACTTAAATTACGTAACTTTAAATTTTTAAATACAGATTTTAACTATCGCTTTCTAACGACTGTTTTGCATCCATGCAAAACTTCATAAAAATTTTATAGCTTCTTACATAAATAGCCTAAAAACTTAAATAAAATATAAGAGTAAATTCTAATAAATAAATCTACCTCGTTTTTATGAAGTCAAGCTATCTTACACGGGTTATTTAATAATTATAGAGGTGATATCTGCAATGCTTGTGAGCATTTTCCTACTCTCAATGGCAATATGCCACAAATAATATAAGCTTGTATTTTAAAACAAAAAATATTTTTGAAATTTAGAGATATATTTATTGGTTTTCTTTAACAGAAGTTGCTCATACATTTTTAATGAACTTGTCGATAGAGCGCGAAAATTAAGATTTTTAAGTAGGCTTTTTGCGACAACTTTATTCAATAAGTGTAAGTCGAAAATTTAAGAATGAGAAAAATTAAAAGTATGATATTGCTAAAAAGACTTTATTAAAATCAAAAGAGAAGCCAATAGCTCTTCTCTTTTGATTATTGACTAAGCTGCTCTTTTATATTGATGCCTGCCTGTTGTGACAGTTCAACAAACCCGGGAAAAGACGTTGCCACATGTGCGCAATTATTAATAATGATAGGGCCTGTAGCACGCAGCCCCGCCATCGCAAAAGACATTGCAATACGGTGATCATCGTGAGTTTCGACCTCACCTTGGGTTAATTGACCACCGACTATTACCATGCCATCGGCTGTTGGTTGTGCATCGATACCTAAAGTTTGTAAGCCGTCTGCCATGACCTGAATTCGATCACTTTCTTTGACACGTAATTCTTCAGCGCCCGTTAATACGGTTGTACCCTGAGCGCATGCTGCTGCAACAAATAAAACAGGAAATTCATCGATCGCCAGTGGTACAAGTTCTTCCGGTATATTAATGCCTTTAAGATTAGCGCTGCGTACTTGAATATCAACGACCGGCTCACCACCGACTTCACGCGCGTTATGTAGCGTAATATCGGCGCCCATTAATTTTAAAATGCTAATAATACCGTCGCGCGTTGGATTAATTCCAACATGCTGCAGAGTAATATCAGAGTTTGGCGTAATAGAGGCTGCTACCATAAAAAAAGCAGCTGATGAGATATCTGCTGGCACATCAATCGAAATGGCGTTTAATATACCGCCACCCACTAGCGAAATATGATTTTTACCCTCAACCATTTTGCTTTGCACGTCATAACCAAAACCGCGCAACATGCGCTCGGTATGATCGCGCGTTGGTGCGGGCTCGGTCACTGATGTTTTGCCGTTGGCATAAAGGCCAGCAAGCAATATACAAGACTTTACCTGTGCACTTGCCATTGGCATATCGTAATGAATAGCTGTTGGGCTACCTCCATGAATCGTCATTGGTGGTCGACCTTCCTCAGCCGTATCAATAACAACCGACATCTCACGCAGCGGATTGGCAACACGATTCATCGGGCGTTTGGTTAGAGAGCGATCGCCTGTGAGCGTCACCGAAAATTTTTGGCCGGCCATTAAGCCTGCCAATAAACGCATGGCTGTGCCCGCGTTACCGACATAAAGATCGCCCTGTGGTTTTTGCAAACCATGAAGGCCAACACCCTGTATTTTAACGTGGCCATTTTTGGGGCCTTCTATGTTAACGCCCATTGCTTTAAATGCTTCTAAGGTAGCTAGAGCATCATCACCTTCTAAAAAGCCGTGCACTTCGGTGACTCCATTTGCAATAGAGCCAAGCATTATTGATCGATGCGAAATTGATTTATCGCCGGGAACTCGAAAAGAACCTGATAGATGTCCACCTGGCTGAACTATGTATTGCATTAATGGTGCAGAATTTGACATAACTAATAACTTTTATCTTTAGGTTTAAATAATGGTTGTTAAGCTGTTAATTTTTAATCGTTTTCTTTTTCTTTTTCAATAATAGTTAAGAACTCGTCTCTTGCGATTTTTGCGCGATTAAAAATGGTTAACAATGTTTTACTATCTTTTTGCTCAATGGCTTTACGCAAATGCATTAAATTGTTTTGAAACAAGTCAATGGCAGATAAAATCTCGCTACTATTGGCACACATAATATCGTGCCACATGGTCGGATCACTGCTCGCAATACGCGTAAAATCTTTGAAGCCACCGGCGGCATAACGAAAAATATTTTCATTATCAGAATCGTTAGCTAAGGTATCGACAAGCGAATATGCAATGGCATGCGGTAAGTGACTTGTTGCCGCCAGCACAGCATCATGCTCACTCACCGTCATTGTTAATACTTCTGCCTCAACCGACTCCCATAATTTTTTTATGGTTTGGTAGTGGTTGTCACCGGTTTCATCTACTGGCGTTAAAATAACTCGATGATTAACATATAAATTGGGATTAGCAGCGGTAACGCCGCTTTTTTCAGAGCCGGCAATGGGATGTCCTGGCACAAACTGTTGAGGATAGCCGTTATAAACTTGTTTAACTGCCGCTAATATATTGCCTTTAACACTTGCTCCATCGGTAATAGTCACGGCAGGATCAACAAGCGCTTGTATTTCAATTAAACTATCGACAACACTGAGTGTTGGTACTGCAATAAAAATAATATCACCAACACCCAGCTCTGCTGCTATCTCGGCTAACGATAACACCGCTCGATCGACAATATTATTTTTTAGCGCATACTCAGCGGTATCGATACGGCGCACAACACCAATAACTTCTAATGGATTATCAAAAGCATGTCGACGCGATTTGTGGGCAGCAGCTAGGCTGCCACCAATAAGACCGAGACCAATAATAACGAGTTTATTTGTTGATGGCGATGAATTTTTTGAACCAGATAAGGCCATAATTTTTTTCGATAAAAATAATTTTATGCATTTACTTTATAACCGATTTATAAAGTTTTGTTTATAAAACACCCGTGGGATAAGAGCCTAAAACTTTAAGCTCTGCAGATGCATCGGCTACCTCTTTTAGTGCAGCTGCAACATTTTCGTCGTCTTGATGACCTTGAATATCGATAAAGAAAATATAGTTCCAAACGCTACTACGAGAAGGCCTAGACTGTAGACGGGTTAGATCGACACCCAAGCGATGAAACGGCTCTAATATATAATGCAGTGCACCTGGCTTATTACGCACCGAAATAACTAAAGATGTTTTATCTTGTCCGCAAGCAGGTACGGCTTGTTTGCCAATCACTAAAAAACGCGTCGAGTTATCTGGGGCGTCTTCTATATTTTTTTCAATCGCGTGCAAACCATAAAGGTCTGATGCGGTCATGCCAGCAATCGCGGCCGAATTCCACTCACCTTTTATACGAATTGCGGCTTCGGCATTACTACTTACCGGAACGCGCTCGGCATTTGGATAGTGCAAATCTAGCCATTTACGGCACTGCGCCAAACTTTGCGGATGCGAATAAATTCGTGAAATCTTGTCCACATTAGTCACATCTGATACTAGCAAGTTGTGATGAATTCGCAGTACCACCTCACCACAAATATTAATATTAGAATCTATAAAGCTATCTAGCGTATGTGTCACTACGCCTTCGGTTGAATTCTCGACGGGAACTACGCCGTAATTTACGGCACCTGCTTCTACTTCTCGAAAAACCTCATCGATTGCATTCATAGGCATAGGCACTGCCGAGTGACCAAAATGCTTACCAACAGCTTGATGAGTAAACGTGCCCTCGGGCCCTAAAAAAGCCACCTTAATTGGCTGCTCAAGTGCCAAACAGGCGGACATTATTTCACGAAATAGGCGCGCCATTTCTTCGTTGGTTAAAGGGCCGCCTATTTCCTCGTTGTACGCCATCACCTTACGTAAGACTTGCGCCTCGCGCTCTGGACGGTAATAGACGATATCCGTTGCCGCAATATTAGGATCGCTCGCAGTTGTTTCAACCTCAGTTGTTTCAACCTCAGTTTTTTTAGTCTCTGCTACAGCTTGTGCGCAGTGCGCTCTGCTACTAATGAGCTCTACTAATTCGCGATCGATTTTATCAATTTTTTGGCGTAAATCATCAAGGCTTTTACTGCTTTGATTGTTATTGCTCATAAGTTACCTTAACTTTAACGATGATACCTTTGCACGAAAGCCATTTCACCTTCATCCGGGTTTACCCCTCGAGGGGGCACCGAGGAAAAACGACCTCAAGCGGTCATTTATCACTCACAGACTCAGTCTTTCCGAGGGTTTTACCTCGCAAGAAAGCAAATCATCTTAGTTTAAATCATCTGGGTCTAAATCATCTTCGCCAACACCGCTTGAATTTGAGTCATCTTCAGCAGAATCGATAGCACTTGTGTTTTCTGCCTCTGAGCTAACCTGAGCTGAATCGCCTTGGGGCAAATCCTCATGCTCTTCGAGAACGACTTCTGGCTCTTGAATACGCTGAACACCAATTACATGCTCATCGTTTTTAACGCGAATAACGCGTACGCCCTGTGTATTTCTTCCCGATAGCGAGACTTCATCAACGCGTGTACGCACCAAGGTTCCTTGGTCTGAAATCATCATAATTTCATCGCCATTAAATACTTGAACAGCACCAACAACTGGGCCATTGCGCTCGCTGCATTGCATAGCGATCATGCCTTTACCACCACGTCCTTTGGTTGCATATTCGGTCATTATTGTGCGCTTACCAAAGCCGTGCAAACTAACCGTTAACACTTTGCCTTCGGGCTTAGGTATCACCATTGAAATTACTGCTTGGTCATTATCAAGGCGAATACCGCGCACTCCGCGAGAGGTTCGACCCATCGCGCGAACATCTTTCTCGTTAAAACGTACAGCTTTACCAGCCGATGAAAACAACATCACATCGCTATCACCATCGGTAACTGCGGTGCCTACAAGATGATCACCTTCAACTAGATCTAGGGCAATTAAGCCTGAACTGCGTTGACGCGCAAATTGAGTTAACGGTGTCTTTTTAACAGTACCGTTAGCAGTTGCCATAAAAATAAATTTATCTTCAGCATATTCACGCACGGGCAATATAGAGGTAATGCGCTCGCCTTCATCAAGTGCTAGTAAATTGATCATCGGTCTACCGCGAGACTGACGACCCGCTAGCGGAATCTGGAACACCTTTAACCAGTAAACTTTACCGGCATTGGTAAAGCATAAAATAGTATCGTGTGTGCTGGCGATAAGTAAGTGCTCGACAAAATCTTCATCTTTAACCGATGTTGCCGCTTTACCCATACCACCACGGCGCTGAGCTTGATAATCACTCAAGGGCTGAGTTTTTGCATAACCACCATGAGAAATAGTCACTACGCGATCTTCTTCGGTAATTAAATCTTCAATGGTTAAATCACGTTTTGAGCTTTGTATATCGGTACGGCGCTCATCGCCATAATTTTGCAGCACTTCTTCGAGCTCTTCGCGAATAACTTCCATTAGGCGGTTAGCGTTATTAAGAATTTCTAAAAACTCAGTAATTCTTTCGAGCTTTTCTTGATACTCAGCTAATAATTTATCGTACTCCATACCTGTCAGGCGATGTAGACGCAAATCTAGTATCGCTTGCGCCTGCACTGGCGATAAATAATAGTCACCGTCGTGCAAACCATATTTAGCGGCCAACTCTTCTGGGCGACATGAATCGTCACTTGCGCGCTCTAAAAATTGCATCACCGAGCTTGCAGGCCATCCGCGAGATAGTAATCCCTCTTTCGCCTCTGCCGAGCTAGAGGAGCCACGAATTAACGTAATGACTTCATCAATATTTGAAATGGCAACGGCTAAACCTTCTAATACATGGCCGCGCTCACGGGCTTTGCGCAAAAGATAAACTGTTCTGCGTGTGACAACTTCGCGACGATGACGCACAAAACATTCAATCAATTGCTTAAGATTCAGGATTTTAGGTTGGCCATCAACAAGCGCGACAACATTAATACCAAAGACACTTTCAAGTTGCGTTTGGGCATATAAGTTATTTAATACAACTTCGCCAATTTCACCACGCTTAAGCTCTATAACCACCCGAATATCTCTTGTGGATTCATCGCGAAGCTCAGAGATGCCCTCTATTTTTTTCTCTTTAACCAATTCGGCTATGCGTTCTATCAGCTTACTTTTATTAAGCTGATAAGGGATCTCGGTGATTATGATTGTCTCTTTATTGGCTTTATCATTGCGCTCGATATGCGCTTTGGCGCGCAGATAAATGCGACCTCGGCCAGTTCGGTAGGCTTGCACAATACCTGCGCGACCATTAATTGTGGCCCCTGTAGGAAAGTCAGGACCCGGAATAATCTCCATTAACTCATCAATAGTAATGTCGTTGTTATCAATAAAAGCCAGACAGCCCTTAACAACTTCACCCAAATTATGTGGCGGAATATTTGTCGCCATACCCACTGCAATACCCGACGAGCCATTAATCAACAGATTAGGCACGCGCGTTGGCATAACTTCAGGAATTAATTCAGTGCCATCGTAGTTGGGTACAAAGTTAACGGTTTCTTTGTCGAGGTCGGCCAAGATGTCGTGGGCAATCTTCTTCATGCGTATTTCGGTGTAACGCATCGCAGCGGCACTGTCGCCATCTATCGAACCAAAATTACCTTGACCATCGACTAATGTGTAGCGCAGCGAAAAGTCTTGCGCCATACGAACTATCGTATCGTAGACCGCTGAGTCGCCATGTGGATGGTATTTACCAATAACATCACCCACCACACGCGCAGATTTTTTGTAGGGCTTGTTCCAATCATTGTTTAGCTCGCTCATTGCAAACAAAACACGACGGTGCACTGGCTTTAAGCCATCGCGCACATCGGGTAATGCGCGACCTACGATAACGCTCATGGCGTAATCTAAATAAGATTGTTTTAATTCATCTTCAATGTTAACTGGAGAAATATCGTGTCCTAAGTCACCCATAAAGTTTGCTGCCTGCTCTTATATTTTTACCGTTACATTTACTGACAATAGCGGTTTTTTATTAATGTATTTATTAGTCTTATTTGAGAATATTTCTTCAATATTTAGCCATTATTAAACTATTGATAACAATGACTTCAAATACGCACCCAAAAGACCCGCTAACCGCCTATAAAGCCGTGAATAATAACACAAAATTCTTCTTTACTCTCAACAAAGGGTAAAGATAAAACAGCTTTGAGGATAAGTTTTTAGCCGTTTATTGGGGTACATGCAAAAGTGGCTAAAAAAAGACCAGAAAATAGTAAAAACTAGCCAAATTTAAGTGGCTCAAACAAGCTCAGAATTTTCTATAAGCTTTAAAAGCTCTCGCATGGTTGCTAGCTCTTTTGCTTGCCTGCTTAGAGCCACTAAGTCTTATAACTTTACGATTAGATGTTGAGTATTCGCATTGCTAAATTATGCGATTAATGACCGTAACTAATCACCAGTATTTTACTAAACTCATACAAACATTATTGGTATCGATTTAATCTTCTATCAGAAGAAAACTCTCGCCTAATTTTTAGCATATAATGCCTACTTTAATGTTCAATCTATTAGTGACTTTTTCTTCAAAGCTTGATTTAGTTGTTAATGACGTTATTTGAATGCTCGCTTGAGGCTAAATTATTAGCTTTCAACTCGCTATCTAACCGTCGTATACATATAGATATAAAAACAGACGCTAACACCTTTAGCGTTGTGACTTCTGGTAGCTTTTTACAGCTTGCTTAATTTAGCACTGGCCAATCGATCTGGCTTTTAGCATGGAGTTTCAGAATGAAGTTTAAGTATGAGCCTTAACTATGAACCTTAACTATGAACTTTAACTATGAACTTTAGCGCGTTAGCCTGAGTATCTATTAACTTAACAATATAAAACTTTCGATTCGAGACAAGAACCCCATGGAAAACTGTGATTTATTAATACATGCGCAATGGATTGTTCCTGTTGTGCCAAACAATAAAGCCTTTAAACAGTGCTCTTTAATTATTAATAACGGAAAAATAACGGCCATAACACCTACTCAAGAGGCACGAAAACGTTATTCATCCGCTGCAGTTATTGAACTTGATGAGCATATTGTTATGCCGGGGCTTATTAACGCCCATGGCCATGCCGCCATGAGTTTATTAAGGGGCTTTGCCAATGATCTGCCTTTAAGCACTTGGCTTAATGATCATATTTGGCCTGCCGAGAGCAAACATGTGTCGGCTAAATTTGTAAGAGATGGCTCACAGCTGGCGATAGCTGAGATGATTCGTAGTGGCACCACTTGCTTTTCTGACATGTATTTCTTTCCAGAAGAGACCTGCGCCGTTGCCCATAATGCCGGTATCCGTTGCGATATTAGCTTTCCTATTCTCGATTTCCCAAGTAATTGGGCTAAAAACTCCGATGAATATATAAGTAAGGGTCTAGCGCTACGTGATACCTACAGTGCCCATGAATTAATTAATGTTAATTTTGGCCCACATGCACCCTATACGGTTAGCGACGATGTTTTTGAGCGCATTGCAGTATTGGCGCCCGAGCTGCAGGCTACTATTCAAGTGCACTTACATGAAACTAGTGATGAAGTTCTCCAAGAGCTCGAAAAAACCGGCAAGCGCCCGCTGCAGCGCTTATTTGAATTAAATATACTGACACCAACAACTCAGTGCGTACATATGACAGCGCTCGACCAAAGCGATATAAAACTGCTCAAAGAATCTGGCGCTCACGTAATTCATTGTCCAGAGTCTAATTTAAAATTGGCCAGTGGTTTTTGCCCTGCCCATGAGTTGCTTCAAGAGGGTATCAATGTAGCCCTAGGAACTGATGGTTGCGCCAGCAACAATAATCTCGATATGTTTGGCGAAATGCATACCGCAGCATTACTAGGTAAAGCCGTTGCAAAAAATGCGGGGGCATTAAGTGCCGCTGAAGTCTTAGCGATGGCAACTATAAATGGTGCTAAAGCGCTGGGTATCGACGATATCACCGGCAGTTTAGAGGTTGGCAAGGCCGCAGATATTATTGCTATAAAACTAGATCCTATCGATCAACAACCCATGTATGATCCGATCTCACAACTAGTCTATACCCACAACGGACATCGTATTAGTCATACTTGGGTTAATGGAAAAGCACTAATGAAAGAACGCGTGCTGCTTACACTTAACGAAAAAGAAATCATTACTAATACTCAAACTTGGCAGGAAACAATCCGCTCATGAATGAATCATTAAATGTCGATAATGCCGAAATAGCTAAATTTGAAGCCCTTGCTCAACGCTGGTGGGATAAAAACAGTGAATTCAAACCATTGCACGAGATCAATCCATTACGGACTAATTTTATTGATGAGCGCACCCCCGTTGCCGAGTTAAAAATATTAGATGTAGGCTGTGGTGGCGGCATACTGTGCGAATCGCTAGCCAAACGCGGCGCCGAGGTTACCGGTATTGATATGGGCGAGGCACCTTTAAGTGTTGCTAAACTGCATCAATTAGAAAGTAATTTATCGATCAATTATAAAAAGATTACTGCCGAAGAGCTTGCCCTAGAAGAGCCAGGCAGTTATGACATAGTCACCTGCCTAGAGATGCTAGAACACGTGCCCGATCCCAGCCAAGTCATTAAAGCCTGCGCTGATTTAGTTAAGCCTAATGGTGATGTTTACTTCTCGACCATTAACCGCAACCCAAAGTCTTATGTGTTTGCCATTATTGGTGCTGAGTACATTTTACAATTACTACCGAAAGGTACCCATGAATATAATAAATTTATTAAACCTTCGGAGCTTGCCGGATGGGCCCGTAAGGCAGGTCTTGAATGGCTTGAAATTACCGGCATGACCTATAATCCTTTTACCAAGAAATACAAATTGACTAAAAATGATGTCGATGTGAATTATCTGGTACACACAAAAAAGCTATAGCTAATGCTAGCTGCTTACAACTCATGAAAACTGTATAATTACATTTGTCGTTTTTCAATATGATCTGTAAACGAGCCAGGTTTATCAAATATTGTTTATAAACATGGTTCCTGAGCAACACTTTATTTTTCACATAAGCACAATAATATGACTATAAAAGCAGTTTTTTTTGACCTCGATGGAACACTGCTTGATTCGGCACCCGATTTTGTTCACACCTTAAATCAGCTATGCGATGAATATAGCCTGGCGCGAGTCAGTGAAGCTAAAATTTATGAAACCGTCTCTAACGGTGCACGGGCACTAACGACATTAGCCTTTGGGCTTCATGATGATGAGCTAGGTTTTGAAGAGCGCAGACTTCGACTACTTGATATTTATTTTGAACAAATGGGTAAAAACTGCCGCTTATATGATGGCATGAGCTCGCTGTTAGATCAGCTCAAAGAACATAATCTTTACTGGGGTGTTATTACTAACAAACCTCATCGTTTTACTCAGCCTATTTTAGATGCCATCGAGTTTCCTGTTCGACCACATGTTGTTTTATGTCCAGACCACGTAACTAATGCTAAACCTGCGCCTGATGCTTTGGAGCTAGCTTGCAGACAAACTAGCTGTAAACCTTCTGAGGTAATTTATATTGGCGACCATAAACGCGATATTGATTGTGGCATCAGCGCTGGCAGTAAAACTATTGCTGCAGGATTTGGCTATATTGAGCAAGATGATAATATTAAACATTGGAATGCTGATTATATTGTTCATCATGTTGATGAAATATGGCCTATCATTAAGTCAAATCTATCCGTAAAATAATCTGTAAATAAAAGTACAAACTATATTTCTATCTAAATTTACATCTAAAAATAAATTCGCAAGCCCTTAACAACTCATAAAAAAGACAGACAATGAATTCAACTGAAAAATTATTAGAAAATTATCGCCCCAATGACAACTGTTTAGACGCTAGCATTATTGCCGTTACCGGCGCAGGTGACGGCATTGGAAAAATTATTGCCAAGGCTTATGCACAATATGGCGCAACTGTTATTTTATTGGGTAGAACCGTTAGCAAATTAGAATCTACCTATGATGAAATAGAAGCGGCTGGCTACAAACAACCCGCTATCTTTGTGATTGATTTTGAAAGCGCATCTGAGGCTGAATATCAGCAGCTCGCCGATGCAATTGATGAAAATTTTGGGCGTCTAGATGGTCTCTTGCACAATGCTGCACTATTAGGTGTGCTCACCTCTATTGCAAATTATTCTGTCGCTACTTGGCAGCAGTTAATGAGTGTCAATGTTAATGCGCCTTTTATATTAACCAAAAAGTGTTTGCCGCTTTTGCAAAAAAGCCCGCAAGCATCAATTTTATTTACGAGCTCATCGGTCGGTTTAAAAGGTCGAGCATATTGGGGCGCTTATGCTGTTAGCAAAGCAGCGATAGAAAACTTAACGCAAACCTTGGCCGATGAACTAGCGACGACAAGTAATATTTCGGTAAATAGTATTAATCCTGGCGCTACGAGAACACAAATGCGCTCCCAAGCTTTTCCTGCTGAGGACCCACAGCAGGTTAAACCAGCCGAGTCTTTGATCCCTTTGTATATTTATTTAATGGACAGAGAAAATATTCAAGGAAACAAATTAACCGGCCAACAATTTAACGCTTAATTTATGCGTTAAATATCTAGTTTTTTAAAGCATCTATTAAATGTTATTTAAAACCGATCAACCCCTATCTAAAGCAACTGAAAAAATCATGAAGTTTATATTTTTTACCCTCGCAATTACTTTAAGCAGTTTAAGCTTTAGTTCCGAAAAAAGTACTCATGAAACTCATGAGAATAATCAGCATGGTCAACATAATAAAAACCAAGAATTAATTTTTATTCAAAACCCAATGATCAAAACAACACCGCCTGGCATTACTAATAGCGCTGCCTATTTTACCATTAACAATAATAGCGAAAAGGATATTACCTTGATTGGTGTTGCAAGTGATGCCGCACAACGTGTAGAAATGCATGAACACATAATTAGTAATGGCAATATGAAAATGCAAAGAATGGAGCCTTTAAAAATAGCTGCAAAAAGCTCTGCTAGCTTTCAACCTGGTGGCTACCACGTTATGTTTATTGGCGTCACTCAAGCGATTAAAAGTGGCGATAAAATAGTGATCACTTTAACGTTTGACGATGGCACTAGCAAAACAATAACTAGCGTCGCAAAGCAGAAATATAAAGGTGATGCGGCTACTCACAAACATCACTAAATTTATCAACATTTTTAGTTAATAAGTAACTCTAAGGCTTTTAAAATATTATCTTTGTCGTAAGGGCCTTTAAATAAACCCACATATTCACCCTTAGTATTTAATACGGCAATACTATCACTGTGAGTAACAAAGTAATTGCCGTATTCATCAGGTTTTTCATGAATAAAAACAGTACTTAATTGTTGAGCAACCTTGCGTATATTTTCGAGTTCACCGGTAAAGCCTATATAGTCTGGATCAATATAATTTAAATATTGCGACAAACGATCGGGGGTATCTCTTGCAGGATCAAAGGTAATATTAATAATGTCGAAAGTTTTTTCTGTATGCGTTGTATCCCAGATAGATTTAACCTCGCTCATCAGTTGTAAATTTATTGGGCAAATATCAGGACAAAACATGTAGCCAAAATTAACTAATTGCCAGTGATCGGTATGAGTCGCTAACAGTGCTTCATTGCCCTCTAAATCTTCAAGCACAATAGGCGCTAAAGCACGTGCATTATCAAATTTAAAGAAGCCTAGCTCAAAAAGTTGCTCTTTACTTCCCTCTGTAAAACCAGTATTTTTTAATACGAAAACAATCAATACCAATATTGAAAAAAGTGCAACTAAACCAATGGTAAACTTTTTATTTTTCATATTACTCTCAAATTTATTACTAGACCCTAACTCTTCAATTCAAAATATCTATTGATAATTAATCCATCATTACTGGACCACTATGAAAACGAAATTCATCATCTAAAGATTCAATTAATTTTTTTTCGACTTCAAGCAACTCACCTATCCTCGCATCAATTGTTTGCTTTTTAATAGTAGCTATATTCGCATCAAGTGATTGCGCATAAGCTTTACGAGCTAACGACAAGTAGTCCTCATAATGCCTAGATTCTGACTTTAATAAAGACAAATAAAAGGCACTTAATTCTTCATCTAAATGTGGGGCTATTTTAGCAAAACGTTCGCAAGAGCGTGCTTCAATAATAGCGCCTATAATTAAGGTATCTATTAATTTCCAAGGCTCCTCTTTACTAGCAAATTTGCGTATAGCGCCCGCGTAACGAGCGGCTTCTATTTGTGGATAGCCGATATTACGCTTTTTCATAATTGCAATAACTTGCTCAAAATGACGCAACTCTTCTCGAGCTAATTTAGACATCTTGTTCATTAATTCATAATTATCTACGTATCGATAAATCAAATTCATCGCTGTACTAGCGGCTTTTTTTTCGCAGTTGGCGTGATCGACTATTAACATATCGATATCTGCAAGCGCATTTTGCACCCATAAATCTGGCGTTTCACATCTTAAAAATTGCTTAATGTGGCTAATATCTGTCATAAAAAAATATCTTTTGTGTAGGCGTCTGTAGATAGTTAATGATTAATTGATAGTATACTCAATGCTGGTCATACCACTTCAAATATTATAAGTTAGCAGCCTCTTACCAAGGTAAATCGCTTACTGTACTATTCTTGGCCATAAATTCTTGAATAAACTTGTTCTACTACTAATACTCAAGTAATAGGCGTCTATTCCAGTGTTTATTAGTAGGTTAAAATGTTAAAAATTAGCAAGGTGGATCCTACAGTGATCACAGATGATTTTAAAGGCTATTTTAGCTGTTATTATTTAGCTGCAACCAAATAAATATGAGGATAATATGCGTCTAAAACACTGCCATAATTTTCAAGATTTCCGTCTCTTGGCTAAAAAAAGATTGCCGAGCCCCATTTTTAATTATATCGATGGCGGTGCAGATGACGAGACTACGTATCGTCGTAACACAGAAGCTTTTGCAGACTGTGATCTTATCCCTAGTGTGCTGACTGGTATTAAAGATATCGACCTATCCGTTACGGTAATGGGTCAGAAACTAGACTTACCAGTTTATTGCTCCCCCACTGCTTTACAGCGACTTTTCCATCACCAAGGCGAGCGCGCTGTTGCCGCCGCCGCTGAAAAATACGGCACTATGTTTGGCGTATCATCACTTGGTACCGTGAGCATGGAAGAAATTGCTAAACAAATTAGTACCCCTCAGGTGTATCAATTTTATTATCACAAAGATCGCGGTCTCAATAGCGCGATGATGGCACGCGCTAAAAAATCTGGCATTGAAGTAATGATGCTCACTGTCGATTCAATTACTGGCGGTAACCGAGAGCGCGATCTACGCACAGGATTTTCTATCCCTTTTCGTTTAACACTTAGCGGCTTGCTTCAATTTGCGATTAAGCCTATGTGGGGAATTAATTATATCACCCACGAGCGTTTTAGATTACCTCAACTAGAAGAACATGTTGATATGGATGGCAGCTCAACCTCTATTGGTGACTATTTTAGTAATATGCTCGATCCTTCCATGCATTGGGATGATGTAGAAAAGATGGTCAAAGAGTGGGATGGTCAATTTTGCTTAAAAGGTGTTATGAGTGTCGAGGATGCTAAGCGCGCGGTTGATATAGGCTGTACCGGTATTATTATTTCAAATCATGGCGGCAGACAGCTTGATGGCTCGCGCAGCTCTTTTGATCAACTGGCAGAAATTGTCGATGCCGTTGGCGATAAAATTGATGTTATCTTTGATGGCGGTATTCAACGCGGTACGCATGTATTAAAGGCGCTTTCGTTAGGTGCAAAAGCAGTAGGTATTGGTCGCATGTACCTGTATGCACTTGCAGCAGCAGGTCAACCTGGTGTGGAGCGCACGTTAGAGCTTATGAAAAAAGAACTAACTCGAGACATGATGTTGATGGGTTGTCACCGTATTGAAGATTTATCGAGAAATAATTTACGTTTTAGATAAATTTATTTATCTTTAGTGACGGGCGACCATAAAAAGCCGCTCGTTAGCTCTGATGCATTTAAATGTGCGCTCCTATCATTTTAAATCCCTTCACGTATATCCCTATAAAACACTGCGTATAGTATTAATATGTTTATTCCCATACACCGATATAAAGTTTGTAATATGCACGCATGTTTATCTCAACATTATGTTAGGTAATTTTACGATTTATTTAAATGTGGGGGCGTGGCTTTAGTAAAGTGTTTATCTTATACAAGCACTCAATCAAAACTAACGCACACTGTGTTATAGTTCTTTTCAAGTTGTGCTATGCACAATTAATAATGCTAAAATTTTCTCATCCAATCTTTTAGCCTAGTAACATTTAGTCTATTGATAATAATGTGCACCATACTATCAATAGTAAAAGTAACAATTTTTGAGTAAGACTAGATACCGTATGAGTGAGCCAGAAAAGATAATCCGTGTTATAAAAAAATACCCTAATCGTCGGGTATATGATACTCACTTAAGTAAGTATATAAAAATCGATGATCTACGTGAGATGATTATTGAAGGTATAGAATTTAACGTTATTGATACGAAAACAAAGGAAGATGTTACTCGCAGTGTGCTTCTACAAATCATTTTAGAGCAAGAATCTGAAAACAATCCCTTGTTTAGCTCTGATAATCTGAAGCACTTTATTCGCTACTATGATCATAACCATAGCGTTATGTTTTCGGCATATTTAACTCAAAGTTTACAATTCTTTAATCAGCAACAAGATCAACTAAATCAGCAGTTTTCTGATCTACTGACAAAGAACCCTGTTGAAAACTTTAAGCAGTTTAACCAAAAAAATATTGATATGTGGCAAACCATGCAAAAACAGTTTTTCGATTCTTTCAAAGTGCCAGAATCGAAACACGAAGATGAGAAATAAAAAGTACTTATAGTTTAGGGATTATTTAATAGATTCGACAACACAAATACTTTTAGTCCTTTAATTATCAAACTATAAAAAGTTAAACCTTTAAGTCTTAACTTTGGTATTACCAAACAATATTTTTACCAAAATTTTATGCCTTCTCTTCTTACTATAGCAAAACACTAAATACCAGACATAAAAAAAGCTACCAACGTGAGTTGGTAGCATCAAAGTTTATGACAAAACATTTACCTATAGTATAGCAGCTAACATTAAATATTAGCTGCTAAGTAGGGGATTACTTAGATGGAGTTACTGCTTTAGTTGCTACTTTAGCTGCAGAAATATTAGACTTGTAAGTCTCTTCCATTAGAACACGTGAGCTATCAAAAAAATCTACACCGATGTCAGCAAAAGCTTTAGCATCTGCAATCATCATCTCATTAGATTTTTTGTAGATATCTTTCTGCTTTTCAGCAAAAGCGGTCATTTGTTCAAAATTAGAAACTTTGAGACCTTCAGAAATATTGTCCATACCAAATTTTGCGTAAGTTTTGCTGCAAGCTAACTGCATTTTATATGCTTTTTCAGTAGCTTCAGTTGCAAGCTTGGTAAAAGCAGCAAAAGGTTCAAATGTTTGTTCGAATGTTGGAATTGATGAAGTCATCATATTGGTATCCTCTCGGGTTAATCTGCTTAGTTTATGCTAGTTAAGCAACTTGTCTTTACAAATTACTTAATTCAGCGTTTGTGCGATACAGCATAACCGTCTTTCTTGTGCATTGCAACAATTATTTTGCAATGCACAATAATTTTTCTTTTTATTTTTATTTAGTCTTTATTTAACCATTCCAAAATAGGATCTATTTGTTCTTTAGAATTCAAAGTAGGCGTATGACCGACGCCTTCAAATTCAATAAACTCTGCATGAGGTAGGGTTTTCTTCATTTTTTCCATTAGTGGCTCTGTCAAGAAATCCGACTCTGTGCCTCTAATCACAAGCACGGGGCAAGTGATTGTCTCCCAGTGGCTCCAAACATTAAAATGCATTAGTAACCAGTAGCGATTATAGTTTTCAGCAATGGCGGGGTCATAAGCAAGCCGATAACCCTCATCTGTTTTAATTGTGCTGTATTCCGCCATTTCTTTCCAATTGGCATCATTCATTGGTTTGAAAGAAGAGTATTTCTCACGAATATAGGTTTCAACATGCTCCAAATCATCAAATAACGGATTCTCGCCTAAATACTCACTCAAGCGCTTTAATGCATCAAGCGGTATTTCTGGCGCTACATCATTGATAACTAAGCGTCGAATTGGACTTCTATCCATACTAGCGAGGATAATTCCCTGTAAGCCACCCAAAGATGTACCAATAACATCGTAATGCACCGCTCTTGTTCGAGCGGCAATAACGGCTACGTCTAAATTATATTGTGGAAGATTATAATCTTCGTGAGTACGCAGCCAATCGCTGTGGCCACGACCAACAGTGTCTGGACATATCACCCGGCGCGTAGGCGCAAAAGCCCGAGCAAGATCATCAAAGTCGCGCGAATTTCGAGTAAGACCATGTAGGCACATTACGGGAATAGTATCTTCGCTAACAGTGGGCACAAAAGGCTTGCCCCACTCTCGGTACATAAGCTTATGGAAACCCTTGCTACTTATACTACTGGCAACGCCAATTCTTGGCTCAGCAAGTATCTTTCCCTTTATATTTTTTCCCTTAATTTTGTCTAAAAGCGCACTGCTCAATTCTTATAATCCCCTACTACTGCCATATTGTGTGATACTTGATCATCTTGTCTAGACCAATCGTTATTACTGCCCTCTATAATCGTACTCGAGCAAACAGAATCCTTGCGTACCTGAGTAGGTATGCCTCTTTTTTCTAGCTCTGCAGCTAATTTTAGACGAATATATGGATCTCGCGTATAACGTCTTGAAGTTTTATAGTATTTTTTCTCTAAAGCGGCCACTGTATCGTTATACGCATCCAAAAGACGAGTATTTAAATAAAAACCGTCATACCATGCCACCATATCAACTTGCTTGCCTAAGGGCTCACATAGTTCTTCGATCCTCATGCGTATTAAATCTAAATCTTTCGCTTCTTTGATTTTATAACCGCGCATGTTCAACCTTAAGGTATTGGTTTTTTCGTCTAGTTTAATGCGACGACTAATAGGCGCGTCGAGTAAGGATGCTCTTAAGTTCATAGATTCTGGTGCAAAAATTCTCGCATCCATTAAGCGAACATTATCCATGATTGGCTTAAAGCCCATATGTGCCAAGATATCGCGCTCTATATCAATACCCGGTGCTATCTCTATTAGCTCTACACCCTTTGGTGAAATTGCAAAAACACAGCGCTCAGTCACGTATAAAACTGGCTGTTTTGTCTCGGCAGCTAACTCGCCAGAAAAAGTAATATGCTCGACTTTATCGACGAATTTACGCTCTTTACCTTCTTTTACAATTGTCACTTTACCGTCTTCAATCGCTATATCTAAGCTTCCAGATGTAAAACTACCGGCAAAAGCTACCCGTGCTGCATTTTGGCTAATATTAATAAAGCCGCCAGCACCGGCAAAGCGCGAACCAAACTTTGATACGTTCACATTACCTTTTGAGTCAACTTGAGCCATACCTAAGCAGGCCATATCAATTCCACCGCCGTCATAAAAATCAAACTGCGTATTAGTAGCAATAACCGCATCGGGATTTAAGGCAGCACCAAAGTCTAGACCACTTTGTGGAACCCCACCGATTGTTCCTGCTTCGGCAGTCAGTGATACATAATCAAGCATTTGCTCCTCTGCTGCCACTGCAGCAACTCCCTCGGGCACACCAATACCTAGATTTACAACACCCCCAATAGGCAGCTCTAAAGCAACACGACGGGCGATAATTTTACGTGCCGTTAGGGGCATGGCTTCGAAATCTTCGAGCGGCACACGTAATTCACCCGCAAACTCCATTTTGTAGGGTGTTGCGTAGGTTTGACAATGGTTTTCGGGCTTTGAGACGACAACACAACCCACTAAATTACCCGGAATCATCACCCGTTTAGGCGCCAAAGATCCGCGCTCTGCGACTCGCTCAACTTGAACAAATACAACACCATTAGAGTTATGCGCCGCCATTGCCGATGAACAAACATCGAGCTTTAATACCTCACGCTCCAT
>JAWUWW010000014.1:0-44623 GCA_034111645.1 Cellvibrionaceae bacterium
GTGGCGTTGAGTCATTTGGTATGTTGTGTGCTCAAAGCGAATTAAAGTTAGGCGATGACAATGATGGCCTGTGGGAGCTAGCAAAAGACGCGCCGGTAGGAGTCGATCTTAGAGAATATTTGCAGCTTAACGATAATACTATCGATGTCGATCTAACACCAAACCGTAGCGATTGCCTATCGCTTAAAGGTATCGCGCGCGAAGCAGGTGTACTTAATCGGCTAACGGTGACACAGCCAGAAATACCGCCCGTTAGTGCAACTATTAACGATAAAATTGGTATTAATCTTATTGCAAGCGATGCCTGCCCGCGTTATGTAGGTCGAATTATTCGTGGTATTGATCTTAGTAAACCAACCCCATTATGGATGAAAGAGCGACTTCGTCGTGCCGGTATTGGCTCTAAAGATATCGTTGTCGATACAACCAATTATGTGTTGATAGAATTAGGTCAACCGATGCATGCCTTTGATTTGCCATCGCTAGAGGGTGATATAAATGTGCGCTACGCGCAAGATAAAGAGCCACTAGAGTTACTAAATGGTCAAACTGTCGAGCTAACGCCGCAAACCCTAGTAATTGCCGATGATAAAAAAGCACTGGCAATGGCGGGGATTATGGGTGGGCGTCAAAGCGCTGTTGCTAGTACAACACAAGATATCCTTTTAGAGAGCGCCTTTTTTGTGCCAACCGCCATAGCAGGGCGTGCAAGGCATTACGGCTTGCATACCGACGCTTCGCATCGTTATGAGCGCGGTGTTGACTATCAGCTGCAAGAGCAAGCAATAGAGCGCGCAACCACATTAATTACAGCAGTTGCTGGTGGTGATGTTGGACCCGTTATGGTGGCTGAGAAAGATCACCCAATACTATCAAGCAAAACCGTCGCGTTACGTCGACAGCGAATTTTAAAGGGCTTGGGTTTTGAGTTGCCCGATGCAGAGGTTGTCGATATTCTGCAACGCTTAGGCTTACAAGTCGAGCAGAGCAATGATGACGGCTGGGTTTTTGTAATCCCCAGTTATCGCTTTGACATAACCATAGAGGCAGACTTATTAGAAGAGCTGGCGCGTATTTATGGCTACAATAATTTGCCTACAACAAGTGTACGCATGGGTATAGAGCTACCAATGCATCACGAGACAAGTATTGGTTTGCCGGCTATTCGGGCTAGTTTAGTTGACAGAGGCTATCAAGAATCTATTTCTTATAGTTTTGTCGATCCTAAAATACAACAGCTATTAGACCCAGAATCGAAGCCAGTGGCGTTGCAAAACCCAATTAGTGCAGAGCTATCAGTAATGCGAACATCGCTATGGCAGGGCTTAATGACGGCATTACTGTATAACGTTAATCGTCAGCAAACTAGGGTGCGGTTCTTTGAGACGGGCTTACGTTTCAATATTGATAAGACAGATTCAGCATTCAAACAAGAGCCTGTTATAGCCGGCCTAATTTATGGGCCTAGACATCATGAGAGTTGGCACGAGTCATCATCAAACGTTGATTTTTATGACATTAAAGGCGACGTTGAGGCATTATTGTCTATTACTAAAAACGCCGCTCAATTTACTTTTGAAGCCGCTACACATTCAGCTTTGCATCCAGGACAAACGGCTGCGATCAAACTTGCGGGCAATATTGTGGGTTATGTAGGGGCTTTACATCCCACTATTCAAAAATCACTAGATTTACCCCAAACAGCCTATTTGTTTGAAATAACGCAAGCGACAATGGCCGAGTCTAGCTTTCCTAAATTTACGCCTTTATCTCGGTTTCCTGAGGTTCGGCGCGATATTGCCGTGATTATTGATCAGAACCTTGCGGTATCTAAGCTTCAAGCTAAAGTTAAAGACGTTGCCGGTGAGTTGCTTACAAAGTTAAAGGTGTTTGACGTATATGTTGGCAAAGGTATTGATTCTGAAAGAAAAAGTGTCGCTTTAGGCTTGACCTTTCAGCATCTTTCCCGCACTCTTACCGACGAAGAAATATCATTGTCGGTTAATAGTGTCATCGATGCGTTAAAAAATGAATTTAACGCTGAATTAAGATAATACGAATTAGATCAACGTTTAGGCGTATCATATAAAGCACAATAGGGCGTAAATGGAAGTTAAAGTTAACTATTCTTTATTTTTGAGCCTTTACTTTAAGAGGCTGTTAAATGTCTGATGCATTAACAAAGGCAGAGATTGCTGAAAAGCTATATAATGATTTAGGCTTAAATAAACGCGAAGCGAAAGAGTTGGTAGAGCTATTTTTCGAAAATATTCGCAGTTCGTTAGAGCAAAACGAGCAAGTTAAATTATCGGGTTTTGGTAATTTTGATTTGCGCGATAAAAAACAACGACCCGGTCGTAACCCCAAAACGGGCGAAGAGATTCCAATCTCAGCGCGTCGTGTAGTTACTTTTAGACCTGGCCAGAAATTAAAAACTCGTGTAGAAGCCTATGCTGGAACCGACAAATAACGACGAATTGCCCGTAATCCCAGGTAAAAGATATTTTACTATTGGTGAAGTCAGCGAGCTATGTGCCGTTAAACCACATGTTCTTCGCTACTGGGAGCAAGAGTTCGAGCAACTAAAGCCCGTTAAACGTCGTGGTAATCGCCGTTATTATCAGCGTCAAGATGTGCTTACTATTCGTCAAATTCGCGCATTACTTTATGATCAAGGCTTTACAATTGGTGGTGCTAGGCAAAATATGCAAGTTGATGTTAATGACAGCAAAAAAGGCAAAAGTGCCAACGATGCTGAGTTTAATAATATGATAACGTCGATCATTAACGAGCTAGAAGATATTTTGGTTGTACTTAAATCATAAAACCATTCATTTAGCAAAATAAACTTAAGTTTACTTTGCTAAATACCCAACTGCATTCCAGTCTTATCCCTTTCATAATAATTTCGACTTAGCGTTAATACTTTGGTATTTGGCTAATTGTTTAGTTAATTCTTTGTGCTTCTCTTTACCTATTTACCTGTTCACCTATTTACCTGTTTACCTATTTACCTATTTATCTCTTTATCTTCCATAATTATTCAAAAATTATAACTTATTGTTGATTCTATATTCTTAAATCAATTCTTAAGCCCATCTCTTAAGCCAGTTCTAAATCAGAAAAGACCTATAAATAGTTAATAAATTCATAACCATTTTTATAGCTCGTACACGTTAATTGTGCTCACTTTTTTTAAGCTCACAAACTACCATCATAAGATCCCGAAAAGTTCTTGAAAACACAGCTGCTTCGGGTATGATTGCGCCCTTGATTAATGGCCTAGTTATAAATGTGCCATTGAGTTATTCGGAGTGTAGCGCAGCCTGGTAGCGCACTTGACTGGGGGTCAAGTGGTCGTCGGTTCAAATCCGGCCTCTCCGACCAATATTCTATTCCCCCTCACTTCTTAGTTTTTTAGCTTCCGTTTATACAAACTATTCATATTTACCACATAATATTTGGTTAAACTATCATTGGCTATGTTGTGTTGGGTATACTGCTTGGTGTGTTTGTATAATTATAAAAGAATGATTAATAGGCAGTATGTAAAGATATGAAGATTTTGGTGACGGGTGGTGCAGGCTTTATTGGTTCTGCCGTTGTACGTGAGATTATAGAGCAGACCGACAATTCGGTTATCAACCTCGATAAATTAACTTACGCAGGTAATCTAAGTTCATTAAATACCGTAGATCAATCAGATCGATACCAATTTGTGCAAGCTGATATTTGTGATCAAGCTCATGTGCAAAACATCTTAAATCACTATCAACCCGACGCCATTATGCACTTAGCGGCCGAGTCGCATGTAGATCGGTCTATCGATGGGCCTGCCGAATTTTTGCAGACTAATATCATGGGTACCTTTACTCTACTTGAATGTGCTCGTGCATATTTCGAAGGTCTAAGTGATGACCGAAAGACAATATTTCGTTTTCATCATATATCAACCGATGAGGTTTATGGTGATCTTGAAGATGATGATCTTTTTACTGAAAAAACACCTTACGCGCCCAGCTCACCTTATTCAGCCAGTAAAGCAAGCTCCGATCATTTGGTGCGTGCTTGGCAGCGGACTTATGGTTTGCCAGTGCTGATTACCAATTGCTCAAATAATTACGGGCCTTATCACTTTCCTGAAAAATTAATACCACATATTATTATTAATGCACTTCATGGTAAGCCATTACCAATTTACGGCAAAGGCAATCAGGTTCGTGATTGGCTTTATGTTGAGGATCACGCACGTGCGCTTCTTAAAGTTTTAAGTAAAGGCATAATAGGTGAGACATACAACATTGGTGGCCACAACGAACGCCAAAATATCGATGTTGTTTATGCAATTTGTGAAATCCTCGAAGAGCTCGCATCAGAGAATCCATTTTCACGCAAGCAAAGTGACTTACAGAATAAAAATAGTTCGCCCGAGGTTGGCGAAAACCCAAATGGATTTAAATCATTGATCGCTTACGTAACCGATAGACCCGGCCACGATGTTCGCTATGCCATTGATGCTAGCAAGATACAGCAAGATTTAGGTTGGTCTCCTATCGAGACCTTTGAATCTGGTATACGCAAAACCGTTGAGTGGTATTTAAATAACCAATCATGGTGGCAAGATGTTCTTAACGGTAACTACCAGTTAGGGCGACTGGGTGAGATAAAAACCAAATTGGAGAAAAAATAGCAATGGATATCAAAGGAATTATCTTGGCAGGCGGCAGTGGTACTCGGTTATACCCAATAACGCAGGGTGTCTCGAAGCAATTGTTGCCGATCTATGACAAGCCAATGATATTTTATCCTCTTTCTGTATTAATGCTTGCAGGGATTAAAGAAATCTTAGTTATTTCTACAGATGAAGATATGGGGGGTTATCAAAAATTATTAGGTGATGGTCGTCAGTACGGAATAAGTATTAGTTATTGTATTCAACCGAGCCCTGATGGTTTAGCGCAAGCTTTTATCTTGGGCGAAGAATTTATCGGTGATAGCAATGTTTGCATGATTCTTGGTGATAATGTTTTTTATGGAAATGGACTTACCGAGATGCTATCAAGAGCGACTAAGATCTCATCGGGTGCGACTATTTTTGGTTATCAAGTAACTGATCCTGAACGTTTTGGAGTCATTGAGTTTGATGAGAATCTTCGTGTTCTGTCGCTTGAGGAGAAACCTACAAAGCCAAAATCGAATTATGCGGTTACTGGCTTGTATTTTTACGATAACGATATAGTCGACATCGCAAAAAGTGTTAAACCCTCTGAGCGAGGTGAGTTAGAAATTACATGTGTAAACAAAGCTTATCTTGAACGTGGCGATCTCAAGGTTGAATTGCTAGGACGAGGGCATGCTTGGTTAGATACTGGTACACACGATAGCCTCATAGAAGCAGGTCATTTTGTGCAAACCATTGAGCGTCGGCAAGGTTTAAAAATAGCTTGCTTAGAAGAAATTGGATTTCATAATGGATGGATTTCAAAAGATCAATTGCTAAGTCAGGCTCAGCTACTTAAAAAAAGTGATTATGGGCAGTATCTTTTTAAAATAGCCGGAGAATTATCAAGACGGGATAATTAACATTACGCTGTTAAATTTAAATAATCTTGAATCTGTTTTTGCTTGATAGAGATCGCAAAAACAGAAGTGGTAAAACAGATTTTTTAAGATAATATGTTTAGCTCTGCTAAAGGCTGCCATTGCCAGTATGAATGATAACTACAAGCTTAACCTAGCGTCCTTAAAACAAACTCTCAAAAACCTCAAGCAATTTTATCAAGTGCTTCGGCTAAATTCGCAACAGTACGATCGATATTTTGTAACTTGTCGATACCAAAAAGTCCGATTCTAAATGTTTTATAATCATCTGGCTCATCGCAACGTAGTGGCACACCTGCTGCAATTTGTAACCCAGCGGCTTTAAATTTTGAGCCGTTGTGTACATCGGTATCGTCGGTATATAAAACGACAACGCCAGGTGCGCCAAAGCCCTCTGCGGCAACACTTTGGTAACCTTTGCTAGCAAATAGTTCGCGAACTTTTTTGCCGAGTTCTAGTTGATTAGCTTTAATTTTATCAAAACCGTAAGCCGCTGTTTCTTTCATAACATTATTGAATGTTGTGAGGCCATCGGTTGGCATAGTGGCATGATAAGCATGGCCGCCGTTTTCGTAGGCTTGCATTATTTGATGCCATTTTGCTAGGTTACAGGCGTAACTTGTACTAGTGCTTGTACCCATAAGCTCTAGGCCACGGTCGCTTAACATCACCAGCCCGGCACAGGGTGAGGCGCTCCAGCCTTTTTGTGGTGCGCTGATTAAAACATCAACGCCGGTTGCCTCCATATCGACCCAAATTGTTCCTGATGCTATGCAATCTAATACCATAATACCGCCAACACTATGCACGGCATCGGCAACGGCTTTGATGTAGTCATCGGATAAAATAATGCCGGCTGATGTTTCTACATGCGGTGCAAAGACAACATCTGGCTTTTCGGCCTTAATGGTGGCTACTACTTCATCAATAGGAGCGGGAGAAAAAGCTGATTGATGCGCATCACTTTCGCGTCGAGCTTTTAATATTGTGCTGCTTGCTGGGATATTACCCATCTCAAAAATTTCGGTCCAACGAAAACTAAACCAGCCATTGCGAATCACTAAGGTTTTTTTATTGGTTGCAAATTGTCTGGCTACAGCCTCCATGCCAAAAGTACCACTACCAGGAATTACAATCGCTGCTTTTGCGTTGTAAGTACTTTTTAAAGTGGCAGAAATTTCTCTCATCGTATCTTGAAAAGATTGCGACATATGATTAAGCGAGCGGTCTGTAAAAACAACTGAATATTCTAATAATCCGTTGGGATCTGTATTGGCAAGTAGACCAGCCATATTAACTCCTAAAAATAAATCAAAATTTTGTAACAATTTTTTGTAAATATAATTTGTAACTATTTTTTACAACAATATTTTGTAAAGATGATTCTCAAATTCGATAGTAACTTATCAAACACTAAAGCACATAACTTATGCAATTAACAAAGTATTCAAGCAATTTAACATAAAGTATTAAGCTTGATTCATATATTCTATTTTATGCCCATATAACGTTAAGTTAGCCCGCGTATAGTGCTAATTATAGGGCTACACAGTACAACAAATAAGCTATTAATTATTTATCGTGATGAGCCAGATGATGGCTTTCTTTAGAACCATGCCAGCACTTTATATGTATTGGTGCTGCTCTTTGGGGGCTGTTTAAAAAAGCGGTTCTTTAAAATAACGGACCTTTAAAAGCGCATTAATTAATTATTGATTCTTTTACTCATTCGCATTAGTAACAATAAATTTTGGATAGCAATTAATGATTGGTTCTTTTAAGTTGATCTTTGAGTTAATAATTAAAGATCAAAGATAAATTTAATGTGGTCATCGCTAAGTTTAAGGGGGTTATTGGCTAGGCGCTCGGTATTAACTTGTTGCGCAATAAACTGGCGCTGTTCTTCTGAGGTTACTCCCATCTTTGCCATCGATGGTTCGACGCCAATATCACTCATAAACTTTTGTAAGACTTGCTCGGCGTTGCCTGCTTCTTGAATTTTTAGCGCTTTACAAAGGTCGGCCATAATTTTTTGAAGGTATTTATGCCCACGTTCATCGTTAAGGTTAGCTGCTTGAGCGTGGCAATGTAATTGAAATGTTCTAGGTAGAGTTAGCCACACTGCATGTCCATGGGGCACATTATAATAACTCGTAAAGCCATAAGAGAACGCATGGGGAGCCGTTGTTTTGGTAAAGTTAATAACTTTACCTGCAAGATGGGCCGCCTGCATTACCGCATTTAAGTGTGTTAGATCATTGTCTTCATTGGTTGTTATGTGGGGTAAATGCTTAACGAGCAATTCAATAGCATTAAGTGAATAACCTCGGCTCTCGCGGCAAGAGCTAACAGCCCAGTAGCCTTCGATTGCTTGGGCTAGGGCATCTAAGCCATTAACAGCCTTTTGATAGGAGGATGCGGAGGCTAAAAAACTACCATCAAGAATAATCGCCGATGGAAATAAAGCTAAAGATGCAACGGAATATTTTTGCTTGCCAATATAGGCAACCGCAAAATGAGTGGCTTCGCTACCCGAGCCGGCAGTGGTGGGTATTGCGATTAATGGAATAGGGCAGTTGGGGATAACACTTTCGCCGCGGACAATTTTCTTAGCGGCATCGGCATCTAACTCGATTAATCCTACTAATGCTTTGATCTCAGCTATTTTATTTTCGGTTATTTTTGATGATGTATTTATAGATACCTGTTGAGATAACGAATGCGATAAAAAAGCTTTAATTAGCTTAGCTATATCTAACGTACTTCCGCCACCAACAGCAATAATACAATCAATATCGTTATCTATAGCCAGCTGAGCGCCTTTTAAAGCATCTTCAAACCGAGGGTTAACCTCAAAATCATTAAAATGAACAATCTCATCAGCATTAAAGCATGTTTCAATAAGCGCTTTAGCGCCGCTGACTATAAAAGATTCTTTGCCAGTAACAAGCAAAGTTTTATTGGGTTTATAAAGAGCTTTTAAGCCTTTTAATTGTTCAATCGAGCCAGTTGTTGGTGATATTTTGTTTGTCTTCATTGTTGCCCTCAAGAAAATGCTCAACGTGCCAAGACATATTGGCTAAGTTAGTTGGCTATTTAAATAAGCCTGTCTAAAGCTAGAATATAAAGTCAGGTTTATGAACTTTTAGTGTAAAGCAGACAAACCACTATCAATATTACAGTGATATAATGAATTGGTGAAATTTTGAGAGTACTTGATAGAAGCAGGTGTTTTTAAATAGTGTCGGTTAGGAAAACCAACTACATCTTATGAATTAATCTTGTAAAAATTACTGATATAGTTATAATAATGATCAGAAAAAAGCATTTTTGAGACAATAAGAATCAATTAAAGGTGCTTTTGGTGATCTGGACTGGTTTAAATAATACTATTGGACCTACTCCATATAGCTCACAAAGGTTATTCTGACTTAATAATAAAATATCAGTGTAAAATCGCCAAAAACATAACATTTCACGTGAACTGGATTGCGGATGCAATTTCGATTCGCTTTTTTTATTTTAATAATAGTTAAGGACTGTAAATATGACTCATATGACTCCTAGTGAAGCATTTGTTGAAACTATGGTAGCCAATGGTGTAACCGATATTTTCGGTATCATGGGCTCTGCATTTATGGATGCTATGGATATTTTTGCTCCAGCTGGCATTCGTCTAATTCCTGTTGTTCACGAGCAAGGTGCTGGCCACATGGCTGACGGTTACGCGCGTGCCAGTGGGCGTCACGGTGTTGTTATCGGTCAAAATGGTCCTGGTATCTCTAACTGTGTAACAGCCATTGCGGCAGCATACTGGGCACATAGCCCCGTTGTTTTGATTACGCCAGAAACCGGCACAATGACGCAAGGTTTAGGTGGCTTCCAAGAAGCTAATCAGCTACCTATGTTTGAAGAATTCGTTAAATATCAGGGTCATGTAACGCATCCGCATCGTATGGCAGAATACACAGCTAATTGTTTTAACCGTGCTATGTCCGAAATGGGTCCAACCCAGTTAAATATTCCGCGCGATTATTTTTACGGCGCCTTTGATTTTGATATTCCACAGCCAATGGTCATAGATCGTGGCCCAGGCGGCGAGAAAACTCTTCAAGAAGCAGCAGATATGATAGCTGCGGCTAAATTTCCTGTGATTGTCTCTGGCGGTGGTGTTGTCATGGGCGACGCGGTAGAAGAATGTAAAGCGCTTGCAGAGCGCTTAGGTGCACCCGTTGTAAACAGCTACCAACATAATGATTCGTTCCCAGCGAGTCACCCATTATGGTGTGGTCCTTTGGGTTATCAGGGTTCTAAAGCAGGCATGAAGCTAATTTCTCAAGCTGATGTTGTTATTGCTTTGGGTTCACGTCTAGGACCTTTCGGTACCTTGCCACAGCACGGTATGGACTACTGGCCAAAACAAGCAAAAATTATTCAGATTGATGCAGATCACAAAATGCTAGGTCTTGTTAAAAAGATTTCTATCGGTATTTGTGGCGATGCAAAAGCGGCTGCTATTGCACTGTCTCGCTTATTAGACGGCAAAACAATTGAGTGTGATGCGACTAAATCTGATCGTGCCGCGTTAATTGCTAGCGAAAAAGCAGCGTGGGAAAAAGAGCTTGATGCTTGGACTCACGAGAAAGATGATTTCAGTTTAGATATGATTGCAGAGCAAGAAGCTGAAGAGGGTAACTGGTTACACCCACGTCAAGCATTGCGTGAGCTAGAAAAAGCGATGCCTAAAGACGTAATGGTTTCTACCGATATTGGTAACATCAACTCTGTAGCGCACAGCTACTTACGTTTTGAGCGTCCACGTTCTTTCTTTGCTCCAATGAGCTTTGGTAACTGTGGTTATGCACTACCAGTAATGATTGGCGCTAAAACAGTTGCTCCCGAGCGTCCTGCTGTTGCATACGCTGGTGACGGTGCCTGGGCAATGAGTATGACTGAGGTGATGACTTGTGTGCGTCATAACATCCCGGTTACTGCTGTTGTTTTCCACAATCGTCAATGGGGTGCCGAGAAGAAAAACCAAGTTGAATTCTACAATCGTCGTTTTGTTGCTGCAGAATTAGAGAGCCAAGACTTTGCTGCGATGGCACGTGCAATGGGCGCTGAAGGAGTTACTGTTGATAAGCTAGAAGATGTTGGTCCTGCGCTTACCAAAGCAATCGACAAGCAAATGAACGAAGGTATCACGACAGTGATCGAGATTATGTGTACCAAAGAACTTGGCGATCCTTTCCGTCGTGATGCGTTAGCAAAACCAACACGTTATCTTGATAAGTACAAAGATTACGTTTAAGCAGTCTTTGAGTGATAAGCAGCTTTTGATTAGTATTTTTAATCAATAAGCCTTATAAAACCGGGCTGAGGATTTTCTTCAGTCCGGTTTTTTATAATATTAACAATGATTTGCTGAAGGCGAAGTTATTCTTAATATTATAAGATTTAAGCCAGAGCCAATTTTTAGTATTCAAGCTCCATGTCTTGTTGTTAAGGCTTGTTGTTAAGGCTTGTAGTTAAGACTTGTAGTTAAGACTAGTAGTTAAGACTTGTAGTTAAGACTTGTAGTTAAGACTAGTAGTTAAGACTAGTAGTTAAGACTTGTAGTTAAGACTAGCAGTTAAGACTAATTGTTAAGACTAGCAGTTAAGACTAATTGTTAAGACTAGTTGCTACGACTCGCTATCAATTAAAAACACTTATTGTTTTTGATAGACTCAAAACGGATGATATTATGACTAGTATGTTAAGTTCTAAGCCTATTGAGTGTCCTCAATATCTTCTCGATAAAGCGAGTGCGCTGGCACCTGCACCCACAGCTATCGTTAATGCGGGTGCGCTGTTGCCCATGCAGAGCGCTAAAGAAGCCTTCGAGAAAGGCTTAATCGAGCCCGTATTAGTGGGCAATGTTGCCGAAATAGCCGCACTTGCAAAAACATTAGCTTGGGATATATCGGGGTTAAGAGTTATTGCCGCCGAGGGTGAAGTAGCCGCGGCAGAGACGTCAGTTGCGCTTGCACGCAGTGGTGAGGTTGCTTCATTAATGAAGGGTAACTTACATACCGATAACCTTTTAAGGGCGGTTATTAATCGCGATACTGGCCTGCGCACGGGCACTCGCCTGAGTCATGTGTTTCATATGACAATACCGGGTTCAGATGAAGCCATTTGTATTACCGATGCTGCCATTAATGTACTGCCAAATGTGCATGTCAAATTAGATATCGCACGAAATGTAACAGCCCTTATGCATGCTCTAGGTAATAAAGAGCCTAAAATTGCGGTTTTATCGGCAACCGAAGTGCCCACAGAATCAGTTCCATCGAGCATGGAAGCCGCCGAAATCGTCAAAGAGGCCAAAAATGGTGCTGTTCCTGGCGCTATTGTTGATGGCCCGTTTGCCTTTGATAACGCAGTGTCGCTTGAGGCCGCAAAAATTAAAGGCATTAATAGCCCTGTTGCTGGTTGTGCTGATGTATTGCTGGTGCCAAATATTGAAGCTGGTAATGTGCTATTTAAACAAATGGTTTATTTTATGAGTGCAGCTGCAGCAGGTATTGTGTTGGGCGCTAAAGTGCCTATTGTACTGACTTCTCGTGCCGATCCAGTGGCTGCTAGACTAGCCTCCGCAGCGTTGGCATCTATTTTTGCCAATAGTAAATAGCAGTAACGAGTAGCAGTAAAAGTAGAATTAAATAAGCGTTTGATAATTAGAGTGCTTTTTAAAGAGCTTTAGTTTATTTAAAAGTTTTAGTTTATTTAACAATTTAAGTTTATTTATTTAAATTCAAACGCTTAATTCGAACACTAAAAACACAACACTAAGATTTAAAAATTTATATTTAACCATTAATACTGACAACAAAAGATTAAATGATTATGACTGACCTAATGCTGAGTAAGCCCGATATTTTTGTAAATGCCAGAGATGTTTTTGGTATTGATGCCGATATTAAAGTCCCTGCCTTTAGTGAGCGCGATGAACATGTGCCCGAGATAGACGAGGCTTATCAATTTAATGCAGATGTAACCATCGCAATTTTATCAGGCTTTACCAATAATCGACGGGTGATGGTTCAGGGGTTACATGGTACGGGTAAATCAACACATATCGAGCAAGTGGCCGCTCGCTTAAATTGGCCTTGTATTCGTATTAATCTCGATGGCCACATCAGCCGATTAGATATGGTGGGTAAAGATGCGGTTGTTATTCGCGACAACAAGCAAGTGACTGAATTTCAAGAGGGCATAGTGCCTTGGTCACTGCAACGACCCGTCGCACTTATTTTTGATGAGTTAGATGCGGCGCGCCCTGAAGTAATGTTTGTTATACAGCGTATTTTAGAGCGCGAAGGTAAATTTACCTTGCTTGACCAAAATAAAGTGATTAGTCCCAATCCATTTTTTCGTTTATTTGCCACCGCAAATACGATTGGTTTGGGTAACTTGAACGGTATGTATCACGGCACACAAATGATCAATCAAGCGCAAATGGACCGTTGGAATATTGTTGCTCGACTGAATTATTTATCTGCCGAAGATGAAGTTGAGATTGTTGTGAGTCGGGTACCGAGCTTTGACACTGTCGAGGGCAGAAAAACGATTGCGTCCATGGTTGCGGTTGCAGATCTTACTCGTAAAGGTTTTACCGCTGGCGATACTTCGACATTAATGTCGCCACGTACGGTTATATTTTGGGCAGAGAATTTAGAAATTTTCCGTAATATATCGACTGCATTTAGATTGTCTTTCTTAAATAAATGCGATGAAGCCGAACACGCAACAATTGCTGAATACTATCAGCGTTGCTTTAATGAAGAATTGACAGAATCAAGTATTGTTGAAGCCTGGTTCGAATAAAAGCTCGACTAAAAAGTTTAAAAAAATAGAATAATTCTTTAATTAATTTGTTTAAATAATTTATTTAAACAAAAAGTTTTAAGATTTATTTAAATACAATAAATAGATCATCGGTTTAAAAAATTAAGGTTTAGTGATTATGGCGCAGCTGGAAGTTCTACAGCAAAAACTTGAGCATTGGTGTGCAGCATCAATCCGCGCAATTGCTAACGAGCCCTCGATTCATTATCGAGGTCATTTTTTAAATCTTAAAGGTAAACCTCATCCTATTCGTGTCGCGCATTTACAACTCGATGCTGATACAAAAGATTATCGTCATCTACGCGGCGTCGCCGATGGCATCGCTTTGCGCCTATTACTAAGCGACGATGCCCTGCATAAAAAACTTCGCCCAGATAACAACCTTCAGGCTTGGATATTTGAGCTGCTAGAGCAGCTGCGTGTCGAATCGTTAACGCCAGACAATTTACCCGGTGCAAAAGAAAATATTCGTAAACGTTTTTTATATTGGGCCGATCAAGCCAATGCATCAAGCTTAACAGAAAGTCATGCTGGCCTTATGGTGTTCACGTTAGCCATTACGGCTTGGTCGCGACTTTTTAGTCTTCAACCGCCGCATGAGATAGAAGAGCATATTGAATCAACTCGTATGAGCTTTGGAACTTTAATAGGTAAGCAACTACGCGATATGAAGCGCCTAAAGCATGATCAGTTAGCCTTTAGCGTGCCTGCTTTAGAAGTCGCTGCAATTATTCAGCAACAGATAAAAAGTTTATCAATTGTTGATGATGATGATGAAAATAAAAGTGATGAAGATATTGAGAAATTAATCAATAAAAGTCAGACTAGCCTGCGCCTACTTTACACCGATGGCGCAGATATTGATCAGGCCAATGGCATTGCTGGTATTAATGAAATTGCCAATATGGATTTCGAGCTAGAATACAAAGTGTTTTCAACGGCATTTGATAAAGTTGTCGATATGTCCAAAAAAATACGTGCCGCACAGCTCAAACAAATGCGCGAAACGTTAGATAAACGCATTCAACAGCAAAGTGTCAATATTCCTCGCCTAGCGCGATATTTTGCCAAATCATTTGCCGAGCCAAAGCTCTCGGGTTGGGATTTTGGTAAAGAAGAGGGCTATTTAGATGCAGGTAGTTTAACGCGTTTGATTACATCACCCGATTATCGAAAATTATTTCGTCAAGAAGCAGAAAAGCCGCTACTCGATTGTGTGGTAACGGTGTTGATTGATAACTCAGGTTCTATGGGCCAGCACAGCGACGATATCGCAATACTTGTTGATACACTGATCCGTGCACTTGAATTAGCACAAATTAAAACCGAGGTGTTGGGCTTTACCACAGGCGAATGGAACGGCGGGAAAGTATTTAATTTATGGACAGGTGCAGGCAGTCCTAAAAATCCAGGGCGTCTAAATAGTCTATCGCATAATATTTATAAAACAGCCGATACCACTTGGAGACGCAGCCGCCAAACTATTGCAGGGCTGTTAAAATCTGATTTATATCGTGAGAGTGTCGATGGCGAAGCGCTTGAGTGGGCTTATGGGCGGCTATCACAACGTACCGAAAAACGTCGTATTATTATGGTTATATCCGATGGCTCGCCAATGGATACCAAGACCCATTATGCAAATGTTGATCGCTATCTTGATATGCATCTTAAGCAAGTGGCTGACCGTATTGAAAAAAGTAGCAATGTGAAGCTTTGTGCGCTTGGTGTTGGCTTAGATTTAAGTGCTTATTACCAACATAGTTTAATGATTCTCGATAAAGAACTCGATAATAAAGCCTATTTCGAAATAGCCGATCTTATCACTCATGCGCAATAGCCCAGAAATTACATAATTATTTTTAGTAGGCATAATAAATAAATAGATTAAATCTTTTTATTTATTATCGTGTCGGTCACATATCACCATAGATTATTTAGCGTCTAGTCAGTTAAAATACACATTCAAATTTTTCTTTTAAAATAATATTACAGAAATACCTATGCAATCTTCTGGTCATTCTTGCCATTGCGATAGTAAAAAAGCCTTCAGTGATTGTTGCGAACCACTATTAAAAAATATTAAACCGGCTAAAACCCCCGTACAGTTAATGCGGTCACGCTATAGCGCTTATAAGTTAGGTGGCTATGGCGAGTATTTATTAAAAACCTGGTTTCCACTAACCTCACAAGGTCTAGATTTGGGCGAATTATCGCAAAAGAATAGAGACTGGCAACATTTAAGTATTATCAATAAAACGCAGCAAGGCGATAATGGTTTTGTTGAATTTAAAGCAAATTATCTTGATGCAGCGGGCAAAATAAAAACACACCATGAAAAATCTATTTTTAAACGTATTGAGGGTGTGTGGCTATATGTTGGTGAAGAAGTAAGTTCTTAAAATATAAATATAAAAATTTTAATAATTTTTAGGAGAGGGTTTTAATGATGCAGGATATACCGTCAATAAAATATTTCGCCTATGGTTCTAATATGCCATTAGCTCGTTTAAAACAGCGAGTCCCCAGTGCTAAATTTGTTGGCGTCTACTGCTTAAAGGCCCACGATCTTCGCTTTCATATGGCATCCCCTGATGGCTCTGCTAAATGCGATGCACTATATACAGAAAATGCTGAGGATTATGTTTGGGGTGTAGTTTTTGATATGCTAATTTCAGAGCGACCAGCCCTTGATCAAGCCGAAAGTTTAAACGTTGGCTATAGCGATAAAATAAGCAACGTTATTAATCAGCAAGGCGAGCAGCTAGAAGTACTCATTTACTGTGCGCTAACAATTGATGATAATTTAAAACCATATAGTTGGTATGTAAATCACGTGCTCATGGGGGCCTATGAAAATAAATTACCAGCGGTTTATATCAATAAAATTAAGCAAGTTAAATATGTAGAAGATAACAATCAACAGAGATCTCTAAAAGAGTTTGAAGTCCATCAGTAAAAAATAAATAACACTCGCAAAAATTCGCTAGTAATAATATGTTATGAATAGCTTAAAAACACCTTGTGTTTAGAGCTATAATTAACGATGAAAAAATTAGAATTAAAACCTTATTTTTATTCTTATCAAAATCTCTTTCTAAAATTCTAGACTTTTACCTCCTATATCTTTGTTTAAAGTATGATAAAGGTATTTGGATATTAATATCATCTGCTAATAACTTGGCATTATTTGCTTGGCTTTTATCACTTCATTACGGCGCAAATTGAAGAGTTTATGCCGCCTACGGCGGTGTTTATATTGGTGATGATGTCTTATGGTTGTGGGTAGTAAAAGAGGTTGCGCCTAAACTCTGTGATATTGTTGGTCACTTGTGGTCATAACGGGTATGGTAATCATTAGATTTGCTCAAAGAGTTGAATAGTTACTAAGCTAATATTAATACAGATATTTTATTATAATATTATAGGGTTAGAATTAGGAGAAATCATGGCACGTACTAAACTAGAGTTTGCAGGCACAGATGGCTTAAATATCGCGGCATTGCTAGAGGCGCCAAATGAAGCGCCGAGTGCCTTTGTTTTGTTTGCGCATTGTTTTACCTGTGGTAAAGATATGGTGGCAGCCTCGCGCATTGCACGGGCTCTCGTCGCTAATGGCTTTGGTGTTTTACGCTTTGATTTTACAGGCCTTGGTAATAGTGAAGGTGAATTTTCTAACTCTAACTTTTCAAGTAATATTGCCGACCTTGTCTTGGCCGCAGATTATCTTCGGGATAATTACATGGCGCCTTCTATTTTAATTGGGCATAGTTTAGGAGGCGCTGCAGCGCTTGCTGGAGCAGGACAAATCCCTGAGCTAAAAGGCGTAGTCACTATAGGAGCCCCTTCTGACCCTGAACATGTTGTGAAACAATTCGCATGTGATATAAATACAATAGAGGCCGAGGGTAAAGTAGAAGTTGAGCTTGGTGGCCGTAAGTTTACGATTAAAAAACAATTTTTAACTGACTTAAAAAACTATCAACTTAGCGATGAAATTGCATCGCTTAAAAAAGCACTACTGATTTTTCATGCTCCGTTAGACACGATCGTTTCTATAAAAGAGGCCGAGAAAATTTATTTGCACGCGAAGCATCCAAAAAGTTTCGTTAGTTTAGATAATGCCGATCATCTGCTTAGTAAAGCAGATGATGCCGAATATGTTGCTAAAGTAATTACTGCGTGGGCAAGTCGTTACATCACTGTTGCTGAACCTACCAATAACGTAGTGGCTATAAATCAACGTCCAATCATTAAAAAAAGCCATGTGTTAATCGAAGAAAAAAATAAAAAATTTACTCGTCAAGTATTCTCGTATACACATCAATGGTTGGCCGATGAACCGACAAGTTTTGGTGGTGCAGATTTAGGTCCAGATCCTTACGAGCATTTACTGGCCGCTTTAGGGGCATGTACTTCAATGACTATTCGTATGTATGCTAACCGAAAAAATATTGCATTAGATTCTGTCTCGGTAGAGCTATCACACACACGCGAGCATGCTAGTGATTGCGAAGATTGCGAGGTGTCTACTCATGTTATTGATGTATTGCAGCGCGAGGTTCAACTAGTAGGAGATTTAAGCGTTAGTGAGCGAGAAGAATTATTACTAATTGCTGATAAATGCCCAGTGCACAAAACATTACACGGCGATATCGATATTAAAACAATTGAGGTTTTTAGTTAATAAATAATATGTAATTAATAAAAAGGTTTTATCTCGATACTAAAACCTTTTGCACAAAAATGAAGCTAGTAAATTTTTGAGTCTTGAATTTTGGTGCACAATGTTCAACTAAGGCCTAATCATATGGTCGTTTAGGATGTACATAAAGCACAGTTTAATTGTTAGCTCAAGATTAAAACTAAGGTTAAGGTAAAAATATGATCTATAAGACAGCAATGGTAACAGGTGCATCTTCAGGGAATTGCCGAGTTACTAGCAGAGCAGGGTGTTACGCTCATTTTAGTAGCACGCCGAAGAGATAAGTTGATCGAGCTGAGCAAAAAACTACAAAGTAAAACCAGTTGTTATGTGTGTGACTGCGATCTGGCCGATACAGATTCTATTAGCGAGGCTCTTGATAAAATACCTCAAGACTTTGCAAATATCGATGTTCTTATTAATTGTGCTGGTGCAGCTTTAGGCGTGGGGCCAGCGCAAGAAGCAGATTGGAATGATTGGCAAGCAATGATTAATGTTAATTGTGTGGGTCTTGCTTTTATAACGCAGCGCCTATTGCCAAATATGGTTGAAAATAATAAAGGCCACGTCATTAATATAGGCTCGACCGCAGGCACTTATCCTTATAAGGGCGGTAATATCTATGGTGCGACTAAAGCGTTTGTTAAGCAGCTAACGCTAAATATTAAAGCCGATTTGTTAGGTACTGCTGTGCGCGTCAGCAATATCGAGCCGGGGATGGTTTCTGATAGCGAGTTTTCACTGGTGCGCTTTAAAGGTGATGCAGATAAAGCCAATGCTGTCTATGAAGGCATTGAAGCATTAAGTTCTGTAGATCTTGCTAACACCGTTTTATGGGTATTAACGCAACCGCCTCATGTAAATATTAATAGAGTCGAGTTAATGCCCATTAATCAAGCGCCGCAAAGAACGGCCTATCATAAGGGCACCCATAAAACAGAGAGTTAACATTAAGAGCTAAGCTTAAGCGTGAAAATTTAATGCATTACTTGCTGAGTAATTCATAACAAGGTTTGTATTCACCTTTTAATTTCATGCGCCCTTGTTCGACAAACGAAAGCAATAAATGTTCTAACGCTGTTATTAACGCTGCATCGCCCTTTAATTGATAAGGGCCTTGTTGCTTAATACGTTTTATGCCATCCGCCTTTACATTGCCCGCAACAATACCAGAGAATGCGCGCCGAAGTTCTGCAGCGAGTTCGAAATCTTGTTGGTTACGATGCAGTTGTAGCCCAAGCATATTTTCATGGCTGGGTTCAAAAGGTTGTTGAAATACATCGGGTATAGTCAATTGCCAGTTATAAGCATAAGACTCATTATGCTTTCGACGATAACGGTGAACTTTATCTGTGCCACTTTGTAATTTTTGTGCTACAAGCTGTGGATTATCAATAATAATTTCATAATATTGAGCAGCATTTTCTCCTAAAGTAAAACGAATAAATGTATCTAAACTTTTAAAGTAATCTTCACTTTTTTTATTGGCAGAAAAAACAACTGGTATTTTTAATGCCTGATTGTCTGGGTGCATTAATAAACCAATTAAATATAATACCTCTTCTGCTGTACCGGCACCGCCAGGAAAAACAATTATGCCATGAGCTAATCTCACAAAGGCCTCTAGACGTTTTTCAATATCGGGTAAAATAACTAATTCATTAACCGTTGGATTAGGTGATTCTGAAGCGATTATCCCGGGCTCGGTAATGCCGATATAACGACCATCGCGAATCTGTTGCTTGCCGTGGCCTACAACAGCTCCCTTCATAGGGCCTTTCATTGCGCCAATTCCACAGCCGGTTGCAATGGATAAGTGACGTAAGCCTAGTTCGTAACCAACTTGTTTTGTGTGGTCGTATTCATGACGAGGAATAGAGTGACCGCCCCAGCAAACAATAACATGCGGTTTAATATCTGCTTGTACAACGCCGGCATTTCTTAGTACGCGAAAAACAAAATCAGTTACACCGTCGCTACTTTCAAAATCAAAACGTCCAATGACTGACATTTTATGGTGAGTAAAAACAATATCGCGTAGCACAGAAAATAAATGTTCTTGTATTCCCCGAATCATTTTACCATCAACAAATGCTGAGGCAGGAGCATTGATAATTTCTAATTTAATACCGCGAGACTGAGAAATAATTTTCACTTCAAAATCTTTAAAAGCATTAGCAACTTCTTCTGCATCATCTTCCTCGCTGCCAGTATTAAGAACAGCTAAAGCGCACTCGCGAAATAAATTATAAGTATAACTTTCAGAGTTCATTACTCCTTCTATTTCACGATGTGATAAAAAATTTAAACTATTGGTAGGACGAATAAAGGCATGGGCAATTTTTTTCATACACTAGAGAAATCCGTTTTTTTAAATATTAACTATTATTCTTTTAATAAATCGATTTAACATATCGCTATAAAAAATAACCGAGATAAAAAATGCCAGCATGCTGGCATTTTTTATACTAATTTTTAAGCATAGCTATTATAGCTCTGCATTATGATAAACACTCTGAACATCATCGAGATCATTCAACATATCTAAAAACTTATCAAACATCTCTTGATCTTCTTCCGCTATTTTAACAGTATTCTGTGGTATAAATTGAATTTCATCAACATCAAAATCTATGCCTTCAAATGCATCGCCAAGGGCTTGTTTGGCTTTAAAATATTCAGTGTGTGGTGCGAATACGGTAATTTTACCATCCTCAGATTCTATATCGCTGACATCAACATCAGCTTCCATCAGAGCTTCTAACACGGCATCTTCGTCATCACCACTAAAAACAAGTATAGCGCTGTGATCAAACATATGGCTGACGCTACCTTGTGTACCAATTTTACATTTCGTTTTGGTGAAACAAATACGCACATCGCCAAAAGTACGATTTGGATTATCCGTTAAGCAATCAATAATTACCATACAGGTACTAGGGCCATAACCCTCATAACGTGCGGTAGCAAAATCTTCACCGCCACCACCTTTGGCTTTATCGATGGCTTTGTCGATGACATGGCTAGGCACCTGATCTTTTTTTGCACGATCAATCATGCTGCGCAGGGCAAGGTTGCCATCGGGGTCTATGCCGCCGGCTTTTGCGATGACATAAATTTCACGGCCATATTTACTGTAGACTTTTGCTTTTATGTCAGATGTTTTTGCCATCGACTCTTTGCGATTTTGGTAGGCTCTGCCCATAGTGTTTTCCCGTTAAACTTTGTTGTTACAATAGTTGTTGCAATAATAGACGGATTTTAGCGCGTAGCCACTAGTCAGTAAAAGGATATTAGAAGCTTCATGTGAAAACTCCCTTTAAGTGATCTGTATTTTGCTTTTAACGTAAACTCATAGTCTGATAGCAAAGCATATCATGTTATTATTATGTTTTTAGCACTAAAAGTAACATCAAAAAATTAAGAGCTTTTGGATTAAACACTTGAAAGTATTTATCAAGTCACAACTTTAAAATACTTGAGTGACGTTTTAGTAAAGATTCCATTAGTTTTATTACATTCAATTTAGGATTCACAATGTCTTACGATTATGATTTATTTGTTATTGGCGCTGGTTCTGGCGGTGTACGTGCTAGCCGAATGGCCTCTAGTTTAGGCGCAAAAGTAGCTGTTTGCGAAGATTTATATATGGGTGGCACCTGTGTAAACGTTGGTTGTGTGCCTAAAAAGCTATTTGTTTATGGTTCTCACTTTGCCGAAGATTTTAAATCGGCAAAGGGTTATGGCTGGACCGTTGGCGACGTTAGCTTCGATTGGACAGTGTTACGCGATAATAAAACCAAAGAGATACAACGCCTAAACGGCATTTACGATACTATGCTGGCCAATGCAGGGGTTGAGGTTATTAATGGCCGCGGCACTATTGTCGACCCACATACCGTTGAAGTGGAAGGCAAGCAATATACCGCAGAGCGAATTATCCTCGCTGTCGGTGGATGGCCAGTGATCCCCGAAATTGTGGGTAAAGAGCATGTTGTTAGCTCTAACGAGGTCTTTTATTTAAAAGAGTTTCCTAAGCGTGTCATTGTCGTTGGTGGTGGTTATGTTGCCGTTGAATTTGCAGGTATTTTTGAAGGCCTAGGTAGCAAGACACATTTATTATATCGCGGTGAATTATTCTTACGCGGTTTTGATAAAGATATTCGTGAATTTGTTGCTGGCGAGATGACAAAAAAAGGTATAGATCTTAAATTTAATACCAATGTTACCACTATTGCCAAGCAAGATGACGGCACATTATTAGTAAGCCTAACAGACGGCAGTACTTTAGAAGTTGATTGTGTTATGTACGCAACAGGACGCAAGCCAAAAACAGAAAATATTGGTTTAGAAAACACAAAAGTCAAACTAAAAGGTAATGGAGCAATCATCGTCAATGATGATTACCAAACAGATGAGCCATCTATTTATGCGATTGGTGATGCCACTGACCGAGTACAACTAACACCAGTTGCACTCGCCGAGGGCATGGTTTTAGTCAGAAATTTATATGGCAATGCAAAGCAAAAACTTGATTATAACTTTATTGCCACAGCCGTATTCTCGCAGCCTAATATTGGTACCGTCGGTTATAGCGAAGAAGATGCCGTACAAAAATATAGTAAAGTAGCCGTGTATAAATCAGAGTTTAAACATATGAAGCATACCTTAGGTGGCTCAAGTGAGAGAACTTTCATGAAATTATTGATTGATCAAGCTACAGATAAAGTCATTGGTTGTCATATGGTGGGTAGTGATGCGGGTGAAATTATTCAGGGCATTGCAATTGCGATTAAAGCCGGTGCAACTAAAGCAGATTTTGATACAACTATTGGCATACATCCAACGGCTGCAGAAGAATTTGTAACAATGCGTGAACCTGCTTATATTTTAGGATAGTTTTTTATAGATTAGATAACGCACACAAAGAAAGCCGTATAAATAGCCTTTATTTATACGGCTTTTTTTATAAAACTTTTTTACAGATATCTTTTATAAGCTATTTTATAAGGGCTTTTAAGGTAAATCATTAAATGCTTTTTGATAAGTCGTAACCTGCTTGAGAAGTTTTTTGTAAAATTGTTTCGCGAGGGGTGCCAGCTTTTAATTCACTTAAGCTCCAAAGAATACTGCAACGTGTGCCGGTACGACAATAAGCATGAATAGGCTCTGGTGCATCGGCAATAATCTCAGCAAAGTTATCACCATCCTTTGGCGTCATTTGACCTGATATAACAGGCATAAAATGAAATTCCAATCCGTTTTTAATCGCTTCTTGTGCAATTTTTTCATGCTCTAATTGACCTGGATCTTCACCATCTGGTCGATTACAAACAATAGTTTTAATGCCTTCATCTTTCAAAAAAGCAATATCTTCTAAGCTTAATTGGCTTGATACAGAAAAATTAGCAGTAATTTTTTTACGTTCCATAAGAGACTCCCTAGTGTTTTTTTATAGAAAATATTTTGATATTCATCTGTTGGCAATAAACAGTTTATATTTTCGATACATTAACAATTAATTGGTAACTTTAAAAAATAAAATTTAAACGCTTACTAGAGACTAATGAGGTAATAGTTAGTCATTAAGATTATTTTTTTAACAATTTATTTAAATTATTTATTCTCTTAATTCGATTTTTTGAGTAAGGTTTTTAGGTTAAGTTCTATACTTAATTATTATGCGGGTCTGCCCATTATATATGACTTTTCTGGTACAACTTTAAAATCATTGGATAGAGCCGTGCGGCCTAATAACATTTTAAATTTCATCGTTGATCGATTAGTTAAGGTTAGCTCGATATCTTTAGTGACACCACCAAGCTCAATCTGAGTGCTGATTACATAACGTCTTTCTTTATCACCACTTGAGCTAGTAATAACACGTTTGTCTAAAACGGGCGCTTCGCAAACAATTTTTTTCTTTTCATGATCAATAGTATCACTTACACCAAACCTTACATAAGGCGCGCCATTATTGTCGTATGGTTCAATAAAATCAGTATGGATTGCTGATGTTCTGGCGCCAGTGTCGACCTTAACTTTAATATGCTCTATGCCTAATGCGGGCAATGAGAGCCACTCACGCCAGCCTATGATAACGCGTTTTTTATTATTGGTTTGCTTCATTAGCAAGTCCTAATTCATTACATTTTATATGATACGTTGAATACCATGCGAAGGGCAATCATGAATTTATGCATTTTTACAGGAGTCACTCTATTAACTATCTATATTTTTTGGTGATAAATAAAGCGCGATTGATTTATAATGGCAGGTAGTTGTTTGACACAAGTTGATGTGCTGTTAGCGGCAGACATGCTAAAAATACAAAATAGTTAATGCCCGTAGTCAAATTTATTAAAAATAGCGAGTTAAGATGAATTTTTTTAAGATTTCAGGCAACACCTTTAAATGGATTATGGCACTTTGGCCACCATTTTGGTTTACCGGTATTCGTTATGAATTTGTTGCAGATGATTTTAGAAAAATTCGCGTGACTATGGCGTTACGGTTTTATAATAAAAATATCCACGGTATTCAATACGGCGGCAATCTATTTAGTATGACCGATGCCTGTCACGGAATTATGCTATTCCGTAATCTAGGCCCTACCTACAATGTCCTCGATAAATCGGCACATATTGAATTTGTTAAGCCCGGTAGAAGCAAGGTTATTTTAGATTGTGTGATTAGCGAAGCTGATATCCAAGAGATAAAGCAAAAAACTGCCAATGGCGATAAATACTTCAAAGAGTTTACGGTTCACGTTAAAGATATAAAAGACGAAGTCGTGGCGACTGTTCATAAAACTGTTTATGTGCGAAAAAAACTCCCCAAATAATCATTTAAATTTGTCTTTTATTAATTAAGCTCCTTAATCGACGTTTTCTAGCTAAGTTAACGTTTAAAGAGAACTTTATTGGTCGCGGCTATCAATATAGTCACCTAACAGCTAATGAACTAAGTAATAACAGCACTAGGCATTTACGCTTGTAGGCAATAACGTACCAGACAATCTCAATTTCTATTAATATTAATCAATTATCTGCCGATAACTCCAATAAGAAGGATTGGATAATTTATGTACAAGGTATTTTCAGCGCGATTTTTGTTTGGCTACTTAGTTGCCCTTGCTCTATTTGGTATGGTCGGTTTACTGGTATCTGCTGTTATCTTAAAACAACACGCGAGTAATATTGACGCTAATGTTATTGGGGCCAATCGCTTAGAAAATGATCAAAATATAACGAATTTAAAAGCGATAATATTACAGAGACTAAACGTGCAAGAGTATCTGGCGCGCTTGGAAAATGTTCACAAATTATACAATATTGCAGCAGATGTAATCGATCCTACTTACTTAAAACAGGCTAATGATGAAGGACAACTCTTAGCCAATGCACTTAAGCAAAATAATATTGAATTGGTATCACTAGATGCATATCTAATATCTAGTCAAAAAGTAGTTGGCAGCTTGGTTGATGGCACCGTAGATTTATCTAAGTTAAGTGATCAGGCAACAGCTAGGACTATTGCATATGAGCAAAGTTTGCGGTTTTTCGATGCTGAAAAAAACAAATTTCAACAACGTAATACCGATGTGATCAATAGATTAAATAATAATTCAGTTGTTGCAGTAGGCAATATTCAAAATGACAGGGCGCCTGTGTTAATAGCTTTGTTATTTTTGTTTGTTTTTATTATCGCTAGCATCGGCTTTTTTCGGCAAAGAAAACTAGAGCTTAGTTTAAAAGTTATAAATGATGTTTACGATGGCACAACACTCGAAAAAAATAGCTTAAATAATAATGCGACTAATCATGCTTTAGTAAACTCTATTAGTAATTATTTACCCGATTCAATAAAAATACTTGTTGAAAAGCTCACATATAGTATAGATAAAGATAACATTAATAAATCTACAAAAGATAATGTGCTTCATAAAATTAATGAATCGAATAATATTTTATTTGTAAATGATGATTTACAAGACCATAAAGATAATATTTATCAAGCAGGTCAGCAAGCAAAAAGCAGCCTAGTTTCAAAATCCACTTTACAGCCTTCTTCTCAATCAGCCTTAAAATTAATAACTGCAGCAACTATAGAAACAGACATTGATAGTTTTAAAAGCGATTTCTTGAATAAAATGTCCACTATAAAAAAAGAGTTTGATAAAAAATTAATCTATGAAATTGATGATCTTCTTGATCAAAGTAAAAACAGAGAGTCATCTTCTTTAGTGGCTGGTGTAGAGCAAGATTTAAGTGCTTTAGTTGCGACCAATAGATATCAATTGTCTAATAAATCACAATTCAAAAAATTATCTATTGAAAATCTAGTCATTAAAATTGAAGATGAGAAACCTCATGCCGAATCTCATCAATTGGTAGAAAATTTGTCGAGCAAAGTAAAATCTATTAATAGTATTATTAATGTCATAAAGTCAGTTGCTGAGAAAACTAATTTATTAGCCTTAAATGCAGCAATGGAGGCGGCTCGTGCCGGTGATCAAGGTAGGGGCTTTGCGGTTATAGCCGATGAAGTTCGATCTTTAGCTAAAAAACGCAATCTTCAACTGTCGATATAGAAAAAATGATTGAAGAGCTTCAGTCAGTATCAGAGCAAATAATCACAGTGCTCAATAGCAAAGATGAGGTTTTAAATACCGATGATATACACGCAGAAGATGATGATACCAAAAAATTATTATTAAATGCATATAATAATAGTCGTTTGCTGCATCAATCCTTAATAAATTATTTTGATAATTGCGAGTCTGATATAATTTACATAATGGATACACTAAGAGGCAAATATATTTTTGACGCCAAAAAACAGGCGCATAAGGATAAGCAATTAATCTCTTTGTTCGATGAAATAAAAGCTATGCTAAGCACCTAACCGTTATTGTATATGTTGGCGTATTATTTTTAAAAGTTTATTGTTAAAGTTTATTGTTAAAGTTAAAGTTAAAGTTAAAGTTAAAGTAAAGGTACACCATGATTTATCTTAAAGCACCTTATAAGCAGATACATTCTTTGAAATTAAAAAACTATATGTCTGCCAGTAAAGTACATACAGACTCAGAGTCGGTTTCTGAATCTGTTCATGTTGAGGCGAATTGGCAGCATGATAAACGTAGAAGAGATGATCGCCGCAAGCGTTCAATAAAACCATTGATGGACTTGCGTGTAACGCGTAATCGACGTGAAGATCCTGACATTCCCTCTATTGATATTAAAGTCTAGATTTTCTATTACTATTTTTGAATCTTTTTTTGGCCCTCATTTAAGTGTTTCTTTAAATGTTCGCCTTATAATTTCTTCAAATCTGCAAGCTTAAAATTCTTTGTATTTAAATCGCTCATTATTTAAAGGGTTCTATATTTTAAATTTTAAGCTTGCTATTTCCTAAAGAGCTCACATTTTAGCTTCTTTCCTGATTTTGGTGCAATATTTTATTCGCGTTACAAATAAATCAGCATCTCGATGTGTACCTGTTTATAATGGCTCTTCTTTTATATATTTTTTGGCGGTTTATTAATGATTTTTGGAAAGTTAATTGGTGGGGCAATCGGTTTTTACGCTGGGGGTTTATTTACATGTCTGTTGGGTGTGTTTGTGGGTCATTTGTTTGATAAAGCTCTCAAAAACATTATGCGAGATGATTCACCAGAAGCCCTAGCGATTATTCAACAAAACTTCTTTGAGTCAACGTTTACGTTAATTGGTTTTTTAGCTAAATCTGATGGGCAAGTTACCTCCGCAGAAATCAAACAAACAGAAGCCCTAATGACACAAATGGGCTTAACAGCGGATCATAAGCGTGACGCAATTAAGCTATTTAAAATAGGCTCTGCCGTTGATTTTGATCCTAAAGTGACATTACAGCGCTTTTATGAAACGTGTGGTGCACGACCACGTTTAGTGCAAATGCTGATGATGTATCTCGTTAACACAGCGCTAGCTGACGGTAAATTTGAGGAAGGTGAAGAGAGTGCTTTAAAAACCGTTGCTAGAGGTCTCCATTACTCTGAATTCGCCTTTGCTCAATTAATAAAAATGATCAAGGCTCAGGGGTCGTTTTCAAGTGCTGGCGGATCTTACTATTCTTCAGGTGGTGCACAGCGTTCACCTGCCGATGAATTAAGTGCTGCTTACGATGCCTTAGGGGTTATATCAAGCGCTACTGACTCTGAGGTTAAAAAAGCTTATCGCAAGTTAATGAGTGAATATCACCCCGACAAATTAATGGGACAGGGTGTGCCCGATGATATGTTAAAAGCAGCAACCGAGCGTTCTCAAGAGGTTCAGGCCGCCTACGATGTGATCAAAAAATCACGTAAAAGTTAAAGATGTCAGATAAGATAACCATGTTGATAGTACTAAAGCCTAGGCTAAGATAGGCAGCCTCACTAAAAGTGACCTGTAACTGTTTTTTGATAGTCACATTATGGTACATTGCGCCTTGATTAAAGACTCTATTATTAATAGAAAAGTATTTTTAGTATTGAATATAGCTACATATAGTTGCATTTATCTACAAATAACAACAATTAGATACAAATATAATTAGATAAAAAGAATAGGGGTTTGTGTGCAAAGTATTATAGTTGCTGGCGGCTGGTTAATGTTGCCGCTTATTTTGTGTTCTATTGCCATGATAGCCATCAGCATAGAGCGTTTTTGGACCCTTAACCCTAAAAAAGTTGCCCCTAAACACCAGCTTGCTCAAGTGTGGTCATGGATCAAAAACAATGAAGTTACTGCCGAGCGCATACGTGAATTAAAGCAGTCATCTGAGCTCGGCGTTATTTTAGCCGCTGGGCTTAGTAATTCTCGCAATGGTCGAGAGACAATGAAGGACAGTATTCAAGAAGCCGCTAATCAAGTCATTCACTCGATGGAGCGCTACATAGGCGCACTAGGCACCATCGCTGCTGTTGCTCCTCTGTTGGGCCTATTAGGGACGGTTTTAGGTATGATTAAAGTCTTCGTTGCTATTGAGCTTCAAGGCACAGGCAACGCTGGCGCCTTGGCCGGAGGCATCTCTGAGGCACTGATTACGACAGCAGCGGGTTTGTTGGTTGCAATTCCTGCAATGATTGCGCATCGCTTTTATATTCGAAGAATTGATTCTTTAGCTGTTACCATGGAGCAAGAAGCGATTAAATTAGTAGACGCGCTACATAGCGATCGTCGTGTTGATGTGAAGTCTTAAGCTGATGCAATTTCGTCGACAAGTCAGAGAAGAAGAAGGCATTAATTTAACTCCGTTGATTGACGTTGTTTTTTTGCTATTGATTTTTTTTATGGTATCGACAACTTTTACTAAAGAAACACATCTTGCAGTAGATCTACCAGAAGCCTCTGCCGAGGCAGTTACCGTTGTCAAAAAAGGGATTGACATAGTGGTACACCAAAATGGTGATTACGCTATCAATGGTAAAAATCTCATTAACACCGAAGAAGGCACGCTTTATCGAGCTTTAGAGCAAGAAGCTGCAGGTGATACTAAACAAGCCTTAGTAATTACCGCCGATGCAAAAGCATCGCATCAGTCAGTGGTCCGCGCGATGGACGTAGCTGGTAAGCTTGGCTTTGAACAATTAAGAATTGCCACCCAAGAGCCAGTTGTTAAGCCTTAAGGGCTTTTTGGTTTGATCAGACTTTTTAGTCTTCAACTTAATTATTTTAAAAGGCCGTCTTTTGAGTAAATCGAGGCAATCGCTACTGCATCAATTCTTTCTCAAGCTTTGGTATCATCAAAGTTTAAAAAGTCGTCTGTTATCGTATTTTTTGCTACCTCTTTCTTGTTTGTATCAATTTATTGCGAAAATCAAACGCAAACAAGAGAGTCAATACGCTAAGCAACTATCGGTACCGGTGATTGTGGTTGGTAATATTAGTGTCGGTGGAACCGGAAAAACACCTGTTGTTATTGCGTTAGCGGCTGCCTTAAAATCTCATCATCAACGCGTTGGAATTATTAGCCGCGGTTATGGTGGCAGCCACGAGCAAAGTGCCAGCATAAAACCGTTATTAATTAGTCCTCAAACATCGGTAACATTGAGTGGGGATGAGTCATTGCTGATAGCGCAACAGACGCAATGCCCAGTCGTTATATGCCGAAATCGCGCTGCTGCCGCCGAATATTTATTAAGTACTGCACCGGATATAGATGTCATAATTAGTGATGATGGGCTGCAGCATTACAAGCTTTACCGCTCATTAGAAATAGTCGTAGTTGATAATAATCGCGGTTTGGGTAATCAATATTGTCTACCAGCAGGTCCGCTACGTGAACCCATCGAGCGCTTAGAGCAAGTAGACTGGATTTTATTTAATACGGCAGCAGACGACAGTTGCGAACCGATTAAACAAGTGATCACATCGGCGCTACCCAATAAAAAATGCCAATTGGCTTCAGTGAGCCTAACGCCTGATAAATGGTTTAATATTGGCCTTAAAACTTGGCACGAATTAGATGCGCCAAATTGGTACAGCTTACATAAACAGACAGGTAAGCCGAAGCTCACGGCACTGGCTGCGATTGGTAATCCGCAACGTTTTTTTGATACAGTAGCCGCATTGGGTCTCAACGCCAATATGTTAGCCTTTGATGATCATCATAAATTTGCAGCGAGTGATTTTTTAGCCGATGCAGATAACGTTGTCTTAATGACTTCAAAAGATGCGGTTAAGTGTGTTAATTTTGCTAACCAATATACTTGGGCCTTAAACGTATCACTGAAGCTGCCAGCGTCGCTTATTGATGATGTGTTGAGTATTATTAATAGGTCTCAAAAAGTTTCTTCAAATTAAAATTCTTTAATTAAAAATGAATGTTATGTTTACAGTTATTATTCCATCTAGGTTTAGCTCGTCAAGACTACCCGGTAAACCCCTAGCTTTGATTGCTAACAAAACGATGATTCAGCGTGTCTACGAACAAGCTACAAAATCTTCTGCAGCTCGCGTTATTGTGGCAACAGATGATGATCGTGTTGTTGATGTGGTTACATCTTTTGGTGGTGAAGTTTGTATGACCTCTGCAGCGCATGTTTCGGGAACCGACCGTCTACAAGAAGTTTGTAGTCAATATAATTTAAGTAATAATCATATTGTGATCAATGTCCAAGGTGATGAACCCCTAATACCGCCGTCGGTAATTAATCAGGTTGCTAATAATTTACAAAAAAATACTCAAGCAGCAGTGGCTACCTTAAGTGAACCAATCGTTAATCTTGATGATTTTAATAACCCAAATATTGTAAAAGTAGTAAAAGATAATACCAATTTTGCATTATATTTTTCGCGCGCAACAATACCTTTTTATCGTGACAGTAAACCTTTTAATAAAGCAGTGAACACTGTTGATGTGTCATTAATACAGCGTCATATTGGTATTTATGGATATCGAGTTGACGCTTTAAATGAATTTGTTACATGGCCGGTAGCTGCACTTGAGTCTGTTGAATTACTCGAGCAATTAAGATTTTTAGAAAACGGAAAAAAGATTCATATCGAGCAATCCTGTGAAGCTGTTCCCGGTGGCATTGATACACCAGAAGATTTGATTCGCATAAATGCATTATTTGTTAACGCTTAAAAAAGAGTTGTTAGTTGAAAGTTGACACTATGAAAGTAAATGTTTTATTTGTTTGTCTGGGTAATATTTGTCGTTCACCAACGGCGCAGGGTTTATTTCAATACCACGTTGACCAAGAAAATTTATCTGATTCAATTTGTATCGATTCGGCAGGCACGGGTAGCTGGCATGTCGGCGAGCCCCCCGATAGGCGCGCACAATCAGTAGCCTTAAGTAGGGGTTATGATATTAGCCACATGCGAGGTCGAAGCATAGAGAGTAATGATTTTTTACACTTCGATTATATTTTAGCGATGGATTATCAAAATTTATATGACCTGCAAAAAATAAAACCTAAGAATTATAAAGGCTTTTTGGGGTTGTTTTTGAATATTGAGAATAACGTGTCCGAGGATAGTAACGTAATCGATAAAACCTTAGAAGTGCCCGATCCATTTTATGGTGATACTGCTCATTTTGAAAAAGCCATTGCATTAATTGATAATGGCTCTAAAAATTTATTAGCTAAAATCAAAGAAAAATATGAACTCTAATTTTTTGCAACAGCACAGAAATAATTATAATTTACAGCCATTAAATACTTTGTCAGTGCCGTCAATTGCCGAATATTTTATCGATATTACCAATGAATCTTTATTGTTGGATGCTCTAGTTTTTTCTAGAGATAATAATTATCCATTAACAATACTCGGCGGCGGCAGTAATGTTTTGTTACCCGAATACATCAACGGCCTTGTCATTAAAATATCAACACGTGGCCATTCAATATTATTCGAAAATAATAGCGAGCTCATTGTTCGTTTTGATGCCGGTGAAAATTGGCACGATATTGTTTTATGGAGCGCTGAAAATAATCTCTACGGTATTGAAAACTTAGCATTAATTCCTGGGACTATTGGTGCAGCACCAATTCAAAATATCGGTGCTTATGGTGTTGAGTTACAGAGGTGTTTGGAGTCTGTTGAGGGTTTTTATTTTTCTTCTAATATTAGGTTTTCTTTAAGTAATGAAGAATGCTTTTTTGCTTATCGCGACAGTGTGTTTAAAAATGTTCTACGCGATAAGGTGATAATAACGCACGTTACACTTAAGTTAAGTAAAGTCCCGCAGTTAGCCATAGATTATCCGGCTTTAAAAGAACAATTAATCAAAGATAAAAATACTTTGGAGTCATTAACATCGCTGGATGTTGCCAATGCAGTGATTTCTATTCGCCAACAAAAATTACCTAATCCTAGTCAGATTCCTAATGTGGGAAGTTTTTTTAAAAATCCAATTATTGATAAAAAAAGGTATCAAAAAATCAGCCATCAATATCCTGCGGTTGTCGCCTATCCAATGGCTAACAATTGCTATAAATTAGCGGCAGCTTGGCTAATCGATCAAGCCGGATGGCGCGGCAAAATGGTTGATAATATTTGTATGCATGAAAATCAGGCATTAGTACTCACCAATCCTAATGGTTGCTCAACAAAAGAGGTTTTGCTTTTTGTTGATAAAGTATCTGAGTCCATTAAAAAGAAGTTTGGTGTTACCCTCGAAATAGAGCCTATTAAATGCAACAGCCACCATCAATCGAGCATCGTTAAATAGGCATAAAGATATTCTATTTAAATATAAGGTTGTCAAAAATAGTGCTTGTTATTGATAGCTACTTTAATGAATTGCTTTTATACTAAAGTCGTACTTGCTAAGTAATTGTAAGGTGTTGGTCAGTAGCTGATTAGTCAAACGAATTTGATCTTTTTATATTAAACTTGGCCTCGTGTCATTTAAATATTCAGTCATATCCTTTTATGAGATTTGTTTAGAAAAATAGCGACCTCCTGCAATTCTATTTCTTCTCAGTCAGTTTCTACATACAGTATAGATTATTAATAGAGCATAAGATTTTCATTTCAAATAGTTGAAGCTGATCCGACGTACCTCGAGTAAATTGGCAGTAACTACATTATCGTCTGCTTAACGATACAATATATCGCAATAAAAGGATGATTTGGCATGGTAGGCCACAGTAATAACTTTGAAAATAGACCAATGCTAGAACAAAAAATTTCTATGATTTATTTGTGTGGCGCCGACACTACATTACAATTTTATCAGCGTGGTAATAAGCCCTACTTCCTCTCTATTTTTCTCTCAAAAATTTTCAATAATACTTCCGTTTTCTTTTGCCAAAATGCTTGCAATATTGCTCACAACATAGCTGGCTTGAATTTACTAAAGCAATATATCCGTGGATTATTTAAACGTTTAGATATATTCAATAAGTATTAATAAGCAGTATTTAGAAGGGTTTATGATGTGACACCGATCCAATTATTAGTAGTAGATGATCATGACTTAATGAGAACTTGCCTGGTTCGCATCCTTAATGACGTCGATGATTTTTTGGTGGTAGGAGAGGCGGCTAGTGGTGAAGAAGCTATTAAATTGTCTCGTAGGTTGTTACCAAATGTAGTGTTGATGGATGTGAAAATGCCAGGAATAGGGGGCGTCGAAGCAACGAAAACAATTTTGGCACAAAATAGCCAGATAAAAATCATTGCCATTACAGCGTGCGAAGATGATATTTATCCAATCCGCTTGTTAAAGGCTGGTGCCTTTGCGTATTTAACAAAACGAACCGAGCCTACTGAGGTTATTAAAGCCATTAAAATGGTGGTTGCGGGTAAGCCTTATGTGAGTCAAAACATTGCACAACGGCTAGCCTTAAAAAACTCAAGATTACTAAATAATACCGATTCACCCTTTGATCGACTTTCTCAGCGCGAGTTACAGATAGCAATGATGACCGTACGCGGTGAAAAGCCAATTGCAATCGCTGAAAAACTAAATGTTAGCGCAAAAACAATCAATAGTTATCGGTATAGAATTTTTGAGAAGTTTAATATCACTAATGATGTTGAGCTTGTTCATTTTGCGATTAAGCACAAAGTATTTGATGTCGATATGCTAGAGTAGTATTATCAATTTAACCTCAAACCTCATATATTATCTTTCAATTAATGCCTGATATCTGTTTCGATCATAAGCAATTTCTTAGCACGGTAAGCACACGTCCTGGTGTTTATCAAATGTTTGATGTGCATAAGAAAATTTTATATGTCGGCAAGGCTAAAAATTTAAAAAACAGATTGTCCAGTTATTTCAGGGGGCTACTTTCAGATGAGCCCACTATCGGGCAGGCAGGCTTAAGTTTAAAAACACAGATGCTTGTGAGTAAGATTGCTGCTATTGAAGTTACCATGACAGAGTCTGAATCTACTGCATTAGTGCTAGAGCAAAATTTAATTAAAGCTCTAAAGCCGCCTTATAATATTTTGCTAAGAGATGATAAATCTTACCCTTATATTATTATCTCTGATAATACCTATCCTCGTATCGCTTTTCATCGAGGTTTACGTAAGAAAAAAGGCAGCTACTTTGGTCCTTATCCTAATGCTGGTGCTGTATTTCAATCTTTAAATTTTTTGCAAAAAACGTTTCGCATACGCCAGTGCGAAGATAGTGTTTTTAGAAACCGAAGCCGTCCTTGCCTTCAATATCAAATCAATCGTTGTACAGCACCTTGCGTTAACTATATTTCACCAGAAAATTATCAAGCAGATATCGCCCATGTTAAACTATTTTTAAAGGGGCAATCGAATGACTTAATGAAACAACTTGCCGATAAAATGGAAGGCGCGGCCGATGAGCTAGACTTTGAAAAAGCCGCAGTCTTACGTGATCAGATTAGTGCCTTAAGGCGAATTCAATCTGACCATGACATGGAGACAGGTTCTGGCAGTATCGATATTTTTGCTCTCAGTAAGCAGTCAGCGCAGGTCTGTATTCATGTTATGTTTATTCGTGATGGCAGAATCTTAGGCAGTAAAAGTTATCTGCAAGAAGATAAACTCGATGAATCTGAGCAAGAGTTTTTGCTGGCATTTATGGCACAGTTTTATTTGGCAAGTGGTGTGCGTGAAGTGCCTAATGAAATTATCGTTAATAAAGAAATATCCAGTGAAGATAAACAATTATTTGCGGATGTGTTAGCCGATAAAGTTCAACGCAAAATTAATGTTTTATTTAAGGTTATTTCTCAGCGTCAGAAATGGTTACAAATCGCAATTGGTGCTTCTGAACAAAATCTTTTACAGCACTTGGGCACCAAGGCGAGTTTATTAAAGCGTTTTAAAACACTACAAGATATTTTAGGTTTAGATGAACCCCCCAAGCGTCTAGAGTGTTTTGACATAAGTCATACAAGCGGCGAGTTAACGGTTGCCTCATGCGTTGTTTTTAATCAGCAAGGAGCACTTAAATCTGATTATCGACGCTTTAATATTGATGGTATAACTGGCGGTGATGATTACGCAGCGATGGAGCAGGCATTGACGCGTCGTTATATACGATTGCAAAAAGGTGAAGGCGAGCACCCAGATTTATTGATTATTGATGGCGGTAAAGGGCAACTAAGCACAGCAAAAGCAGTTTTAGATGAGCTTGGTGTTCATCAAGTCATGTTATTGGGCATAGCAAAAGGCACAACGCGTAAAGCAGGATTTGAAACGCTTGTGTTTCCCGATGGACGAGAGCAGACCTTAAGCTCAGATTCGCCCGCGCTGCATTTATTGCAAGAAATTCGCGATGAGGCGCACCGTTTTGCAATTACGGGTCATAAGCATAGACGCGATAAAAAGCGCAGAACCTCAAGCCTAGAAAGTATTCCCGGCGTAGGCGCTAAACGCAGAAAAGAGCTGTTAAGACACTTTGGTGGCTTGCAGGTTATCGAACAGTCAACAGTCGCAGATTTGTTAAAAGTACCAGGTATTAGCAAAAAAATTGCTGAAGATATTTACAGCGCCTTACGTAATGAGTAACGTGTATCCTATAACTTAAGGTAGTTCATTAATGAATCGTGCTAACCAATTGACTTCTCTAAGAATCATTCTCATTCCGATGCTGGTCATTGTGTTTTATCTACCTTACGACTGGCGTTTTGTGGCCTCTAGCGCTATTTTTTCTTTAGCGGCTATAACCGATTGGCTCGATGGTTGGGTGGCGCGCAAATACAATCAAAGTACCGCATTTGGTGCTTTTTTAGACCCTGTCGCCGATAAGCTCATGGTATCGGTTGCACTTGTGCTACTCGTCGAAGTTCACGATACACCATTATTTGCGGTACCGGCTGTTATTATTATTTGTCGAGAAATTGTTATATCAGCACTGAGAGAATGGATGGCCGAAGTCGGTAAAAGAGCCAGTGTGGCAGTGTCGATGATAGGAAAAGTCAAGACAACACTACAAATGACGTCGATTATAGTGTTGTTGTCTGATAATCCCAACGATCCTTCTATTTTACAAACTATTGGGTATATTTCGCTTTATGCAGCGGCAATTTTGACGATATGGTCGATGATCATATATCTCAAAGCTGCTTGGCCCGATTTAAAAGCCGATATGTAACATTTGTTACATTTCTTTGGCAGATAATTAATAGATATTTATTATCTGCCAAAGAAGCTGTCGATAAGAAGCGTTAATTGATCTTGTAAATCTTCTTCAAAACTCTCTAGCGTTTGTGAAAACAAGGCCATATATTGGTTAGCTCTTTCTTCGCTTAAACGTTTATGGTTAACCGAAAACTCCATTTCCGCTAGAGTCTTATCAAATCTTGGTATAAATTCATAAATCACGTAATTACTATGATGGTTAATGAAGGCATGTTGCGCATGCCGACAAAAATCTTTGATGTAGTTTACTCCGTCGGGCCCTAAACATCCGGGCTCTACTCGATAAGTAAGAAATAGCTTTTTTTCGGCAGGTATTGAGTCAACTGTATTCATAAATTGATAGATCTGAAACGTTACCAAGAGACTAGCTCTAGTCTTTGATATCTCAAGCTCTCGCTTTTAAAATCAGCAACGTGAGCCTATAAATTACAAAATCAAATAGAAGCTAACGGTGTGAATTAACTTAAACAATGTTTATAACACAATATAGACTTTATTCTGTAGCAAAATATATGTAGGGTTAAAACTGAGCCAACAATCAACCACAATAGAGTTAATGTATGAACAAGAAAACTAGGCGTGACTTTATTAAAATAGGTCTTTTAACGAGCCTTTTAGCGCCCTTAACTTATATTGCTAACGCTGTTAGTGCAATATTAACACAAACGCCCAGAGAAACTGCTGGGCCGTTTTATCCTATTATTTCGCAACAAGATAAAGACTTCGATTTAACGCGTATAGAAGGTAATTCTGACTCTGCTAAGGGAGAGGTTATTATTATTGAAGGTAGTGTTGTTGATACTGAAGGTAAGGCAATTAAGGATGTAAGCGTCGAGCTATGGCAGGCAAATAACGCCGAACGTTATTCGCACCCATATGACTCGAACCCAGTACCACTAGATCCAAATTTTCAAGGCTGGGCCATTGCTTTTAGTGGGCAAGAAGGCGGGTTTCGCTTCAAAACTATTATGTCCGGTGCATATGCTGTATCTGCTAATTGGCTTAGACCACCACATATTCACTATAAGATTTCTAAGCGTGGTTATAAAAACCTAACCTCACAAATGTATTTTTTACATCATCCACTAAATGACATCGATGCACTCATTCAGCGTAAATCAAGCGATGAGCAGCTGTTGATGATGGCAAAAAAATCAATGATTAAAGATAATGTTGATGTCTATCAATATCAAATAGTGCTAGAAAAAGAATAATGTCTGAACAATCATTTTAATTAAAAATGTAAAATGTTTAGACGCCAAATTATAGGCATAACATTTAAATTTTTTTGCTTTGAACGATGAAAAATTTTCATAACTAGGGAGAGTTAAAGTATGGCTCATATAATTATTTGCGCCGATGGTACATGGAATCGACCAGAGCAAGATATCACGCAAGACTTTCCTACAAATGTTCTTACGCTTGCACGTGCTAATAAACCTACTTTTAAAAATATTAAGCAACATGTTTTTTATGATTGGGGTTTAGGTTTTTAATCTCCCGATAAAGAAACTGGTGAAATGTCATCTAATGTGTCATTAGAGTGGATTCTTAATGAAGCCGAGCATGCACAGCTGTATTTCGAAGCACATATAAAAAATAATTTATTGAGTAGCACACACGCTAAAATACATAAATCACGACATCATGTTTATCGCATAAAAAAACCATTGCATCGTGTGCTTATCGTTGCAGATAAGCCTAGCAAAATACATACTAGTGTTAAAGAACGCTATGTTGCAGTTGATCGCTTTTGTCCGCCGAAACTAAAAAAACTAGTACATCAATTAGGCTGGGATAAAATTGAAATTGGGTTATAGTGTAAAAATCTACTATTATTAAATAAGACCTCTGATCTTAACTATAAGCGTTGGCTACAAGCGTTTAATTTAATGCTAAAAACACAAGGTTACTATGGAATTTATTTGGATATTTTTTGCTTTTTTTTGTGGCTTAGGCGTAAAGCTCATTCACTTGCCACCTTTAGTTGGCTATTTGATAGCTGGTTTTTTACTCAATGCCTTTGGTATGGAGCCAAGTGCGAATTTACAGACGCTCGCCAATATTGGCATTACCCTAATGCTTTTTACCATTGGCTTAAAGCTAAACGTCGGTACATTATTAAAGCCAGAGGTTTATGTTAGTACTTTCTCAATCACTACTATTTGGATTCTATTAGTTGCCGCTTTATTATTTATTTTAAAACTCATTGCGCTGCCATATTTTGCAGATTTAAGCTCAACAGGTATGTTGTTGCTCGCATTTGGCTTAAGTTTTAGTAGTACGGTTTGTGTCGTAAAGGTTCTTGAAGAAAATGGTGAACTGCGAACACGACATGGTAAAATAGCACTTGCCATCTTAGTACTTCAAGACATAATCGCGGTGGGGTTTTTGGTGGCGACTAGCGGAAAAATACCGTCGATATATGCTTTTGGTTTGTTTGCCTTAATTCCGTTAAGGCCAGTCATCGATAAACTACTTGATAAATCTGGTCATGCTGAGCTATTGCCATTAACAGGTTTCTTTTTAGCCTTTGGAGCTTATGAATTATTTGAAGCAGTGGGTGTTAAGGGTGATTTAGGAGCGCTCATCATTGGTATGATGCTAAGCGCTCATAGTAAATCAAACGAGTTAACTAAGGCCTTGCTTAGCTTTAAAGATTTGTTTCTTATTGGTTTCTTTCTATTAATCGGTTTTACCAAGCTTCCTGATTTAAATATTTTATTGGCCGGTATTATTCTGTGTGTCTTTTTAATTTTAAAAATGACATTGTTTTTTGCAATATTTACGCGCCTCAGGTTACGTGCACGCACCGCATTTTTATCAGGTATGGTGCTCAATAACTACAGCGAATTTGGTCTAATTGTCGTTGCCGTTTGTGTTAATGCTGGTTGGTTACAAGATGACTGGCTAGTTATCCTTGCCGTAGCAGCGGCTTTATCATTTATCTTCACTAGCGCGGTTTATCGTTTCTCTCATAATCAATACGCAAAAAATGCCTATAAGCTAAGATATTTTGAACATCCTAAGCACCTAACTGAAGACGTATATTTTATGCCTAGCAATGCAAAAATCATTGTATTGGGTATGGGGCGAGTAGGTAAGGGTGCATATATTGCTTTGACTAAACAATTACATGATCAAGTATGGGGGATGGAAGCAGACCCAGAGCGTATTATAGAACTTAAAGCACGTGGTATGCAGGTGATGTTAGGTGATGGTGAAGATGCCGATTTATGGGAGAGTCTAGATTTATCTTCTGTAAAGCTTATTTTAATTGCATTACCCTCGATCGACGACACCATAGAAATACATGACCTGCTGAATCGATTTGGTTTTAAAGGCCAATTAGCTTCAATTGCTAGATACGAAGATGACCGTCAGCGCTTGTTAGAAGCTGGCGTTGATAAGGTTTTTAACTTTTATACGGAAGTGGGTGTTGGTTTTGCCGAAGAGAGCTTGCAGTTAATTAGTGTTGATGAATTAAAGTTGGCGACTAGCGGCACCTAATAATGATAATAAAAGATGTAAATAATAGGTCTAAACAATAGATATTTAAAGGACTAATTATTTAAAATTTTATATACTCCCGTTTTGAATTTAGCGTGTCGTTAAAACGATTGCTATAAGCTTCCAATTTGTATTTGATGATCCCCCGACGTAAATTTTAGGATAAGAAAACATGCCCAAAGCCAGTGAAATTAAAAAGAATACAGCCATAGATTATAATGGTAATACCTATATTGTAAGAGATATCGAGCGCTCGGTACCCCAAGGTCGTGCGGGTGGAAGTATTTACCGTATGCGCATGTACGATGTAGTGTCGGGCAGTAAAATAGACGAGACCTTTAAAGACTCCGACATGCTTAATCTTGCCGATTTAGTGCGTCGACCGGTGATGTTTTCTTATGAAGATGGCGATGAATACGTATTTATGTGTATCGAAGACTATACCTTATATAACCTCAACAAAGAATCTATTGCCGATGAGCTTTTATTCATCAGCGAATCTACCGAAGGTATTCAAGTCGTTATCGTAAATGATTTACCCGTGGCACTTGATATGCCAACCGCGGTAGAGCTCGAAGTAACAGAAACTGATCCATCTATAAAAGGCGGTTCAGCTACATCGAGAACAAAGCCTGCGTTATGTTCAACGGGCGTGACGGTTCAAGTACCCGAGCATATTTCTACCGGCGACAGAATCAGAGTTAATATAGAAGAGCGTAGGTTTATGAGTAAAGCATAAACTTGTATTAACAAACTGATCATAAACGACAGTTAAAAGATCACATTATGAGTTATTTTTATTTAGCAGTTGCAATAATCGCCGAGGTTATTGCGACCAGCGCTTTAAAATCTTCACAAGGTTTTACCAAACCTTTGGCAAGTATCATTGTTGTCGTTGGCTATGGTATTGCCTTTTATTGCTTGTCTATCGTTCTTAAAACTATTCCTATCGGTATTGCCTATGCTGCTTGGGCAGGTTTAGGTGTCGTGTTAATTACGCTTGTAGGCTACTTTTTTTATCACCAAAAATTAGACCTAGCTGCATTTATAGGTATGGGTTTAATTGTTTCTGGTGTTGTTATTATTAATATGTTTTCAACTTCGAATACATACTAAGTGAACGCCTTACATTATTTCTGTACTTGATAAAAATAAGTCAATAATTAAGGCGCTGAAATGTTGGCAAATTAAACTATCAAAAGATTAAAATTTAAAACCTAAATTAAAGAACAGACCATCCAATTCCAAATCGATCCCAATATCATTATCGGCTTCGTCGAGTTTAAAGCTAAACTTGCGATAACCAATTTGTGCGATCATATCAACAGCAACAAAATCGATAGCGTAACCGAGTGCTGCTGTCACATCAGATACTTCGTTGCCATCATAGCCAACTGTATTTAAAGTTGCATCTGCATAAAGTCCTGTCAACGGCAAGTCAAACCGAGTGCCAGCATAAAACATTGGTACCCAGTCATCGAAAGTCTCGGTGTCGGTACCACTAACGCTCCCGGTTATAGTTCCTTTTGCATCAAATTTACGACCAGTTAAGCCTAGATCTAACTGCACCCAATTGCTTAAGGGAGAATAAAAGAGTGTGAAATCGGTATGAGTTAAATCTAATTTGGTTTCAACATCCTCGCTGGCAGAAAACGTAATATTGTCAAATTGCAGGTTACGAACCAGAGTTCCATTAGCGTTCGTTGAAATATCACTATGCCAAATTTTAACATTAGGAAAAATTGGCAATGAATGTTGAAAAACTAAGGTAAAAGTATTGTGCGAGTCGTCATCAAAACCGAGCTCTTCAATCGATGCGGTATTAACACCTACCCCTAGTTCTCCAGAATAATCAGGCTGCCATTGCCCGACCTTAACAGATACATCGATTAAAGGTGCGCTATAAGCTAAAGCACTAAAAAAAGAAGCAGTGCCAGCAACTATCAGCGAGCTTAGTGTATTGATACAAGGTTGTTTCATAATATGCTCATTCAATAAATTTTTTATTAAGAGTTAATGTAAAGCCAATCAAATGATTGTGGATAATGAAAGCTAAAACTACAAAAAAATAATGTGATCTAAGTAGTAATTAAGATAAAAAAACTTACCACTCAATTAAATGCAGTAATTTCGCGTCCTCTCAAGATACTGTGGCTTTACAAGCACTGATTATTTTTTGAGCCTACAAAAAATCAGCCATCTATATACTATAAATTCTTTTTTATACACTCAGCATTTTTAAGTTTTAGCTGAATAATTTAAATTATTAAAGCTAGATACAGTAAGCTTTAATTACAATATAACGATATAGATAGTTTTACATTGACGTGAAGATGTACCTAAAGCAGAAAATTATTACGAATTTTTTTAGCCAGTTTTTTTTGACCAAGATGAAAGTGACAGAGATGTTGCGAATCAATCTAAGCAATCAAGACGTATCTATTTCGACCACTTATTCACTCAATATTAAATATCGCATGACATCCTATCAGCTTTACTTATTTTTATAATAAAACGACTAAAGCTTTGCACTTTTAGCGAGATGGGCTAATATTAGATTGATAGGTTAAAAAATAATCAGGCAGCTGAAAAACTAAGCGGATGAGTCTCTCTTCAATGAGCAGCCCGTCACAAAAGTGCCGACTCTAATTAATGCTCTCATTTAAACCGTTAGTATTATATAAAACTGGCCGAGTTTTACAGTAATCTCTTCAATATTTTAGTTAAGAAACATAAAATGATCACAAGTTTTACCGATGATATTATTAACTCCTTGCCAGACCCCTTAATTATACAGGACCAAAATTTCAGGGTGCTTTCCGTAAATCATGCATTTTATGAACTTTTTAGAGTTAAGCCTGAAAATACCATTGGCCAAATCATCTATGATTTGGGCAACAAGCAATGGGATCTCCCCGAACTTCGCGAGAGCTTAAAAAACATATTTCTGACAAATGCTAGTTTTAATGATTATGAAGTTGATCACGATTTTGAAACTATCGGTCGGCGAGTTACGCGCTTGAATGCGCAGCCACTTGCACAAGCTAAAGGTGATGAGCCCAATATTTTATTGGCTATTAAGGACATTACCGAGCGCGTAAATGAACTAGCTATTGCCAATAAAGAGAAAGCCAAACTGGCAGATGAATTAGTTATTGTCAATCAAGAGAAAACTAAGCTCGCAGATGAATTAGCTATTGCCAATAAAGAGAAAGACAAACGGGCAGATGAACTAGCTATTGCCAATATAGAAAAAGCCAAGCGGGTAGATGAACTAGCTATTGCTGATAGAGAGAAAGCTAAGCGGGCAGATAAACTTGTTATTGCTGATGTAGAGAAAGCCAAGCGGGCAGATGAATTAGCTATTGCCATTAAAGAGAAAGCCAGGCGCGCAGATGAACTAGCTATTGCCAATAAAGAGAAAGCCAGGCGCGCAGATGAACTAGCTATCGCCAATAAAGAAAAACCCAAGCGCGCCGACTAGCTAGTGATTGCCAATAAAGAGAAAGCCAAGCGCGCAGATGAACTAGCTATTGCCAATAAAGAAAAAGCCAAGCGGGTAGATGAACTCGCTATTGCTGATAGAGAGAAAGCAAAGCGCGCAGATAAACTCGTTATTTCTGATTTAGAGAAAGCCAAGCGCGCAGATGAACTCGCTATTGCTTATTTAGAGAAAGCCAAGCGGGCAGACGAACTGGTTATTGCTGATATAGAGAAAGCCAGACGCGCAGACGAACTCGTTATTGCTAATAGAGAATTAGTCTTGCAAAACAAGCAGAAAGATAAGCGCGCCGACGAG
>JAWUWW010000015.1:0-56604 GCA_034111645.1 Cellvibrionaceae bacterium
CATATTTTGACAATAAGCGATAAGAAAATTTAATAAGAATTAGGCGCAATAAAGTTCAAAAGCGCTTAAACACGTGACATGAGGGGCAATAGCTTCAGTCGTAGCCTCAATAAAAAATCAATCAAAGTTTCTGATAAAGGCCTCTAATTTGATAAATAATAAAAAGATAAAGAATCCATTCTTTATCTTTTTTATAATATCAAATCAAATAAACTAATAGTTTATTTGCTAGTGACTGATCATCCATGGTCGCATAGAAGGAAACATTTTTTCACCTTCTGCAGTATAGAGCATGATAGATTTAGTCGGCTTACGTGCATCACAGCCACAACCCGATTTATGCTCATCATCACTTTCTCGACGATCTTTTGTCGAGTAAACAGGTTGATGTTGGGCACGCTCATTAGTGGCATGAGCATTTCTTTTCTCTGGAGCCATATCCAAAATTTCTGGCGCTATCATGATAATTCTCGGCGACGCTATACCACACTCAGTACAGTTCGACGGTTTATCGGAATCATCCATGGTAGCTAGGCCATAAAATACACCATGCTCCTGACATTTGTATTCATATACAGGCATTATTATCCTCCTATAGATCAGGTGCTAATGGCATTTGGATTGAGCCATCCAATTCTTTCTTAGGTCCATCGCTATTAGGCTGAACATCAAATTCGAAGATATCAGTTGGTAGCCATAACGTCGCGCAAGCATTTGGAATATCAACTACACCGCTGATATGACCTTGCACTGGTGCTGTACCCAAAATAGAATATGCTTGAGCGCGAGAATAGCCAAATTTTTCTAGATAATTAATCGCATTCAAACAAGCTTGACGATAGGCAACTTGTACATCTAAATAATGCTGTTTACCACCTTCATCAACAGAGATACCTTCAAAGATTAAGTAATCATCATACTTAGGCGTAATTGGGCTTGGCTTAAAGATAGGATTTTTAATTGCATACTTTTCCATTCCGCCTTTAAGTAAATTAACGCGTAAATGAATCCAGCCAGCCATCTCGATAGCGCCACAAAATGTAATTTCGCCATCACCTTGGCTAAAGTGCAAATCACCAACTGATAAACCACCACCATCTACGTAGACAGGAAAATAGATCTTTGAACCGCGTGATAAATCTTTAATGTCACAGTTACCACCATGTTCACGTGGTGGCACAGTTCGAGCACCTTCAGCACCCGCTTTGGCTTTTTCATCGCCCATCAACTTACCCATATGAGCAGTATCTGCATGGGGTAAGGTCGCTAAAGGAGGAACAGCATCTGGAGCAGTATCAAACAGCTTTTTCTCACGCGTATTCCATTCATCTAATAATTCTTTAGAAGGCAGGCAACCTATTAGACCAGGATGAATTAATCCAGCGTACTCAACTCCAGGCACGTGACGTGACTTTGTGAACATGCCATTAATATCCCAGATAGATTTTTGAGCTTCTGGAAAATGGTCTGTTAAAAAGCCGCCACCATTCTGCTTAGAGAAGAAGCCATTAAAACCCCATAAACTTTCATCAAAAGTACCAATATCAAGTATATCGACAATTAATAAGTCGCCAGGCTCAGCACCTTCGACACCAACAGGACCTGATAAAAAGTGCACCTGACTTAAATCAACATCACGAACGTCAGAGGCATCATCATTATTTTGAATTTGGCCACCGGTCCAGTCATAACATTCTATTTTAAAGTCATCGCCTGGCTTAACCATCGCAGCCATTGGGATATCAGGGTGCCAGCGGTTATGTATTTTTTCATTATCGTAAGGCGATTCACCTAAATTTATTTTAATAATTGTTTCGGTCATCTTAGACTCCTAGTTACAGTAATGGAATTATTAAAAGGTTAATAATTGTGCTTTATAATTTAAACAGATAGATATTTTTTAATCGTATCGGTATCAACATCATTTCTTAAATCTTCGTGAATAAAATTACCTTTATCGATTACAATAATTCTATCTGCAATCGCCATTGTAAAACTGAGTACTTGCTCTGAAACGATAATGGTGATCTCACGCATTTTTTTTATCTCGTTTAGAACATTGGCAATATCTTTAATAATTGAAGGTTGAATACCTTCAGTGGGCTCATCTAACAACAATACTTTTGGATTTGTAACCAATGCGCGAGCAATCGCTAATTGCTGTTGTTGACCACCAGAAAGATTGCCACCTTTACGATTTCTCATATCTCCAAGTACTGGAAAAAGAGCGTAGATTTCATCTGGAATTTTTTTTAATTTAGATACTTCCATTCCTGTTTCAATATTTTCTTGGACTGTTAGAGAAGGAAAAATCATTCGACCTTGTGGTACATAGGCAATGCCATTTTCAACACGCTCATAACTTTCTGTATTGGTCACATCTATACCGTCAACTTTAATTTGACCCTCAGATGAAGGTAATATGCCAATAAGTGATTTAAACAAGGTAGTTTTACCCATACCATTACGACCCATAATTGCTAAAGTTTCATTCTTCGGGACAGTAAAGTCTAAGCCATGAATTACTTCACTTTGACCGTAAGATACTTTTAAATTTGAGACACTTAACATAAAGCTATCCTTCTTTTTCTAGTAATGACTAGGAATATTTTTTAATTAATGACCTAAATATACTTCGATAACATTTGGATCTTTTTGAACTTCATTCATCTCACCAGCAGCCAATATCTTACCTTGATGAAGAACGGTTACCTTTTGGGCAATACGCTCTACGAATTCCATATCGTGCTCAATGACAAGCACAGATCTTCCTTTACTTATCTTTTTAAGTAATTCTGCAGTTTGCTCACGTTCCTTTACACTCATGCCAGCAACAGGCTCATCTAACATCAATAGCTGTGGATCTTGAATTAGTAACATACCAATTTCTAGCCATTGCTTTTGACCATGACTCAATAAAGCTGCCTCTGTATCAAGTTGATCTTCAAGCATTATTTCTTTAGCGATTTCATGAATTTTATTAATAACAGCTGCACTTCTTGTAAAAAATAATGAACCAAAAACACCACGCCCGTAAGGATAGGATACCTCTAGATTTTCAAGAACACTTAGGTTTTCATAGATAGAAGGGGTTTGAAATTTACGACCAACGCCTTGTCTAACTATTTCATGTTCAGATAATTTTGTTAACTCTTTATTTAAAAATTTAATACTGCCTGATGTGGCTTTAGTTTTTCCACAAATAAGATCAAGCACCGTAGTTTTACCAGCTCCATTAGGCCCAATAACAACATGTAGCTCATTTTTATCAATATAAAGATTCAAGTCATCAACTGCCTTAAAACCATCAAAGGAAACTGTTAAGCCTTCTATTGCTAGCGTAAAATCTGTATTAGAGTTCATCTTGCTTCCCTACCCTTCAAAAACCATTAAGAAATTTATTTTAAAACTTACGTTTATAAACACGGCAATTCTCTAATTTTTTTGAGTGACTTGAGCATCACTATTTTTTGAAGCCTTTTTGTTAAAAAGATCAGTTATAAAAGTAAACTTATTGGTAACGTGATATCCGTAATCCTTCCATAGACCCGCTAGACCATTCGGAAAAAACATTACAACACTGATAAACAATCCACCCATTAAAAACAGCTAAAGTTCTGGAAATGTTTCAGAAAAAGCAGTTTTACCAAAGTTAATCAAGAGAGTTCCATACACAGCACCGATAAGTGACATACGTCCGCCTACCGCTGCAAATATAACCATTTCAATAGACGGCACGATACCCACAAAAGAAGGCGACATAAAACCGACTTGAAGAGTAAACATAGCGCCACCAATTGCTGAAATTAGCGCTGCAAAACAAAAGACAAATATTTTAAAGTTGGAGACGTCGTAGCCCGAGAATCTAACACGATCTTCTTTGTCTCGAATAGCGAGCAAAAGGCTACCGAATTTACTGGTTAAAATAAATCTTGAAACAACAATAACAGTTAATAAAAGAACACAATTAATGAAGTAAAAGATATTTTTAGCACTATCAGAAGTTATATCCCAGCCATTCAGGGTTCGTAAATCCGTTATACCATTAATGCCACCGGTATAACCTTGTTGACCAACAATCAGAATGGTCAAAATAACAGCTATCACTTGTGTAATTATCGCAAAATAAACGCCACCCACCCGGCGCTTAAACATTGCTGCGCCAATAATATAAGCAAACACAGCAGGAATAATTAATATTGCTAATATAGTAAAGGTAAAACTATTGAACGGTTCCCAAAACCACGGTAGCTCAGTGATCTGATTCCAATCCATAAAGTCGGGAATACCTGGTGTTGATTGAATAGCGGTATTTTCAGGAGACGAAGCTTCTAGCTTAAGAAACATAGCCATGCCATAACCGCCCAGACCAAAAAATATACCTTGTCCTAAACTTAGTACGCCTCCGTATCCCCAAATTAATACTAAGCTAACGGCAGCAAACGCATAAGTTAAATATTTACCAACAAGATTTAGCCTAAATGAATCTAAAAATAATGGAAAAATCACAAGAATTAGTACAGCTAGAATACTAAAGCCAGTTAAGCCACTTTTACCACCCATCAACTTCTGATAAACAAAAGTCATACTTATCTCCAAATTATTAAATGCACTTAAATTTAATTCTTAAAATTATCGACGAACTTTGCTAGCGAATAAACCTTCAGGTTTAAACATTAAAATAAGTACAATAGCAAATAATGTATACACTTTTGCCATAGAGCCACTTATAAAAAATTCAAGAATCGATTGTGCTTGTGCAATTGAAAATGCAGATGCAATTGTTCCAAACAAACTAGCCGCACCACCAAAGACAACAACCATAAATGTATCAACAATATAAAGTGTTCCTGTAGTTGGACCTGTTGAGGCAATGGTAGTAAATGCAGCGCCAGCAATTCCGGCAATTCCGCAACCTAATGCAAAGGTATAACGATCAATTTTTTTGGTGTTAATACCGACGGCTCCACTCATCACACGATTTTGAGTAGTTGCACGAACGCGTAAACCCCAGCTAGATTTGAATAACAAATAAAATACACCTGTTGTTACTACGGTCGTTAATACAAGTACAAACATCCCATTAATAGGAATATCTATCGTGTCAATAGGCTGATAAGAACCTAACAACCAGTCGGGAAGAGTTGGGCTAACTTCTCGCGCACCAAATAATGAACGGAAAGATTGCTGCATAATCAGGCTTAAGCCCCAAGTCGCTAACAAAGTATCTAACGGTCTTTTGTATAGGTGCCTAATCAATGCAAATTCAGCTAGATATCCTAAAATACCAGCAACAATAAATGCTAACCCAATTGCAAATATGAAATAGTAATCCATAAAACCAGGGAAATACTCTTCTGTAACGACAGAAAAGAAATAAGTGGTATAGGCACCAACGGCCATAAACTCACCATGGGCCATGTTAATAACGCCCATCTGTCCAAAAATAATGGCTAAACCTAACGCCATAAGCAAAAGCACACTGAATAAACTAATACCAGCAAAACCTTGCATTGCAAATATAGAAACCAGCTCGCTATTCGTATAGTCACCCATTTTTATGCTCCGAAAAAAATGTATTTTAAATTAAATATTAATAAAAAAATAACCAACTAAAAGCGTAATAAGTATGAACATCCTTGTTCATACATTTAAGAGTTTATTGATAACCAGCTGGGAACGGATCTGGCTCAAGTAATTCAGACTCATAAACAACTGTTGCTTGACCGTCTTTTTTCCACATACCTACACGAGCTTTGCTCCACAAGTGATGGTTTTCGTGTAACTTAACGTAACCTTCAGGAGCTGTTGTTAATTCGATATCACCTTTTCTTGATTCGGCTACTACCTTATCGACATCAAAAGATCCTGCACGCTCAACAGCAGCTTTCCATAACCATGGGCCCAGATATGCAGCCTGTGTTACATCACCAATCACACTGTCATCACCCCACATTTCTTTAAATGCAGCAACAAAAACTTTGTTGTTTTCATTGTCTAGGCTTTGGAAGTATTTCATAACTGAATAAAAACCTTCTAGGTTTTCACCGCCAATACCTAACACTTCATCTTCTGTTACAGAAATAGTAAGAAGGGTTTGCTTGTCAGCAGTTATACCAGCCGCTTTTAATTGCTTAAACCAAGCAACGTTACTACCACCAACAACCGCCGCATAGATTACATCTGGTTTTCTTAAACGGATTTTGTTAATAACTGAACCAAACTGGGTGTCACCTAAAGGCTTATACTCTTCACCAACAACTTTACCGCCTAAAAAATTTTCAATATGCTTACGAGCAATTTTCATGGAAGTACGTGGCCAAATATAATCAGAACCGATTAGATAGAAAGTTTTAGCACCTTTTTCTCTAGCAACCCAGTTAAGACCATCAAGGATTTGTTGAGTAGCTTCCTGACCGGTATAGATAACATTTTTAGATTGTTCTAGACCTTCATAAAAGGTTGGATAGTAAAGCAGACCGTTTTCTTTCTCAAAAACTGGCAATACAGCTTTACGCGAAGCAGATGTCCATGCACCAAATACTGCCGCTACCTTATCTTGTACCAATAATTTTCTAGCTTTTTCTGCGAAGGTAGGCCAATTACTTGCACCATCTTCTTGAACAATTTTAATTTGTCGGACAAGAATACCGCCCGACTCATTAATTTGTTTGATAGCAAGCTTCTCAGCTTCTTGAGCTCCAGTTTCACTGATTGCCATTGTTCCTGTAAGAGAATGAAGAATTCCTACAGTGACTTCTGTATCAGTAACCGCTAAACCTGTTGTGTTAGTTTGCGCTGAAGCAAATGAACCATATGCACTGATAGCTAGTGAAGATGCTCCAAGCATTGCCCACTTAGTAATCTTTTTACTAAGTGAAGATTTTTGAGTTGAAAAGAGCGCAGAAGAGCCCTCTTGATTTATTTGTTTCATAATAAAGCCTCGTTTGAGTGATACAAAAATATTCAGTTAATGAAATTATTTGAGCGAGGTTATTATGTTTAATAGATGACTAGAATTAAATGGGCGTATATGTTTATAGGCATACGTGCTATGACGTATAAAATAGTTAAGTATTATAAATTCAACGTTAAATCATTCGATTTAAAAGTGGACATGTTTGCAGATAAGTATAGGATTACAAAAATACGCACTATGACTCACATATGTCATATCTCAAATTGTGTGTTTATTTATTGGCCATTTATTTAATAACGAATTTCCAATTAATCATTTTACATATTTCAGGCAGCCACATCTTTACTAACTAGCCTTTATTTCATAATGCGCCCTTTTTTAGTGCGTCAATGAGTGCAAGTCTTAATATGGTGCGAACAGTTTTTAAAAGGTTAATCTACAGCCTCATATTTACCTAAGGATGAGTTTTTTGGCCGCTAAATTAAATGGCATTAATCTAGCATAAACTATTCAACCTCTTTTTTTGGCCATGATTGCTCTTCATTAGATACAAAAAATATGAACGCTAAATAAAATATATCTATCGTAAGACGTAGCTATAATCAATGGGTTAATAATCAAACCCTAGAAGACTATGCGCTTCGATTTACAGCTAAAAGTGCACGAAAATGGTCACTTGCTCGAGTAGCTAATACTGCCTTGGGTGCGATTTCATTTTTAGCGCTTGAGGCCATTGGTGGTGCAATAACAATAAGTTATGGCTTTGATAATGCGTCTGTAGCTATTTTGATTGTAGGTATTCTAATTTTATTAGCGGGCATTCCTATCTGTTATTACGCCGCAAAATATGGCGTCGATATCGATCTATTAACTAGAGGAGCCGGTTTTGGATACATAGGCTCAACCGCTACTTCTTTAATATACGCATCTTTCACTTTTATTTTTTTCGCCTTAGAAGCTGCAATTATGGCGATGGCTTTAAAATTAATGTTCGATATTCCTCTGGGTATTGGTTATGTTATTTGCTCTGTAGTTGTTATTCTTATAGTTACTCACGGAATAACCTTTATCAGCAGATTTCAATTGTGGACACAACCTATTTGGGTGCTTTTACAAATATCTCCCTTTGTTTATATTTTATTTTATGACTCAAGCTCAATAGAAGGCTGGCAAGAATTTACAGGCATAAACAATAATAACCCTAGCAGTGTAAGCTTAATATATATAGGTGCGGCCTCAGCAATACTTTTTTCATTGGTCGCACAAATTGGTGAACAAGTAGATTTTCTGCGTTTTCTACCTGAAAAAATAAAGCTAATAGTACGCGTTGGTGGCTTGCTTTACTAACAGCTGGTCCTGGTTGGATTATAATCGGTGTTGCAAAAATATTTGCTGGTTCGCTTTTAGCATATATAGCTTTTAGCAGTGGTATAGATGCAAAAGTCGCTGCTGATCCAACAAATATGTATTTAATTGCCTTTGAAAATTTAACCAATAATCCACAGACAGCACTTTTATTGAGTGGTATTTTTGTCATTCTTTCTCAATTAAAAATTAATGTTACCAATGCTTATGCAGGCTCTATTGCATGGTCAAATTTTTTCTCTCGCTTAACTCATAGTCATCCTGGTCGTGTAGTCTGGCTCGTATTTAATGTAGCGATTGCATTAGTATTAATGGAGATAGGTGTTTATCAAGCATTTGAACAAACGCTTGGAGCTTATGCGATTGTGGCTGTAAGCTAGGTGAGCAGCTTAGTTGCTGACCTTGTTATTAATAAACCTTTAGGGTTAAGTCCAAAACATATTGAGTTTAGACGCGCATATTTGCACGACATTAATCCTGTTGGCGTTGGTGCAATGATTATCTCAACGATTATAGGTGTTATTTTTTACATTGGTATTTTTGGCGAAGAAATAAAAGCACTGGCACATTTTGCAACAATTATCTCTGCTTTCATTTTAGTTCCATCTATTGCTATTATTACAAAAAGTAAATATTACCTTGCCAGAGAGAATGATGATGATAAATTTACCGCTAACGATATAGAATGTTGTATTTGTCAGAACTACTACGAGAAAGAAGACATGGCTTTCTGCCCTGCTTACGCTGGCGCAATTTGCTCGCTATGCTGTTCTCTTGATTCACGTTGCCAAGACATCTGTAAAAAAACAAAAAAAATTCCTGAATTAATACTAGACAAGCTCAACCCATTATTGCCATGGAATATCAAATCTGTTTTAAACCGAAGATTAATACGCTTCAGCCTACTCCTTATAGCTATTTCGGGCATTGTTAGTGCTCTATTAGCTTTGTCATATATTAATGCTAAAACAGATAATAATGACATTGATTTGTTGATGCATGAATTATTATGGACGGTCTTTTTAATATTGACTATTGTTGCGGGTGTAATTTCTTGGTTATTTGTATTGGCTCATGAAAGTCAGGATGTGGCTCGTGAAGAATCTCAAAAGCAAACTATATTACTAACAAAAGAGATTGAAGCTCATAAAAAAACAGATGAAAAGCTACAAAATGCAAAGGATAGTGCCGAGGCAGCAAATCATGCAAAAAGTCGTTATTTAACTGGCATAAGCCATGAACTAAGATCACCGCTAAATTCAATTTTAGGTTATGCCCAATTATTAGAAACCGACGAAGAAATAGCGATATCAAAACGCTCAAAAATATCTTTTATTCGACGCAGTGGTGAACATCTTGCTGATTTAATAGAAGGCTTGTTAGATATTTCACAAATAGAAGCCGGAAAGCTTTATATAAATCGTAATCAAGTTCGTATATCTGCTCTACTTGATCAAGTTGTTAATATGTTTGCACTCCAAGCAAAAGATAAAGGCTTAACATTTGAATATGAGTGCATTAATGTTTTACCAGAATTTGTAGCGACAGATGAAAAACGACTTCGACAGATATTAATTAACCTCCTCTCTAATGCTGTAAAATTTACCATAGAAGGCGGGGTCACGCTTACTATAAAGTATAGAAATCAAGTTGCCGAAATTCAAATAAAAGATACCGGCATTGGTATTCCAGAAAAAGATATGGAACGAATCTTTAAACCCTTTGAAAGAGTTCTACAAACCGATGTACCCGTCAGCCCAGGAACTGGATTAGGTCTTACCATTACCCAATTATTAACTGATATTATGGGTGGTGAGATCAAAGTTAAAACTAACGATACAGGAGGCACTACCTTTACAGTATGGTTAATGCTGTCTGACATTATTTATCCAGATGCAGAAATACTACCTATCGAAAGAGCTTGTAGTTATAAAGGGGCACCTAAAACAATTACGATTGTTGATGATGATCCTACCCATCGTGAATTAATGAACGACATATTAACTCCGCTTGGTTTTATTGTTCGTCTAGCAAGCTCTGGAAAAGATTGCTTATCAACGCATCCTGACTCTTTTACGGATTTATATTTATTAGATATTTCTATGCCTGATAAAAATGGCCGGGAAGTCGCAGAAGATTTACGTGCATTACAATATAAAAAACCAATAATAATTGTTTCTGCTAATGCACATGAAAGCTCGCAAAATAATCTTTACCCAAATATAGTCGACGATCATATTATCAAGCCTATTAAAATAGAACATTTACTCGAAAAAATAGGAAATGTTTTAAATATTGAGTGGTTATACTCTCCAAAAAAAGTAATTCATTACGAAAATTCACCGATTAAAAATAAAAAAAATACTCTTGATACACAAACTATTAATGAACTAATTGAATTAGCTGAAGTTGGACATTTATCAGAACTTAAACGAAAAGTTCGCTTACTTAATGAGCAAGATTATATGACCGAGGAGTTAGCATCTCAGATACAAACATGGTTACAAGAAGTTAGATTTGATAAATTAATAACGTGCTTAAGGAATTATCACCATGAATAAAAATACTAATGAAAAAGACTTAGTATTAATTGTCGACGACTCATCTGACACACTTAGCATTCTTAATGAAGTTCTTGAAAAAGAAGGTATGGAGACACTCGTTGCACTAGAAGGAAATCAAGCACTCGCTATTGCTCAAAAAATGATTCCAGATATTATTTTATTAGACGCAATAATGCCAACAATAAGTGGCTTTGATGTTTGTAAAAAGCTTAAAGAAAATCCGGAGCTACGCTCTATACCTGTTATTTTTATGACTGGACTAAGTGATGCAGAAAATGTTGTCAAAGGATTTGAAGTTGGCGGTATCGATTATATAACAAAACCTATCGTCAACTCTGAATTAGTCGCACGCATACGCGTACATATAGCTAATAGTCGCATAGCTTTAAGTGCTCAATCTGCGCTTGACTTGGCGGGTCAATATATTTTTGCGGTAGATAGATCAGGCACTACCCTATGGTCTACTCCCCAAGTTAATCAGTTATTAGAAACTGCTAACGACAATCAAACTTGGTTAGAAGCAAGCTTTCCAAACGAAATAAAAACTTGGCTAGAACACGAGCCCGCCTTGGGCATGACCACTACTTTACATACTCCCACCCAAAATTTAAAAGTCTTTTTTCTCGGAAAAGCTAGCAATAATGAATATTTATTACGTCTTGTTCATCAAGACTCTCCTAATGAGTCATCTATTCTAAAAAAACATTGGCCTCTTACGAACAGAGAAGCTGAAGTTCTTTTTTGGATTGCAAAAGGAAAAACCAATAGAGAAATTGGGCAAATACTTGGTACCAGCCCCAGAACAATTAATAAACATTCTGAAAAAATTTATAAGAAATTAAATGTAGAAAACAGAACAACTGCTGCCGCCAAGGCACTTCAATATATGCAACATTAACTGTAATAATAAATTACAAAATAAAAAAAGATGTCACTTTGCGGTGACATCTTTTTAATGTAAACAATATACTATTTCGGTAGCATCACTGCATCAATCACATGTATTACTCCGTTACTTGTTTCTACATCGACTGCAGTAACTTCTGCCCCGTCAACAAAAACTTTTTCGTCAACAACTTTTATAGCAACTGACTGACCATTTACAGTTTTAGCGCTATCAAGTTTTACTACGTCACCAGACATAACCTTACCTGCAACAACATGATAAGTGAGTACACCCGTCAAAGCTGCTTTATCAGCAATCAATGCATTTAATGTTTCCGCAGGGATTTTAGCAAAAGCTTCATCTGTGGGGGCGAAAACAGTAAATGGGCCTTCACCCTTTAATGTTTCAACTAAACCTGCTGCTTTGATAGCAGTGACTAGTGTATTAAAATTTCCATTAGTAACAGCTGTATCAACTATATCTTTTTTGGCTTCATGAGCGCCCGCAATCGCAAAAGAAGATACCACTAAGGAAAAAATTCCAACTGTAATAGAATGTAAAATCTTGTTCATTTTAAAAACCTCATATTTCATTATTAACATTAAAGTGTAAAAGTCAGACATCCATATTTCAAAATTTTTTTGAATGAATGTACGCCTTGATACGCAAAATTTTACCTTTGGATTGAAATGAACATGATAAATTTGAAGAAACACAAAGAAATAAAAAATACTATTTAATAGATGATCCATTCTACTAAATAGTTAGTACAAGCGTTTTTAATGAGTAAGCAATTCACAGATAGACAGTTAATTATTGAGTAATGTTGCCATAGAATCATTAAGGGCATCATGTAGATCTTTCAATTGATCAAAACTCACCTTTAGTGTGCCTGAATTTAATAGGTACTGGTAAACAATACCGTTAATCATACAGTTATACTGAGCAGCCAAAATAGAGGCATCCTCATAACTTTTTGCTAACGAGGCATCATTTAAAATCCAACTATTTACACTCTGATGTCTTTCAATATTAATATTCAACACAATTTTTTTTAGATCTGCATTATCACCTAAGGCCTCAAACCATAAAATATAAAAAGCCTTAACGTTATCATAATTTTTATCTAAAACTTGAAAGTGGATATCTGTACAGGATCTAATTGCTGCTAAACCTACCTTACCTTCTGTAGCTTCTTTAAGGTAATACAACCAATAGTGATGAAGCTTAGTCAGAACAAATGCAAAGAGACTAGACTTAGATCCAAATCGATAACCCGCTAGGCCTCGGCTATAACCTGCTTTTTCACCAACTTCTTTTAGCGTTGTTTGCTCTGTACCTTTTTCAAGGATTAGCTCAACAGCAGCGGCCAGCATACGTTTATCTGATTGATTAATACGCTCTTGATTTGTTAATTTTTTTTCTTTTATCATGGTTTTATTATAGGATTATCAAAAAATTATAAAAATATTCAGGGTAACTTTAATTCTTTACAATAGCGCTATGGCTATTGTTTTTATTACAACTGATCAACAGGAATGCTCATCACACAGTCACCCGTTGCCTCTATAGTTTGCTGATATGCAAAAGCGCGTGGTAACACATGCTTCATGTAAAAACGGGCTGTTGCAATTTTATTAGTGCAAAACTCTTTTGATAGTTCATTATGTGACTTAACCGCTATTGCAGAGCGAGCCATTTGCCACGCTCCACACACTGTACCCGCTAGCATCAATAAGTTCACAGAAACCGCGCCTGTATAATCATAGCTGTTGCTTGCGTTAGCAAGAATATATTTCACGGCTGACTCTAAGCTACTAATTCCTTTTTGAAAATCAACAGCAATATCGCTGTGCTCTAATGTTAATAGTTGTTCAGCAATTAACTTCATATCGGCAATCAATAAGTTAATACCCTCACCTTTATCACGAAGTAATTTTCGACCTATTAAATCGTTTGCTTGAATACCCGTTGTACCTTCATAAATAGTTGTTATGCGAGCATCACGAAAGTGCTGTGCCAGTCCGGTTTCTTCTATATAACCCATACCACCGGCAACTTGTAACCCTAAGCTTGTTACTTCTTGTGCAACTTCTGTCGACCAGCCTTTTAATATAGGTATCAATAAATCCATTCTTCTTTGATGATAAGATTTTAGACTTTCATCAATATTGCGTTTGCTGTGATCATAGCTCGTGCTTCCAACATAACAAAGTGCACGTGAGGCTTCGGTTAAGCTTCGCATAAGCATTAGCATTCGCCGTACATCTGCATGCTCGGCGATGCACACCTTGCCCTCATGCCCTGGCTTCTCACCTTGAAGACGCTGTTTGGCATAGTCGACAGCACCCTGATATGAACGCTCAGAAAGGCTAACGCCTTCGAGTCCAACCTCAAGCCTGGCATGAATCATCATTGTAAACATACACGCTAAGCCGGTATTTTTTTCACCCACTAGATAACCCACAGCTCCGTTTTGCTCACCTAAATTCATTACACAGGTGGGGCTCGCGTTAATACCTAATTTATGTTCAATCGAGCTAGCTTTAGAATCATTAAGATCACCTAAGCTACCATCGGGATTTACTAAGTATTTAGGCACTAAAAATAAAGATATTCCTTTTACACCCTCAGGTGCATCGGGCAATCTTGCTAGTACAAACTGAACAATATTTTCAGTCATATCGTGATCACCCCAAGTAATATAAATTTTATTACCTGAAACAAGATAATGATCACCATTGGGTATCGCTTTAGATCTAAGGGCGGCTAAATCTGAGCCTGCCTGAGGCTCAGTTAACAACATAGTGCCCGCCCACTCTCCTGAAATCATTTTTCCTAAATATTTATTTTTAAGTTCATCGCTTCCGTGCGCTAGTAACGCATCAATTCCACTCGCTGATAACATCGGACAAAGTGCAAAGGCCATGTTCGAGCTATTCCAAAATTCACTCGCTGCCATATGCAGGGTAAATGGCAAGCCTTGGCCACCATAATCAACTGGCTGCGCTAAACCTATCCAACCATTTTTTACAAATTTTTTGTATGCAGCTTTAAATCCCGGTGCCGCTTTAACACCATTTTCATCGATAATCACACCGCTTTGATCGCCTTTCCAGTTTAAGTCTGCCAACTCTTCTTGAGAAAATTTGCCGGCCTCTTGTAAAATTGCATTTACAATATCAGGTGTAGCATCCTCAAATCCTGGAAGCTTTTGCAACTCATCAATTTGACATAAATGGTTTAAAACAAAATTAACTTCATCGACAGGTGCTATATATTTAGTCATATTTTTTTCCAATATTTTTTAATCTAGCATTGATTTTAAAAAGCATTTTTTAAAAAGTATAAAGAATTAAACGTTGAAACTTTTCTTATATTAATTCAATCGCAATAGCCGTTGCCTCACCGCCACCAATACAAAGGCTAGCAATACCTTTTGTTTTTCCAATACGTTTTAAGGCATACAATAATGTCACGATAATCCGCGCACCAGATGCACCGATTGGATGTCCAAGTGCAGTTGCTCCACCATTTATATTAACCTTTTCAGACGGTAGTTGAAGCGCATTAATCGCGGCAATAGCAACCATTGCAAAGGCTTCATTAACTTCAAATAAATCTACCTCAGACACCGTCCAATTTGTTTTTATTAATAGTTTTTTTATTGCTTCGATTGGAGCATGCGTAAAAAGTGCAGGTTCATGAGAGTGTGTTGTATGTGCCTTAATTATAGCTAAAGGTTTAAGATTAAGGGATTTAGATTTTGCTGCACTCATTAAAAGCAAAGCTGCGGCGCCATCTGAAATAGAACTTGCGTTGGCTGCAGTCACCAGACCTTCTTTACCAAATGCTGGCTTGAGTGTTGGTATTTTTTCGGGTAAGGCTTTTTGTGGTGATTCGTCAATATCTACGATGACATCACCTTTAGAGGAGTGAATAGTGACTGCACTAATTTCGTCATTAAAATAACCATTATTTGTTGCTAGTTGCGCGCGTTTTAAAGACTCGATGGCATAGTCATCCATCTGCTCACGTGTAATGTTATCCGTCTTCGCATTGGTATCGGCAAAACAACCCATTAATTGTCCATCATAGGCATTCTGAAGACCATCATAAAACATATGATCAAGTATCTCTCCGTGTCCTAATCGTTGACCTGAACGAGCCTTCGGTAAAAAGTATGGCGCTTTTGACATACTTTCCATACCTCCAGCAATCGCTATGTCTATAGAATCCGATTTGATTTGGTCGAAAGCCAACATAACGCTCTTCATGCCAGAGCCACAAACCTTGCTAATCGTAGTGCATGACGTTGCATGGCTAAGCCCCGCATTAAGAGCCGCTTGACGTGCTGGTGCTTGACCTACTCCCGCACTAAGCACATTACCCATTAATACTTCGTCAATGTACCCACGATCAACGCCTGAGCGTTCAATCAGGGCTTTAATAACAGTTGCACCTAAATCTGTTGCTGAAACACTACTTAAACTGCCTTGAAAAGCACCCATTGGTGTTCTTGCAGCACTGACAATAACGATATCTGAATGCATAAATTGCCCGCTAGGTTAAATTGAACAACAAGCATATAATAATTCACTTGCTTTAAGCAAGTATATAAGTCGTGTGTAATTATCACTAAAATCTATTTGTGGCCTATGTAGTATTTATAATAATTAGAAACTGGTAGCATTAGTCATTCAGCTTATATTCAGGCTTCATCCATTAAAATTAACAAATTAAGATAAAACTTTAAGTAACATAGATCTTTTTATTGTCTTATGTAAAAAGAGTAATTAGCTTTGAATTTATCATTTTTAGGTGTCTAACCCAGATTAGATAGACAGCTTTCAAATTAAACAAATAGCGAGGAAAACAATATGAGTGGGCATTCATTATTAGCGTTAACGCTAGCGTCGGTATTATTTCTTGGTGCATGTGCTACGGGCGGATTAACCGGAGAAACCTATACTCGCGAGGATGCAAGAAAAGTACAGCAAGTTCAATTCGGAAACATAATTTCTGTACGCCCTGTGGTTATCGAAGGCAATAGAGAAGGTATTATTGGTAATTTAGGCGGTGGCGTTATTGGTGGTATTGCTGGCAGTACTCTTGGCGACGGTAGCGGCCGTGCAATAGCAACAGTTATAGGTGCAATTGCCGGAGGCATTGCTGGACAATCAGCTCAAGAAAAAGCAACCCGCAAGCAAGGCCAAGAAATTTCTATCCGTATGGACTCTGGTAAAACAATCTCTGTTGTGCAAGAAGTGGCCGAAAACAAATTTTTTCTAGCTGGAGAGCGAGTTCGCTTACTTGAATTAAATGGTGTAACTCGAGTCACCTACTAATAATTGAGTTCTTGCAATAACCATACTATCTACGAAGAACCTGCTACCGACTAAGATCTTACTAATTGTTAGTTTAACCAACGTTCATCATAGTCTTTATTAGGTAAATAGTTATTTAGTAAATGGGAGTTTTAAGCACCATAATATATTAGAAGGGCTTTTATCTTGGTATTGCTTTAATCCAATAGTCATTTTTAGGTGTCCTTCTTTTGGTTGATCTTTATAGGTTTTAAAAATCTTGTCCCAAATGGAAAGAAAAAAACTAAAATTGCTATTAAGTTCACTACTATTTATGGAATGATGTATACGATGCATATCGGGCGTTACAACAATCAAGCGTAATTTTTTATCGATACTATACGGTAGTCTTAAATTTGAATGATTGAAAAGAGCAGAAGCATTTAAGATAACCTCAAATAAGAAAACTGCAAATATACTTGGACCCAGCAAAATAATAATAAAGCATTTATAAAGTATAGATAAAACTATTTCTAGAGGATGAAAGCGCGCTCCTGTTGTCACATCTATATCCCTATCTGCATGATGAACACGATGCAGCTTCCAAAGAATGGGTAATTTGTGAGAGGCAACATGTTGAAAATAGATAGCTAAATCAAGCACAGCTATCGCAATAAATAGTTCCAACCAAACAGGTAGTGCTAACCAATTAAGTAAGCCCCAACCATTTTGAGCTGCAATTAACGCCACGCTAATAGCTGAAACCTGCCTAATTAGGCGAATGGTAATAATATCAATAATAATAATAACTATATTGCTTAACCATCTATCTAGGCGTGGTTGAGTTCTCTGCTTTTTAGGAAATATGGCTTCAAGTATAGCGAAAAGTATAAATACGCTTAAAAAAACGGCTACACGAATTACTTGATCATTAAATTCAAACATGAAATATTTTCTTATTTGTCTTTCTTATCTTTATTATCGTTATCTTTATTATCAAAGAATAGAATTAATCTCGCTAACTTATTAGTGTAAGTTTTTAAAACAATATCTGAAAAGACACTAGATAATTTTAATGCTAGGTTAAGATCGGATGCAGAAAAAGCAATAACATGAGATTCAACAACGGAACTTACATTTGCATAAAATACTTTGTCGCGTATCTTAATTGAAGCGGTTATAAAACAAGCTTCTAAAGGCTCTATAATTTCATAAGATAAAAAATTATCACCTAATTTTGAATTCATATCGACACGTATTTTACCAGAAAGCAAAATCAAAAAACTTCCAACGGTAATATCTTTATGCTTATTCTTTGATGTACTAGGAGTTAAAAAATCAGTAGCCGAAAAAATAACATCGCCTTTATTTAAGAGAACTAATTTAGGTGACAGTTGCCCAGATATGAATAAATCTTTATTTAATCCGATATCTTCAAGAAGGTCGGTATGTAAATATTCTTCCGGCACAAGTTAACCTCATACAACAAACCAGATGCACAAAAAAACAGCAGCTTAGCTTTTAATTAATTTTTTTAACTGATGTCAAATTCATCATAACAATACACTTAATTATTAAAACATTACACCGGTGCAATAGCATCTAACTCATCGAGTTCAGTTTGATCAAGTTTTTTATGGGTTTTTGCAATAAGCATATAAACAGAAGGAATCACAAACAATGTAAATATCGTTCCTATGGCCATGCCACTCACTAAAACTAAGCCAATAGAATTACGTGCTTCGGCCCCTGCTCCACTGACTAAGGTTAATGGAAAGTGACCCGCAACTGTAGCAACACTCGTCATTAAAATAGGTCGTAAGCGTGTACTAGAAGCCTCTTTAATTGCCTCTAATTTTGCCAAACCTTGTACTTGTAATTTGTTGGCGAACTCTACAATTAAAATTCCATTTTTAGCCACTAAACCAATTAAGGTAACCAGACCTATTTGAGAATAAATATTTAATGTCGTGGTCCAGCCATCTGTCCAAAAAGGTGTAGGACTTGGCATATTTAAAAAAGTAAAAAGAAGTGCACCAAACATCGCTAGCGGAACACATCCAACAATAATTATAAAAGGATCTCTAAAACTATTAAATTGGGCTGCGAGCACTAAAAATATTAACAATAAAGCCATTAAAAAAGCGGGTAGAAATTTACTGCCTTCTAACTTTAACTGACGTGACTCACCTGTGTAGTCGATGCCATATTGTGGAGCAAGTTTATTTGCCTCTGTCTCTAAATATTCAAGTACTGTACCAAGTGGTTTAATAGCTACGCCACTTAACTTAACCGCATTTTGTTGCTGAAAACGGTTTAAACTTCTTGGTACTGTGTTGTTACGAATACTCGCAACAGTGGATAACTGGATTAACTGATTATTTGGACCTGTAATATAAAGGTTTTCTAATTGCTCGGGATTAAGTCGTTCGCTGCGCTTAACCTGCGGAATAACTCGATAGCTACGGCCATCGATATTGAATCTATTGACAAAATCACCCCCCAACATAATACCGACATCGCGACCAACCTGTTCTAGCGTTAAACCTAGGTCAGCAACTTTATCGCGATCTATAATAAGCTCAGCTTGTGGTCTATCTATTTTTGTGTCGATAATAGGTGGAAAAGCGAACATTCCTGATCTTGCGGCGTTATCTCTAAGCTGTGTCGCTACCTTTAAAATAGCTTCGGGTTCTTCTGTAGATACAAGAATAAACTCCACAGGAAATTGCCCGCCGCCAGGTAAAGCAGGTGGAATAATAGGTAGAATTTTCATACCTGCTATCTGGCCTAAGCCCTGCTGAACAAGTGGCTGTAATTCAAAAACACTACGCTCACGCTCTTCCCATGGTTTAAGCACCATGCCTGAAAATCCCGAGCCTGGAAACGTTAGCTGAAAAGTAAAGTCTGTCTCTTCGAAACTAGAAAACACTTCGTTTGCTTGCGCTGCATATATACTTGCCTGATTAAGCGTAGAATTCGCAGAGCTTTCTACAATCCCAAAAATTACGCCCTGATCTTCATTAGGTGCGAGCTCCGATTCTGAAAACATAAACAATGGAATAATCAATAAAGTAACTACAATCCATATCGTATATATAGCAGGACGTGTTTTAAGTGTATGGTCAAGTGCTCGATTGTAAGAGTGCTTTAAGCGCTCGAATATATCACCCGTTATTTTTGCAAAACCTTTTTTATCATCGCCTTTTTTTAAAAAAGCCGCCGACATCATAGGTGATAATGTTAACGCTACAATACTAGAGATAACGACAGCCCCAGCAAGGGTAAAAGCAAACTCTTTAAATAAAGTACCCGTTAATCCCCCTTGAAGGCCCACAGGCAAATAAACGGCAATCAACACAGCAGTAGTTGCAATAACAGGGCCGACTAATTCGCGTGCTCCTCGAATAGCTGCAGTTATATTTGATTCGCCCTCACTGATGTGCCGTTGAACATTCTCGACTATCACAATAGCATCATCAACTACCAAACCAACAGATAAAACAATCGCGAGCAACGTCAATAAGTTTAAGCTAAAACCAAACACTGACATTAAAAATACGGCACCGATTAATGAAATAGGAATAGCAATAATAGGCACTAAAACACTACGTAAAGATCCTAGAAAAAGATAGATCACTAAAATAACAATCAATAATGTTTCTACTAGTGTAGAAATAACTTCTTTGATTGAACTATCAATATATTTTGTAGCATCGTAGGCAACTACACCATTCAAACCACTAGGTAGGGTTTTTTGAATAGCCTCCATTTCTTGACGAACAAGCTTAATAACATCTAAAGAATTAGCGTTAGGCAATGACCATATACCCATAAACGTTGCTGTATCGCCAGAGTAACGCACTTCTGAATCGTAAGACTCTGAGCCTAGTTCGATATCGGCAATATCTTTAAGACGTATAAATGCGCCTCCTTCTGCGCGTAAGATTAATTGCTCAAACTCACTAACTTCATTTAGATCGGTATTTGCAGATAGATTAACTTTTATTAAAGATCCTTTAGTGGTCCCAAGTGCAGAAAGAAAATTATTAGCACTTAATGCTTGTCTGACCTGTAGAGGACTTACATTATGTGCCGCCATTTTTTCTGGCTTTAACCAAATCCTCATCGCAAATTTGCGCGCGCCCAAAACGTCTGCACGTTGAACGCCTTCTAAAGCAGATAGTCTTGGCTGTACAACCCTTACTAAAAAATCGGTGATTTGGTTATTGTCTAAAATAGTAGAATTAAAACTGAGGTAAGCAGAGGCAAACTGACTATCAGCAGACTCTACATTTAATATAGGGACTTCTGCCTCTACAGGAAGATCATTACGAACTTTATTAACTTTTGTATTTATCTCAGATAGAGCCTTGATTGGATCATAATTAAGTTCGAGACGTGCGGTGATTGTTGATAAGCCTAGCTGACTTGAAGACTGAATATAATCAATACCTTCTGCTGCACTAATCGCTTGCTCGATAGGGGTTGTAATAAAACCTCGAACTAACTCAGCACTAGCACCAATATATGTAGTATTAATTGTTATAACAGCGTTATCACTGCGGGGGTATTGACGCACCGACAATGAATTAATAGATTGCAGGCCAGCAATAACAATGATGAAACTAACGACCATTGACAAAACTGGTTTATGAACAAAAATATCTGTAAAGCTTTTCAATAGTTGTATCTCTAAAAAATTTCAGTTCTGTATAAAATTGTTTTTCTAAAAACAATAGATTTAAACAATCGTTTAGGGTTTATTCATCAGGCACAACAGGTGTTGTACTAAAATTAGGCACAACACTATTGTTAATAACAACGCTGCCACCATTACTTAGCTTAAACACACCGATACTTGCAATTTTGTCGTTTTCATTTAAACCTTTATTGACAGCGACAAAATCACCTCTTGATTCACCAAGCTTTACAAATTGTTGTCTTACAATTAATTTTTCAGGTTTAACAACTTCATTTGTATCTGGATTTTTAGCGGGCTCGATAACAAAAACAGAATCACCAAATGTCGCATATTGAACAGCCGTCACCGGGATTAATAAGACAGTTTTATTTTCTGGCAAAAGTACATCTATGGTTGCAAACATACCTGGAAGTAACTCTTTATTAGGGTTATCAATAACGGCTTGGAGACTCACGCTTCGAGTGCTTACCTCTATTTCTGGGTCGATTGCGTTAATCGTGCCTAAAAATTGCTTTTTGGGTACGGCATCAGATTGCAGGCGTATAGACAAACCAACAGCAACTTTAGAATTGAATTGTTGTGGTAATGAAAAGTTCACATACATCTTATCAATTGCTTGAAGCGACACTACTGAATCACCGGTATTAATGAACTGACCTAAATTAACAAGACGGATTCCTAGTCGACCAGAAAAAGGAGCGCGAATACTTTTCTTCTCAATTGCAGCTTTTGTGTTATCAACGTTTGCAACGGCAGAATCATAAGTACTTTTCGAATTATCCAATTCTGATTTTGACGCGACCTTTTGATTATAAAGTTTGGTAATACGCTCAAGATTACTTTTTGCTAAAGCTGCAGATGCTTGATTTGATCTTAATCTTGCTTGCTCTTCTGACGTATCTTGTTGTATTAATAAATCCCCAGCTTTTACTTCGCTGCCTGCCTCGAATAACACATTAGAAATACGCCCAGAAATATCTGCTGTAATAATTAAACCTTTAGTAGCCTCTAATGAACCAATAGATGACAAGGTTTGCTCCCACGATGTCTTTTTCACATCAAAAGAAGTTGTCGTTGTGGGTGGTGGAACGAAATTTTTACCGGAATTGATTAGCGTCGATATCTGTTCATACTTGATATAAGCCAATGCGCTAATTACAACACATAAGCCAACAATCACCCAAAAAAATGTTTTTTTCATAGAGAGTACTTCGTTAATAAAAGAGGATAACCATAACTTGAGGAGATGCTAAACTAGTACTATTACAATTTTAATAAAATGCTAGCTAGGATTTTAACTAAAATAAGCTTCTTTTAAGGACTTTAATTTTACATGGAAACATTTTCTGCGTCCATTCATTAGCAGATGCTTTACTGTAATATTTGCCAATTCAAAATTACGTTTAAGAAAATTATAAATAAGATCGAATATTATCCACCAAAAAACGGAGTTAAGCGAATGTGTTCGATCGGTTAACGCTAGCAATTGGATGAATTGATATAATTATCAAAAGCTTTCATTAATAATTATTCAATGATTTTTATGTAACATACAAATATTTGGTTCATCAACAAATAAGTAATCTGCTCTATTAATAACAGATACTGCCCAAGTTAATAGTTTCATCCAATTATGAGTAATTAACTTAAAAATTTTACTGATGTGCTTACCGTTGGTTGTTCAACCCCCATCATTCTTAGTGGCTATAGGCATTCATCACTAAATAATGATCAAAACGGGTAAAAAATGACATGCTAGATCAGTTGTAGTTGGCACCTCAACTACTTACTAGCAGTTGACATTTAGCGCTAACGATCTAGTCATTGCGCATCTTTACTGACCTGCGTAAAGAAGCAAACACTCTTTAAAGTAATGGTTAGTGCAAAAGAGACGTAAAATAAGGCCTTACTATACAATAAAAATGTGTTGTTTCTAGCATTGTAAATAAAACACTTCATTAAAATGCGAATAAATGCAATCTTTTGCTGTCTGAATCATAATGTATCAAATAACAGGTTATAATATAATATTGATGATAATCAGACTAATCGGCACACTGTAACGTAAATATGTGTGATGTAGGTAACGTAACTGACAGATCAAAATATAGGATAATATAGACGAAATGCATCTAATGATTAAATAATCGAATTATCTTGTGTTTTATAAATATGTAATATTGTAGGAGCTCTTTACACAGTGAATTTTATGAAGACTATTAAAGTATTTCGCCTTGGTATTATTGCAATACTTATTATGTTTGCAGCGGCTTTTACCTATGCTGTTCAAAAAGAGCCCGATAACATAAATCAGGCCCACAAAAAAAGCCCTGCTCTCACCAAAGAAATTTTGGATATCTTAGAAGAGCGTCATTTTTTAATGCTTCCAGTCGATGACTCTTTATCGTCGAAACTACTCGATAATTACATCGAGAGACTAGATCCGAATAAAGCATTTTTTTACCAGTCAGATATCGATGAGTTTAATCAATATCGAACAATTCTTGATGATCAGCTCAAACAAGGTGATGACAGCGCAGGCTTCGTTATCTATGACAGATTCAAACAGCGCATAGAAGAACGCTTAAAAAAAGTGATCTCAATACTTCAAGATAAAGAATGTATTTTTGACTTCACTAAAGATGAAACATTAAACATAGATACTGAAAGTAATAACTGGCTAGCATCAGAAAGTGATGGAGATCTTTATTGGCATAAACGACTCAAATCTTTTTTACTCTCAGAAAAGTTGTCCGGTGATTCACCAGAGAAATCTAAGCAGCAACTAGAAAAACGCTACAGCAACCAATTGGCGCGTGTTCAAAAAAATACCGATGACGAAGTTTATGAAATTTACATTAATTCACTAACTGAACTGTATGACCCACATACAAATTATCTGGCACCCCGCACCTCTGAAAATTTCAATATCAATATGTCATTATCTCTTGAAGGTATTGGCGCAGTGCTACAAACAGAAGATGAATATACAAAAGTAGTTCGGGTTGTAACAGGTGGACCTGCTCAAAAACAAGGTGAATTAAAAGCTGCTGATAAAATTACTGCTGTTGCACAAGGTGACGATGGCGAGCTAATTGATGTAATCGGCTGGCGCTTAGATGAAGTTGTTCAACTTATTCGTGGACCTAAAGATAGCATTGTGCGACTTCAGGTCAGCCCGTCATCAGAATCTCCTCAAAAGGGCACAAAATATATTCGTATTAAGCGCGATAAGGTGAAACTAGAAGATCAAGCGGCACAAAAAGCGGTGTTCACAGTAGACAATAATGGGATACCTTACAAAGTGGGTGTTATTAACATCCCTGCGTTTTATCTTGATTTTGAAGCCTACAGAAATCGCGACCCTAATTTTAGAAGCACCACACGAGATGTTTTAAAATTGCTAGTAGAATTAGAGAAAGAACAGGTAGATGGTATTGTTCTAGACTTACGTAATAATGGCGGTGGCTCATTACAAGAAGCTACGACCTTAACTGATTTATTTATTGATAAAGGTCCGGTAGTTCAAATTGGCAGAGGTGATGATGACAATTCAACCACTGAATCACGCTTCAATGCACATTATCGTGGTCCACTAGTTGTTATGATTAATCGTCTAAGTGCTTCTGCATCAGAAATATTCGCAGGAGCTATACAGGATTATAAACGTGGCTTAATTGTTGGCTCTCAATCTTTTGGTAAAGGTACAGTTCAAAGCCTTACACCACTAAAAGCAGCCGGTGATTTAAAGATAACGGAATCCAAATTTTATCGTGTCTCTGGCGATAGCACTCAACATCGTGGCGTTATACCCGATATAAGTTTTCCAGAGCTATTAGATACCAAAACTATTGGCGAAAGCAGTTATGACACCGCTTTAGCTTGGAGTAAAACAAAAGCTGTGCCCTACTCGCAATACTTACCTATCGCTAGTACTGTCTCGGCTTTACAGTCACGCCATGAAATAAGAATTGATAAAGATCCAGATTTTATTTATCTCACAGAACAAAAGAAATTAATTGATACTTTTACAGACAATAAAATTATTTCACTGAATGAATCAATTCGATTAAAACAAAAAAATGATTTTGAACAGGCGACGCTCGCACTCGAAAACAAACGTCGAACTGATAAAAGTTTACCTTTATTTGTCACTTATAAAGAATTAAATAAAAATGACGAGTTAAAAAGTGTTGAGCTTGCTGCCAAAGCAGGAACGACTGTAATTGACATTAATGATGATGCCATGCTTAAAGAAGCTGGCTATATACTCAAGGATTTCTCTGAGTTGATTTCGATTTCTAGAAAAGAAAAAGTCGCGCATATACAACAATAACACCTGTTGCTTACGGGTTAATAAATCAATTAACTAGTAAGCAACTTTTTCACAAGCCTTTTAATTACTTACCATTATAGATATATACCTATGCTTTCTGTGATATCGTTTAACACCAATAGTATTCGACAAAGAATACATCAGCTTGAAATACTTATTAAAAAATATAATCCAGATTTTATCGGTATACAAGAAACTAAAGTGACTGATGAGGACTTTCCGCTGGCCATCATTAATGAACTTGGTTATCACGCCCATTTTCATGGTCAAAAAACTCACTATGGTGTTGCCCTACTTTCAAAACATGAGTTCCTGAAGGTGGAAAAAGGTTTTCCTAACGATACTGAAGATTCTCAAAAACGAATCATCAGCGGTCGCTTTGCATCTCCCTTTGGCGGAGAAATAACGGTCATCAATGGCTATTTTCCTCAAGGAGAAAGCAATATACATCCCACTAAGTATCCAAATAAAAGGAAATTTTACGCCGACTTAACGCAATCATTAAAAGATAATTATTCTCCTGACGATCAAATCATTGTTATGGGAGACATTAACGTATCGCCAACGGATGATGATATCGGAATTGGTGAAGATAATCGTAAACGTTGGTTAAAAACAGGGAAATGTAGTTTTTTACCAGAGGAGCGTGAGTGGTTAGAAACATTAAAAGCATGGGGATTAGACGATACTTTTCGCAAACATCATCCTGATACTAAAGATATGTTTAGCTGGTTTGATTACCGCAGTCGCGGCTTTGAACGTGAACCTAAGCGTGGCTTGCGTATTGACGCTATTCTTGCAACATCATCTCTCTATCAAAAATCACAAGATGCGGGCATAGATTACGACGTGCGTGGAATGGAAAAACCATCGGATCACGCTCCTATTTGGACACGCTTTGAATAATATATAACTAACTCTTATTAAAATAAAATAATACTGCAAAAGCCTGTTTTCTTGATTTTATTTTTATCGGTTTATTCTTTTAAAAATATTTTATATAAGCAACAAAATACTAATCAAATAGAAACTCCTAGTTATCTCATTAAAAAAACATTCAGATATAAATAAAACTCAGCAAATTTTATATATTTTCTCGATCAAACATTTAAACATAATATGGCACCATACTAAAACACTTTTTATAATTTACACCCGCAGCAAGGATTTCTTAAATGGCAAATACTATTCATCCAGATGACATTCGAACTGGATTCTCTAGTGCAATGTCAGAAATGTATCGCAAAGAAGTGCCGCTATACAATGATCTGATAGATTTAGTTAACAGCGTTAACACAAAGGTGTTAGACACTAAGCCTTTATTAAAAGAACAGCTTATATCAAACAATGAATTAGATCGTCTTGATGTAGAGAGACATGGAGCTATTCGTTTAGGCACTGGCAATGAACTTAATAATATACGCCGTTTATTTGCGGTAATGGGTATGTTCCCCGTAGGATATTATGACCTATCTGTAGCAGGGCTTCCTGTTCACTCGACAGCATTTCGACCAACCGATAAAAACTCACTATCTGTTAATCCCTTTCGAGTGTTTACCTCATTATTAAGGTTAGAGTTAATAGAAGACCTCGAACTTGCAAAAGAAGCTGAACAAATATTGTCACAACGACAAATTATCACCTCGTGTGCGCAAGAACTAATTGAAATAGCCGAATTAAATACAGGATTAACAGAAACACAGGCAAAAGAATTTATTAGCGAGGCACTTGAAACTTTTCGCTGGCATTCACAAGCAACCGTAGACAACAATACTTATCAACGCCTTAAAAGTGCTCATAGCTTAATTGCAGACGTAGTTAGTTTTCGAGGGCCACATATAAATCATCTCACACCTCGTACGCTTGATATCGATTTGGCTCAACAATCTATGATTGATAGGGGTATAGCTGTTAAAACAACTATTGAGGGTCCTCCTTATCGTAAGCTACAGATTTTATTAAGACAAACATCTTTTAAAGCTCTTGAAGAAAATATAACATTCCTTGATGATATTAAAGGCACACATACGGCTCGCTTTGGCGAAATAGAACAACGTGGTGCAGCACTTACAAATAAAGGCAGAGTTCTATACGATAAATTACTTGCCAGTATTGATCAAAATATTAAAGCTAATGATCCCTCACAGTATAATGTCGAACTTGCTAGAGTATTCGAGTCATTCCCAAATGATATTAAAGAGTTATATAATGAAAAACTTATATTTTTTAAATATCATGCAAATAAAAAAGTAATTATAACTAAACATGATCATACCGTTAGAGAACTAGTTGATATTGGTGCTTTAATGTTAACACCACAGATTTACGAGGATTTTTTACCCGTATCTGCCGCCGGAATCTTTCAATCTAATCTTAATAACAACGCACAGTCAAAATACACTCATGAGTCTAACCAGGAGACATTTGAAAAAAATCTAGGCGTAAAGGTAATTGACGAGATGCAACTTTATAAAAAAATAGAAGACATTAGTTTAGAAAATGCTTTGGCTTCGTTAGCGGCAATATAAATCTTCTTATTTATTAAGTAGAACAAAGTTTAAAACATAAAACTGATAATGATCGCTATAAATAATCAACGAATTTTACTTTAGCTGAAATCAATTCCATTACCATAATCTTTATTATTTTTAGTATCAGAATCGACAGAACCTTCTGTTGCTTTATTAGGCTCAACAGATGGTTTTTTTGTATTATATTTTTCAGCATTATTCTTTATTTGCTCCTCTAAACTTAAGCTTTGTTGATGAATGTTGCCTTTAACCAGTTTCTTTATTTTCGACTTAATTGTCGGTTTTATGGTCGCGATGGGTTTAATCGGCGCTTTAGGCATGAATCGATTCTTATCTTGCTTCTCCTTAAAACGCTTAAGAAAAAGATCGAACTCGATTGCCTTTTGTTCCATATTAGGTACGTTTTTTAGAGCCTCTAGCATTAATTCCATGGCAGGAATCAAACGATTAAAACTAGGTGACTGCTGATAAATTTTATTCAACAGACGAACGGCAGAGAGCGGATCACCGCTAGCATGACATTCCTGAGCCAACAATAACTTAACCTCTGGTGATTTAGGTGTAAAGCTAGGATAAACTTTTAGTATTTTTTTATAAACAAAGGTCAACTGATCTTTAGCTTGGCTACCTGCTAAGAAATTTATATAAATAGGAGCAAAGGCATCAATTATTTGAATATTTTTAGTGGCCAACAGAAGCTCTAAACACTTGTCATGCAATAACTTGTTTTTTCCATATCTTTGTAAAGCTTCCTGAAACATCAAAAGAGCTTTATCATAGTATCCTTCTTTAACATGTACTTCTATATTAGCTAGCGTACGTTCAACTTCACCGCGAACCGATACAACATCTTCATCTTCATGTCGAGCAATGAATCCTAATTGCCCTTGGTATTGAAATAGCATATAGCCCATTAGGTGAAAAATAACAATTGTATAGAAATTTGATACCACTAGTTGGAGAGCTAAAGAAACATAAGAAGTCTGGCTACTAATAAGTTCATTAATGAAACTAACAGAACCGAACATGATAAGAATAATAGCTAGCAACAAACCGTAAGGAAGACCTATAGAGGTTATAAGGTATAAAATTTTTAATGGGTTGACAGCATCAATGACACTTTCACTCAATGAAAAATTAATAATAATGGCAGGACAACAACACAAAGCAATAACACCAAAAAAAGTTGCAACGGCTGTACCAAGCCAGACTTGAACACCAATGATGCTAAATCCAATAATAAATAAAATGGCAATTAGTTTGAGAGATAAGACTATTCCACCCTCATATGCAGTAGTTATATCAGGTGGAATCAGTGAACCTTTGGCTGTTTTTTCAAGGCAGGTAAAACAGTATTTCATAAAAATACCCAATAAAATTAAAAACCAGATAATAGTAAAGGGTAAAAATTCAATCACGACATTTAAAATAGCCATGCCTATAATAAAAACGATTGTTTCGGTTTTTAAGGGGTATCGAAAAACCTCTTGAAAACGTCTCCAAAACGGATCAGCGCTGTATCTTGCTCCTAGGCTTTGGACTTCGTTATTGCAAAGAAAACAACACTGTTTATCTCCACTAAAGCCTTCATCGATACAAAAATCACATTGGCTAGCTTCGCAAAAATCACACTTGTAAGTAGCAGGAATTAATGGATGATAACGACAATATTTCATTATGCATCTCCAATTAACAACTGATCTTTTATTGAAGAGTATCTTTTTTGTTGTTGAATATTATTTGTTTTTTCATAAGCATCGGCTAATTTTTTTGCGAGAACCGCTAGCGCTGTTTTGTTGTTTGTCTTACTATTCATATTTTCAAATGATTTTTCAAATAGCAAGCTGGCCTGTTTCGGCGAGGTAGCATCTACTAGATTAATAGCTATTTTTACAAGTAAATCATTATCAATGTCCTGAAGATCAGATTCATTCTCTTGCCAGATTTTCTCTAAGCGATTGGCTTGCTGCTGACTGGGTTGATTAACAGTAAGGAGTTCTATCAAATGTTTTTTAAACTTATTTTTTTTCTCGATTTTTTCAACGTTATAGCGAATTAAGCATAGCTCGAAATCTAAGTGTTTGGAATTATCTTTACTAAGTCGTTCAAGTACTTTTTCGACAGCATCAAACTGATATTTACCTAAAAAATCATAAACCGTTGCTTTTTTTTCTTGTAGGGGATCAATACTTTGATCTTCATCGATGTACTGTTGGTTGAAAGCTTGATTTTTAAAAATGGCACGATTAAACCAGTAGCTTAACCCCATGAGTATAGCACCAGCAACGAAGCCGCCAATATGTGCTAAGAAAGCGGTATTTGATTGAGTATCGCTAAAGAGCTGATATAGTTCTTTGCCGATATAAAAAATTAAAATTAGTAACGCAGGAGCCTTGAAATAGCCAACAAACATGAAAAACCAATAAAAGAATTCTATTTTTTTTAAACGAAACAAAGCCAGATACATAGCCATAATCCCAGAAATGGCAGCTGATGCTCCTACCAAAGGCATCGATTCTTTGCTGTTAAATATTGCGAATAATAAGCCTCCAGCGATACCTGACAATAAATAAAATAATAAAAAGCGCCAATGACCAATAGCTGCCTCTAATGCAAATCCACAAATAATAAGGAAAAATAAATTTCCCAATAAATGCATGACGCTACCATGTAAAAACTGATAGCTGAGCAGTGAAAAAAACTTTATATCAGATGAAATTAAGCCATAGCTAACCATCGCAGTTGATTTTATTCGACTGTTAATCTCCTCCCTGACAAAAAACCAATCGCCAACATCATTTGAAGTGAAGTACTCGTATTTATCTTGACGTAAATAACGATAAAAATTTGAATCAAACAAAATGTAACCAATAATTTGGTCAATTTGTTGATTATTATAAAGACTATTTAATTTATTAAGCATATCTAATTGATCGGTACTATTAAGATAAGCTTTTAAAAAAGGCCACTCGATTTCAAGGTAGTTTTGCTTTTTATATTCAACAAATGCTGATCCAATAATTTCGTTATCACCGGATTGAGGAATAAAGTAAATAAATAGATTCAGTATAACCAAAGCAAACAATACTATGGGGGCATGCTTCCAATCGAATTTTTTTTCTGTTGGAATAATTATCATAAAGACAATGTTCTCGGGCTAACCTAGTAATATTTGAAAGAAGGCTTAAAATTGGAAATTAAATCATTTAAAAGTTACTTTGGAAAATTAGAGGCTTGTAATTTTTTTTCTTTTTGAGCTTTAATAATTTGTTCTAAAATTTTTTTCATTTTTTTATTTTATAAGCGTAACTTTGAGAGCTCTTTGCGCTCGGAGACGGTGATATTTACTAGCTCTTTATTAACAAAATTATGAATGCGCTCAATGGGTATATGGTCGGCAGTATCACGACCATACCATAAATCGACAACGTTTCCTTTTCCATCTATCAAAAAGTCAGCTGGAACGAGTTTAACGTGAGGATTTTTACTTGGCCGACCACCCGTTTGAAAACCCTTTACAATTCGCGATGTCTTAAATAGCAAAGCTTTAAGCAAAGCAGATGAAGAATGTTCAACGCCATATTTGTTATATAGCTCTAAATTGGGATCTGCTATCACTTTGAAGGGTCGAGGGAAACGTGCTATATGTTGCCTTACCTCTTCTACCGTTGAGCTGAACACGGCAACCACCTCTAAACCTGCTGTTTGCCATTCACTATAATTATTTGCCAATTCGTATACGCGATAATTACAAAATGGGCAGCCCGCATTACGGAAAAAAGATAGCATAACAGGTTTACCTGCAAGGCCGCCTAAACTAATTGTTTTACCGTATATATCTTTTGTAGAGAACTCTATACTTTTGCTTGGCTTCTGTAGACGCATAAAAAAATACCCTTTAAATTTCGATATAATTTACGTTTAAAATGTGCTTAAGTTTAATATCAACATTTTAATTTTATTTCTATGAATAATGAAATACGCACTTAATAAATCAGCAAAACCGTCAACTATTTTTCAGACAAGTGTATAGCTCGACCTATCCATCTCCTTAAAATAGCCGTTAGCTCATCAATTTTTAATGGAACATCAATATAATAGTCCATGCCGAACTGCAGACATCGAGTTTCTTCGCCTTCTTTTTCATGATGGCTGAGTCCAAGTGCTGGGAGTATATAATTTTTATCATGAAGGTCTGCATTTATTGACTTAGCAGAAGAAATGAATGTCCTCATTTCATTATCAACCAGCTGTATATCAGTAATAAAAGCATCGTAAGGTGTGTTTTTTAAAAAAGTTGCAGCCTCATCAGGTGTTTTAACCGTTGTCACTATGCAGCCTAATTTTTTTAGCATAACTTCTGCAATGGTTCTATCTATATCTTCATTTTGCAACAACAAGATAGCCTTATTCTTTAGAAAGTTTTCGCTTGCTTCTTCAATTGTTTCTTCAATATCGTCTAACAATAAATACTTAAGCTTTTTACGCAAACGATTATACTCGACTGGTTTTCGAATCAGCTCTACATTTGAGGTGGTGCGAATCAGCTCTTCAATCTCTGGTAGCTTGCTTTGATTTTCGCTAATGCAAAGTAGCTGACTTAGAGGATAATCTAGGCATAAACCAGCTATTTTTTTTGATAAACTTAATGAATCTAAGTTTTCAATTCGCGTGTAAATTAATACGGCATCAATTGGATGAAACCCCGTTTGCGATCCCTCAATTATTCTCAGGGCCTCTTTTTCATCCTGTGCAACTTCGACAATTATACCCCAAGACTCTAATGTGTTTTTATATTCATCCTCTATTATTTTAGGTGGCTGATAAAATAACAAATGCTTACCATTTAATTTAGATACTTTTTGTGTATTAGTATTAATAGGCGTTACCATTGGCACCACCGCATTAAACCAGAACTTCAAGCTATCATCATTAGTATATTTAGCCCCCACCTTACCTTGCATACACATGGCTAAACCATTAGCTATTGCTAAACTTAATCCTTGACTCATATCTTTTGCGTAATGTGGTTTAAAAGCATCTAGCAATTGTTGTTCAATTTCTACAGTGCGAAATGGATTATCAATTGTTATTTCGATGCTTAATATGTCTCGCATTTGCCTATCAGTTCGATAATCAGCATCTAAAACTAAACAACCTTTATTTGCATATCCCAAAACGCTACTAATCATATTAATAATTATCTGTTCTAATCGATTTGCATCTGCGCGAACGCGCAATGGAAAGTCAGCGCTATAGCGTGAAAATATTTCTATCTCTCTTTCATATGCTTGACCACTTATCTCAGTAACTGATTTTTCAATAACCGCTCTAAGATCTATAACTTGCGAATCAAGTAATACTTCGTTACGAGAAATGTAAGAAAATTCTAAAACATTTTGCAGCATATGAATTTGTTGCTGACTTTTTTGCTCTGCTAGTGACACGAGCACTTCTTCTTGCTTCGGTAATTTTGCAAGCTTGAGTAATTTCAAACTTCCTAATATTTCTCTAAGTGAGGTTTTTAGCTCATCTGCTAAATTCATAAATAGAGTATCTTTATTAGACAAAGAACTCTCGGAAGTAATTTTTTCAGCCTCTAAGGCATAAGCTCTTTGTGTAAGGTCATAAATAGCTTGAAGTCTTGACCAATAGGCATCACCAATAATCTCGCCTTGTCGTCGCAATAAAACAAATAACAACAGCATAATAGCGCCATATATGCTTTCTAAAGCATTTAGAGAAGTCATCGCAACAAAACTACAAGGTAGAAGTACTAAAGATATGTACCAAGAATAAAAACGCTTATAAGGAGAAAATACATGTGAACAGCTACTAATAAAAGCAATACTATAAAACCATAAGAGGGGTACTTCATTTCTTATCCCGCTGCTATAAGTAATTGCTGCTAATATAAATCCCCACCATGCAGCGTGAATTAACGATAGTGTAAAATAAATATTACGCCACCGAGTAGCCCCGCGAGAATACAATGTATCGAATCGAAGTAAATAATAGCCTCTGAAAATATTTGTTAACACTACACCTAATACAAAAATAATTGCAGCAATTGGGTGTTGATCATAATATTCACCCAAGTAAAGCGAAAGCACGAGCATCACAATACTTATACCTAGACCACGGATAGAATATCTTGACAAGCGATAATCAGTTTTCAGCAAAAGATTTCGCTGCTTATGTACTTTTAAAGTTGGGGTAAAAAAATTAAATAGCATAATGGCTCTTCTAATTTATTTAATATTTATAATATATTTTGTAGTTGTCATACAATTTTTTTAAGCAAACCCACTAAACAAAATATTGCATATTAAACTGTCATTATTTTGATGAAATTATTAAGAAAAACCATATTAAGAAAAAAGTATATATTCGACAAATATTGTTTTTAGGACAAAACCTAACAAACCAATACCTAAGGCTGAGAATAATATGATGCTCCCAAAACGTCCTGCCTCTGAGCGCTTGGCTAGGTCCCACATAATAAAACACATAAATAGTATTAAACCAGTAATCAAAACATATAATGAGACAGTTTCAAATTGTGCAATTGACATATAAAGGCAGCCAGTATTTTAAATATCTAGTTTTTAAATATCTAGTTTTTAAATATCGCTCAAAAGCGGATCTTTATGAGATGCTCAGAAAGCATTATTTTGGATTAAAATAAGAAAAAATGATTATAACGGCTTTTCTAAGAGAAGAGATCATATCTTGTAAAAGAATTGGATTTTTTAATCAAATAGGAAAAAATGGTGCCATACCATCAATGACGTAGGTTAAGAGGCCTTATTAGGCCCTTTGCTGGGCTTAGACTTAAATCAAGTATTACATGATGGTTATTTCATTTGCATACAGATTAATCATATCCATTAAAAAGTTATCATAGTTAGGCTTGCGAATAGAGCTAGAATAAGAGTCTACAAACGCCACATCAATTATTCGATTACTTCTAGCATCGATAAGGCTTAATTTAATTAAAGCCTGCAAGGGTATTAAAGGTTCTGGAGCAGGATTTGCAACATCAGCTTCATTTATTTGAGCTTGAGTTACATTTTTGGTCTCCAAATTGGTCATCTTAGTTTCTTTAACTATAACATCGGTTGCTGTAGCGACTAAATTAGTTTTTGTAACAACAGCGCTATCTGTCTTCATTGTCGCATTATCGACTAAAGCATCTGCTGCGTCGTCTACAAGTTCAATGTTTTTAGCCAAAGTTTGCGCATCCCTAACTACAACGTCCGCAACAGAAGCAATCTTAGTATTCGTTAAGTTAGTTTTTACAGCGCTTTGATTTCGAGAGTGTTTTTCAGGCTTTATTATAACATTTAACAGATTAACGTTCACAATAAAGTCAAAATCGACACCGATTACAGCGGCATTATCAAATAATTCAACTCGTTGAAAGTGTTGTTTAAAACTATTAAGAATCAATTGTTTATCGTCTCTCAAATACTCAGATGTAGAATATCTACTAGGTGTCACTGGCGTCACTTTTAAGGCAATAGTGCTTAAGGGTGATATAACAAATTGTTGTTGGCGCTTTATCGATATTTGATTATTAAGTGAAGATACGCTGATTATTTGCCTTAAGTCTTGCTGGTTAAGACCTGTACAAGCGGATAAGAAAGCAAGGCAACTCATTATAAGAATAACAATAAATTTAGACATGGCATTAGCTCAAACAAATTATAAGTACAAAATGTTATCGGCTAGTTGATGTAAAGATAAAGTTTTAATATTGTTTGTGCAAAATATATCTAGAGATAGCTTTAATATATTTATACAAATTATTGAATTTAATAACTTTTATTCATTTTGAATAAAGATATCAACTGTATAAAAGTCAAACCTAAGTAACAATCTTTAGCTTAAATTACCCAAATAAATTTGACGCTATTCAATCAACCACACCTCAAAGAGGTTTAAAAAGATTTAATTCGATATTATTGACAGGTTTACTGGAAAATAAAGAAATATCTACCATACTGAAATTATAGAGGTAACAATCTTTGATAATTTATATCCACATAGTCAATTAATTTCTCCTATTAATATCTCCTATGGTTTTGGCCAAGTGATCCCCCCAGACACTTGGTTTTTTTACTTGTGGCTTTTACATTACTTACATCTAGATGCAAATAAATCAAGTTTACCACCAACCTAACCTGCCTTAATTTACCAGAGCTATGATTTGCTTAGATAATAAAGCTCTTTAAATACCCCATACTTATAATAACTGCTTATTTAGACAATTTTTCTTTTATCGATCGCAGCCAATTCGGGCTATCTACAATATCCCCATATTCATTTAAATCGGGGTAATCGAGTCCATGCTTATTACAATATGTCGCTAATTTAGGCTGACACCACTCAAATAAACGTTGCTCGTAAATAGCTTTAGGCATTTGATCAAACCCGGAGAGATTAGCCTTAGTTCGCTGATGCCGAGCTTCAGCCATAATAATTGCAAAGGCAACAGATACGTTTAATGAAGCTACCATACCTATCATAGGAATTGATATGTGATGATCAACAGAATCTTTTGCATATTGACTCAAACCTAGCTTTTCAGCACCCAATAGTATGACAGTTGGTTTTGTATAGTCGATGTCTCGATAATCTAGAGCGGTATCGGATAAATGTGCAGCGATAATTTGAAATCCACATTTTCGTACTTTTTGGATGGGCGTTGCTACCGACTCATATAATTCGGTCCTCACCCATTTTTCACTCCCTGATGCTGTGCCACGATATGATTTTATACCAGATTTGGGCTTAACAATGTGTACTGAATTAATACCAACAGCATCGCAAGTTCTTAAAATTGCCGCTAGATTCCTGCCTTTATGGACTTCATCGGTAATAACCGTCAAGCCTGCCTGCCTATTCTAAAGTACGTGTAATATTTTTAAGTATCGATCGCGGGTCATAATTTGAACAACCATAATTTTCCACAGCTTCTGTGGATAAGTCAGGGGATAGGTATTTTACAAATAGCTAAAGGCCTTGAATTTGGCGACACCTGATGAATTGATTATTTTTTGATCATTATAAAAAGCCTTTAAAAACAATAGCTTAGCAAAGTCAATATAGAAATCAATAAAATTTAAGAGTTTTAGTCTTAAATATTACAATTTGAAACATATGTGCATAACGTTTGTTAGTGTCTCTTAACTGTAGGCCGCTGATTACTTCGTTGTGCATAAAAAAACACGATAGCTTCATCGTGTTTTTTTAAAATGATTCAAAATATCAAGCATTTTTTACATTATTTAATGAAAAAATCGACTTGTTTGAAATTGCCCTATTACACGAGAAATCCCTTGCTCGATACCTGACTGAACCGATAACCCCAAACGTTCAGGCAAACTCTTTTTCGAGGTATAGGTAACTTCAAACACATCGAAATTAGCGGCCAGACCGGTAATATAATCATCGCTCGTAGTTAATTCATCAATAAGACTGTTTTCTTTAGCCTTAGTACCAAACCATATTTCTCCAGTTGCAACAGCATCAATGTCAATAATTGGACGTTGCTGATGAACAAAATCTTTAAATAAACTATGGGTTAGCTCAAGATCTTCAACAAATTTCTCTCGACCTTTATCGGTATTTTCACCAAACATAGTTAATGTTCGCTTGTATTCTCCTGCAGTCAACATTTCAAAATCAATATCATTCTTTTTAAGAACCTTATGAAAATTTGGTATTTGAGCCAGTACACCGATAGAACCGATAACGGCAAATGGAGCAGCACAAATTTTGTTGGCAACACATGCCATCATATATCCGCCACTAGCCGCCACTTTATCAACACAAACAGTCAGTGGTATGTCTCGCTGTCGTATTCTATCTAGCTGGCTGGCCGCTAAACCATAACTATGTACCATACCGCCGCCACTTTCTAGACGAAGAACAACCTCATCCTTAGGTGTGGCCACGAATAATACTGCACTAACTATTTCTCTGAGCTGGGAAACAGCAGATGCTTTCATATCTCCATCGAAATCTACTAAAAAGATACGCTTCGGCTCCTCAATAACATCATTGAGTTTCTGTTTTTGTTTATTCGCTTTCTTTTCTTGCTTCTTTTCTTTGGTAAGTGCTTTTTCTGCTTTTTTAATTATATTGTCATCAAACATCGCTCGCTTCATTGATTGGCTCATTTCATCAAACCGATCATTAACTTTGATAACTTCAATCGAACCGGTATTTGACGCTTTTTGACGAGCACCAGCGCTAACCATTAGACCGATCACAACAGCAATAGCAATAACAAAAGTCACTACTTTGAGCAAAAACAAACCATACTCGTATAAAAATTCCACGAGAACTCCTAAAAAATTAACAGAATTAAACCATAAAGAATTTATGGCTGATTTTTGAAAGATAGTACAACAAATTTATATAATAGTTAACGCCATTGTTCAACAGCATCAATTGCCGGCTGGTTAAGTGGACTGACAAGCAGACCAGAGTCAGTTAGCGAGATTTGATATTGACCAGCATCAACCATTGGCAGAAAAGTAGAGTTGCCTAAGCGAGCATCCACAAGTGAGTCATTTTCAAGCTGCTTTAACAAACTCCATACATCAACACCATTAGCGTGAGACGACATTGAATGCATACTGCGTTTTTTTAGGCGCTCATCATCCAGTAATAAGTAACGACCACTAATACGCTCTAGCCGATAACCAGGTTTAAGCCCCACACCAGCTAAAAAACCCTTCCACTCAATCATTCGACTATCGAGCTGCCATTGATCACCGTGTAATTCAAAATTTGCTTGAGCCTTACCATTTTCGGAAAAATTAGCGGCGTAATGTTGTTCACCTAATGAAATAAAGCTAATTGTAGCTATATTTTTTTGGGGCTCTAATTGTTTATAGCTATAAACGTCAAAGGCAATAGAACCCAATATGTATACACCAGAGATTAATAGAAAGCCAAAAGTGCCTCTTAGCCACCCCAAAAACCAGTTCTTTTTAAATAGTAATTTGATCCCACTCATAGCAAAAAATATTGCAAGGGCAATAAAAAGTGCTGATATAATTAAGAAACCCATAAAATATAATCTCGTTTAGCCGTAATGCTGCCTATTTAGGTAGATGCCATAATTAATTACTATATCAGATTACCCTTCTCTTTTAATAATGACAATACTAACAGCATAAGTCACTAGCAGAATTTAATTTTTAGTATTGATACGATAATAATATACAGAAATAACACTATCTCATTTATCACAAAAAGGGATTGCTGGTACATATTTACTGAATATAATTAAATAATAATACAAATATCAATAGGCATAAAAGCCACATTAACATTGTATTAACTCCCCAGCCTCGCGCTAAGATCGAATCTGGCTTGCTATATTTGGCAAGTGTTATCAACGTTAAATCAAATATCTTTGTCATTAGGCCTTTGAAGTGCTGCGATGTTCTGAACACATAAGAACAAATAAACTGCCAAATTATGGGAAATAGTTTGCGATAAAACCAATCAGAATCTAAATTTGTTGATCGTAATTCTGGTGGGTATAAGTTTTTACGATTTAACCACACAAAAGCAAGAGCAGAAAAGAACAATAGCTGTAACTGTGTAACCACATGAGTTATATCGTAAGGTGAGTAGTTAATCGGATAAGGTAAAATATTATATAGGGAAGACGGAAAGATTCCGATGGTGATACACAACAATGTAGAGATGCTCATTGCAATTAACATATTTGCAGGCGCCTCTTTGACGCGCAGACCAGAGTCATGCGCAAAAAAAGCGAAAAAGGGAATTTTTATACTGACGAAAAATACACCCGCTGCAGCAAATAGTAATATTAACCAACCGAAGGTATGTCCAGCTTTTATCATCTCAGACATAATAATGGCTTTGCCTACAAACCCGCTGAACAAAGGAAAAGCAGATGAAGCTAAACCAAGAATAGATAAAATGGTTGTCTTTGGCATTGATTTATACAGCCCACCTAGATGCGCTGCACTAACATGCCCCACTCTGTATAACACAGCACCCATCGACATCATTAATAGACCTTTATATAAAACATGAATAAAGGCCGTAGCAACGGCGCCATTGATGGCCATTTCTGTACCTACACCTATCGCGCACATGATAAAACCAATTTGGTTAATCATGCTGTAGACAAGCACACGTCTTAAATCGTTTTCAATAACAGCAAAAAAAATAGGAAAACAAGCCATCACCAAACCGATTGTAATTAAAAAATCAGTCCCAGCAAAGCTGCGGACTAAAGCATAAACGGCAACCTTGGTGGTTAGCGAAATTAAGAAAATTGTTCCTGTTGGTGTTGCTTGAGGATAAGCGTCAACAAGCCAATTATGTAAAAAAGGGAAACCACATTTAATACCATAAGCAATAAAAATTAACCAAATGGCAATATCGTAAATAGAGTCAATATTTAAGATATCAGTATTCAATACTAAAGCTGTTATGGATGCGGTACCGGTATGATGTGCGATGATTAAAGCGCCCGAGAATAATAAAACACCAGAGAGTACCTGTATAATCAAATAACGCATGCTACTAAGATAGCTATCTCTTGTACGTCTCGCTAAAATTAAGAACACAGAAGTTAGTGCGAGCAACTCCCAAAAAATAAATAATGTAATCCAATCACCGGCAAAAACTGCACCTAGTGCGCTACCGGTATATAGCAATGATGCGACCTGTTGAACCCTGTCTTTAACATGAAATGCATAAACACTTGCAATAAAAGCCGCAAGATGAAATAAATAAGCAAACAATAGACTTAAACGGTCAACTTTAATTAAGGTTAGCTCTAGACCTAACAACTGATAAAAACCAAAGCTACCCTGCTGCCATTGCAACAAACTTATGAAGCTAATAAGAGGCACAATCACTGTAATTATTGATGCTAATTTATCATTTTTTTTAGATAAACATGTAACCGCAATAGCAGCAATAAAAAACAGAATAATAGGATGAATAGGCGAATCAATCCAGGCTGACATTATTCATCATCCTTTTTAATTAAATCTTCATCTTTTGTATAATAATGGTCTTCTCGCATTAATAATTTGCGTAATTGATTTGCAATTAACACAAATAGCACACATGCCAAAAAAGCATAAACAACATAAAAGGCTGGAATTTTTTCTATATCAGTTTCAACGTGACGATGGATAATGAAATCAACGGCCAGCAACATAATACATATACTATAAAAAATTCGTAATGACCATTTGATTACGTCGGAACGATCAAAAAACCCTTCGTTAACATTTAATGAACCTTTGGATTCATTCACAGTATTTCTCCATATATTTTTTCATCTCCCCAACACTTTACATTCATAACATAAACTTAAAGAAACTTAATTAATGCTAACAAGTTCATAATTGGATCGGTTTGAAAAAATAAAATAATACAAGTTAAAGTTGTAATTGATATCGCAATTAAACAAGTTATTGGCGCTTCTTTAATGGCTTCATTTTTATTTAAACTATCATGTTCTTTAAAAAAAGCTGAGAAAGGTATGGGAAGTAAATACGCAATATTTAATAAAGAGCTTAATGTTAAAACGCCAATCAACCAATAATATTCGCTTTCAATAATACCTTCTACGATAACAAGTTTACTAAGCACACCGATTAAAGGCGGCAAACCAATTATACTTATAGCGGCTATAAAAAAGGCTGCAAAGGTATAAGGCATTTTTTTTCCTAGACCTGCTAATTCACTAATTAACGTTTTATGCGCAGCCACCATAATGGCACCCGCGCAAAAGAATAAAGTTATTTTACCAAAGGCGTGAGATACAATATGTAAAACTGCGCCCTCAATTGCGCGGGCATTAGCAATTAATGCGGCTAATGTAATATAAGCTAGCTGGCTGATAGTTGAATAAGCTAAGCGTGCTTTTAAATTGTCTTTTTTCATGGCGATAAAAGATGAAAGTAATATAGTGCCTGCGGCGAAAAAGATTAAAATCTCAGAGGCATTAGTTTTGGTAATCAAATCAAGTCCAAATATATAGACAACAATTTTTATAATTAAAAATACACCGGTCTTAACAACGGCTACTGCATGAAGCAGAGCACTCACAGGCGTTGGCGCAACCATCGCATTAGGTAGCCAGACATGAAAAGGCATTAGTGCCGCTTTACCAGTACCAAACACCATTAAACACAATAATATTGTCACCAATAATGGTGATATCGTGACTTCATTAAAGACTCCACCGGCCGTAAAATCTGTTGTTCCTGTCATCCACCAAGTAACAATGATCGCTGGCAGTAGTAAAAATATAGAGCCACCCATTAATACCCCTATATAAATTCGACCGGCTCTTTTTGCCTTGGCATTACCAGCATGTGTTACCAAAGGAAATGTTGATATCGTTATGGCTTCGTACGCAATAAATAATGTTAATAGGTTGCCTGAATATGCAGCAGCCATAACGCAGGCAATCGCAATAGCAAAGCAGGTATAAAAACGAGTTTGATTTTTTTCGTGATGCCCACGCATATAACCAATGCTATAAATTGTTGTCACTATCCATAAAAAGCTCGCGAGCAAACCAAAAATAATACCTATTGGCTCAGCCTTTAAAAACAACTTTAATCCATTAAATAAAATTAGAGTTTCACTTTGAAGTATTTGACCTGCTAAAAACTGTTGGTATAAAAAAATATTAGCAATAAATAAGAGACTAGCTGCAATTAATATTGAAGCCTCTCTCAAGTTTTTCCGACGTTCTCCAAAAAAAATTATAAAAGGAATAACCAATAAAGGCGGCAATAGAGTAATAATCGGGTCAACAACACTCATAATCTGCCCCTTATACTTAAACTGTTGTTAACGCTGGGTAGATTTTCTAATAATTGAGTGGCGGCAAGTTTTGCTAGGTCAACAACCGAGTCACCGTTGATACCTGTGTAGACGCTAATAATTATAAGCATCCATAAAGGTAGCAACATGCTTAAAGGAGCTTCTTTAACGCTAATATGACTATCACTTTGTGTAGTCGAGCTTACATCCTTAAAACAAAAAACTTCAATAACTCGCCCAATATAAATAATTGCCATTAGTGAGCTCATTAAAATCATAATGACAACTATCCACCAACCACTATTTATAGCGGCTGTAATTAAATGCCATTTACTTACAAAGCCTGCGGTTAAGGGCACACCAATTAAGCTTAAGCCTGCGATAATAAATGCTGCACATGTCCACGGCATGGACTTAATAATGCCGCCTAAATCATCAATGCGGGCAGTGCCATACCTATATATGATACAACCAATAGAAATAAACAAAGCAGTTTTGATAAAGGCATGATTAATGATATGAATTATTCCAGCGGTTAACCCCTGATGTGTTGCCATACTAATCGCTGTAACAATATAGCCTACTTGAGCAATACTTGAGTAAGCTAGCATTCTTCTAATATCTGTTTGAAAAACAGCAACAACCGACATAACAAAAAAGCCAATGATGGCAAGTGGTAATAAAACATACCCTAAAAGTAAATTACCAAAACTGTAGTCTGCACCAAATATTTGATAGAAAAATCGCAAGAGTACATACAATGAAACCTTAGTAGCAGTTCCGGCTAAAAAAGCAGATACCGCAGAGGGAGCAAATTGATAAGCATTAGGCAGCCATGAAAACAAAGGAAACATGGCTGTTTTAATTAGTAAACCAAGAGTAATAAAACTAAAGCCTACAATTACACTTCGAGATTCATCTATTAAAGCTAAACGCTCAGAAATGTCAGACATATTTAATGTGCCTGTTGCAGCGTATAAAAAACCAATGCCCAGCAAAATAAATGACGCGCCTATACTTCCTAATATTAAATATCGAAACGCCGCCATTAATGCTTGCCTGCGCTCGCGTCCTAAAGCAATTAACATATACATTGAGAGAGAAGATATTTCTAAAAAAACGAATACATTAAAAGCATCACCAGTAATCAAAATACCAAGCAAACCTGTTAAACAAAGTAACCAGCCGGCATAAAAAAGATAATGTCTTGGCTCTGCGATTTCTTTACGAATAGATTGTTTTGAATAAATAAGTGTTAACAGACTGATTACTGAAACTACACATAATAATATGGCATTAATAGCATCAATGTAATATTCAATACCTGTAGGTGCTGCCCATCCTCCTAGTTCATATCGAACAACATTACCATCGAGAATATGATTTAATAAAGAGATAGAAAATAAAACAACAAAAAAATTAGCAATTATCGCAACAAGCCATGCCGGTTTCGGTTTTCTTAAAATAACACAAATAGGTGCTGCCATTAATGGCAGCACAATCAAGAGAACAGTAAAGTGAATATTAAAAAACATGTATGTTAGCTTCTATTTATTATTAGTATTTTTTAAAATTATTATGAATAGCTTAAGTTTTATCATCTAATCGACAAATCAATTTGTGATCAATAGCTTGGATATTGTCTTCTTCAATAGAGCCATATTTTTCATAAATACGAACAATTAGAGCTAAGCCAACCGCCATTGTTGCAACACCTACCACAATAGCGGTTAAGATCAGAACATGTGGTAAGGGATTGGAATAAATAACGGTATCTTCAACAACACCATTAATAACAACTGGCTCAACAAAAATTGGAGCCGTAGCGTTGTCGATCTTACCAAGACCCACATAAAAATAAAATATACCTGTCTGAAATATACTTAGACCAATAATTTTTTTTACTAAATTATGTCTCGCAATCATGATATAAAAACCTGCCATCATGATAACAATAACAGCCCAATCATTATAAAGCGCTAGCCACTCAATCATCAGCGTGAACCTCGTTTTCATCAATGTTATAAGCCAACTCGTCTATAGAATTACGTTTACTAGAAAAACAATAAAACAAAGAGATCATCACTGCCGCAACCGTGATGCCAACACCCAACTCCACAACAAAGATACCCAAATGTTGGCCAGAAATTGGATTATTCAGTAATATAGAGTAATCTAAATAATTTCCACCAAGCAATAAACTAACAACCCCTGTTCCGGCATAAAGCAATAAACCTATCGACATTGATAGTCGGAGCACATTAGGTGAAACAACTAAACGGGTCCGCACTTCTCCAAATATTAAACCGTGTAAAATAAATGCCGAAGCAAAAATAACACCTGCCTGAAAACCACCACCGGGACCAAAATCCCCATGAAATTGAACATAAAAGGCAAACAACAAAATCATTGGAATTAAGAATTTGGTAACAACTTGAACGACTCTATGTCTTTGATATTTAATTTTTTGTTGCATTTTTATGGACTGCTCTTAATAAAAACTTTTTAGTAGGTATGATTTAATCTCGTTTATACATCTTCATTCTGTTGTTTCCGCTGCTGTTTTTCGGTAATGACGGGATCTTCTTTGCGCCGACGACGCCTAAGACCTAATAAGCTCAAAACACCAATAGCCGCTGTAAATACAACCGCTGTCTCGCCTAAGGTATCGTAACCTCGGTAACTAGCCAATACGGAAGTCACTACATTAGGAACACCAATTTCCTCTTTAGATTTTGTTAAATAATGTTGGGCTAACTGAGCATTAGAGTTAGCAGGTGAATTTGGATCTCCATATCTTGGCATATCTAGCGTCCCATAAATAAGCAAGCTGCCCGTTAAGCAAACAATAGTTAGTGCCCAGTAATTATTATGAGCTTGAGGCTTTTGGATTCGTTTAGTAAACGATAGCGTTCCTAAGAGAATAATAGTGGATATACCTGCTCCCACGGCCGCTTCTGTCAAAGCAACATCGACTGCATCCATTGCCACAAAGACAGTAGCAGAAAGTATGCTGTATAAACCAGATAGGATAATAGCAGCCAACAAATCATTTAAAATTATAATAACAATCGCAACCACTATTAATAATGTTAACAACAACATGACTATAATATGCTCTATCATCATCGTATCAATAGTCACAATTACTTATCCTCGCTGTCATTGGAATGAGTATCTTGTTCAGAAGTTTCTGATGGATGAGAATGCGTAAGCACGGCAGATAACTCTCGTCCTTTATATATAGGCGATAGTGATTTATGAACAACCGACTCACCATTTTGGCACTGAGGAATAATATTTGCCATCAGTGCCGCTTTAGAAACTGCATGTGATGCTGTAGGGGCAGTAAAAAATAAAAATAACACGGTTAAAACAATTTTTATTGCCGCCATTGGATTGTCAAAAACAAAAACTGCTTGCATAACTAAACCAATGCAAATAAAAAGTATGCCCCCTGTATCTGTAACACTCGCAGCGTGAAGACGCGTATAAAAATCGGGCATTCGAATTAAGCCAAAGGCACCTCCAAATACAAAGATGCAGCCAATCAACAAAAATATGCCGCTAATAATATCGATTAATAAACTCACTAGATATCGTCCTCTTGGTAAGAACCAGAGCCAAGATCGCCATATTCAAAAAACTTTAATACGGCGATGGTAGTGATGTAATTAATTAAGGCATAAAGCAGTGCGATGTCGACAAAGTCAGGTCTGTCGGTTAAAAAACCATAAGCAGCAATTAAAATCACCACTTTTGTTCCCGCCGAATTTACGGCTAACAGACGATCATATAATGTAGGCCCTATAAAGGCTCTAACCATAACTAAAATCAGTGAAATAAAGATAACGATAACTAGTATTAAAAACACAGTTAATTACCTCCAGAGATATTGACATCAGATTTTTGATCTACTTTTTCAGACAAACCATCACCAAGGCTTGGCTCCAAAAGACACACTCGCTCACCCATTGTGCCTTTTTCTAGATCAGCAAGTACATCTGCGTGCAAAGCATGAACAAGAACATCACCATTTGGTGAGATATTTATCGCAACAGTACCTGGGGTTAAAGTAATCGAGTTTGCGTAAATAACTCGTCCAAGTTCTGTTTTTTGTGCAGAAGGAATTGCTTTTAAAATCGGTTTAATGTCAAGTGTAGGCGAAAAAACACGGCGTACAACATCAAAATTTGATAATAAAATTTGACCAATCAACCAAAAGCAATACTTCAAAACTCCAAAAAATCGAAAATAGAGAGGCTGTTTTTTGTGCATTAACACATCCATTCGTACAGATAAGTAAAGCACTATTAATACCGTCAAAAGTCCTAATAGCAAGTGAAGTGTTGTGAAGATACCCGAAAGCAATAACCATAAAATAATTAAGGCAATGGCTAAGCGATAGAACTGTCGCTTTTCTTGCATATAGAACCCCTTTTATTATTATATTGACTCTAACAAAAACGTTAGGCCCACGTCTAGGAACGTTTTAAACATACGGTATTATAAGAAATAATAGCTCATTTTTACAAAAAAACTTTCATTTATTATGGTTTAGAACCATCATGCCAATAATGACGGCTTACCACTCTACTTTGATACGTGTTTAGAGTATTGTTGGCATCTATTACAAACTGAATGGCGCCATCAGTCGCAGTATTCAATAAAATTGAATTATACCTTTTATATCTTGCGACTACCTTTCTATGTGGATGTCCATATGAGTTCTTATAACCCGCTGAAAACACCACATATTCGGGCTTTAGATAATCAATCCAAGCTTTATGTGAAGATGTTTGACTACCATGATGAGGCGCAAGCAAAATATTGATATTATGTGGGACAAGTTGATTTTTAATGATGCTCCTCTCTACTGAGCTCTCAATATCTCCAGCTAATAAAATAGAAGTGGATTGGTATTGAATAAGCACTACACAGGATAGGTTATTACTCTTTGTCAAGACCCCTGTACTCAAGCTTTCAGCCTTTTGCCTTAGAATATTAGCAGTTTTGACGAATTCGCGAGTGGGCCAGACAACAGTAAAGCTCACATTATTCCACCACCATTTTTGGCCCGCAAAACATTGCTTAGCGTTTAGTGGTTGATTTTTATCAATTTCACCTACATAGATATTTTTAACGGATATCTGCTTTAACAAACCTTCTACGCCACCCGAATGATCGAGATCATTATGGCTTATTATTAACTGGTCAATATTTTTCCTTTTCATATCTTTTAAATATGGAGATAAAATATGTTCGCCAATATTAAATGAGTCACTAAATTTTTTACCCGTATCATAGATCATTTCAAAATCAGGTGTTTCAACAACCACCGCTGTTCCCTGCCCAACATCAAAGACCGTTACTTTTAACAATGAATTATTTGTAACAGAAAAAAACAGGGGTAACAAACAAACAAGGCCTAGGCTTCTAAGCGGAATACCTTTTGGCATCAGCAAATAAACTATACCCAAACCAGCGGTTAGTATCGATAAAAAACTAGGATCGCCTATTGAAAAATCCCAAAAATTAACTCCATAAGCTTGCATTCTTTGTAATATATATAGCAAGAATTCAATGCTATTAGCTGCAAGTTCAATAGTTTTTATTGCGGCTGATGTTAGCATTGGAATAAGCAATAGACTCAATAACAGTAAGGGGACAGTGATCATTGTTACTAATGGTATTGCAATAAAATTAGCTAAAAAACTTAAACCACTTATACCTTTAAGCAATATAATACTCGGTATCAATAACCCAATAAAAACCGCAAGCTGTGCTTTCAAAAAACTTTTCGAAAAATTTATGATCGACTTTTTAAAATTTTGAAACATATAATAAAAATAATTTCCGTATAAATTTTTATTAACAAATTTGTCATTTATTAAATAGCTATTAAATACAACTATCAAAGACCCTACAGCTATGAAAGATAACCAAAAACCCCGAGAATAAATCGCTAAAGGGTCAATTAATGCAACACCTAATAACGCAATAGCAAATAACGACCATGGACGAATATTTCGATAGCATAGAAGGCCAAAGTGAAATGCAAGTATCATTATTAAAGAGCGCTGTGTAGGCAAGCTAAAGCCTGCTAGCAGACTGTAGACAAGCGCAAATAGTATCGAGTTTATTGAAGGCAACAATCGACAGAAGCCAAGATATTTTAAAGGACAGCCAAAGCTATATATAATAAATTGTAAACATCTCTGTATAAATTTCCCTAGCCAGTATCCTATTGCTGCAGCAAGGCCAATATGCAAACCTGATATTGCTAGTAAATGTATTGTTCCAGTATTTTTTAATATATTCCACTGAGCTTTCGTTATTTCCGTTCTTTCACCAATTAGTAAACCGGTTAACATGCCTAATACTTTTGAACTACTAAAGTGTAACTCTAAAAAACTATTTAGTTTATTTCTTATACAATCAACAACAATTATGTTGAAAAAGTAGACTCCACATTTATTGCCTAATTTTTTATTTTTATTGCTTTTTTTAACATAACCTGTCGCAGAAATATTTTTAGATAGCAAATAGCCTTGATAATCAAACCCTATGGGATTAACAAACCCTCTAGGTCGTTTAAGCTTAACTAAAAATTTCCAGTGATCTCCTGTATTAACAACAAAATCATGATCTTTATTATGAAAGTAATATGATAAACGTATTTTGTTATCTTTTTGTTTATCTATTATTGATAAATGTTCATGATCATCAATCAGTAAAAGATCATTAATAGTAAAATCAAAACGTACAGATGATGATGATTTTTTAACAATTCCGGTAACAAGGCCATCAACCATAAACACCTTATTATCTAAGTCTATAGGTAACTGCTTGGCAATTAATGACACTGCACTTATATATCCGTAACAGACACCTATTAAAAAACCAAAAACTAGCCACAAAAGCCATTGTAAAAATTTATAGTAACTAACATAGTTAGCTTTGTTTTTCAGACAAGATATAACTATAAAGTATCCACTAAAAATCGTGCATAATGACGCTAAAATAACGACCAATAATAAGTTAGTAGAAGGTAAGACGGAAAGTAACGAAATGCTAAGAATGCCAATAGCTATTGCAGTAATAAATATCATTTTTCATCCTTGAAAAATTACTTATAATATAGCCTTTGTGAAACTAATCCTTTAATTATGAACGAATATGACTTAATAGTACATTAGCCAAAATAATTACGCTGATTCATTAATCAATCTAGCCTAATCATCAATCAATAATGTAGACTCTGGCATATTAGTGTATTTGATAACACAAACCAAAAATATTCATCAATAGAGAACGCTCAATGATATCTATCTCACCTATTCCAATTTTTAACGATAATTATGTGTGGCTTATCGAACATAAGAATGGGTCTGCGAGCGTAGTTGATCCTGGTGATGCGACTCCGGTTATGAGAATATTAAAAGCTAAAGGTTTAAAACTTACATCGATATTAATTACGCATCATCACTGGGACCATACGGGTGGAATTAAAGATTTATTAGACGCCTATCAAGATCTTGTTATTTATGGTCCTAATTCTACAAAGATACCTCAAGTTACTCACTCACAGAAGGATGGCGATATAATCGACTTATTTGATGATCAGTCTTTATCTCTTAAGGTTTTTGAAGTGCCTGGCCATACAACTGATCATATAGCTTATTTTGCTAATACCTGCGTCGACAATGAAAAAGAAAAATCTAATGACAATAATAGCTTAGAATCACCTATTTTATTTTCTGGAGATACTTTGTTCGCAGGTGGCTGCGGTCGTCTTTTGGGTGGAACTGCGGAGCAGTTATGCCATTCTTTAAAAAATCTTTCATCACTTCCTACTAACACTCAAATTTATTGCACTCATGAATATACATTAGCAAATTTAGCCTTTGCTGAAGTTGTTGAGCCGAACAACGAACATATTAAAGCTAGAATCCATATTGAGTCAGTAAAACGTAATAATCGGAAGCCTACTTTACCAAGCACAATTGAACTCGAACAAAAGACCAATCCTTTTTTGAGATGCATGCAAACAGAAATAATGACAAGCATAAATCAGCATTGGGGACAATCTTGGAAAATAGAGCAAGAACTTTTTACGGGTCTTCGCCGCTGGAAAGATAATTTTTAGTATTAATATTTTTGTGCTTCTTTAGTACTGGCAAAGAAATTTGAATCTAAGTGAAAAATTAAACAATTTGCACATAATGGTTCAATTACTTAGAATAATCACTGATTTTTTTTATCAACAACTAATTTCTTTAAAGTCTTACTATGATTTTTACTCTATTTTATTGTTTTAACCGCTCTTACTTGCGTCCCATTTTATGTGCTTTTTTAGCCACTATATTATTAACTTCCTGCGGCGTAATTGTTGCAAACAAGAATAATGATAATAATCAGTCAAGCACTGTAGAAGGTGTAGATCAAAAAGAACTCGAAGACTTTAAAATAGACAATCAGCAGACTAACACTAATGATTCAAACTCAACTAATGGTTTGATTAAATCGTCTGAAAGTCAAACAAATTTAACCAATGAATCATTAGTTGACATCGTACCTGAAGTCTCAAATTCAGAAATAGTTCAACAAGAAGCAAAGGATTTATGGCAAGAAATACGTGAGGGCTTAAGTTTTTCAGATACGCTGCCTTCGAACCCTGAGTATAAAACCAGTCAATCTTATAAAACACCAGAGCAACGAGTAGACCTCTATCGTCAGCGTTTACTGGCATCGCCTTCTTTAGTTTATAATATTTCAGAAAACGCTGAGCCTTATCTATATTTTGTTGTTAATGAATTAAAAACAAATAATATTCCACTAGAAATTGCTTTATTACCAATTATTGAAAGCCGTTATGATCCTTTTGCCTACTCTCCTGGCCGCGCATCAGGTTTATGGCAGTTTATTCCTGCAACAGGTCGTAACTATGGCCTACATCAAGATTGGTGGCAGGATAAGCGCCGCGACACGGTACTCGCGACACGAAGCGCTATAAAATATCTATCAGCTCTGCATGACCGCTTTGACAATGATTGGCTTTTGGCGATGGCAGCATATAATGCTGGCCAAGGAAATGTCGCTAAAGCTATTCGTAAAAATAAGAAATTGGGTAAACCAACTGATTACTGGTCACTAGACCTACCTAAAGAAACAGCGCATTACATACCTAAACTTTTAGCTTGGCGGGATATTATTAAACATGCGGATCAATACTCCGTAAGTTTAAAGCCTATTGCGAATGAACCGCATTTTACTCTCGTGGATATTGGCTCGCAGATTGATTTAGCCGAGGCCGCATCTCTTGCTGACATTGATATTGACACTATTTACAATCTCAATGGATCTTTCAACCGCTGGGCAACTGATCCTAAAGCTCCTCATTTACTTGCGATTCCTGTCAATAATGCTGCAATTTTAGAAGAGAAGCTGGCCAATATTGCAGACGATCAGCGTATGTCTTGGCAGCGCTATATTATCCAGCCTAATGATTCTTTGATTAAAATAGGCAAACAATTTAATACCAGCCCTCAATTGATCGCAACTGTTAACAACATAAAGAATAACAAGATTCGTGCTGGCAAAGATTTGCTCATTCCATCAGCTGCTAAATCTAGTGAGTTTTATCGTCTAAGCGCTGATCAACGTCATAGCAAGCGACAAGACATTTCACCCAAAAATAAGACACTCAAAATTGTACATAAGGTAAGCAATGGTGAAAGTCTTTGGGATATCGCCCAGGACTACAACGTTGGGGTTAACGAATTAGCTCGTTGGAACAGCATGGCACCAGGCGATATATTAGCGCTTAATAAAAGACTGGTTATTTGGACAAATGATACCACTCAAAGGCAAGCATCAAATGAAAAACGAACTGTCTTTTACACAGTGCGTAAAGGTGATTCTCTCGCTCATATAGCAAGTCGTTTTAAAGTATCCGTTACAGACATTAAAGATTGGAACAATCACGCAACCACTAAGTACATCCAACCGGGTCAGACGATTAAGTTATTGGTAAATATGACTGATCGGCGTTCGTTTAATTAGGGCATTATTATCAATGTAGATAGGTATATAAGGAATCTAACGAGGCTGTAGAAAAATTCAATCAAAAGACATGTTTTCCCACGTCCCAATAATTAATGATTTTTTTGACGGATGCTAATCGCTTTTTTGTATTATTCTAATGATTCATTTTATACACAGAACAATACCTTATCTTAGCAATATCAGCACCTATAAAGGCTTTCTTGCCTCATTCTATCCCCATTGAGGGGTTTCAGTGTTCGTCTACAGCTTCTCAAAATTATCGTCCATATTCAGCATCTGTTTTCCATTAGAGCATACACAGACCTTTGCTTTAATATTAACAACAACTCATCATGATGGTTATTTATTGTCTGCAAAACCAACCCTTTTAACAAAGTAAATCTGAGAAATCATCAGGGTCTTCATCTCTATAACCACCAAAAGAGTTGGCAGTATTGGCCCTGCAAGTATCAGGCGGTGACATGTCTTCAAAACTGACTCTTCCTGGCCATAAAAACTCTACTTCTACGAAATGTTCACCTCTATTCAGTATGCGTACATGCCTATAACCTGAGCGAATAGCCATTCTGCCGGTCCAAGTATTCGCTGCAGCTTCCACAGGCGATAACCCCGCAGCCAAGCCATTATGATAAGACCTAAAATTATCTCCTAAGAAACGGTGGTTAGTCCATTGTCCATGAATACGCTCTATGCGATGCCCGATCACTGAAATCATGTTATTGAATAATTCACGCCCCCTAAGGCCGCCTGAATTTGTTTGCACTTCAAAAGTTAGCGTTCCTAAAGGGTTTAATGTTGCAGTCATTCCGTCTTGATAAATACGATGCATCAGATTTATTCCGAAGGAAGCGTCGGAACATGGTGCAGTGACAGGATGAAGGCTATCCATTCTATTGATAGGTGGAAATAAAAATTCTGTACACTCTCTGTTTCGTGTATGTGGGAGATTTATATCCCACGCATGAGAGAGTAATTCATAGTTAATGGACGTTGGCGGTTCCGGTAACGGTACGTATATAACAGGTTCGGAATGAATACTGGGGACTGGTGATTCAGGCAAACCTTCATCTGTATTATTTGCAGCTAAGATTACTGGTGAATAACACCATGCGGCCATATAAATAGCGACTAACAGAAAATTAAAATAGCATTTTTTAAAGAAAAGTTTGCAATACATTTTCTCATCTCTTTATTATTCAAGGCGCACCAACAAATATTAAGGTTCAATATTTGTTGCATGATTTAATAAGTGTCTTCAGGTAAAAATATTTCAATTTCTTGCTACATTGATAACATTATATCGTTAGCGTATTGCAGGTGTTCAGTTTAAAGGCTAGGTGTCACGTGCATATTGCACTCGATACTGATCAACCTCTGCCGGGTTTGGAGAAGGTGCAATTTCAGGTAGGTATTCGTGCATTGATTTTTAACCTCAAAAGAGTGATTGCGCTGGGTGTCACAAAAATTGAGTGGGTGCCTGCCTAGGATAAATCCCTCTTGAATTGGCCATCGCGGTTGATTCAAGACCTAAACCGCCGAATTATTCGGCAATAATAAGCGGTATCGCCATTCGTTTTGGTCATTCTTATAAGCCATACCCAATTTTCAATTAAACGACAAGCCCATTATGTGCTAAGGAAGTCCAGATGGACAAAAACGAGGAAGGCGTGCCATAGTTATTTCCGTATAACTGAAGAATTAAAAACTTACTTAACTAAAATATCTTAGAAATCTTTAATAAAACAAGACAAAGTTGTATCTGACCCTACTTATCCTACTTATCCAGTTTTATGTAGCAAGCCCTATTACAAGCGGAGAAAAAAGCCTACCGCCTCCTATAAACGCTTTTGATCTTTGGGGTTTAGTGTTCTATGCGATCATCTATATCCAACAATCTTGCACCGTGGATAACAGCAATGATAGCCACTTGTTTTCCAGTGACTTTATAAATCAGTCTATAACTGTAAACAAACGTCTCTCGATAATCGGCATTATCTAACTCAGGAACGATACGACCTCGAAGTGTCAACGAGGATAATTTCCTTGAGCGAACAATCACTTGCTCGACTACTGACTGGGCATATTGCGGTGAATTTTTTGCAATATAACTCGCTATCTCATCGACATCATCTAATGCCTCTGGCGACCAGATTACTTGATAATCCATTCGCTTAAACGCTTCTCCGCATCGACTTGGCTAACACCACCTTCGGTTTCTAAACGGCTTTCGCCATGCCGTACTTTTTCTAATACATACAGGTGATACTGTATATCCTCTAATGTACTGCTATCAGGTAAGTTTTGAAGCATACCTTGAACCTTTTGTTTCACTGTTTGCATGGTGTGACCTCATTAATCGTATGAACACATTATAACCATACTTCTAGATCGGGTCTCTCGTTGTTTTTGCTTATCTTCGCAGGATGCGTCAATGTATGTATATTCTTCAATTGCTGAATCGAGACTTGGTTATAGATACTTGTCGTTTCCAGTTTGGAGGCCCCAACAAGGCTTGGATGTAGCCGATATCCGCGCCGTTTTCTAACATCAAGGTGGCTTTTATGATTGTGCGATTCGGCACATGACCGAACCCGATCACCTACAAGAGAGTGACGATTGGCATTTTGGTTTGTTTCTGCATCAGCAGTATTTGCAAGAGCAATCCAACAAAGTGATGGAGGAATTGTTAAGTATTAAGCGGTTGATTCACTAATACTCACACAATAAAAAGCCCGCTGGTTTTAATGCAGCGGGCAAAAATGACTACCGAATAACTCCATCGGCTGGGCTAGCACTAGGCAGCTAACGCGAATGCTATTGGCAAACTTTGCGAACATCCTTTTCTTATTGGAATTCCTTTTAATCTAGATTGACCTTTTTGCTTTTATTGTTATTCGTATTTTTTTCTCAAGGTTGTATCAGATAGCTCTCCTGACTTCATGAGTAAAAAATCTTTCTTTGATATTTCTACAATTCTGAACTTTGTTGCAAAATGTCCGATGTCGTATTCATAAAAGCATTTGTCATCCTCCAGCCATACTCTCCAATGATTCTCTTTTATTTCATTGTTAGAA
>JAWUWW010000016.1:0-16073 GCA_034111645.1 Cellvibrionaceae bacterium
CGATGCACGTCACCATACACCTCTAGCAACCTACCCGAATCCAGCGCGGGTCGCGCCTCATACTCAATGGTAAATGGATTCCTATTTGGTCTTGCTCCGAGTGGGGTTTACCTTGCCACAAGCTGTTGCCAGTTGCGCGGTATCATTGGAGGACATCCACTCCATATCATTGGAGGACATCCACTCCACATTGACATCTTAGTGGCCGGTCGTTACCATAAACACTGTTCATCCATACAGAAAAGGATTTCTTATGACGACTGCACGCGCTAAACAAATATCCCTTACCGATACGCCTTATTACCACATTATGTCTCGATGCGTACGTCGCTCTTATTTATGCGGGACTGACGAGCTGACAGGCCAATGCTACGAACACCGCAGAGCATGGATAGAAGACCGTATTCGATTACTCGCTACCGTATTTTCGATCGACATTTGTAGCTATGCCGTCATGAGCAATCATTACCACATCGTCGTTAAAATTGATGCGGCAACCAGCAAAAGCTGGAGTTTTGATGCAGTGATTCAACGCTGGCTTTGCATTCATAAAGGCCCTTTCCTTATTCAAAAATATCAAAACGGTGACGCTCTCAGCGTGGCAGAAATGAACGTACTAACGCGAATTGTGGATGACTGGCGCCATCGTTTGGCGAGCGTTAGTGAATTTATGCAGCAATTAAATCAAGTGATCGCAAGGCAGGCTAATATCGAACAGCATTGCACAGGACGCTTCTGGGAAGGCCGTTTCAAATCACAGGCGCTGCTTACCGAAGAAGCCTTGCTCACTGCGATGGTATACGTAGACCTGAACCCTATTCGTGCAAAAATGGCCGACACACCAGAACAGTCGCAACATACCAGCATCAAAGAACGCATTAAACCAAGCTTTAGTTTAGCCCGTGCGTTGGCAAACAACACTGATTTCAACCCATACTATATTCAACGCTTTTCAGTTAAGCCTCTTGCGACTCTCGAAGGCAATGTAAAATATCACAACCAAAACGGTGTGTTATTCAGCCACAAGGATTACCTTACCCTAGTCGATACAACCGGCCGAATCCAACGCCAAGATAAGCGCGGCTTTATACCAGAGACATTCCTTCCAATATTGCAACGCCTTGCTATTGATGCCGACGAATGGATTTTAAATACGCAGAAATTCGAAGAACTTTTTTATAAAAAGTTTTACTATCGACGAAAGACTGCCTAACCTCTTACTGAACAACGCTCTTCCTATTGTAAATTTACGACCCAGGATTTCGTTCGCCTAAAATTTGGGGTTACGAGACATTGGTACGCTTATCTCGGCACCGTTTATAAGTTTCATAAGAATGACTCAAACTGTTAAGTAATTAGCCTTAACTTTTTAGGAGATTTTTATTGGTGAAGGCCGGCGGGTGTCCGTAAACGCCATAGATAAAAAGCTTATTTAAGCATTACTTCACCACTAACTATTACCTCTTTTGATATTAACAATTCTGATGTATCGCCTCTTGATTTATATCAATAAAGAGTACATTAAATGATCAGTTCTTAACAAGTCTATTTTAAACAGTATTTCAATCTTGGTATTCCCGCGCCCTATAAAAGCCTAATTAATATTTAAAAGCGGTAATTGTTACTTATTCCGGTCTAATTAGTCCTATTAAATACAGTAAATTGGCTTAGCGAATTTGGCCATATAATTGGATGTTACATGTCTGTTCTTTGGGTAAAATCACAAAGTGTTTAAAGTTGTGATTTGGGTGTTTAGTCGCTATTAATTTGGAATGGCCATTAGTTCAAATTCTGATATATTTTTCGATACTGACCCTAAGCCGACATTGGTTCATATCTAAAAGTTGAAGCTAAGTTAATTCTTCAGCTTTAGGCGAATATATAGTGGAGTTGGTTAAACGATACAGAATAAGGCACTGAATTTAGTTGTTAATTATACTTTTATAGTATTATCAGGCTTCCAGTTAGAAGTGCATCAGGAATGTTGGCTGCAGATATCGGCCTTGCAATACAATAACCCTTTGCCAACTCACAGCCAGGTTCCAAAAGTGCTAAACCATGAATAATAGTTTTCACACCCTCATCAAAAAATTCACGTTTAAATGATTTAACGGCTTCAATACATAACGAGATATATCGGTGAGTTATGAAAAAATGTTGATCGATAAATAAAGCAACTGTCTAGGATTATCAAAAGTGTAATCTGTTGGCTAAAATAAAATATACGTGCTAGCCACAAATTTCATAGGGAATTCTCTTATATTTAAGTCATCGATTAAGAGATAATATATTTTTTCATTTAGGTAACTCGGTATGAGATAGAAAATTATATTGAAGTTTATTTTATCAGTATGCTGTTAGCAAATTTTTTGTATGAGTTGCAGCGACTGCGTCTACAAATGTAGAAATTTAAAGTCACAAGGAGTCTGTTGTATGACGCGAACATTAATTATCACCATATTAATTGCCAGCCTATCTTTATTTGCTGAGTTTTCTTTTTCGGCTGACCAGGAAGGGCAAATCTATGGCAGCCAACTCATGACACAGCAAGAACGTAATGAGTATCGCGCTCAAATGCAAGATTCTAAAACTGATGGTGAACGAGAGCTAATTCGTAATAAACATCACAATAAGATGAAAGTTCGAGCTAAGAAAAAGGGTATAACCTTATCCGATCAGTGGCCTGCTAAAGGAGATCGCATGGGTCAAGGTGGAGGTCAAGGAGGTGGCAAGGGCCAATGATCAATGACAGGGCATGGATTAGTAATCAAATCCTTCCAGCAGCAAAAAGACAGGGAAACCTACCGGTTAAAAAATTCTTTAAGTGCCAAAGTAGATTCTTGAACGTTCTACTCCACCAGTTATGAATGCAGCGAGAATAGCGAGATGAGTGTCAATATTGAGTGGGTGTCCTTGCACCTTTGCTTGAACTTTTGAGTGGGTGTCCTTGCACTTTTTCCTAGATACCTGAAACAATCATGCCCAATACTTAATATTTAAGTTCTATCTAAGTAATCACAGGTAATACACTATTCCGTTGCCATTGTGAGTTTATTGGCTTGATTTCTTAACGAAAGAATTTTTTTCGTTAAATATTTTATCTTATTTACAACTCCATGTTTCCCGTTTTTCTTCTCTGTTAGTACCCGCTCCTTTTTTAACGATTAACTAGCAATAATCGAAAAAGCTAAAATTAAGCTTTACTCTAATTAAAGTTATGTTATAACATAACGGTAATGTTGTGGTGAGTCAGCGTGCAGCTGAATTTTAATTAATTATTGGGTAATTGGTTTGTCTATGAAAAAGTTTGATATTGCCGGCGCAAGCTGCTCCGGTCTATGTATTTGTCACTGTCTATTAACTCCCTTACTAATGACTTCGGGGCTTTTCGGGGGCAGTTTACTAATACTTGAATCAGAATGGATACATCGTCTTTTATTGATTCCTGTTGTGATATTAGCACTACTGGCCGTGCCATCTATTATTAAGCGCCAGTCAGATTGGTCTTTACTGATCTTAGCTGTATTGGGTGTGGGTATCATGTTGTCGGCAATGTTTTATGAAGAACGCTTTGGTGGCGCTTTCGAACAAATTGCGACTGTGATTGGTGGCCTCATACTAATGTCATTCCATGTAATTAATAGACATAAATTACTACGTGTAGTTACCAATAATATTGCATAAGTTGTTGCTTTACTAATAAGCAACACGAACACTATTTGATAATGAGAGAAAATTGTAATGCAAATAAACACTCCATCGGCTTTACCTGTGACCTTACTATCAGGTTTCTTGGGGGCAGGAAAAACGACGGTTCTTAGCCATATTTTAAATAATCGCCAAGGCAAGAAAGTCGCGGTGATTGTTAACGATATGAGCGAGATAAATATTGATTCGACCATCATAAAAAATGATGTTTCACTCAATCACAGTGAAGAAAAACTGATCGAGATGAGTAATGGTTGTATTTGCTGTACCTTAAGGGAGGACTTATTAATAGAGGTCAATAAGCTTGCTAAAAGTGGGCGCTTTGATTATTTATTAATTGAGTCTACAGGTATCTCAGAGCCATTGCCGGTGGCCGAGACTTTTACATTTGCAGATGAGCAAGGTGTATCTTTAGTTGATGTTGCAACATTAGACACTATGGTCACTGTAGTTGATGCTATTAATTTTTTAAATGATTACGAAACTGCTGATACTCTACAAGAAACTAATGAGCATTTGGGTGATGAAGATGAGCGCAGTGTCGCTGATTTATTGGTTGACCAAGTTGAATTTGCAAATGTAATACTGATTAGTAAAACGGATTTAATTACCCCAACAGAACTTGAGAACCTAGTCGCAATTTTAAAAGTACTGAATACCACAGCTCGTATTATTCCAATTAGACAAGGACAAGTGGATATCGATGAAGTGTTAAATACAGGCCTATTCGATTTTGATCAAGCACAGCTTGCACCGGGTTGGCTAAAAGAAATGCGTGGTGACCATGTCCCCGAAACTGAAGAATATGGGATTAGTAGTTTTAGCTACGTGGCTAGGCGTCACTTTCATCCAGAAAAATTTTATCATTTTCTACATAATACTCAAGAATACGGAAAGTTGATTCGTTCAAAAGGCTATTTTTGGCTGGCATCTCGCCCAGAATTTGCAGGCCAATGGAGCTAGGCTGGCGGCATTGCTTGTTATGGTTTTGGTGGCATATTTTGGAAGTCTGTAGCTAAAGAAAACTGGCCAACGGATAAAGAGTATCTGGAGTCTATTCATAAAAGTTGGGTAGAACCTTTTGGTGATATGCGTCAAGAGCTAGTTTTTATCGGCCAAAGGCTAGATGAATTCAAAATGAGGCAGGCTCTAGACAACTGCTTATTAACCGAAGAGGAACTGCTGCAAGGCACATCATTTTGGATGACTCTCTCAGATCCATTTCCTCAGTGGAGAGATGAAAATGTCACTTAATTCCGCTCAGGTCATCGCTAGTAATATAGAGTCGCCAAGAGTGGTGAGGTGTCTGTTTTAACCGACATTTATAAAGATGAAACAAATATTGTTGTGTGGCAACGTGATATCAATAAAGCTTTAGAAATCTATGCCTCGCAATGGATGAGTGAACATCCTACTCATGCAATTCAGAGCATAATGCCTGTCAACAATGCGATGAATAATTTAAGTCGAGAACTACCAGAGCTTGAGCATAAAACAAAGTTTCAGAAAGAGGTATTTCAACTGATTGATATGTTTGCGTGTCTTTTTGATACCGATACCGTGGGACTGAGAATCACACCGCTCATTGCTGCCATGTGCCCACGATTTCATGTGGACAAAATTGCTTGTCGCTTGGTCGTCACTTACGGAGGGCCTGGAACTGAATGGTTACCAGAAGGTAATTTAGACCGCAAAAGCCTTGGCTTAGGAGCTAAAGGTAAAACCGATAAAGAGTCGGGTATTTTTTGTGAACAGCAGCATATTCAGCAATTAGGAAATCAAGAAGTCGCCTTACTAAAAGGTAGCGCTTGGGAAGGTAATGAGCATTACGCGTTAGCACACAGATCACCCTCTTTAGATTCTGGGCAAACTCGATTATTACTGACTATCGATATTTTTTAGTCTACGTAATATACATTTTTCAGCCGCCTCAAGTCCATCCACGGCAAGAGGTGACGAAAGGTGTGATTTAGAATATTTGTCGCTATGAATGTGAAGCGCCATTGGTCGAATTTAGATGGGTGGACCTCCCCGCTTTTAATAGACACGGTTTGATTCTAAAAAATACTGCTCTTCGTATTTAGCGGGAGAAACACCATCTGTGTGCGAATATCGCTTAATAGGATTGTAGAGCATTTCTATAAAATTTCATATTGAGAAATACAGCTGCACCTAGCGTTGGTAGTAATGTTGAAATTAGAATTTTTTGACGAGAGGTAAAGAGCGATATAACTACTTCTTTTTTGTTTGGGGCCGGTGGTGATTTACTTGAGTATCTCTTCAGTTATGTCATTTCTATATTGTTACCTTGAGTATCCAATGGCGTTGCTATACCTGAGTTGTTAACCTTAATTAACAGTTTGTAGGTTCGGGTCTTACTCTGCCATATAACATAGATAGACCCGACCTGTTTCTTGTATGTTAGTTGGCAACTAAGCCTCTACTTTTTTAGTTATCCTCTGCTACTGGTTCATCCCACGAAAGATGATGTCCTGCCAGTACGACCAGATTATCATCATTAATCAGGCGTCGCGATGCGACGTAACCGAGTATTTCTTTTACTGTTTCATCCGGTCGACTCGAAATAATGCTAGCCTCGTCAGAAGAAAAGTTACACAAGCCACGAGCTATTTCTAAACCTTTTTCATCGTAAATATGAAGCACGTCTGCGCGCTCAAATGTCCCGTGAATTGAGACCACATCATTACATGAAAATCCGTCGTCACTTTCACTTATTACATCGGCAATGTCCTGTCGAATCACCAAGCTACCTGCCATTTGAAGACGGTCAGTTAGCCAAATGTTCCATGCCGAGGAGGGCGACGAGTGAGCAATGCATTTGGTATGTTTGCGTTCACCGCGAAGTATTGCGGTCACAGGAGAAACCAGCTCGCCGCGACTAATAATGGTTGTACATCCAGCATTTTGCGCCATGTTAGCTGCCCGTAATTTTGTCAGCATACCCCCACTTCCCAACGAACTAGTCCCGGTTGCAGCCATCATGTAATCACTCACATCCTCGATAGTTTCAACAAAAACAGCACCTTCTTCTGAAGGGTTGCGATCATAAACGCCATCGATGCAGGTTAGAATGAACAAATACTCTGCGCCGATCATCTGAGCAACCTTGGCTGCAAGTCGATCATTATCGCCAACACGTATTTCTGCAGTGGTGACAGTATCGTTTTCATTTACGATGGGCATTACGCCCTGTTTGATCAATCGATGAATGGTGTTTTTAGTATTAACAAAACGACGTCGATCTTCGAGATCATCTAAAGTGACTAAAACCTGAGCAATGTCGAAACCATACTCCAATGCAATTTGTTTGTAGGCGTGCATTAAGATAGGTTGTCCGCAAGCTGCAGCAGCCTGTTTATCCCGTATGCTCGCATTTTCAATGGTGCAGCCTACAGTAGTGAGACCTAATGCTACCGAGCCGGACGATGTCAGCACAACTTCATAACCTTGATCTTGAAGGTCCGAAATGTCACTTAGTAGCCCGTGCATAAAGGCAAAGCAAGGCGTTAAGTTTTTTTCATTAGCCAATAAGCTAGAGCCAACTTTTATGACAATACGTGGTTTTGCTCGTTTAGATTTTACCGTTGATCCTTCATTTGCTGTCTTTCCTTCATCAAATATTGGCACAATTGTTCCTCTTTTGTTGTACAAATTAAACGACAAAATTGAATCGATATTTAAATCAAGACAAAATTGATCATTGGAGTTTCAAAAAAATAGTTATGTTTTATTGCTTGTGTAATATATTTTTACACCAAAAAATAAAACAGGTAACCAATAAAATCAATTTTCATGATTCTTTTACTGGCTAAGATAGGGTGAAAACTATTAGATGGGTCAATGCAGAGAGAAGATAAAAAAACCTTGCTTGTTAAAGCAGCTAGAGCGTTAAAAAATTAGTAGGTGTTTGACAACAATCGACAAATCGATAGATATATCATATGCTAAAAAGCGGTTTTTATCAATTGGGCTTAAAACCATCCTCTGAATAAATACATTACGACCTCAATAGTTTTCATAATTTGCTCTGGCAAAACTATCTGTAATTCATTCACAAACAAACTCAATAAACATAAGGTATTGTATGTCTTTACTTATGATTGGCTGTGGCAAAATGGGCAGCGCTTTACTTACTCGCTGGGCAAGTTCAACTAGCCATCAAATTACTGTTGTCAACCCGTCTGAAATAGAAACACCTGAGGGTGTGATCGTTAAACATCAGGTCGAAGCACTCTCTGACAAACGTTTTGATATCATTGTGATTGCCATTAAACCGCAGCTCATCGAAAAAGTTTTACCCGCTTATCGACAGCATCTTGTTGATTCAGGTTGCGTTATTTCTGTTGCGGCAGGTTACTCGGTTGCCTCAATCGAAAAGCTGATTGGCGAGCAAGCTGTTATGCGAATGATGCCAAACTTACCCGCTCAAATTGGTCGCGGAGTGAGTGCGCTCTATGCCAATTCAAGATGCAGTTCTGAGCAAATCAAAACTGCTCATGCATTAACCGATGCTGTAGGCTTTACCCATGTGACGGCTGATGAAGATGAATTAGATCGAGTGACTGCAGTGGCCGGAAGCGGTCCTGGTTATGCCTTCGAAATAGCGCGCTGTTGGATCGAAGCGGCGATAAAACTTGGTTTTTCACCTCAAACGGCTAAACAACTAGTGCTCAACACACTGGGCGGCTCAATTGAACTGGCTATGACAAGCGAGCAAAGTGCCGAAGATTTACGAAATTCAGTTACCAGTAAAAACGGTACAACCGAGGCTGGGCTGAAGGCACTCACCGAAGATGCTAAGCTAGAAGAGCTGTTTCAATCAACCGTTAATGCGGCTTACCAACGTGCAGTCGAGTTACGCTGATTTTTCATAGCGCCATCGTGTGTTTAAGCGTTTACCATCATTCAAAACAGTTTTTTCCAGCGATGACTACAACATAATTATTACTAAAATCTTAAGCAGAACAAATAAAATATGATTAGATTATATTTGTTTGGTTTAACTCAAAATTTAATAAGCAAGAGAAATATATTTATGTCAAACGACAGTAAAATTGATAATGTCGAAAGTATGATAGAAGGCCTTGGAATGCAGGCCAAAGCAGCATCAAAAGCGCTGGCTTGTGCGACTACTCAACAAAAAAATCTTGCATTAACTGTTGCAGCTACGGCATTAAGAGATAATCAAGCAGCGTTACTCGAAGCCAATGCACTGGATGTTTTAGGTGTTACTCAGGCGGGTAAAGCCGAGTCATTTATTGACCGACTGAAATTGACTTCTGAACGCATCGAAGCGATGGCTGTAGCACTGGAAGATATCGCTGAACTGGTCGATCCCGTTGGTCGGGTACTGGCACAGTTTGACCGCCCCAATGGCCTCAAAATTACTCGGATAGCTACTCCAATTGGTGTTATTGGTATGATCTATGAGTCGCGTCCCAATGTGGGTGCAGACGCAGGCGCCTTATGTTTAAAGTCAGGTAATGCCGTTATTTTACGCGGGGGATCAGAAAGCCTTAATTCTACCCGTATTATTGTGGGCTGCTTGGCTACCGGATTAAACGCAGCAAATTTACCCACCGCCTGTATACAGTTGGTCGACACCGACGATCGAGCAGCTGTAGCAGCTTTGCTGCGTTGTGCCGATTATGTTGATCTCGTTATTCCTCGCGGCGGTCGTGGTCTAGTGAAGCTGGTGAGAGACGAGGCGCGAGTGCCGACCTTGCTTCATCTGGATGGAAATAATCATATTTATATAGATAAAGACGCTGATTTGAGCAAAGCACTCGACATTGTTAAAAATGCCAAAATGCGTAGAACTGGTGTCTGTGGTGCTACTGAAAGTCTGGTGATTGACCAGTCAATTGCCACTGATTTTTTACCTCTGCTTTTGAACGTTTTACAAGACTGTGAAGTTCGCGGAGACGAAGCCGCTCAGAGTTGCGATACGCGTATCAAAGCTGCAACCGACGATGATTGGGACACTGAATATCTGGACGCTATTTTGTCGGTGAAAGTGGTTGCTGGAATTGATGAGGCGCTCAGTTTTATTGATCAACACTCCTCCAAACATACCGATGCAATTATTACCGAAAACGCCGAAACGGCAGAAGTTTTTATGCGCACGATTGACTCAGCGGTTGTCATGCATAATGCATCAACTCAGTTTTCTGATGGCGGTGAATTTGGCATGGGCGCAGAAATAGGTATTGCCACTGGCAAAATTCACGCGCGCGGGCCGGTGGGTTTGGAACAGCTAACAATTTTTAAATATCGTGTCGCGGGTCAAGGGCAAACGCGCCCCTAATTTTTGCATGGATCAATCTATAAGCTAAGGGCCAAATTATTTTACCAGTATAAGTTTACATTTAGCTAAAGGATGGCCCCCCTCTTTTGATTTGCCTCTTACTCACATTTTATTAAATCAATCAATCAGTTAATAATTTATAAACCCTATCCTCTCTGCACTAGAGAGGATAGGGTTTACTAGTGCGTATTGCGACAGGGTACTTTATTAATAGGAAGCACCGATACTAATAGGATGCACTGATAAATTCCTCCCATCAAATTAGATCTGCAAGGCTAGGTGGGCTTTTTGATGAAATGATTTACTGCACTGTTATTGATACTTCCTGCGCGATGTTGCTTTGTAAATATTCTTCTCGATATGGACATCTTTAAGCTTGTATAACTACACCCGAACCAAATCCAGTCAGTGTCAAACAAGTGGGCGATTCAGAGCTTACATGCGACTATCTTAAGGCTGAGTATGCAGCTAACACAGAAGCTGTCACACGAAAGATTGAGAAAAATAATTACGGTGATGCAAAGGATGCAGCCTTAGGCTTATTAATATGGCCAGGTCTTGCTGAGTTGTATACAATTCTCAGCATCCATTATCTATTCGGTGAGATGACTGATGAGCGCAAAAAGCTTATCGGGATCGACGGGTTTTTGCAGTAGGATGCAATTGGCAATATTGTCGTCATCGATTTCTTTTACAGAGGAGTCACCCGCCATAAGTATAGCCGGAAGATTATCGGCGGTCGCTAATCGTACTCGACGAATAACTTCGACACCGTTGTATTCAGACAATCGGTAGTCTGAAATGATGATGTCAGGATTTATACCCGCTGCCACCAGGGCAAGTGCATCATCGCCTGTTAAAGCGCTGTGAACTTTAGCACCAGCGATACTCAAGAACATTATTGTTGCCTCTAAAACTGCCCCATCGTCCTCTACAAAAAGAACCACAGGTTCGCGATCAGATGACGTTACAGCCTTTTGTTTTTCGCGTTTCACATCTTGAATCTTGTGACCTAAAGGAACCTCCACCGTGAAGGTTGAGCCCTTGCCAAGTACAGACGAAACATCGAGTGGGTGATCAAGTATGCGACCAATGTGTTTGACGATCGACAAACCCAAGCCTAGACCCTTGCGCCTATCTCGCACTTGATTGTCAACTTGAAAGTACTCCTCGAACACATTTTTAATATGTTTTTCTGGTATTCCAATACCATCATCACTCACAGCTACTCGAATCGAGTCTCCAGCTCGCAGACAATCGATTTTCACATGACCTTTCTCGGTGTAGCGGATAGCGTTTGTTACTAAGTTCTCGAGGATGCCCAAACCCACCCTAGTATAGACACCGTCAACACACTCAAATAATGTAAACGCCGATCGAACCCCACCTAGCTATTTTCAAACTGCCACAGTATGAGTTCATTCAATCATCTTTGGTCGTCATGTTCGGCAGTAGGCTGAACTCATGCTTAAGATATGATGTGGATTCACGTTGTTGGCTTTGGCGTTGAGTAAAGATAGCCACTAGGAAGCTTATTTGATTGAATATAGGCGAAAAATTTTGCTGAATTACTTTCTGTGCCTATACTTTCTTGGTGAGTGTTTTCAAAAAATTTTACGTTAATTGGGGATTGTATGTTAACCATAAAGAATAAATTTATTTTGGTAGGGTCACTTATTTTGGTGCTCATGATTAGCATTTCATTGCTTAACCATCATTTCGCTAAAAAACTCAAAGGGTACAATCAAGTCCAACAAAGCTTAAGTGAAGTACGAGGACACATGTTGATGTTACGCAGGAATGAAAAAGATTTCTTAGCAAGATTAGATCCTAAATATGAGGGGCAATTTTCTGACAATTTAGCTATTTTACTAACGGATGTTGATAAACTTTATAAAGCGGTTTCTGGTGCTGGATTAGATGCCAAATCTATTACAGAAATGCAGGCTGTATTTATCCAATACGGTGATACATTTACTAAGCTTATTGCTATCCAAAAAAACATTGGCTTAAATCCAAAAGATGGCTATTACGGCACTTTACGTAGTGCTGTTCATCAAGCGGAAGAAGCAATTAAATCTGTTGAGGATCAACAGTTACGGGCAGATATGTTGCAGCTTAGAAGAAATGAAAAAGATTTTATGCTGCGGTTAGATGTTAAATATATAGATAGATTTACAAAAAATATCAATACGTTCAATGATAACTTAACGGAAAGCAACCACAGTGAAGTTAAAAAACAAACAATTATAGCTGCGATGAAAAGTTACCAAGATAACTTTTCAAAGTTTGCAGAAGGCATGAGTAAAAAAGGGCTTGATAGTAAAAGCGGTATTGTTGGCGATTTACGCGTAACAGTACATACTGCCGAAGATATTATTGGTAGCGTCACCTCTGAATTAAAAGATACCATAAAAGCCGAAATTGGCAGTAACAAACAACTGGACTTAGTTAAAAACACGGCTTCTATCATTATGATATTTATAATCATTGGTCTGCTATATTGGTTGGGCAAAGGTATTCTAGACTCGGTTAAAAATATTTCTACTGTGATACGATATTCATCCCTCCATAAAGACTTATCCGCTAGAGTAGATACAAAAGTACGTGATGAGTTAGGTGATACAGGCGAATCATTTAATGAGATGTTAGAAAGTTTCCAATCGACAATAAGCGAAGTAAGTGATGCTTCTATCCAAATGGCGGCAGCGGCTGAAGACCTATCCTCGGTCACCCTACAAACCGATGATAATGTTAACCAACAAAAATCAGAAATAGAAGTGCTAATAAAAGCGATTGAGAAAATGGAGGATGCAGCACTACAAGTTACCGAAAATTCTATTCTTGCTGCTGAAAACTCAATTAAAACAAACGCAGAATCCACAGAAGGTCGGGAAGTCATTAATAGCGCTGTCATCACTATTCGTTCGCTTGCTGAAAGTATTCACAAGGCTTCGGCGGCTATCAAGCGGGTTGAACAAGATAGCGAAAAAATAGGCACTGTACTTGATGTTATTCGTGGTATTGCAGAACAAACCAATCTTTTAGCACTTAATGCGGCCATCGAAGCGGCACGAGCGGGTGAACAGGGTCGAGGGTTTGCGGTCGTAGCCGATGAAGTTAGAACGCTAGCTGGTCGCACTCAAGAATCAACGCAAGTAATTCAAACTATGGTTGAGTCTCTTCAAGTAGGCACCAAAGAAGCGGTGTCACTGATGGATGAAAGTTCTATATTGACCAGTGAGAGCGTAGAAAAAACATCGACCGTCGATCAACGCTTCATTCAAATTGCCGAGTCTATTGAAAATATCAGCGAGCTAAATACTGAAATATCTAATAGCGCAAAAGCCCAAGAATTGACCTCCAAAGAGGTCAAGCAGCATATCGTATCCATTAAAGAGATAACCGTACATACCGAGCTAGGGGCAAAAGAAACATCACTGGCAAGTAAAGATCTAGCCAAAATTGCCAGCCAATTACAAGTACTAGTGAATCAATTTAAAGCCGGATAGTTGCTGTCGTAGTAATAAAGTTACATACCTAATACACTAGATTGCTTAATAACCCCCGGTGTCATAAAGAGGCCGCCTTAAGGAGTTGCTCGCTGAGCATTGACGTTAATAATGTCTGCTTTTTCTTAAACCTCAACAACCTAACGGCTAATGTCTCTTAGTGGCACATTTCGACGCTTTTCGAACAAGCCTTTTACGTCGTCTATTAGTCCGTTTATGGGGTGAATGCAGACAGTTCAAGAAAATGAACGGCACACTGCGATCGGAACATAAATTGAGTGTGCATCTTTATTACTTGATATTTAAATGAAATTGGCGATAACCAGTATGATACTTTATTAATTCTAAGCGCTAAATTAGAACGTAAAAATGCGGCCTTCAGGCGTGTTCAGTATGCTGCTTTATTACTAGGCCACAGCAAGACTCGCCGAAAGACTATAATAGCATAAGCGGCTACCAAAAAACCCTCTATATGACGCTTTAAGGTACCTAGGAGGCGTTTTCTCTTCGAGTCATTAGGGTTGCATGGGTGCAGGCAGTGATGCCTTAGGCGGCTAGTATGAAGCCTCTACGAGAACGGGTTGTCAAGTCTTTCGTCATGCATGATTTCTGTGTTTAACTTTCCAAGATTGTCACGAATAACCATAAATTCAGGATAGCTTTTGCCATCCATTGTGTAAACCTCAGTAGCATTCAATATTGTCTATGCAGTAAGCGTAAACATATAAAAAGCCTAATAAACAATACAATCAACTACACACAAGAGAGATTTAATAGGAAATTGATGGGTATATCGTTGAGTTTGCCCCGAATTACTTTTTTCATGTCCAATCACAGACTGCACCAAGGATAGCTCATTACCTTCAGCTAGTACCTTGGTAACAAAACTATGTCGAAAACTATGGAAGACTTTTCGGTTGCCATGATCGTTAACAAGACTATTACCCATCTCGGTTAAATGACCCCTAACCCACCCCACTAATAGTTTTCCTTTGTTCTACCCACAGGAAAAAGATATTCATCATTTGATATTTTATTAACATAACCCATAACTTCGTTACAGATACACTCAGCAACAGGTACATTTCTGATACCAGCATCAGTTTTAGAATCACTTATATGAAAATAATCACGACCAGTATCATCATCTTTTTTAAAGTCACTAGGCTTTAAAGCAAGCAATTCACTTTTCCTAGCACCCGTATAAGCTGCTAAGCTACATAATATATGCCACCAATATTTATCCGATGATTTAGATCCTTCTAAGATTCCTCTCACCTCTCGATCAGTCAAAGCGGCGTATGAATTTTTCCCAGTATCAACTTTATATTTTAAGTTTGCCGTAGGGCTAACCTCCAAGTATTCAGTCTCAGACATTACATAGGCAAATAAAGACTGCCAAAACTTTAAATGCTCAGTTACAGTTTTCCTAGATATAAAGTCTTCCTCTGGCACTTCAATATCAATTAATTCTGACCAGCTCATTTTATTGTATGGCTTACAATTTTTACGTGGTAATTCCTCCACACGAGACAGTGCATTCTTTAAGTGCTTTTTCGTTATTTCATCGACAGCCTTATCACCTACAAGAGCGATTAATACTTCTAGATATCCATCATACCCACGGATGTATTCAAGAGTTAAGGTAGGTTTGTACTGAAGGAATTCCTTATATACCTTGGATAATGGTGGGCTTGAACTACTTATCTTTTTCACCCGTTTTATCTGTGTAATATTCTGTACGGAAACTTCTTTTTCTGGCCTTGAGACGTAATCAGGCAGACCTACACTAGGTCTTCTTCTGTGTGGACCTGAATTATGAGTACTTCTTAACTTCTCTTCAATTACATGATATTTCTCTAGCAACCAAGGATAATAGACTTTTAATAAGTCCTCTAAGATTCTCCATTGAGTTTGATGTGAGAATTTACTCCGAACGACACCAGACTTAACAAAAACATGATCCCAATGACTGAGCATAGTTTCAATGTTTTCACCTTCGTAGCCTTCACTATTAACAAGACGCACAAAAACTTCAGGAGGAGCAACATTAAATTCTTGATCTGCGGGATTCCAATACTCCTCCAAAGTTCTTACTTCTGAATTAATACCTTCCTGAGCTTCAAGACTACACTCACGTCCACGAATCATATCTAAATCCGCTTCAAGATTATCTAAAGCTTCTTGAATAAGTTTCTTGAATTGTAGAGGAGTTAAATCAGACACTTTAGAGTAAATATCCTTAATCGTGGCTACAAAGGCAAAATATCTAGCTGCCTTCGATTGAGCTATTAATTTATTGGAAGTGTACAGGCTTTTACAAAGCTCTTGTCGGCCTAAGATTATACGAATTAAAGGAGGGAAACTATATCTAAAGTAATAAGAATTGTTGCGTTTTTGTAACACTATTTGTAACACCACACAGTTAATAAGCGTGGTGTAGAAAGAAAGCCCCGTTTTACGGGGGCTTTAGCATAAGTTGGAGTTCGCCGGTAAGCCGGGTTCTGTCGTGGACAATCATTCAT
>JAWUWW010000017.1:0-21692 GCA_034111645.1 Cellvibrionaceae bacterium
CCTCTGTTGCTAGCATTCTCATGGTATCTTCAACTTCACCTACAAGTTCTGGGTCTAAGGCTGAGGTGGCCTCGTCGAACAACATATATGACGGCTCCATGGCCAGTGCACGAGCAATCGCCACACGTTGTTGTTGGCCGCCAGATAAGGCACTGGGGAAATTTTTAATCTTGTCGCCCAAGCCCACATGATCTAATTTTTCGGCAGCGAGTTGCATTGCTTGATTTTTAGGAAGCTTTTTAACTTTACGCAAGGCTAATGCTACATTTTCTTGTGCGGTCAAGTGAGGGAATGTATTAAATTGCTGAAACACCATGCCTATTTTCTGTCGCAATGTATTTATATTTGTTTTTGTATCGTGCACGCTAGTGCCATCGACCAAGATAACGCCCGAATCAATCGACTCTAGAGCATTAATACAATATAGCAGTGTTGATTTGCCAGAACCCGATGAGCCAATAACACTAAGCACCTCACCATTGTTGACTGTTAGGTCGATACCTTTTAATACTTGTAAATCTCCAAAAGACTTTTTTAATTGTTGGACTTCAATCACTCGTGCCACCTTTTTTCAATTTTTTCGCTGATTTTAGAAATTGGATACGATAGTGCAAAATAAAATAACCCTGCGATGGTCAAAATAAGGAACGTATCTTGTGTGCGCGTAATTAATATCTGCGAGGCTTTTAATAGTTCAACATAACCAATAACAGACACTAAGGCTGAATCTTTTACGACACTTAACGCCACACCAACCCACGAGGGAAATACGGCTCTTAAGCCTACGGGCCAAACAACATAAAACATATCTTGCCAATAAGTTAGACCTAAAGAACGCGAAGCTTTGCGTAGACCAATGGGAACAGCCTCTATACCGCCACGCGCAACGTTGGCTACAAGTGCGGCGGTATAAATTGATAAAACTATTGTTCCAGACACAAAAGCAGGTGCTGGATAACCAAGAATAGAAATAAAACTATCAAAGAGAATTAATTGTATTATTAAAGGGACACTCCTGAAAATATCCAAAATCGCATTAATAATAAAGGTTATTAAGCGATTACCTGCGGCCATTCCCCAACCAAAAATAACACCAAAGAAGCTACCTATAGCGATTGCTGTGACAGATATCTCGAGTGTTCTAAGCGCAGCTTCGCCTAAAAACAAAATATCTTGAGGTTTTAAAGCTGAAAATACATCTATCGCCATAGTTCTAGCCCCCCCTAAATAAACGCCAGCCTAGAATCCTAAACAACAGGAGCATTAGCTTGGCTATGCAGTAATAAATTAATGCAGTTACCGCAAAAAATTCGAAAGTTCTAAATGTTCTAGAATTTAAGAATTGAGTTTCACCCGACAATTCACGCAGCCCGACCAACATGCCTAAAGATGTTAGCAACATCACCCAAATAAATTGGTTGGTCATTGGATGCCAAACAGCACGCAATACCTGCGGTATCACCACATAGCACTGAGCCTGAGGAAAGGTCATACCCAAAGATCTAGCAGAATTAAGTTGAGAGTCAGGGACTGCTTTAAAACCACCGCGAAAGGTCTCTGCCATATAACCAGCAGTGTTAAACGCCAAGGCCATAACAACCGTAATATAAGAGTCGATAATAATGCCTATTGCACCTAGGCCAAATTTAAAGAAAAATAATTGAAAAAGGGCCGGGGTATTTCTAGCGACCTCAATCCAGACGTTCGATGTAAATCGAAGTATCCAAGATTTCGAGGTTCTTCCAAAAAACAAAATGAACGCAAACACCATACCGATAGCCATTGAAATAACTGCCACTTCAATAGTTACCAATGCTGCTAGTAATAACTGCGGTAACGCCTCAATAACAGGACGCCAAAGAAACACGTAGTCCATAAAAATACCTTTAGACTCGAAGGTTTATAAGCTGCACTGCTTTTTATTATTCAATTGTCCAGTGCAGCTTCATTATTGAGAAAAACTAAATCAAAAATTGACTAGTAATATACGCCCATAGAAGAAAGGTTAGGAGCCTTGCCACCGACATATTTAGAATATCTTTCTTGATGACGACCAGAGCGCACATCACGGTTAATAAAGATATTTAAATAGTTAATCCAACCAAATTCTTTACGCTTAGTCATCATGCCTACAATATCAGCACCAAAAGGCGCAACGGCACCTAAAGCAATATCACCAAATTTGCCAGACTTAAGATTAATCGCAGCAACGGTATCGGTTACGATAATTGCATCGACTTGGCCTTGCTTAACCGCTAAGAAAGATTCATTTTCGCTTTGAAAAGAAGTGTACTCTCCTTTAGCATCAGCCCAATTGGCTTCTTTATATTTCAAAAATTCGCTTTCGTAGGTTGTGCCAATAGCAGCGCCAACTTTTAAGTCTTTTAGATCTTCCCAACTATCAATGGTTACGCCTGGTGCAAGCACTGCAACAAATTGGAAAACATTGTAAGGAATGGTAAACCCGACAGTTTGTGCACGTTCTAAAGTGTCAGAGGATGATGCAATTGCGACATCAACTTTGCCCGAGACTAACGCAGGAATTCGCTCGGCCCATGTTAAGCCAACAATTTCGTGCTTAATTTTCATATCGCTAGCAAGATCTTTACATATTTGAACATCGAAGCCTTCTGGCTCGTTATTAGAATCGCGATAGCCCATTGGCGGAAAGTCTAAAACCACTCCGCAGCGCACAACACCTTCTTGTAAAACTTTATCTAATTGATCGGCGTGAACTACACCAGCACTCATACTCATAGCCATAACAGATAAGCAAAAGTTTTGAATAATTGATTTATATGAACTCATTTATATCCCCTTTTATTATATTAAATTTAATCTAAGCTTTATTAAACGTTATCTAACCGCCACTGACTTGTAAAAAACTATGTATTGATTGTGTATTAATGCCATAGTTTTTAATCTTACTTTTAAAATGCAACTGTTGTTTTAACTTGACGTAGAATTTAGTAGCTCGATGTTGCCGCCGATAGCAGACAAATTATTACTAATGGTTTTTTCTGTTGCAAAGCGCAAAAGATAATTCGGACCGCCTGCTTTTGGACCCGTTCCCGAAAGTCCTCTGCCACCAAACGGGTTAACACCGACAACGGCACCCACTTGATTTCGGTTAATGTAGACATTACCCACGTTTACTGAACTCGCTATTTTTTCATAACGTGTTTTGTTGCGCGTATGAATACCTAAAGTAAGGCCATAACCTTTTGCGTTTATATCAGTAATAACTTGATCTAATGCTTTTGACTCAAAGCGCACCACATGTAAAATTGGCCCGAACTGTTCACTCTCAAGAGAAGTGATTGAATCAACCTCTATTAGGGTAGGTTTTACAAAAGTACCGTCTTCGCAATAATCGGGCAAATCGACTTGAAAGCAAGTTTTATTGCTGGCTTTCATTTTTTCGATATATTTATTTAGATTCTGCTGCGCTGCTTTATCTATAACGGGACCTATGTCTGTTGTGAGCAATTGGGGGTCACCAATAGCAAGCTCTTGCATCATACCTTTTACTAGATCAAGTACACGCTCTGCAATATCTTCTTGCACGTAAAGAATGCGCAGTGCCGAGCACCTTTGTCCGGCTGCACTGAAAGCAGAATTTACAACATCTTTAGCGACTTGCTCTGGTAAAGCAGTGGAATCTACTATCATGGCATTTAAGCCACCCGTTTCAGCAATCAATGTGGCGATAGGCGCGCTTTCATCCCGTGCGGCTAAAGTTTGGTTGATGATGCGAGCAGTGGCATTTGAGCCAGTAAAAACAACGCCACTAATTCGCTTATCAGAATTTAGTGCAGCACCTAAAACTCCTCCGGGACCTGGCAAAAACTGCATAGCAGATGATGGTAATCCGGATTCAAAAAGAAGCTCTGCAACTTTGTAAGCAACAAGTGATGCTGTCTCTGCGGGCTTGGCAATAACGGTATTGCCTGCAACTAGTGCGGCAACAACTTGTCCCGTAAAAATTGCTAACGGAAAATTCCAAGGACTAATACATACAAAAACACCTCTTGCCTCAAGCTGCAGTTGGTTTGATTCGCCCGTCGGGCCATCTAAAGTTATCGGTGTAGAAAAATTCTTTCTTGCTTTCTCTGCGTAGTAAGTGCAGAAATCAACAGCTTCTCGGACTTCATCTATGGCATCTTGAATTGTTTTACCTGCTTCACGTTGGCAAAGTGCAATTAACTCTGATCTATTTGATTCTAACTTTTCAGCTAACGCCTCTAAAACCTGACAGCGCTGCTCAACGGGTATTGTTGACCAAGCCTTAAAACCTTTCACTGCACAATCTATGGCTTTTATTGCTAAGTCTTTATTGGCTTCTTTGTACTCACCTACATTTTTTTTATTATCAAAAGGACTGACTACTTTTTTAATAGACTCTGTAGAGATTTTCTCACCGTCAATAATTGGCATCGCGGTCCACTTTTTATTTCTATAGTTTGCGACCTCTTGCATAAAATGCTGTCTAGGCTGGCTAGAGGCTAAATTAACGCCCGAAGAATTTTTTCTATTTTTAAAAATATGTAATGGTATTGGTATTGAGTGAGTTAGTTTTGGCGCTTTTATATCTTCGAGCGTCAAAGGGCGTTTTATTAACTCTGCGATGTCTGTACGTTCATCAGATATTTTATGAACAAAAGATGAGTTTGCCCCATTTTCTAGCAAGCGTCTTACTAGATAAGGTAGAAGATCTTCATGGCTCCCTACGGGTGCATATATTCTTACATTTATATTTTCTGTTGTTTTTAAAACACTGCTATATAACTCATCTCCCATGCCATGAAGGCGCTGAAATTCTATATCGCGACCTACTTTTGACATAATCCTAATGCTAGAAACAGTATGTGCATTATGTGATGCAAATTGCGGATAAATTGCATCTCTAGTAATTTCAGATAATAAAAAGCGTGCGCATGCCAAGTACGCTGTATCTGTATATTCTTTTCGCGTAAATACGGGGTAATCGCTCAAACCCATTTCTTGTGAATGCTGAATTTCGCTATCCCAATAAGCACCTTTTACCAAACGGATTGGTATTTCATCACCATGCGTTTTAGCCAGTTTTGTCAGCCAACATAACGCAGGCAATGCTCGTTTTGAATAAGCTTGTACTACAAGACCAAATTTTTTCCAGCCACGTACATAAGGCTTTGAATAAATCGATTCAAATAAGGCTAGCGTGAGCTCCATTCTATCCGCTTCTTCTGCGTCAATAGTAATACCAACGTTATGCTCAATGCCGCTCAAAACTAATTTTTCAACGGTGTCACCTAGCTCGACTAATACACGATCTCGGTGCGTCTCCTCAAAACGCGGATGCAGTGCAGAAAGCTTTATTGATAAAGAAGGTTGTTGTTTTTTATCATGCGTGTTTTTTGCAATTTTTTCTATTGCGGACATGTAGCTTTTATAATAGCGATTAGCATCTGTCTGCGTTATTGCTGATTCGCCCAACATATCGTAAGAGTAATCGTAACCTTCTTTAATATATTTTTTGGCGTTTTTCATGGCCTCTTCAACGGTTCTACCTAAAACAAAATGTTGACCCATGATTCTCATGGCTCGATCTACCGCTGCTCTTATGATCGGTTTTGTTGAGTTTTTGAAAATGCGTGTTATTGAATCGTTACTGACATTAACTAATTTACCTGCAACAGCCAAACCCCATGTCGACGCATTTACAAAGAGTGAATTATCCTTACTAAAATGCCGACTCCAGTCTTTCTCGCTCAGTTTATCCTGGATAAGCGCATCAACTGTATCTGAATCAGGAACTCTTAATAATGCTTCGGCAAGACACATTAAGGTAACGCCATCTTCATCACTTAAAGAGTACTCTTGGAGCAACTCTTCTAGATCAAAAAATATCGAGACATCACTTGCTCTAACAGTGCCAATAATTGATTCGGCAATTTCTTTTATTTGCGGTGACTCACTATCGTCATAGGCTAAATCATATATCTGTTCAATATACTGTTTTTCATCAACCGAGTAATACCTTGAAATATTATCGCTTAACTCTTGCAGAGATAAAGAAAGCCAGCTGTCGTTTTGTATATTTGCGATATCGAGACGTGTCATGGTGAACTCAATTCTAATAGTGGAATAGAGTCATTATGCTAATATTTGAGGGATTTTAATTGCAGAAAAGTCTTAGTCGTTTGCAAAAAGTTATGATTTTATAAGATCTTTAGGTCCAATTTTAGAGGCCCGAAACTCGGTTGGAGAAAGCCCTACTTTTTTTCTAAATAGATTAGTGAAGGCACTTTGGCTTGAAAACCCAAGGGTATAGCAAATCTCGGTTATTGTCTTTTTAGGTTCTTCAAGCATCGCGCATGCTGCTTTTATTCTCTCATCTATCACATATTGATAGGGAGACATGCCCACACTTTCACGAAATTTATTATAAAAATGACTTTCGCTTAAATTACAAAGCCTTGCTAAATCTGCGGTTTGTATTTTATCTGCTAAGCTTCCGTAGATATAACGCTTAATGCGTGATAAGTCGATCCTATCATGCGCACTGCCGACCTCCTCGACACTTATTTTACTTTTTAGCCGATTATACAGGCTATGCAACAAACACTGCCCTACGATATTAGGGGCTGCGCTATCGTTTTGCATAACGCTCAGTTCCTCTGACATTGAAGTGATCAAGGCATGCATTGTTTGATCAAACTGAAAATATTTCGGAGAATCTAAAATAGAATCAAGTGCATTACTTGAAAATGCAGCTTCTAGTTCTAGTAACGGCAAATTATTTGTTATATCTAATATTAATATTCTATTTTCTTGATTACCAAAAAAGCTGTGATAGTGATTTGATGGAACAATACAGCCAACGCCTTTTTGGATATATCCACTTTTGCCTGAAATTTCAAATTCTGCATGTCCTTCTAAACCAAAAACTATTTGGTGATGCAGATGGCTGTGAGTGTTCTTTTTTTCTGATAAATGTATGGCGCGCGCGATAATATTATTATTTTTTTGCATTTTAGTGCGCTCGATTTATGTTTTACCCTTACTTAAATTGGCTATGTTTATTCCTGTCTTCTATCATTTAATTTATTTTATTAAAAATAATTTACTTTTGCATTTTTAAATTTATATTATCGATGTGTAAATACTGATGAATAAGTTAAGACAACTTTAGTTTTATCAAAAGGCGGCTTAAAGTAACCACTTAATTTACCGTCATCATTAATAACAGCAATAAAATTATCTTGATCCGATATTTGTTGCAAAAGTTTTGCACTTATTTCTTGGGTTGTCATTACAACCTCTGTACTACTCTTCATTGGGTCTTTTAGGATTGTGAAGACATTACTAATTAATTTTTGTTGCGCTTCATTCTTTACGAGAATTATCCATTTTTTATTATCTAAGCTTGGCTGCACGATAACAGGTGACTCTTTACGATTACCGTCTCTGTCTGCATTTAATAACACATAGCCATTGATCCTTAACTCGATACTCGACAAAAATCGTGGCGTCATTAATTTATTAAAAACTAGAGCTAAGATAACTGACACAATAACAAAGAGGATTAAAATAGTTTTATAAATTTTTTTATCAAGTGCATTCATTGTTTTACAGCTAGCCTATGTTAAAGCATTATCCTAAAGTTTTTGAAAAGTTATAACGCTAAGCTTGAAGGCAACAAGTAGTGATCTAATAACATGATCACAAATAAGCACATTAAATAAATAATTGAGTATCTAAAGGTCTCCATAGGGGCATCTTTTCTGTCAGTCACCAACATAACAATGCTCCAGTACATAAATCCGGCGCCCAATACAACCGCACCTAATAAATATAACCAACTGAACATACCTGTTAGATAAGGTAATAGCGTCACAATACATAAAATAATGGTGTAGAGCAGAATATGTAATTTTGTATAACGCTCACCATGTGTGACTGGCAGCATTGGGATATCCGCTTTTGCGTAATCGTCTTTACGATGAACTGCTAGCGCCCAAAAATGTGGTGGTGTCCACGCGAATATAATTAGTACTAATAGTAATCCATGGCCATCGATACTATTCGTTACCGCTGTCCATCCTAGTAATGGGGGAGCAGCTCCTGCAAGTCCACCGATAACAATATTTTGTGGTGTCGCACGCTTTAAATATAACGTGTAAACCACGGCATAACCTAATAGTGAGGCCAAGGTTAACCAAGCTGTTAGTGCATTAATAAAATATAACAAAATTGCCATGCCGAGCGCGCCCGTAACAAGGGCAAATAATAGCGCTTGCTGTGGCTCAACACGCCCTTTGGCAATAGGTCGGTTGTGAGTTCGCTGCATTTTTTGATCGACATGACGATCAACAAAATGATTTATCGTCGCGGCACTACCGGCACATAGGGCAATACCTAAGTTACCCAAAATTAAAATATCAAGACCCACAAACTGTGGTGTCGCCAACAACATTCCAATAAGGGATGTTAATAACATCAGCAAAACTACTTTTGGCTTACATAGCTCTAGGTAGTCTCGCCAAAGCGGACGTTGAATATTAATATTGGGTTCTGCTAGCGTTGCTTTTGACATTATTTTGGATATCGTTTTAGAGATTGTTTGTTATCGTATGACTTAGTCGTATAAGGTCGTTAGTATAATTCATTCAACTCAACAGCGCTTATGTTAACTACTTATGTTGGCTAGTTGCTTTGCTTTCATCGTCATTAGCGTTGACGGTATACGTTCGATAAATGATCGATACCATACAAAGCAACAATACTGCACCTACTGCATTATGTCCAACTGCAATCCACAATGGTAATGCAAAAATAATATTACTAACACCCAATAAAATTTGTACTAATAATACCGCCCACATCAGATACGCCCATTGTGACACTTCTTTTGCGCCCACTTTTAATAACTTTATGCCTAGTATTAAAAGACTAACAAGAACAATAATTGCGCCAATTCTATGGGTTAGGTGAATAGCAGTTCTGGCGTGATTATCTAACTGACCGCCTAAATAATTGGGGCCTATATCCTGCCATACATTGAAGCCAGCCTTGAAGTCTGTGGGTGGCACCCACTGACCAAGACACAACGGAAGATCTGGACATGCTAGAGCGGCATAATTTGCACTTACCCAGCCACCTAATGCTATTTGACAAATAACTACTATTAATCCAAATATTAACCATGGCTTTATAGCAAGCAATGAGTTTAATTGATTACCATTTAGATTCCACCGACTTCCACCTAATCGCTGGGTCAACAACCAGAGCAGAGATAGCGTAGTAAAGCCGCCTAACAAGTGAGCGGTTACAATTTTTGGCCATAATTTTAAAGTAACGGTCCACATACCGAAAGTAGCTTGAATAATAACTACTATGAGTAACAAAATTGATAGCTTGAGTGGGATATTTTGGACTAACTTGCTGGCAGACGTAGCTATAGATTCTGCCATTGTATTGTCGTTAGGATTTCTAGTTGATAGAGCTTTTTTCTCCCTGAATGAAATAACCGCTATCGATAAAATTAACAGGCCTAGCGTACCAGCAAAATAACGATGAACCATTTCTGGCCATGTTTTATCGTGCTCTACTGGCGCCTCTGGAAATCTTGCCTCTGCCTTAATGACTTCGTGTGATTCGTTTGGCCACAATAAATGACCATAACAGCCAGGCCAGTCTGGGCAACCCAAACCCGCGTCGACTAATCGAGTAAAAGCTCCTAATACCACAACAAAAATAGTGAATATAAATGACGCTAATGCTAATTTAAATAATTTTTTATGCTCAATCTCTCTTCTAAAAAACATATTCGCTCTACTATTAACTTATTTGTTAATTATCCTTAATCTTTTACGAATTGCCTGATATCAATACCCTTCTTATCAACGCTTAATTATCTTAATTTCGCTGAGGATTTACTAGTTATCATAGGTAAATTTCAACACTTTTTTTACGTCGTCTAACAAGTTCTGGCCTTTATGTTCAACGTCGTAGTACATCATGGCAAAACCTTCCTGGTCGACTAGATAAAAGTAGTTTTCTCCCGACAGCTTTAACTCGGATATCTCTAGCCATTTATTTAAGGCGTCTACAGTTGCGTTAACCATAATAGTTTCTGGATGTTCTATTTTCAAATTATCTAAGGCCGTGGTTGAAAGTGGGTCCAATAATAATAAAACTCTTTCAACTCTATATGCTTTTTCGGCAAGACGGATATGTACTTGGCGCGAAATGTATAAGTGATTCTGACAAATGTCATTACAGGCCTTTGTAACTGGAACTAGAATGCGCCAGCGTTTTTTATTATCTTCGACTAACCGAGCAAGAACGTCGTTTTCATTGTTTAATATTAGCTCATCAATAGCGCGAGCAGGTTCTAGCAAGGTGCCTTTATTCGAGGTGTTCGTAGGAATGCCCCAACCGGTTTTAAACATAATGTAAGCCACAAGTGTTGGTAAAATTATAATTCCCAGTATAATTAGACCATAATTACGATTGCGCTTTTTTATTGGTTCTACGTCTTCATTCATACTTTTCTCTAAAACTCTTCATTAATCTGTTGTAATTTTAATTTATTATGTCAAAATAATTGCGTAATTTATTTGTTATTTTTATCTTTTATCTCTCTGTATAAAAGCCAAGTGTACAATAGTGCTAAGGCTATACTCATTGCAAACCACTGTACGGCATAACCTTGATGCTTTGCTGGCTGTGTATTAATAACCGGCCATTGCGTGACGTATGAGCCTATATTATCTTCATCGATTCTTAGCATCATTTTGTCTATATCTTGATTCAATGCAGCAGCTGCCGCCTGATTATCTAGCTGTAAAACACGTTTAGGCCACTCGACATCAAGATCACTTTGACTATGTTGAATCACCGCATTTATCAGCAGAGGATAAAGATAGCCGTTAATAACAACCTGATCGGCACTTGTCTCGATTAAGGGTAAGCGTGAGCGATCAGCCTCAGCTTTAATCCAGCCACGATTCACCAATAAGGTCCGCCTATGGCCGGTAGCATCATTAAAATGAAAAGGCATAATGATCTCATAACCGGGCTTGCCTTGTCGTGGCTGATTATCTAGCAACCAATAATGATCAATGTCATACTTACCGGTAACTTTTACGTTTCTGTACTTAGTTTTAGCATCCGCATCTAGTACTGCCAGTGAGGTATGCGCCAACTCGCTTTGCTGTTCGTAAAATACCAGTAACTTTTCTTTTTGCTCGGCACGATCTAGCTGCCAAAACCCTAAGTAGGTTAATATCGGAAAAAACAATAAGACCAGTATTGTTATTTTCCATTGCTGCTTCAGTACACTTAACATTTAGGAAGACACTCTCGACTACTCAATCAAAGGATATTTGTGATGGGCTTAATAATAAAAACATTCATCGTTGTACTTTTTATAGGCTTGGTCATTAGCCTAACCAGCAGCTTCATCTTTTTATTAAAAGATGTAGGGTCTCAAAAAAAACGTAGCTTATATGCATTGGGTATTAGGATAGGTTTAGCTACTCTATTAATGATCACCATTTTTTTCGGTTTATCCACTGGCTACTTAGGAAGCAATGCGCCTTGGGATAAAAAAATGAGCAGAAGTCAGCTCGAACAAAACTATAAAGAAAACCAATAGAAAAATAGCTTATTAACTGACAAAAATAAAGCCATAGATCTATGGCTTTATTTTATAGCTCTTAACTGCTTAAGGATTTAGCCTAAGATATACACAAATAGAAATAATCCTACCCAAACCACATCAACAAAATGCCAATACCAGCTTGCTGCTTCAAAGCCAAAGCAGTCTTTATGATTAAAATGACCTTTTAAAACAGAGCGCAATAACATAATAAGTAACATTATGGTGCCCATTGTTACGTGCAAGCCATGAAAACCTGTCAACATAAAAAAGGTCGTTCCATAAGCGCCTGTATCAATTGTCAAATTGTTTGCAAAGACATGTATATACTCTTCGGCTTGAAGGATTAAGAAAATAACACCTAATGCAACAGTAACGCCCAACCAAAAATTAAAACCCCAAAGACCAGTCTTTTTGTCGTTTTTTAAGGCCGTGTGTGCAAAATGAACCGTGAAGCTAGAGGCCAATAGTGCACAGGTATTCCAAAACGGTAGCCATGTCCAAATAGACTCGGTAGTGGTAACGCTCATATTAATATCTGGTCCAACAACTTTAGCATTAGCGCCATTGACTGCCATATCTGGCGTTATCATTAAGGGCCACACATTTTCAAAGCCAGACCATAAAATTTGGTTGGTCGTATTGTCGCCACCAAGTTCCGGCAATGCGATCTGACGCATATAAAATAGAGCGCCAAAGAACGCCGCAAAAAACATAACCTCGCTAAAGATGAACCAACCCATAGCCCACACATAAGACCGCTTAAGCTGAGCATCATTTAAACCCATTAAATTTTCTTTGATGACGATAGAAAACCAACACCATAATACTGCGACCAGTGAGACTAACCCAACAATAAACAGCGTTGAGCTACCGCCATTAATCCAACCAGAGGCTCCAAAGACCGTTAAAAATAATCCAACTGAAGCAAAGATCGGTAATTTACTTTGCTCCGGAACGTAGTATGTACCTTCGCCCGCCATAAAATTCTCCGTTTTTCTTTTTATATAATCTGTTAAAGCTAGTTAAGTGTATTGATGATTGATCTTAATTCACTGATACCAACGCCAAAGCCGCTGGTATAATTTTAATTTGGCTTACTTTTTCTTCTGATGCTTGATCTTGTTGCTGAGATTCAGTGATATCAAACAACGTGTAAGACATGGTGATCGTTTTTACGTATTTTGGTATTTCAATATCAACAATAAAGCTTAAGCCAAGCTCGGCGCTTTCACCCGCTTGTAGTGGTTGCGAGTTAAAACAAAAACATTCCGTTTTATGAAAATAACTCACTGCTTTATAGGGCACCAAACTCGGTATTGCCTGCCCAACCATAGCTTTATCCGTTGGGTTGTGGGCTAAGTATTTAATAACTGTTACTTCGCCAGGATGCACCACAACAGTTTTGTTGATGGGCCTAAACTCCCATGGCATATCTTCGTTATTATTAGCTATGAATTGTATTTTAATTTCTCGGCTTGTATCGACACCATAGTTGTTTTGGGTAGCGTCATACTGACCACCAGTTTTACCGTTAAGGCCTGTAATATCGCAGAATAATGTATACATTGGCGGCATAATAAAAATTGCAAAAACAAACATACCGACGACTGTTACGCAAAGCTTTACGCAAAGAACTGGTGTTGAATTATCTTTATAAAAACTTTTTATCATTGCAGTAAAACCTTTTATAACTGACTGTTAAACGCGATCTGTGGCTACTCAATTTAACTCTAAGGTTAATTAGGCTTCTCCATTCTAGCCTAAACCCATAAATTGACCGGCGACATTATTTGAATAACGTTGCCGGTCAAAACTACTTAATCGGTGGTGGCGTGGTGAAGGTATGGTAGGGCGCAGGAGATGCTACTGTCCACTCTAAACCCTCTGGGTTTTCCCACACTTCTGCAGTTGCTTTTTTACCACCACGAATAGTGGCGATTACGTTATATAAAAACATAAGCTGAGCAGCGCCAAATAGAAATGCGCCCATGGTTGATATCATATTAAAGTCAGCGAAAAACTGATTATAATCAGGCACTCGACGTTGCATGCCCGCAAGACCCACGAAGTGCATGGGGAAGAAGGTCACGTTCAAACCAATAAATGCCATCCAAAACTGCACCTTACCCATGGTCTCGTTGTACATATTGCCACACCATTTAGGAAGCCAATAATACACCGCTGCAACAATAGAGAATATAGCGCCCGGGACTAATACATAATGGAAATGTGCCACTACAAAGTAGGTGTCGTGATACTGGAAATCGGCAGGTGCGATTGCAAGCATCAAGCCTGAAAATCCGCCGATAGTGAAGAGAATAACGAATGCAATTGAATACAACATAGGTGTCTCAAAGGTCATTGAGCCCCTAAACATAGTAGTTACCCAATTAAAGACTTTCACGCCCGTTGGCACTGCAATCAGCATCGTTGCATACATAAAGAAGAGTTCACCCGCTAAAGGAAGACCTACTGTAAACATGTGATGCGCCCAAACAATAAAGCTTAAGAAAGCGATAGAGGCCGTTGCGTAAACCATTGAAGAGTATCCAAATAATGGCTTACGAGCGAAGGTTGGAATGATTGCACTGACAATACCGAAGGCCGGTAAAATCATGATGTATACTTCAGGGTGACCAAAAAACCAGAATATGTGCTGGAACAATACCGGATCACCACCACCAGCGGCATCAAAGAAACTTGTACCAAAGTGAATATCCATCAACATCATAGTGACAACACCTGCAAGCACAGGCATTACTGCAATTAGTAGATATGCTGTAATCAACCATGTCCATACAAACAATGGCATTTTCATTAACGTCATACCAGGCGCACGCATATTTAAAATAGTTGCGATGATGTTAATAGCACCCATAATTGAGCTAATACCTAAAATATGGACGGCAAAAATAAAGTAGGTAACGCTTGGTGGTGCATAGGTAGTTGATAGCGGCGCATAAAAAGTCCAGCCAAAGTTAGGGCCGCCACCTTCCATAAATAAAGTAGATACCATCATTGCGAAAGCAAAAGGTAGAATCCAGAAACTCCAGTTATTCATTCGTGGCAACGCCATATCAGGCGCGCCAACCATCATCGGAATCATCCAGTTAGCTAGGCCGACAAAAGCTGGCATAACCGCACCAAACACCATGATCAATCCATGCATGGTGGTCATTTGGTTAAAAAACTCTGGCTCAACAATTTGCAAACCAGGTTCAAATAACTCCGCGCGAACAATAAGGGCAAATACACCCCCTAGTAAAAACATTGCGAAACTGAACCAAAGATACATTGTGCCAATATCTTTGTGATTGGTAGTGTACAACCACCGTGTTAAGCCTTTAGCAGGACCGTGAGCCATAGTGATTCTCCCTTAGTTGTCTTGCTTGTATTTAAGAATATCGATGGGTTGCACCACATCGCCGGTTTTATTGCCAAACGAATTGCGCTGGAAGGTGATCACCGATGCAATATCTACCTCAGACATAGTGTCTCTGTAAGCACCCATTAATGCATTGTTTTTACTACCATTAACAATAATGTCTATATGCGCTGCAATATCACCGTTGGCAATGGCGCTACCTGCAATCGCTGCACCAACGCCACCCTCACCATTAGCGCCGTGACAAGCCACACAAGCTTGTCCATAAACTTGCTCACCCTGAACCATTAGTTCATCGAGCGTAAACGTTTTGTTAGCTAGCTCTTTAATCTTAGCAGCAAGCTCTTTACGCTCAGCCAAGTAAGCAACATATTCTTCCTGCTCTACAGCTTTCACAACAATTGGCATAAAGCCATGTTGAGCACCACAAAGCTCAGCACACACGCCTCGATAAATTCCAGGCGTATCAATATTCGCCCAAGACTCATTGATATACCCAGGAATCGCATCGCGCTTAACGGCAAGTGCGGGCACCCACCAAGCATGAATTACATCGTTTGAAGTAACTAAAAACCGAACTTTTTTGTTGATGGGTATGACTAAGGGCTCGTCTACCTCCATTAGATAGTTCGGACCTTTTGGCGCTTCGTTACGAATCTGTTCTTGCGGGGTGCTCATACGACTAATTATTTTAACGTCTTCATCTAGATACTCATAACCCCAGTACCATTGATAACCAGTCACAACAATATCAACATCAGCTTCTGAGGTGTCGTAAAGCTTCACCAGGCTAGAGGTAGCTGGAACCGCCATAATAATCAGAATAACGAAAGGCAAAACTGTCCACGTAATTTCTAAGCCCAAGCTATCGTGAAAATTTGATGCTTTTGCGCCATTGGATTTACGATGAACGATCATTGAATAAAATAAAACACCAAATACCACGACACCGATGCCTACGCACCACCAAAACATCGTCATGTGTAAGCCGTAAACATCTTGGCTAATAGCTGTGACGCCAACAGGCATATTCCAAGTGGAGCGCTGGACGGCCTCCTCTAGTGCGAATGCGGCTGTATTACCAAGCAACAGTAAAGCAGGTGCAAGCAACCAGACTATTAGTCGGTTTAGTGAAATTAACATTGCCCGAATGTCTCCATAATTATTATCGTTAACTAAAACTAACAGTTAAATTACAAATCATTAGTTTACGTAACTTTTCATAATTGCATTATGATGTGAAAGATTGATCAACTTTATAACAAAAAAGCCAAAACGTGTGCTGCTACAACAATGATAATTACTTTCAGGGTATTCTATCAGGAGGTAGTCTTTTTTTATAATATAATCATATCAAACAAGAGTATAGTTATGCCATAAGTAATATCAATAAAAAATCATATAATAATTAATTTACTGGCTAATTTTTTCTGCTAAGCCCATTGCTTGATCAATAATCCTCATTGCAAAATTTATAAGCTCTACAACTAAGCGAAGTGCTGAGTCAGTTTTCTTGCAATATCTTTCTTTTTCATCTCGTCAGCATTCCATAAATATAGTCTATGCTTACATATAGCTAAAATTCTGAGCGTACGACCAAGTAACAATCAATTCTATAATTTAACAAGTGGCTACCTATTCTATGGATAACACCTTTGATGACCTTCATTGGCATATTGCAAAAATAAAGCAAGGCGAAGGCCGTGAAAACTCTATGAAATGTTATATTGAGGCTCATATTGGTAACCTTCATAAAGCAATATCTATCAATTCAGCAACGCCGGAAGTTACCTTGTTAGAGTTTTCTATTGCCTATATTGATTCAGCACTTGATTATCTGGACGCCATCCATACCTTGTCGCTTGAATCTAATACCAATGCGTATGTAAAACCTTTTATTGGCTTAGCCCTTATGTTCTTTATTCAACCCCCAGAACTATTACTTCAATATCAAGGGTCGCAAAGACTGCTCTACCAAGCCTACCTCTCTAATCGTCTACTAGAGGAGCTTAACGATCAAATCACCAACATTAGCCCGTCACCGCTAAGCCCTATGGATATCAGCATGGATAATATTATCTGCCATGCATTAATTGGCGATGAGCTAGCTAATCAACTCGACCACTTAGTATTGCTCACAATAGAGACAACCAGTTCAGACAAATCTGTTTTTGAGCAGCCCGATACACAACAATTTTTAGAGCGAATAAGCCAAGATAGCTGGAGAGAAACCAAGCAACGTTGGCCTTGTTTTAATAATGACTTAAGCATTACTCTACATATTGGTGATTATTAAATATTTATACCTTGCTTTGATCTTCACTCGCCTTATTGAGCAAATAAACATACTAGATATGCCATCAGCTAATTAGTCAGCAAACACATATTGATGAAATTATTTATTTAAAAAATTATTGGCCTGCAAGGTTATTTTTTAGTTTTGAAATTGCTTGGCTCTAAGGTTAATACCTGTGTCTGCTCTTGTTTTAAATCCGCTGGGGTATTAACGCGCGTTTGAAGTTCTTGGCGGGCATTGTTAAAACGCATTTCATCTGAAAAGTCGCAATTAACGCACTCTCGAAAATCTTTTCCATCGCGTTTATATATCACTAATTTATCCCTCTCAGCACAGCGCGGACACACCGCACCTGCAATAAAACGTTTTACTATTTTTTCAGTCATAAATTTCTACTTAAGCAAATATTAGGGGCACTTTATGTAAACACAATCGATTTATTAGGTAGCTCAACTCCGAACCACCCATCTTTTAAATTATTTAGCAATTTATTGGATAATACCGCCATGGCGCAACAATGCCTCGGTATTGGGCTCGCGCCCCCGAAACGCCTTAAATAAATCCATTGGTTCTTGTGAGCCGCCATTGGCGAGAACAGTATTAAGGAACTTCTCTCCCGTTGCCCTATCGAAAACTCCCTTCTCTTCAAATAGCGAAAAGGCATCCGCCGATAAAACTTCTGCCCATTTATAACTGTAATAACCAGCCGCATAGCCACCGGCAAATATATGGCTAAAACTGTTTTGAAATTTATTTACCGCAGGCGTCTGCATAACAGCAACCTCACTGCGCACTTTATCGAGAACGTCTTGAGCCTCGACTGGATTTACATCGCTATATTGAGCGTGAAGTCGAAAATCAAACAGCGAGAATTCAAGTTGTCTAAGCATCTGCATTCCCGACTGAAAGTTTTTAGCCGCTAACATTTTTTCTAAAAGATGATCAGGCAGCGGCTCGCCTGTTTTATAGTGACCCGAGATCATTGGGATCACCTCTCGTGCCCAGCACCAGTTTTCTAAAAATTGGCTCGGTAATTCGACCGCATCCCATGCAACACCACTAATACCGCTGATCGCTGACTCTGTCATTTGAGTTAGCATGTGGTGAAGACCGTGTCCGAATTCGTGAAATAATGTCGTTACTTCTTGAAAGGTAAGAAGCGAGGGCTTACTGCCAACCGGAGCTGTAAAATTACACGTGAGGTAGGCGACCGGCAACTGTATAGCACCATCGCGCAGGCGACGTGTTCGGCAATCAGCCATCCATGCGCCACCGCGTTTTTTATCGCGCGCATAAATATCAAAGTAAAAATACGCCTGTATTTCACCCGCTTTTTTGATTGCAAAGAAACGCACGTCTTGATGATACGCATCTACGGATTCAACGCGCTCAATGGTTATACCGAAAAGCTTATTAACAACCATGAACATACCCTCCATAACCCGCTCGGCAGGAAAATATGGACGCAGCTCTTCTTGCGAAATAGCGTAATCGCGCTGTCGCAATTTCTCACTATAATAGGCGATATCCCAAGCTTGGAGATCATCAATTTTATGCTCATCAGCTGCAAAATTTTGCAGTGCTTGTAAATCGTTTTTGGCTACAGGTAATGATTTTTCAGCTAATGTGCATAAAAACTCGTCTACCTGCTCTTTTGTTTCTGCCATTTTTGTTGCTAGCGATAAATCGGCGTAACTCTCAAAACCAAGCAATTGCGCTAACTCAAAGCGCAGCGCTAAGATTTCTTTGATTAGTGGTGAATTGTCCCAATCACCGCTAGTTGCTCGAGTTGCATAGGCTTTATACATTTTTTCGCGCAAGTCCCGATCATCGGCATAGGTTATTACTGCCGTATAGGATGGAACATCCAATGTAACTTCGTATCCCTTTAAATCCTTTTGACTTGCTGCCTGCTCGGCACTTTCTAACGCACCTTCTGGCAAGCCAGCCAATTCGTCTTGCTTTTCAAAATGAAGAAACCAAGCTTGTGTTGAATCAAGTACATTATTGGAAAAGTTCATTGATAAAGTAGACAACTGCCTTTGAAGCTCCCCATAACGTTGCTTTTTAGCGTCGGTCAGGTCGACGCCAGCTAGCCGAAAGTCACGCAGCGCATCTTGAATTACTTTTTGCTGTGGCGCAGTTAACGCATTAAATGCCTCACTGGCCCTTAGTGACTCATAAGCTTCAAACAGTGGCTGATACTGATCAATTGCGGTACCAAAGTCAGTCAATAATTGAATACACTCTGTATAGACCTTGCGTAAATCGTCACTATTTTGTACGCCATTAAGATGGCTCACCGGCGACCAGCTCTGACTTAATAAATCAGAAGCCTCCTCAAAAGGGGCGACTATATTATCCCAAGAAACGGGGGTGCCCTGATCAATAATAGCAAGCTGACCATTGAGCACGGACCATATATGCTCAATGCGCGCTTCAATCGCGGGCTTTATGTGTTTGATCTCGATTGCATTGAATGGCGGCAGATGATGCTCTTCAAGTAATGGATTATTCATATATGTTATGTATGCCTTTGCTAGTTGATTCGAGTGATTTAAAAGATGACAATGTCAATATAATACACCTGTTATACGGATCGACTTACTATGTCTTCTAAAGAAAATAACTATCTTAACACGTCATCTGTGCGAACTTTTAATAACATCACGCCAACGCTTGGTGATAAAGTTTTTATAGATCCGGCTGCGGTTGTTATCGGCGATGTTCATCTTGGCGATAACACTTCTGTTTGGCCATGCGCCGTTATTCGCGGTGATATGCATCGCATTCGCATTGGCGCAAGGACCAGTGTTCAAGACGGATCTGTGCTTCATATCACTCACGCGGGTAAATTTAGCGGTGAAGGCCATCCACTAACCATCGGTGATGATGTCACAATTGGCCATTCTGTTAATTTACACGGCTGCACCATTGGCAATCGTGTGCTTGTTGGCATCGGCTCAACCATATTAGACGGGGTTGTTGTGGAAGATGAAGTTGTTATTGGTGCAGGAACACTTGTTCCTCCTGGAAAAACACTTAAAAGCGGCTTTATGTATATGGGCAGTCCTTGTAAAGAGATTCGCCCGCTTAAAGATGCTGAAAAGAATTTTTTTACTTATTCTTCACAAAATTATGTCGACTTAAAAGACGAGTTTTTAAACCAATAACTATTTGCTCGACATTAACAGCCGACATCAAAAATACTTTATCGCTTAACGAATAGGATGTATCAACATGCAATATCTACACACTATGATTCGTATCAACAATATCGAAAGTTCACTCGACTTTTATTGCAATAAGTTAGGGCTTGTTGAGATTAGTCGTTACGATAATGAAAAAGGCCGATTCACATTAATATTTCTCGCAGCACCAGATGACGCTGAACGTGCGCGCGAGCAAAAAGCACCGATGGTAGAAATGACTTATAATTGGGATACCGAAGATTATAAGGGTGGCCGCAATTTTGGACACCTTGCTTATCGTGTTGATGATATTTACCAAACTTGCCAAGACTTAGTAGACAAAGGAGTAATCATAAATAGACCGCCAAGAGATGGTTATATGGCATTTATTCGCTCGCCTGATGGTATTTCAATCGAGTTATTACAGAAGGGCAACTCCCTCGATCCTGCAGAACCTTGGGCATCAATGGAAAATATCGGCAGCTGGTAACTGCCCATTAACGGCTACAAATATTAGCTGTAGAAAATACTTGTTAAAACCTAGGAAATTTTTAACTACCTTACTTAGCCGATTAAATAGTTTTTATGCGGTTGTTAATCGTTAATAATTACCTAGAGACGGGATCTTATCAACGCATTAGGTTCTGTTTTAAATCGTCTGCAGAGGATGCATCTTGTAACGCTTCGCGAACTCGGTTGAATGCTGCTGCCGCAACTTTTGAGCGGGAGGCATAAGTGGTTAACGACCCGCCAGTCCAGCCTGCCATTTTAAGAATATCTTTTTTAAAAGTGCCGCCTATTATTCCGTTGCCACCCATTTTTATTAGTGCATCTTCTATTTTTAAATGACTAGGCTTTTCACCACCAAACTTCATAAAGTCTTCTGGATTAACTTCTTCGAACACTCAGCTCTCCTTATTTTGTTCTCATATCTTCACTTAAATTTTTGTCTGTAAAGATAAGTATAGCCAGAGATGAGGGTTTGATTAGGGTTTTTTAAGACTGTAAAGTGATGAAAAAACACCTACCTAACAAATAAGGATATGTCGCGCGATAGCCGCGACCTATCCACTTGTTGAACGAGCCCGGTCTCAACACTTCTCTTTATAGTAAATAAATCAATTTGTTTTTTGGGGTTCACGACGTTTTTAAGCGCCGTGAGTTTTT
>JAWUWW010000018.1:0-25106 GCA_034111645.1 Cellvibrionaceae bacterium
AACACAAGAGTGTTAAATCGACCCAAAAATATTCTAGACCACTCTCGGTATATTACATATTTTTAAATTCTATTTTTCTACAGCCTGAACGCCGTTTTAAGCGGAAAATTTCAGTTGGCTAAAATAAGTGAGGCACGAACAAAAAGCCAACTGTAATTTGTCCTACTTGAAAACCCTTGTTATACCTCTGCTTCAGAGTACTCTTCAGTTAATATTACATCTTTCGTGTACTCAGAATATGATTCTTGTAAATACTTAAGACCATCTGTTTTATCAATATTAATATTAAGTTGATCTCGAACAAACTCTAAACGATGCTTACATTCTTGTATCAACTCGCCCCAAGTTTTCACATAAATAGTTAAATTATCAATTTCATAAATTATACCTTTGCCGGTTTTATCTTGCTTTAATTCCATTTCTGCAAAAGGTTTTAAATCATTTGATATGACCCAAAAGTTCCACTTAGTTTTTAGGTGTTTGAATCTTTCATCTGCAATAGATGCAAATGCATATGATTTAATTTGAGAAATTTCATCTTCACCAATATTAACTTTGGGTGCTTTCAACTCAACCACTAAGTGCTCCCTTTCATCTGAGTGGTTTTTAGCTATACTTCTTGTCAACATTAAATCAACAATACCAACCCGACCATCAATTCGCTTTACAGGTTTATCTAGATGGACTGCCAACCCCTTTTTATCTAAATGTATTTTTAGCACTTCACTAAGAGACTGATCATTTACAGTTAATGAAAATTCATCTCCAAAAACCCACGTATTCTCGGCAAGTATCTTGTGCAATTGAGTCCTTTCTTTCAATACTTTTTTCTTTTCAGGATTAAATAGAATTTCTTCAAGTCCAGCAATAAATCTCAATCTGTCAGATATAACTTTGGCGGTACTAATTATTGCAGACAAAGAAGCATCTTTTAAAAGTTCAGCTAATTCAGATTGCTTCACTTTTGATAAGTTTAAAACCTCAGTCAAGATGATATGTAAATCATCAGGATTTGAGCCAACTATCTGTTTAAGCAGACGGAACTGAAACTTTTTAAGTTTTAAATCGGACCTTTCAAATTCAGGGATTTGTTCACTAATATTTAATGCTAAAATATCAAAGACCTGTCTTTCAGCTTCTTCTATTGGGCCATTTAGTACATTGGAGTAAGGATAAATGTTTTCATTTTTCCATTTTTGAATTTTATCAGCTGAGAGTTCAATGCGGCGCAACATGAAGTGATTCTTTAACGCTGATATAGCAGCTTCAATTGGCTTGGATAATGACGGCTCAAGATCTCCAAGACCTAATGTACCAACTGTATTTAATTTACTGATATGATCAGACTTCAAATATGCTGTATATGAAAAATCACTAGTTCCTCTAATCGGTTTTTCATAAGGTCTCAGCGGAAAACCATTGTCATTACAAAGCTGAACTTCATTAGTAGTTACACAATTCCATTCTATAATTTGAAGCTCATAAGGGTAATCGACGTTATCAAAGATGACATTTTCAAGGGGGAGGTTGATTTTGTTCTTTATCTGACTCTCAGGGTCAACTAACTCACCATCCACATAAAGTTTAATGGATGTGTATTGCGATAGATAAATAGCAAAAACGGATGAAAAATACTCAAGCAGTCGTTCTTTATTGATAGATGTAAATTCTTTATGCGGTTCGAATATTGAAACTTTTGTTCCTGTTGATTCGCTACCACTAATCTTAGGTGATGTAGGATAAAATACACCTTTATTATCTGCATTGCCTTTAATAGTATATGAAAGCGTATTTTCACCATCAAAGAAAGACGTATTCCATTCTACAGCTTTTCCTATGGCAAATGATTTAAATCTACCTTGCCCTTCTTTACCATGTAAAAATCGGCCTTTAGGGGAGACACCTTTTTGACCTTTCCAAGATCCGCCAAGAGAGCTAAATAATTTTTTTGAATCTTTATGGAGTATCCCTAATCCATCATCTTTCACATGAACAGATTGTAAACCTAAATCAGTTCGATCTATTGAAACTTGTACTAAATCTGCGTCAGCATCAAATGCATTCCAAATTAACTCAGTCAAAGCACTTAAAACAGGCGCTCGTGAGACTTTATCCAAATGATCCTTTTTTACTTCTACTTTAATTAGATCTTCCATTTAACACCTAAATTTGAATAAAACACTAAGAGATATAACCAGGGTGTAGAAAAATTAAAACCATTCTCACCCAAATAAATTTGTTTAATTTACATACTACACAACGCGCTGCTACGTGAATTCTGCAGTACATTTCGTTTGAAACAAAAATTAAATGCACTCTCCGCGCCTAATTTATAAGATTGTAATACCACATTCTATTTTTCTACAGCCTGAGCGCCCGCATAAGAAGCGGAACAAATTGGACGCATTTTTGCGTCGTTGTTTTTTTGCAAAAATTCGGCTCATTTGTGAAGTCTCACTTTATGCGCTTGTTAGTCGACACTTTTGCTATCAAGAGCCTTGCTATAGGCCAAGCTCATTGTGGTAGTTGATTAATGTTGTAAACCTATATTCAGAGCTATTTAGGATATTTAGATCCACTCTTTGTACTCCCGAAATGTATTTCTCAACATATTTGGCAAACTGTCCTGTAACGTGACTTTCTTTACCTATCAGTTTTTTACCAGCAGCTTTACTTTTGAGGACAAATACCTTAGAAGAGACATGCTGTGTCTTGGTGATTAGAAGGGCCTTAGAGTAATCTAACCCCATGCCCTTAACTTGGCGATTTTCGCGATCAACCTCAAGAATAAGGGACGCCTTATGTCTTATGTATGATCGTACAGGGATGGCGAAAATCAGATTGTTGAGGGATATTTGAACAACGCCATGACCACGTACTTTGCTACTAGACCAGGCTCTGGATTTCATATCAAAATCCAAGGCTTGCTCAACCGTTACATTGTCGGTGTAGAAAGAATTGTGTAGCTTTTTTAGTTCCACGCTGTCGTCTCCATACGAAAAAACCCAGCACAAGGCTGGGTTTTTCGGCAGCTAATTACAAGGAATTTGAGTTTTTAACGTGGGGATCTTCCTACCGCCACAAGCTACAAATCTAAGTATGTACCAACAATAGTGTCTTTGCAATATCCAATTTAGCCAAAGCAAGAATATTCGCATAACTCACTGAAAAATAAGAGATTTTATTATCTTTTAGTGGGTGCCAAGTAGCAATGCGTCAACAAATACCTTTTACATGAAGTGATTGGGTAATTCAGCGGATTAACAGCTAAACATCGATTGAACCTTACCCCGGCTCGACCCCGATAAAAAAACAGGCACAGAAAATTCAGCGAAGATATTATATTTTCACTGTAAGTTTATGATAAATAACGGTTTTTAATGGTGCCCGGACTCGGAATCGAACCAAGGACACGAGGATTTTCAATCCTCTGCTCTACCAACTGAGCTATCCGGGCTTTATGAGGGTGTCGACCTTTTTAGTCGAGGCGCGTATTAAAAAGATTTTGAGCTAATGAGTCAAGTGTTTTAACTGTTCAAGGTAAAATTCTATGCATTTTGAGCTGATCTTATTGTTTCGTTGTGCTTATAGTTAGACTCTAACCAGTGAAGTCATGCTGCGAGGTATCGAATTTTGTACATTTCATACTGACCAATGTTGTAAATTTATTCATATTGCTATGTTTATGCAAAACATTGTCACAAAAGCCCTCGTATTCAAAGATATCGGCAACATTGACAATTAGCACAAAATCCACATCTCCGGTGACTTGGTAGCACTGCTTCACCTCGGGTGCAGCGGCAATAGGATTGATAAAGTCTTTAATTAACGTTTGGTTGTTCGACTTCATTTTAATTTCGACCACCATGTTTAGTCGGCGTTTTAACGATTCGGTTGAGATAACGGCAACGATACGACTAATAATCCCGGCTTTTTTTAAACACTGCACGCGTTTCAAGCAGGCGGGGGCAGATAAGCCAACTTTCTCTGCGAGTGCTAGGTTAGTCTGATCGGCATCTTTTTGTAATTCTCGTAGAATACGGATATCAATATGATTAAGCTTTATTAATAATGTTTCTTTAGTTGATGTAAATAAAAATTATAAATTCCTTTAGGCTCATTAAAAAGCATTAATTATTTTAAATAGGGTTAATCTAGTGCCTCTTAGTGTTACTTTTAACATTACTAAAATAGAAAGAGATTAAATGAGGCATCCACGAAACTTTGTAAATACTTTTTCACTAAAGACAGCAGTGACCACTTGGCTTGGTGAAGTGTGGTTAATATTCTGGGCCTTGGTCAAAATTATGGTGCCTATTTTACTGATTGTTCGAGCCATCGAGTTGCTCGGTTGGATTGAGCTGTTGGGCGAGCTTATTCAGCCGCTGATGGGTATGGTGGGCTTGCCGGGTGAGACGGGTCTTGTTTGGATGGCCAATATGTTTGGTAACATCTATGCAGGTATGGCAGTCTTTTATCAGTTAGGTTTAGCCGGCCAATTAACAATTGCGCAAGTGAGTGTGCTTGGTACGTTAATGTTGCTAGCTCATTCGCTACCAATAGAGGTAATGATTGCTCGTGCTACAGGCGTTAGTGTCTGGTTTACACTACTGCTGCGTATTGGGGGTGCTTTAGTGCTCGGCAGTATTCTTAATGTTGTCTACTCAAGTTTTTCTTTACTGCAAGAGCCCGCCCCGCTTTTATGGCAGCCAACAATAACGAGTTCAAATTGGAGCGACTGGTTAAACACCCAAGGCCAGACTTTAGTCGCCGCTTTTTTGATAATCGCTGGATTAACATTGTTGATCAGAGTGCTGCGTTTTATTGGCGTAGAAAAAATAATACATGCCTTACTTTCGCCCGTTTTACGTATCTTGGGCATCAGTGTAAAAGCAACAAATATTATGATTGTTGGTTTAACATTAGGGATATCTTTTGGTGGTGGTTTATTAATTAAAGAGGCTCGTTCTGGTAAGGTTGATGCTAAAGATATTTTTTTGACGATGGCATTTTTAGGACTGTGTCATAGCTTAATAGAAGATACTTTATTAATTTTATTATTAGGTGCAGATCTAACGACGGCGCTGGGGGTGCGGCTTGTGTTTAGCTTGATAATTATTGTTGTGTTAGCTCGCATTGCTAACCGTATATCAATACAAAAGCAGCGCTGGTTTTATAAGCTACCAAGTTAATTTTTATAGTTGAAAATATTATTTCACCTTAAATGTTGTAAAATTTATCGGAGAAAATTATGGAAGCTATTAACCTTTATTACCCTAGGTCTGGCAAGCCGGTAAGCGCAGATTCTTTAACGAATTACAAAGACGTAATTGTTGGGTTTTTTAATACAGGCTGCAGAGATGATTTCGGAAAAAATAGCGCTGAGTTTAGCGCTGATAGAAATGATTTTGGCGTCTTGCTTAGAGGCGAGAACATGCAGAAAATAAAATTAGTGATAACGACTAATTAATTATGAATAAAATTTTTTATTTTTTTTGAAAAATTAGATTTATAAAACAATATGGCAAGTTATTAAATATAATGAGTTCATAACTTGCCGTCTATGCATAAATATATATTTTATTTTTCTTTGGGTACATAACCCTCGGCTTGGTCAACGTCTTCACCATCAAAAAATTTATTCATCTGTTCGGTAAGATAGGTACGCGAGTCTAAGTCCATTAAATTTAATTGTTTTTCATTAATAATAAGTGTTTGATGTTGCATCCATTCGCCCCAAGCTTGCTTCGATACACTGTCAAACAAAGCTTGCCCTTTAGCGCCGGGTAAAGGGGGTATCGGCAAACCTTCCATTTCTTTTTTATATTTTCTACACATAACCATTCTTAACATGAGTATTACCTTATTAACTGTGAGGGCTTAAATTTTTTAAGCATAACATTATAAATATGTTGTCATTATTTAGAGAGATTATACAAGCAATCGCAACAGATAGATGCTGTTGACTAAAGGCTATCGAGTAATTTTTTTATGGGGGCGGGTAAGCCCAGAGTTTTTAATTGTTCACGAGTGAACCATTGTTGTTGGTTGTTTTCTGCAATTTGACGATTAACCTGTTCAATTGAAATATAAACAGGTGTTATATCGAGATGATAATGACTAAAAGTATGTCTAAAGCTAGGCTTTGATACCCATTCGACAGGCTTGCCAACGTTTTCCTTACAAAAATTAATCGGATCCTCGGCATTTTCTAATTCTGGAAAACTCCATAAGCCACCCCATATGCCAAGCGATGGTCGTTGCTCCAATAAAACATCGCCCTTCTCGTTTTGTAAAATTAAAAACTGTATGGTTTTAACGGGGTTTATTTTTTTAGGTTTTTTGCCGGGATAATTTTCTGGTGTTCCTTGGCTAAATCCAGAGCAATCATGTTGCAGTGGGCAATCTACGCATTTGGGCTTGCTGCGAGTGCAAATAGTAGCGCCCAAATCCATCATAGCTTGTGTGTAGCCAGCAAAATCTTTTTCGGGCGTATGTTCGTTAGCCACTGCCCAAAGTTTGTTGCTAACATCTTTTTTTGCGGGCCAGCCATCAATAGCATGAAACCGCGCTAATACACGTTTAACATTGCCATCGAGAATAGTTGCACGTTGATTAAGAGCCAGACTAATTATAGCGCCAGCAGTAGATCGTCCTATGCCCGGCAATTGTTCAAGTTCATCAACACTATTTGGAAATATTCCTTGATGCTGTGTAGTAATAATTTGAGCGCATTTATGTAAATTACGGCCGCGGGCATAATATCCAAGGCCAGTCCAAAGTTGTAAAACGTCATCTTGTGATGCGCTAGCTAGGCTATGAACATCGGGGAACCGCGCCATAAATCTTTCATAATAAGGAATAACAGTAGCCACTTGGGTTTGTTGCAGCATGATTTCTGAAACCCAAACGCGATAAGGGTTTTTGTCTAATTGCCAGGGTAGGTGCTTGCGCCCATATAATGCAAACCATGCGAGTACTTGTTGAGAGAAATGGGGGAAACTGCTTGTTTTTTGTTTTGGCATGGTTGTATGTCTTTTTTTTTAGTGCTTGCAGTGTTTGTGAGCGCTAACAAACAGTTATTCAAGCTTGCAAGTGATGGCTATTCGACCGTCATTATCCGTTATTAAAAGAACTTAATCATACAAAAAATAGATTTTACTCAATAATATTACCCAGTTACAGATCAATTAATATAAGGCACTTCTTATGATTTTATAGAGCGTATATAGACGCCATAAATAGGAAGAATAATTTCTTATTTAGTATTAATTCTAGTTGCAAATCTAAATGATAATGATTATCATAAGCGCTAAGGATGAGTTGCTTGCTCTATAAATATTTGCCTGTTTTTGCTTATGTCTACTAGCGCTAGAGCAGTTTGTATAAGAAGTTTGGCGCCAGTAATGTTGACAAGCAGGCTTGAAAAGATAGTTTGATAGGCAGTAAAAAGGTTTACCCCTGCATATGGGGTATCTCATATATAAGGAAAAGTTTAAGGTTAATAAGAATTCATCTTTAAATGCTATTTTTAGTGAAAATTAAAAAGCGGGTTTTTGTAGATTCTTATAAAATGAAATAAATAATATTAAGTGGAGTTTAGAAATAATGCCTACAGAAATGTTAAAAGGTATAAGTAAAAAAATAGACGGTTTGTTTGTTGTTGCCGGCAGCTTTTTAGTAGCGGCAAGCTTATCACTACCCGCATTGGCGGTAGAGCAAGTTAATATTTATTCTGCACGACAAGAGGCGCTGATTAAACCGATTTTGGATCGCTTTGAGGTGGAAACAAATATTAAAGTGAATTTGATTACCGCTAAGGCCGGTGAGCTTTTAACGCGCCTAAGTGCTGAAGGTGAGGCAAGTCCTGCCGATGTATTTATTACTGTTGATGCAGGAAACTTACAACGAGCAAAAGAAGCCGGTGTCCTACAGGTTATTGAAAGCGATGTATTAAATAAAAATATACCCGCAAATATGCGTGATGAAGAGGGCTATTGGTTTGGCTTATCTATGCGAGCGCGACCTATTTTTTATGCGAAGGATCGTGTTGATCCTGCAAAATTGTCTACTTATGAAGCCTTAGGTGATGATCAATGGAGGGGGCGGGTTTGTCTACGTTCTTCGAGCAATATTTATAATCAATCCCTTATCGCCTCGATGATTGTTGCTGATGGCACTGAGAAAACTGAGGACTGGGCTAAGAAGTTAGTGTCTAATTTTGCTAAGCCGCCAGCCGGTGGTGATACCGATCAGATCAAGGCCGTCAGCGCGGGCTTGTGTGATATCGCTATTGCAAACACTTATTATTTTGGCCGCTTAGCAAATAGCGATAAGCCATCGGATAAAGCGGTTGCTGAAAATGTAGCTATTTTTTGGCCTAACCAATCTGACCGAGGAGCTCATGTCAATGTAAGTGGTGCTGGTTTAACTGCACATTCTTCAAACAAAGCCAATGCCATTAAATTAATAGAATTTTTAGTATCGGAAGAAGCTCAGGCTTGGTACTCAAAAGTTAATAATGAATACCCTATCGTAGCCGGCACACAAGTTTCAGATACTCTGCAAGCTTGGGGTGCCTTTAAACAAGATGAGATTCAGCTAAACCTTTTGGGCGAGAATAATCGTGCAGCGATCGAGCTAATGGATAGGGCGGGTTGGAAGTAATATTTGCTTGATCTACACTAATATAATGGGCTTATGACAGATTTGATATGTTGTAATTAAAAATCGATTGTCATAAGCTAAATTTACTTAGCTTTGGTTATCCGTGACAATGTATTAAAGCGCCAATGTTGGCGCTTTTGTTGTTATTTTAAAAAGATTTTCTATGCAATGATAAATATAAAAAAAAGGCTAAGCCGATTGATTGGTTGTCGTTAGATGAAGCAGCAATTGGCGAAATACCTACTGCCTAATTTACGTCTTGGCCCTCTAGCGCTAATCGCATTATTTATTGCGCTGCTAATGCTTTTGCCTTTGACCGTAATTGTGGCCACTGTTTTTACGGGCTCTTTTGACGTATGGCAACACTTATTCAAAACAGTGCTGTGGGATTATGTTAGTAATTCAATATTGTTGATGTTGGGCGTTGGTGCTGGTGTGCTTATTATTGGTGTGCCATCAGCGTGGTTAGTGAGCGTCTGCGATTTTCCTGGGCGTAATTTTTTTACGTGGGCGCTATTGCTACCACTCGCGATGCCCGCTTATATTATTGCTTATACCTACACAGGATTGCTAGATTTTGCCGGACCTGTTCAAACACTGCTGCGAGACATTACCGGTTGGCAATACGGCGACTATTGGTTTTTTAATATACGCTCGCTGCCCGGCGCAATCATTATGTTGACGCTGGTCTTGTACCCCTACGTTTATCTTCTTGCGCGTGCAGCATTTTTAGAGCAGTCGCCCAGTATTTTAGAGGTTGGGCGCACCATGGGCTATGGCAATCGCTTGGGAATGTTGCGTTTGGCGTTGCCTATGGCAAGACCTGCCATTGTTACAGGGTTAACGCTAGCATTGATGGAGACGCTCGCCGACTACGGTACCGTACAATATTTTGGTGTTAGTACCTTTACAACGGGAATCTTAAGAACTTTTTATGGTTTTGGTGATGCCGCTGCAGCTGCCCAATTGGCATCGGTGCTGCTTGGGTTCGTTGTGTTATTAATGGCGCTTGAGCGTTATTCAAGACATCAGGCGCGCTACCATTCGGTTAAAGGACGTTCGGTTAACCGAATTACTCTGACTAAAAGTAGAGCATTAATCGCAATAGGCGTGTGTGCTTTGCCTTTATTGTTTGGTTTTTGTATCCCCGCAGGGCAATTATTATATTGGTCATTTTTTGAAGCGGTGATTGGCGATGAATTTGTATCGCTTGCATGGAATTCCTTTTATTTGGCATTTCTTGCCGCACTAATTGCCGTTAGTTCTGCCTTGATATTGGGCTATGCAAAACGAGCATATGAGCGCAAAAAATTAGTCAGGGCAGCGGTGACTATTGCAGGCACAGGTTATGCGTTACCCGGAACAATAATCGCCATTGGCGTGCTGATTTCATTTGCATGGCTCGATCATCATCTTATCGATTTTATAAAACGATGGTTTGAAATTGATGTTGGTTTGTTGTTATCGGGTACTTTAGTGGCGCTGTTATTTGCTTACACCGTAAGATTTTTAGCCGTATCCTTAGGTAGTATCGAAAGTGGTTTGCAGAAAATAAAACTCAATGTCGACCATGCGGCTCAATTGTTGGGGTATAAACCGTTTCAGGTATTGCGTAAAATTCATATGCCTTTATTAAAAGGTTCTGTAATAACGGCTTTCTTAATTGTATTTGTCGATGTATTAAAAGAATTACCTGCAACATTAATATTAAGACCATTTAATTTTAACACCTTAGCGGTGCGTGCCTATGAGCTTGCCTCTGACGAGCGCTTGATCGATGCAGCACCTGCATCTTTGCTGATTGTAGCGGTGGGTTTATTGCCAGTTATTTTATTAAGTCGCTCTATTACGGTTAGCAATAAACAAAAAAAGAGTAAATGAAAGTTAATGTAGTAATAAATTTATAGCAGGGATTAGTGATGATTGAATTTGTTTCAAATGATAATTTAGATGAGATTCTTCCATTAATTAAAAGTTACCAAGATTTTTATAAAGTCGCACCCATCTCTGATGAAGCAAACAGAAACCTTTTTAAGCAATTTGATAAAGATAGTGCATCGGGTTGTCTATTTTTATATCGAAAAGAAGGCAAAGCCGTTGCTTTTGCGACAGTCTATTTTACTTTCAATTCGAATGTAGCTTCAAAGGTAGCAATACTTAATGATCTCTATGTATTAGAAGATTATAGAGGACAGCAAATAGGCCGACAATTAATTGAATATTGTCGAAATTTTGCATTAGCTAGTGGTGCCGTCAGATTGCAGTGGGTCACAGCACCCGATAACGTAACGGCACAAAGATTATATGATTCGCTTGATGCTAAGAAAAGCCAATGGGCTTTTTATGTGTATTAAGAACAAAATATTTTCTATGTTAAATGTCTTCATTTTGGCCGAGGATATAAATTTTTTATATAAATGAAGTGGCTGTTTAACACGCTTACTATTAAATAGAGTTATTAACGCTAGACACGGCTCAAAAATTTAAATATAAACTAAGTTTGCTCGTATGAAATTGCATAAATCAAACAATTAATAAAAGATAAATATTGCGCTATGGAAAAACTAGTTGCCGAGTTAGTACAGTTATCGTTAAACAATATTACCGTTGGATATGATGGCATTAAGGTTGTGCATGATGTTGAGCTAACCTTGGGCAATGGACAAATCGGTTGCCTGTTGGGGCCAAGTGGTTGCGGTAAGTCGACGTTGTTGCGCGCTATTGCCGGCTTTGAGCCAGTAATGAGCGGCGAAATTACTATGGATCAAAAATTATTATCATCATCAACATTTACTGAGTCGCCGGAAAATCGAAAAGTCGGCATGGTGTTTCAAGACTTAGCTTTGTTTCCTCATTTAACTATTTTTGAAAATATTGCCTTTGGCTTAAGAACGTTGCCAAAGCCGCAAAAAATAGCGCGGGTTACTGAATTATTGCAATTGGTGGGCTTAACAGGGATGGAGGATCGTTATCCGCATTCTTTGTCGGGCGGACAACAACAGCGTATTGCTCTTGCACGTGCAATGGCACCTAAGCCACAGTTGCTGCTCTTAGATGAGCCCTTTTCTGGTCTAGATGCCTCGATGCGAGAAGTGCTCGTGCCAGAAGTGCGCGAGATATTGTTGAAAGAGCAAATGAGCGCATTACTAGTCACCCACGATCAGATGGAAGCTTTCGCAATGGCCGATAAGGTCGCTGTCATGTATGAAGGCACAATTGTGCAATGTGATACCGCTCATAGCGTCTATCATGAGCCGATTAATCAATTTGTTGCCCACTTTGTCGGCGAGGGTGACTTTTTAAGCGGCATTGTACTTAATGAATATGAAGTGCAATCGTCACTAGGTGTATTGAGTTCGCCGCAGCAGCATAATTTTGCAGTCAGCCAATCTGTGCAGATTCTCGTGCGCCCAGACGATCTTTTACATGATGACGATAGTGATACTAAGGCGCAAATTGTGAGCAAACAGTTTAGAGGCGCACATTTTTTATATCGAGTGAAGCTAGAGTCACAACAAGAGCTTTATTGTTTTGCTTCTTCTCATCACGATCATGCGCTGGGTGAATATATAGGTATTAAGCTCGATTTAGACCATTTAGTGATGTTTGAAGAGGCCGCGCAGACGCTTTAAATAAATTTTTAGCGATTACTATTTGCGCTTATTGTGATTCTCTATAAAATGTCGCTTTTATAGGTGCTTCTTTGGAAAGTGGGTAATCGTAGATCGCTAGCTTGAATCTGTGTTTCGATACCTAAAAGGCTAGTCAATAAATAATAAACATGAAATAAAGTAATAGGGTTGGAGATCAATAATGAGTGAAATTCGTAGCGAGCTAAAATATCTGTCAACTCATGAGTGGGCAAGGGTAGAAGACGATGGCACAGTTACCATTGGCATTACAGATTATGCTCAAGAGAGCTTGGGTGATGTAGTCTACGTTGAATGTCCCGAAGTTGGTTCTATGATCGTAGCGGGCGAGCAAGTGGCTGTTGTTGAATCTGTTAAGGCTGCATCAGATGTTTATGCAGCACTTTCAGGTGAGGTTATTGCCGTGAATGAATTGTTAGCAGAGACACCAGAAATTGTTAATGACTCTCCATACGATGACGGTTGGTTTTTTAAGATTCTTCCCGATGAATTAGATGAGTTAGATAATGCACTTGATAGCCAAGCTTATGAAGAGCAGTTAGAAGAATAATAAGCGTAAACATCTAAAATATTTAAGGTGTATTTAGGTAAGTGTTAATGCTAAATGAGCGCAATAATTAAATATTCATCATATTTAGTTATTGCACTTTTTATAATCTTATCTATTTTTAAATTGGAAGTACTTCAAAATATCCTGAGCTTAGTTCTTGAAATCTTGAATCTATTTTTAAAACAATCATTACAAAATATCAACTAATTTAGCGAGCAAGTACCGTCGATATTGCTTCGATCTTATCGGTAATGCTTTTAGTTAAATAATTATTTTTGTCGATTTCCTTTTCAATCTCTTTAATCAATTCAATGGCTGTCTGTTTTTCTTCATTTGTCAGTAATAAGTCTGATAATGTGATTTTTTCAGCATTTATTTGATCGCCCTTATCAGAAGTTTCTTGGTTTTTCTCATCGCCAACTAAAAGAAACTTAATAGTCATTAGATTATTTTTCAGTGCTAGTGTTCTGTTGCTTATAAAACGTTTGTTAAATGCATCTTCTGTATTAGCGATTTGATTGTTAAGATCTTTTTCGTGTAAATTATCTGTATCCCCTTTAGCTTCATCGATAATATATTTAGTGCTGTTATCATTGTTGTCGTCTACGATACTTAAGCCTTCATCAAAATAGCTAAATAATACTTGGTCTTGTTGCAAAGAATTTGTAACGCTCAGTAGGAAGGCTTGTAGTTTTTTTGATGGTGACAGCTGTTCAAATGTTTTGAATAAATTGCCATCAGTTTCATATAAACTAATAAGCATATTGATGTCGTTTACAAGCAGTCGCGCTTGTAAATCAATAAGTGTGCGACGGCGGTTATTGGGTAGTTCGTCAATAACTAAGCCAGCTTGTGCGAGTGACTCTGGTAGCACTTTAACTTCTAAGAAGCGTTTAAAATATGTATTTTGTTTATCTTTGTATTCTTTATCTCCAAATAATAAATACTCAATAGCATATAGGCCGAGCGTTACTTCTTCGCTGTCCGTCATTAAATTATATGTGCGTAACGTGTGGGGATCTATTAACAAGGTAATATCGTTTACTAAACCGCTGTGTATATGAGAGCCGAAACTATCGAGAAAGCCTGGCTGTATTGGCCATGAAGCAATTTTATTGCGCCATTCTTTAAGGTCTAAAATGTTATCGGTGACGTCTTCTTTTGTATCTATAGCGCTCATGCTTAAACTAGAGTCAACTAAAAAGTTACTTGTTTTTTTTATGTCTTTTTGGTTGGCCTTAACTTTGACATTATCTTTTATGTGATCAGAATCTTTAGCTTCAAGATATAATAGCGGCGAGAGTTGCTCGTAAGCTATCATTGTTTGTCGCCATTTTTTTTGCGCTAAAACTAAAGATGGCTCGTCGGGATTTGCTAATAGATTTTGGATGGCTTCTTGTAAGTCATTGGCTTTAGTATAGGTGTCGTTTAAATGCTGTTGTGATTTCAACCAAAGTTTATTCGCTATGTTAGTTGCAGCAGGTTCATCACTGTTTTTTGTTATAGACGCAGCTGCCATTATCGTTGAGTCTATGCTGTTAGATGTCGAATCATCAGCAGGTTTACTGTTTTGATCGCAGGCAATGCAGGCCATTATAATGAAAATTATTATTGCGCTGAATTTGAGCGTACGAAAAAGTTTAAACATGAAGGTGTAACCACTTATTATTGTAATTAATTACTGTAACGCGTTATTGTGACTAATAGTTGAAATTAATTCTAGCAAGCGAGAATTTAAATATAGATTTTAGCTAGAGCAATAATGTTTTTCTTTAATTTTTAATTCATCGATATAGTATAGATTCTTTTTTTGATAGCAACAATCCGTAAAATAAGCCTAAAATTAGACGATAAGCAAGCAATATAATAGGTGCGATTAATCAACAATCATAAATTTATAGTCTGTTGATTGTTTTGGTGTGTGTTATTAATCTTCTTGTAGTTCTGGCTTAAAGCTCTGACTTAAAGTTCTGGCTTGTCACTCTGACTTATAGTTCTCGCTTGAAGCTCTAGATATTGCTCTGCAGCTTAATCTCGCAGGCTAATGATCGGCCATTTTTTATCAGTAGCATGAGCTCGCAATAAATCATCCGGATCAACTACAATAGGATAATCTACATATTCTAGCAGTGGCAAATCATTAATAGAGTCACTATAAAAAATCATCTCGCTCATGTCTTCGTCTTGAGCAGATAGCCATTGATTGAGTCGAGTGATTTTACCTTCTTGAAAGCAAGGTGTGCCGCTAAGTCTGCCGGTAAACTGGCCGTCGACAACTTCAGGATCCGTTGCGATGACGATATCGATACCCAACCATTTGCCAATGGGTGCAGAAATAAAGCTATTAGTAGCGGTTATTATAATGAGTTTGTCGCCCGCATCTTTATGATCTTTAATAAGCTTATCAGACTTCTCGAGGCGTAAATCATTAATCATAGTTTGCATAAACTCAAGGTGAAGAGCTTGCTTTGTCTGATGGTCTAACGTGGTCAGGGGTGCCAAAACAAATGCCTGATATTCATGAATATTAAGCATTTGTTGCTGGTATTGTTGGTAGAATTCATCATTTTTACGTGCATATTCAACTGGATCTACCAAGTCTTTTGTAATTAAAAACTCTCCCCATGCATAGTCACTATCTCCGGCAATAAGTGTGTTGTCTAGATCAAAAATGGCTAATTTCACGTTGGTATCCCTAAAAATAGTTGCTGCAGGTAAAAAACATAATAATGCCATAGTTTTGACCATAATCACCTGTTTTTAACTAACAAATTATCGACATCGTGCTAAATTTCGAACTTTTTATGGTAAAGTTGTTTGGATATTAATGCGTTAAGAAATAGCTATTTTGGAGATCAAAAGTGATTGATGCGGATGGTTTTAGAGCAAATGTCGGCATCATACTAAGTAATGCGAGAGGTCAGGTGTTGTGGGCTCGTCGCAGGGGTGGTATAGATGCTTGGCAGTTTCCACAGGGTGGTATTAATGAGGGCGAAACGACAGAGCAAGCGCTATTTCGTGAATTATATGAAGAGATTGGTTTAAAGCCAGATGATGTTGAGATTATTGACTCTACAAAAGGCTGGTTAAAATATAAATTACCGCGTAACTTTATTCGTGAAAAGCAAGTCCCTCGATGTATAGGGCAAAAGCAAAAATGGTTCTTACTGAAGTTGCTGAGCGATGATAAGGCCGTTCGGCTCGATAGTTTTGATGAGGTTGAATTTGATCACTGGTGCTGGGTGAGTTATTGGTATCCTCTCGACCAAGTTGTTAGCTTCAAGCGAGATGTTTATTGCCGCGCTTTAAAAATTCTATCGCCAGCACACTCTCAAATTGAGCGTAAATTTGAGGCCAGTTAAAACTACCTATAAATTATATTAATTAAAAAGCCATTTTGGGCTTAGCAACTAGAGTTTTCGACAAAAATTATGCTGGATATACTTCGAAATATTACTCAAGAAGTTAACGCTGCATCTAGTCTAGAGGAGGCGATGGATCTAGTTGTCGTGCGCGTTTGCGAGTCGATGACGGTCAAAGTGTGTTCTTTATATTTACGTGACGAAAACGATAACTTTGTGTTGCGTGCAACCAAGGGTCTCAAAAAAGAGGCGATTGGGCATGTCAGCATGACTCAACATCAGGGCTTAGTGGGTTATGTTGCTAAGCGCGGTGAAGCCATCAATCTCGAAAACGCAGAGGCACATTCGCGTTATTTATATTTTCCAGAAACCGGTGAGGAGCGCTTTGCTTCCTTTTTAGGTGTGCCTATTATTCATCAGCGACAAGTATTGGGAGTTTTGGCGTTACAGCAAAAACATCGTCGTCGCTTTAGTGAGAGCGAAGAAGCACTGCTATTAACTTTGTCAGCGCTGCTAGCCGGCATTATTGCTCATGCAAAGGCAGCAGGGGATCTAGAACAGTATTCAGAAGGTCCTGCTGAAGCAAGCTTTAGAGGTATGCCGGCAGTTAATGGTATTGCAATTGGTACAGCTGTTGTCTATTCGCCCACTGCAGGTTTAACCAGCGTACCCTTTCAGCGCATTAAAGATGTCGACAATGAAATGCGTATATTTGATCAAGCTCTTAAAGTGACGCGTGCAGAAATAAAGGCTTTAGGTAAAAAACTCCAAGATCGTATAACCATTAAAGAAAATGCATTATTTGATGTGTATTTGGCAATGCTTGGCGATACCACTATGATTCGCGAAGTTAAGACAATTATTCAAAAGTCTATTGCCGCGCCATATGCGTGGAGCCAAGTTATTCTAAAGCACTCTCAGACGTTTTCTGCTATGGACGATCCCTATTTAAGTGAGCGCTCTGCTGATATGCGTGATCTTGGGCGCAGGGTATTAAGTTGTCTTCAGCAATCGGTTGAGAAAAAACGAATCTATCCCGACAATACAATTTTGATAGGTGATGAGTTAACGGCATCGGTTTTAGGCGAGATTCCTTTAGATAAATTGGTCGGTTTAGTCTCTGTTAAAGGGTCTGCCAACTCGCATATGGCGATCCTTGCTAAAACTATGGGAATTCCTACCATTATGGGCGCCGCTGATTTCCCTTTTACTAAGTTTGATGACAGCCTAATTGTTGTTGATGGTTATCGCGGTAAGGTTTATATAAACCCAAACAACGATGTGCTGGCAGAATTTGAAGCGCTATTAATTGAAGACGAAGTGATTGTTAAGAGCTACGAATCTTTACGCGACCTGCCCTGTGAAACCACCGATAATCATCGAATATCCCTTTGGGTAAATACCGGCTTGATGGCAGATGTAACGCGATCTATTCAGCGTGGTGCTGAAGGAGTTGGTCTATACAGAACTGAAGTGCCTTTTCTATTTCGCGATAGATTTCCTACAGAAACGGAACAGTGCAATATTTATCGTGAGCAGCTAGCCGCCTTTGCACCTGATAAAGTAACCATGCGCACACTTGATATTGGCGGCGACAAACCCTTAAGTTATTTTCCAATTAACGAAGCCAACCCTTTTTTAGGTTGGCGTGGTATCCGAGTCACACTTGACCATCCTGAAATATTTTTAGCGCAAGTGCGAGCAATGATGAGAGCATCAGAAGGGCTTGATAATTTGCAAATCATGTTGCCCATGGTTTCCACGATTCCTGAACTAGAGGAAGCTCAGGAACTTATTCGCCGTGGCTATAACGAGTTACTCGAAGAGGGTTTGTCAATAAAAATGCCACCAGTGGGTGTGATGATTGAAGTGCCGGCAGCTGTATATCAGGCGCGTGAAATTGCAGCGCGCTCAGATTTTTTATCAGTGGGTAGTAACGATTTAACGCAATACTTATTAGCGGTCGATCGCAACAATTCACAAGTTGCTGATTTATTTAATTCGTATCATCCGGCCGTATTACAAGCTTTAAAAAGTATCGTAGCCTCCGCTCATAGTGAGAATACTCCCTTGAGTATATGCGGCGAGATGGCTGGCGAGCCAGGATCGGCAATATTGTTAATGGCGATGGGATTTGATGTGCTGTCAATGAACTCAACGAACTTACCAAAAATAAAATCGATTATTAGGTCTATTTCATTAGTGCAGGCTAAGGAATTATTAGAAAAGGTTCTATTACTTCACGATGCTAAATCAGTCGGTGACTGTGTTGATAACGCATTAATAGAATTCGGCTTTTCTTCTCGTCCTAAGTCGCTAATGCTTTAATGGATATGCTTGCTTAAAAGAGTAAGTTGCTTGTAATGGTTGTTTAGAGCTTAGCTGAAGTTTATTTTAAAATTTTTATAGCGTGTATTTTTAATAGCGGCGCTTTTATCAATTTCTTTTTTATAACTCTTTTTTTCAAAATTATCTTTTTGATAAGTGCTGGACAAATAATTTTGTTCGCTAAGTTGTAAGCCATGCCTTTGTAGGGTTATAACTGTTGAAGTTCTTGTTCCATAAAGCGGCATGTCGATAAAGCTTGCTGAAAGTGCTTTTTCGTTCTCATAGCTTAACCCTGTTGCCGGTAAATCTTTATCAGGAGCTAACGCTGGGTTCTCAAGTATCTCTCTCACGGCTTTATGAAGGTCAGGGGAGTCGGCATCTTCGCTATCCAATCGATTTAATGATTCGTAATTGTTAGCAAGTATAGTTTCTAGCTCTTGTTTGCCGTTGCTTACTTTTGGCCAAGGAGTATTTAGCCGATGGTTGCTTAAGCCGTAGAGGCCAGCAGTTAATTTTTGAAATCCATCTTCGCGATTATTTAAATAAAAAAGAGATTGCGTAGTCTGGTTAAATTCTCCAACTAAAAGGTTAAAGCCGGCATAGATAGTTTTATAATTCTGCGGGTTTTCGATAATACTCTGTAAATAATTTTCACAGCTTTGTGTGCCTGTTAAAAATGCCTTGGTTAAATCCCCTCTAGATTTTACGATGCTTGATGTAACTAATGCCGCATTCATAATAGCTTGTTTATTATCGGACTCTCTAATATCGGCATTTCGCAGATTAGATTCTTGTCTATTGGCTTCTCGTATATTTGTAAGGGCCGCAAATCGACCTGTTTTGGTGATACCAATCCATGTACCTCCTGCTACTAAATCTCGCCCCGCTAATACCGTTGGATAATCATCCCAATAGCCAGCCGCTAATGTTGGCCTAATGAAGTACTCATCGCGATTAGCCCCCAAGATAAGAGGCGTCTTCGCATTAAGCTGATATGAAAATAAAATAAGGCACATATTGTGTTGAAAAATCTTTTTCAATAATGATAAGCAACAGTATGCAGAAGTGGTTTAGCCTGTACAAGTGAGATGCTATGATGCGTTTAATTTATCAGTTGTCTATTGGCCTATAAAAAAGCCCAATTTTATCAACAAATTATCGAGCTTTTTATGCTGAATCATCCAGATATAGACCCTATCGCCGTTGCTATTGGTCCTATTAGCGTCCATTGGTACGGTATTATGTATTTGCTAGCCTTTGCCTCCGCCTGGGCCTTAGCAATACACCGAACAAAGCGTCCGAACTCACCGCTTACTAAAAAGCAGGTTGAAGATCTCATTGTTTATGGTGCTCTTGGTGTCGTGCTTGGCGGTCGCTTTGGTTACGTTATGTTTTATAATTTTAGTGCATGGCTAGAAGACCCTCTGTGGCTTTTAAGGGTATGGGAAGGCGGTATGTCTTTTCATGGAGGCTTGTTAGGTGTGATTGTGGCTATCTTCATTTATGGTCGCAAAATTAAGGTTAAATTTCCAGAGATAATAGATTTTACAGCGGTGTTAGTGCCTGCGGGTTTAGGTTTTGGTCGTATTGGTAATTTTATCGGTCAAGAGCTTTGGGGTCGTGAGACTGACGTACCTTGGGGGATGATTTTTCCTAGAGATCCAGACGCTTTAGTGCGTCACCCATCGCAACTATACCAAGCCTTTTTAGAAGGATTGGTGCTGTTTGTAATTCTTTATTGGTTTTCTCAAAAGCCACGCCCACGACTTGCCGTTAGTGCATTATTCTTGATTTGCTACGGTGCTTTCCGTTTTGCTGTAGAGTTTGTGCGCGCTCCTGATGCACATATACCAGACTTAATATTTGGCTGGATGACACGTGGTCAGCTATTAACGATACCATTAATTATTGGTGGCTTAAGTATTTTTATCTGGGCATATACCAAAGGTTTTGGTGTGGCAGATGTGGCTCAAGAAAACCAAGTTGATAAAAAAACTTCAAAAAAGCCAAAAAAAATTAAAAGTAATAAGCGTTAAAAATTTATAAAGACATTAGAGCAAGAGTAATGGGGGAAAAAATAATCAAATGAAACAGTACTTAGAATTACTTGAAAATATTTTAATCGAGGGTGTGCAAAAAGGTGACAGAACAGGTACGGGTACCATGTCAGTTTTTGCACGTCAGTTTCGCCATAATTTAGCCGATGGCTTTCCATTACTCACGACAAAAAAATTACATTTTAAAAGTATCGCCAATGAACTTATTTGGTTTTTAAACGGCGATACTAATACAGCTTGGTTAAAGGAAAATGGCGTGAGTATTTGGAATGAATGGGCAGACGAAAGTGGTGACCTTGGCCCACTATACGGCCATCAGTGGACGGCTTGGCCAACAAAAGAAGGCGGCACCATAAATCAGATAGATTATGTGATTAAATGTCTTCAAGAAAACCCCAATAGTCGACGTATTTTATTTCATGGATGGAATGTAGAATATCTGCCCGACGAGAGTATGTCGCCACAAGAAAATGTCAAACAAGGTCGCATGGCATTGCCACCATGTCATCTTTTGTATCAATTTTACGTTGCTAACAATAAGTTGTCGGCGCAATTATATATCCGTAGCTCAGATTCCTTTTTAGGCTTGCCATACAATACGGCAAGCCTTGCTTTACTGGTGCACATGCTGGCTCAGCAATGTGACTTAGATCTTGGCGAAATCATTATTAGCACCGGTGATTCACATATATATTCAAATCATATTGATCAGGTTAAAGAGCAATTGTCACGCACTCCAAAAAAATTGCCTGAGCTCAAAATAAAGCGTAAGCCGGAATCAATTTACGATTATAAATTTGAAGACTTTGAAGTTGTTAATTACGATGCTTATCCAACAATAAAAGCACCTATTTCAATATAAAAACGTGTAAATAAAATTAAAAAAGAAGCAAATTTGGGATATTTAAATGAATATTAAGAGGCTCCTTTAGAGAAAAAATATGGCATCACTTTCTATTATTGTTGCAATGGCAAATAACTATGCAATAGGAAAAGATAACCAATTATTGTGGCATCTTCCCGAAGATCTAAAATATTTTAAGCGAATGACTATGGGAAAGCCCATGATTATGGGCCGAAAAACATTTGAATCAATTGGTAGACCGCTACCAGGACGATTGAATATTGTGGTAACTCGTCAACAAGATTGGAAATTTGAGGGCGTTAAAGTTGTACACTCAATTGATGACGCAAAAAAAATTGCCGAAGCACAAGCCTATATTGATGGAGTTGATGAGGTTATGTTAATTGGGGGTGCTGAGCTCTATAAAACATCTTTAGATCACGCAGATAAGCTATACGTAACACGAGTAGATACAGATATTGAAGGCGATGCATTTTTTCCAAAGATTGATACAGATAAATGGCAAGAAATAGCCCGCGAAGAATATAAAGCCACAGACTCTGATTTAAAAACAAATCCGTATGATTATGCGTCTACAATTCTTATTAAGCGACAGTAACTTTTTTAAAATAATTTTTAATAAATAAAAAGCCACAAACAGACTTTAAAAAACTCTTAGATATGTCTAAAAATGTCTGCAAAAAACAATAAAAAATCTATAAATAATCGGTTGCTTTGGGTAGATGCTCTAAGAGGCTTTGCGATTGTATTAATGATTGTTTTTCATTTTTGTTATGACTTACGTTATTTTGGGTGGGTCGATTGGAATATTCCCAATGGCTCTAATTGGTTGCCATTTCGATATTTTATTATTTTTTTGTTTACCTTTACCGTGGGGCTTAGTTTATCGCTTGCGCATCAAAAACAATTTAAGCGAATTTTTTTTATTAATCGATTAATAAAATTATTGCTGGGTGCAGCGTGTGTAACTGCAATGTCTTTAATTTTATTTCCAAACGCGTGGATATACTTTGGAATTTTACACTTTATAGCGGTGGGTTCTGTAATAAGCGTTGTCTTCGTTAAGGTGCCTAAAGTAGCAATAGGCTTAGGTATTGTCATTTTAGTGGGTTTTTGGACCAATCTGTTGAGCAACAATTGGCCCTTTAAGTTTTTGATTATCTATTGCCACGATTTACCGAAGATTTTGTACCGCTAATTCCATGGTTAGGTGTGATGCTTGTTGGCCAAGGCATGAGTGGCTTACTTGATTTAAAAAAATTTGATATAGCCGAAAATAAAATATCAAAATTACTCGCATTAATGGGTAAACATGGGTTAATTATCTACTTAATCCACCAGCCATTATTGTTTGCGAATTTTATCTTAGTCGATCAATTTGTGTGACTAAATGAGTCATAAAATTAATAGTTATTACTACCACTAAGAATAATAGAGATTTATAAAGCAGCTTAAATATAGAATATAAAAAATACTTGAATTAATATAAATATAACCTTTAAGTTTAAAGCCTAATCTATTCCTAATGATTTTCAAATAGTTATAGGTGGTTTATAAATACCAAGCAATACATAATTTAAGTTTAAGCATCAATATATTATATTTATTCACATAGTGTGATATGAGGCTATTATCATGTGGAAAACATCAGGCCAGAATTCGACTAGCTCTAACCTTAACTCTAAGATTGATATTAATAAGCGCAAGCTGCTTAAGATGGCGGCTGCAAGTTTTTGTGCTCTGCAATTTCCATACGCTTTCTCAGCACCTTCTCGTTTGCCGATAACCAAAAAAATTCCTTCTTCCGGAGAAGTTATACCCGTTATAGGTATGGGTACATGGCAGACATTTAACGTCGGCAATAATCAATCTTTAAGAGATAAACGCTGCGAGGTATTAACTTCATTTTTCAATAATGGTGGAGGCATGATTGATTCCTCTCCAATGTATGGTTCATCAGAGGCAGTGCTTGGATCCTGTCTTCAGCGGCTTGGCTTTCCTAAAGAAAATTTTTCTGCCACCAAAGTGTGGACCTCATCTGTTGATGAAGGTATTGAGCAAATCAATGATTCTTATCGATTGTGGCAGATCGATAAGTTTGATCTTTTTCAAGTACATAATTTACTTGGATGGGAAGATCACTTGCCTTATTTACAAAAAATGAAAAGCGAGGGAAAACTAAATTATGTGGGTATTACAACGTCGCATGGTCGACGACACACTGATTTAGAAAAAATTATTAAAAGTCAAAAAATTGATTTTGTACAGCTAACTTATAATATAGCTGATCGTGAAGTAGAGTCTCGCTTACTGCCTTTGGCTAAAGATATGGGTGTTGCAGTCATTGCAAATAGACCATTTCGTGGTGGTTCTCTATTTTCGGCAGTAAAAAATGAACCTCTTCCTGCATTTGCTAAAGACATAAATTGTGATAACTGGTCACAATTTTTTCTTAAATTTATTATATCCCATCACGCAATTACTTGTGTAATTCCGGCAACTAGTAAAGTTGAGCATATGGAGCAAAATATGGCTGCACGCTTTGGTCCGCTGCCTGATGATAAAATGCGTCAAAAAATGATTGCAACGTTGCAATCGCTTTAAGGCCAGCTTAGATATGCCATTCTATGTATAGCCTTCAAGATTTAGTCCTTTTTAATATCGAAGGCTGGTTTGGCTTATATGAAACTATTAATAGTCAGTATTGGCCGCTGCAAATAATTGGTTTTTTATGGGGGCTTATTGTTATTTATGCCTGCTTTAACAAAGCGCAATCTTTAGTTATTATCTCTTTTATCTTTTTGGCATGTCTTTGGTTTACTTGTGGAATAGTGTTTCATTTAGGTGAATATCAACAGCTTAGTTGGGTTGCTGAATATTACGGTTTGGCTTTTTTAGCGCAAGGTTTATTGTTATTAATAAGCGCAATAGTAGTCATAAAGTCAGGCCAGTTATTTCTTATCGATGATCTATATAAACAACAGCTCAAACTAAATAATCCTTTTATTTATACTTGATATTTTTTAATAGTCGTTGGAATTTTAATGATTCCTATTTTGGGTCTAATGGAAGGAAGAAACTGGGAGTCTCTTGATGTTTTAGGTATTGGCCCTGATAGTACGGCTTTAACGACAATAGGTTTTATATTAATTACTTTACATAATAAAACATTAAAAATTATTTTGTGTTTGATTCCAAGTGCATGGTTAGTTATTTCGGCAGCAACTGCATGGCCAATGGGATTATTTCAGGGAATAGTGAGTTTATTTGTCTGGCTGATGGTTGTGCTTTATTTGCTGATAATTAAATGAATTAAGTGAGAAAAATGATAAACTTAGATAAAAATTTAGAATATTTAAAATAAATTTTTACACATACTGAATTGTTCTTAGTTAATATGTTTTTAAGGAAATGCCAACATACTGATTATTCAAAAGATAATAAATTATCTTAAATCACTGCTGTCCCGTTAACTTTAAGAAAAGTAGGGCTGTAAACACCCGATGATTTATAATGATTTCACCACAAAATACTATAAACATAAGGTGAAACAGACCATGGCACATTGTAATACGATTCTCTCACAAATACTAAAACTTGTACCGAGACATGAATTTGAAACCCTTG
>JAWUWW010000019.1:0-47619 GCA_034111645.1 Cellvibrionaceae bacterium
AAAGACATAATGGTTTAGATACCCAATTACTGATCAATAGAAAACAAACGTATTTGAAATCGCGGCAATCGAATCCACCTAGATGGCGGAAGAGTATCCGAAATTGGGACGATATTGAGGAAGTATCGTTAAATCCTGAAAGTAAGAACGTTGCTTAGCAACAAAATGCGACAACAACCTTGAAAAATAGCGGCAGAGGGTGATCAGTATCGAGCGCAATATGCATATAAGATTCGAAACCCTCAGTTCTATCCAAATAACATTGTTGAGCCCATTAATCTTTATTGGTATTTTTTAGTAATTTTAAGGTCCCTTATCAATGTCAATTTTTATGAAAAGTCTTCTAGTCTCATATACTGCTATGAATATAGAAATGGTAAGATATTAGGTATTTACAGTTTTCCTACTTTAACTAAGTAAAATCTATAGATGGACTAACAAAATGATACCCAAGCCAAAGAATGTAATAATTAGCATAAAGCCTGAATATGCTTTGAAAATTATTTCAGGTGATAAGACTATAGAGCTCCGCCGAAAGTTCCCCACTAAAGATATTGAGGGGGGGATAGCTCTAATATATGCATCTAGCCCTATCCAAGAAATTATTGGGTATGCCATCATTGCAAAGGTAAAGCGACTTTCAATAAATCAGTTGTGGAAAACATGTGGAAAAAGGGCTTGTGTTACAAAAGAGTTTTTTTATGCTTATTTTGAGGGTTTAGATCATGGATTTGCTCTAGAGATGAGTGAGCCAGTTAAATTAACCAAACCACTTGATATCAGGCGCATGGAAGAAGAGTTTTTGGTATCTGCTCCTCAGTCATTTCGTTATGCCCCAGATAAGGTATTAGACTGTGTGGCAGCATGAATGGACTAAAACTTCTTATAGATACAAATATTCTAATTGGGCTTGAAGACAATAAAGAAATAACCGAAACATTTTCCTCATTGCATCAAAAATGCCATCAGCACGGCGTTCAAATTTTTGTTCATGAAGCGTCTAAAGTTGATATTAAGCGAGATAAAAATCTTGATCGTCAGAGTGTCATTTTATCGAAAATAGAAAAATTCCCACCACTCGAAAATATTCCCATTCCTGAGCAAAGCGAGTTAGAGCAGATCTATGGGAGAATTAGTAAACCTAATGATTATATAGATGTTGTTTTACTTCATACACTCCATGAAGTTGACGCGATTGATTTTTTAGTAACTCAAGATCGTGGATTACACAAGCGTGCAGCACAAATCGGTATTGCCGATCGTGTTTTTAGAGTTGAAGATGCGCTCGTATGGCTTCGCGATAAATATGATCGAATTAAAGTTGCGTTACCTTATATTGAAGATAAGCAATGTCATCAAGTCAATAGAAAAGACGCAATTTTTACTTCGCTTCGCAGAGACTATGATGGGTTCGATGACTGGTTTCAAAAGAGTTGTGTTCGCTCTCATCGAGATTGCTGGACTATTAATTTCAACGACGAGATTGCTGGAATAGCAATTAGAAAAGAAGAAGATTTTGACGATCTTATCCGGGAGATCAGTACTGCCGAGGATCATTTTCAGAATAGACCCAATAAAATACTAAAAATATGTACCTTTAAGATTCGCGAAGAATATAGGGGTGAAAAATTTGGTGAGCAGCTCATAAAACAAGTTCTATGGTGGGCGCATAAAAACCAATATGATTTCATATACCTAACTGTATATCCTAAGCATAAAAACTTAATTGATTTACTTTTTCAATATGGCTTTGAATCTATCGGTAGGACTAAGGGCGAGCTGTATCTAGGAAAAACATTTTCCGTTGGTGTTTTTAAAACAAGTGCCCACAACGAGCCTCTTCAATATCATCGCCAATTTTATCCTGCGTTCCTAAGTGATGTACCTGTGGGTAAATTTTTAATACCCATTAAATCAGCTTATTACGAAACCCTTTTTCCAGAAAATATAAATAATCGGCAGGCAGGTTTATTTGATGTATCAAAGGACTCTTCTAGCAATAAAATTCCTGGGAATACAATTCGTAAGGTATATGTGTGTCATGCAAAAACCAATTCAATCAATGAGGGTGACATACTTCTATTCTTTCATCTGAAGGACGATTTTTCATTTCATTCACAGTCTATAGTGACTGTGGGCATTGTTGACGGTTTTGATGTAACAAATAGTCATGAAGAGCTTTTACGTCTAACGGCGAAGCGATCAGTCTTCAATCAAAAAGAATTGGTAGATTTAACTCATAATGGTGAGAAGAAGGTCAAGGTGGTGAATTTTCTTTTAGCTGGGCATATAAATCCCGCTATATTGATGGCAAGGTTGGACGAGGTTGGTATAAGAGGCGCAATTCAATCAATTCGTAAAATCTCCCATGAGCAATTCATGGCGTTAGAGAAGGATATTAAATTAGATGTCAAAACCACAATTTAATTTAACAGTGATCGCTGGATTATCAGGCGTAGGGAAAACTTTCATTATCAATGAAATTATGAAAGGGGATAGTAAATACATACATTTTTCCGCAGGTGAACTCATTAAAAAACGCCGAAAAAATGTAAGTCATGATGATCTGAGGTTACTTGATTCGAGCGAAATATTGCAAAATCAACATTTGCTTATTGATCAATTAAATGTTGAAAAGTTAGCCATTGATAGTGGAGTACATATTCTGTTTGATGCTCATATGGTTATCGATACTGATAATCAGCTTGTCAAAATCCCCTTTGAAATATTTGGCAAATTGACTCCATCAAGAATGATCTTCTTGCATGCCGATCCCAAAATTATATTGGAGCGAAGAGTGAATGATGCTTCTAGGATTCGACCTGTAAAAACGATCACCGAAATTCAATCACATCAAGATCTATCTCGCCTTCTTGCACAAGATTATTGCGATAAGCTATCAATTGAACTTATTCACCATACTTTTGAAGATGAAGTTAGCATTATAGATAAAATTCAATAGATTGCTTCTCTGTTTTTGCCTGTGCTTGCCCAACATTCTTTACGAGGTTAAAAAACTCCCATCTAGCGGTACGTTGTATTCGCTAATATAGATGGGATGAGCTTATATTTTATACTTCCAGCGCAGTATCTGCATAAGTCGTCGGTCTTGTTTGCGGTCTCTATATTGGACTTATTGGAGTCAAATAAAAGTGATATTCCAGATTCATCCCTCTAAAATGCGACGTTTAGCCAAATCGGCCGATGTATTGCTCCATAAACACATAAGCTCGAATCTCTTTATTAGCGGTGGAATCTGATTTTTATAAACTTATCCTAAAATAACCTTTATAATGTATTGATGAAATATGTGTATTAGCCCTGACAAATGGTAACTTTTTTATAAGCTTATGGTGAAATTGACATTTTGTGTAGTGTTATTTAAACCCCTAAGTCACTTATAAGCTGAGGCATCTAAAATTTATAATGAAGACTTAGGCTATGTTAACAATCAAGAAGTTTAGAGAAATATATGGTTACTAGTTCTTTAAAAAAAGGCGACGATCAGCAAAACTATCAGCAGTTTTTTGATGATGCTATTAGTATGGGTTGTGTTTGGGGTTTGCAGGGAGAGGAGGGTTGGGCTCAGTGCGACTCCGAAAAATATGAGCACACAACTGTTATACCCTTTTGGTCGCAGCCAGAATTTGCAGAAACTCATCAAGTCGATGAATGGAAGCATTATGAAGTCGTAGCGATTTCGTTAGAAGAATTTTTAGACGATTGGTTAACGGGCATGCATACCGATGTTCTGTTGGTCGGTATTAATTGGGATGTGGAGCTTAATGGTTTAGATTATGAGCCACTAGATGTGCTACATGATTTTGAGTCAGCCTTAGATAGTTAGCCTTTGAATAATAATCTTTTGAATGTTTAGCTTTGGTAATAATTTGTTGCATAATCTACATAAAAATAATTCATGCCGATTAACACCTATCAATAATAAGTACTATGTGGAGCAATTGCGATCCCTTTTTTGTTTTTTTCTTGCTCAGTTAAAACATCCATGCTGGGCCAAAGGCCGCTAACGAGTGCATCTGCATAGCCATTATTTAGCTTTGCATTTAGCATGCTTTCTTTAGCCTGTTGATGATTGTAGTGTAGAGCGATTGAATCAATTTTTATTCTTTGTTTTTTGTTGTTTTCATCTAAAGATAAAATACTAAACCAAGTGTTAGTGGTGCCGTCATTAGCAGGCATGCCTATAGCACCAGTATTGTGCCATATTTTTTGTTGAATATTTTTTGAAAAAGGGATGCCTGAATGCCCGCCAATAATAATGTCGGCATCTGTTGCTTGGATTTGTTCTTCAAATATTTGCCTAGAGCTTGAAACGAATAGAAATTGATTAATAGAGGTGACGCTACCGTGAACAATTTCTATTTTTTTTCTAAAACATTAAAGCTAATCTTTCGTGGTAATGTTGAAAACCATTGCCGCTGTTCACTTGATAATCTTTGATTAGCAAAGCTATACCACTCGATGGATAATAAATCGCAACTTGTACCACTATCAAAACCACAGCCGCAATCATCTGCATTAGCGGCAAATGACTCCTCACAATTTCCCATCAGCACATGAATACCCCATTCGCGAATAAGCTCTACTGTCTCATAGGGTTGTCCACAGTAGGCGACAATATCACCCGTACAAATAATATTTGTCGGGTTAATATTATATTTTTCTGCATATTCTTTAAGTGCCATCAATGCATCTAAATTTGAATAAGCGCCACCAAAAAGAAGTATCGGTTCGTTAAAGTTTCCTATATACATAAAATTATATCACGCATTTTTTTGTTCGTGGGCAGAGGGTTTTTGTGCAACAAAAAAAGCACCACATCCTATAATTAATATACCAATACAAATAATTAACAGTTTAGAATATTTATGATCGTATCCAAATAATGGTTGCATAATATTAATATATGCTGAGCTTTCAAGAATATATAATAAGCCACCGACTATTGAAGTTATGAAGGCTGTAATTAGTGCCCATGTGTGCACGCTACGATTACCCCAAATAGTAAAGAATATAACAGGGGCTAAAAACATCGAAACAGTGCCACTTACGGCAACGGCTGCATATAAATCTTTACTATCTAGGAATAAAAATAATCCGCCACCGATTAAAAAAGTAAGCATTACCCAGCGTCCATTTGCGGCGGTTGGCTTGATGAGTTTCATATCGACAGCAACAAGTTTAGATGCGCTAGAAAATGTTGAGTCGAGCGTAGAGGTTGCAGATATGACTAAGGCAAATACAAAAGCCATCATATAAGGCTCGCCAAACAAGCGCGATAATGTTTGTATCATTTGCTCTCCGTCTAGCTTTACGATGCCGGCAAAAACACCTAAAAGCGCAAAAATTAAAATACAGATAATTGAAATAATAGCCGCATAATTAAATGACTTTTTGGTGACGCTTCTGTCCGCTAAAAACCCACGATCCATCATCACTGGGTCGTGAAGTGGATAGCTCCAAACTTGTAAAAAAGCTACCGCTAATAACACCCAGCCGGGACTGGTGATGTCGGGTGATGAGCTTAAAGCTGCGCTCCAGCTAAACCCTGGATGAAAAAGCATTAACATAAATAACATCAGCAGTGCTGCAATGACCAAAATTGCTTGAAGTACATCTGTGCGAATTGATGCGCGCAAACCACCAAACATTGAGTAAGTCGCCGTAATAATTGCAACGCCTCCCATTGCTAATAAATGAATAACGGTATTGTTAATGCCAAAAACTTGCTCAAGTAAAATGGCGATAACGAGTAAATTAGAAAAAACTTCGCTAAGTAGTCGTAGAGCAACAACAAAGTTGTAACAGTAATTGCCAGTGCTGCCGAATTGTTCTTGCATGAAACTTTGTATATTTTCTTTGCCGTGCTTAAAGCGCAAATTATCGATAATTTTACCGCCAGTTATAAAGCTCGCATAGTAGGCCGCATAAGCAAGTGCGCCAGCAATGCCGTAATAAAACCCTAAAATAGCTGCCGTCATTAATGAGCGGGCAAAAATCCAAGTAGTGACTTGTGACAATATTAATGCCCACAAAGATGGTGCTTCACCGGATTCTGAAAAGCCTTTAAAAAATCCATCAGCAGTTTGAACGCGAGGCGATAATAAGAAACAAAATAGCACCGTTGCCGCAAGTAGAAATATCAAAAGGTAAATAGCCATAAATATTCTTCGTTGTGTATTCTCAAGAAACTTAGAAAGTTCTATATCTAAGGATATGATTTATAGTTGTGGTGATAGCTGTACGCAGAGCCATATAAAATTATCATTATAAATAGGGCGCATAAAAATAGCTCTGAGGGCTTATTTTTATTGTGAGGCTGAAAGCTAATAATTATTAGATTAATATCCGTAAGCTTTTTTTGGTGCTTGCCCTAACTATCCGATAACCTATATACACTTAGTGATGGCATGGCTATTCAAAAAAAGATTCCTTATTATATTACAATAGAAAATCAATTTAGTTGCATAACGTTACCGAGCATGTTCGTTTATAGGTAATAATGTTTGTAGTGTGGAGAAATAACACAGTAGTTTTAGATAAATTCTTATTGATGGTAGATTTTATATGATTGTAGATTTTAATAGCATAAGTCCATCGAATGGATATCACTTGCTAACTCAAACCATTATTCCACGACCTATTGCATGGATATTGTCGGAAAATGAAGACGGCTCGTTAAATCTGGCGCCATTTTCTTTTTTTAATGCGGTTTGTTCAGAGCCGCCATTATTAATGGTCTCTATTGGCAAAAAGCCCAACGGTGAATTAAAAGATACACGGCGCAATATGTTGAGTGGCCGAGACTTTGTGATACATATCGCAAGTCTTAGTCAAGCGCAGGCCCTGAGTAATAGTGCGGCCACACTTGCATACGGTGATAGTGAGCTTGCAATCGATGATTTAGCGCTAGAGAATTTTGAGGGTTGTGCAATCCCAAGGCTGGCCGCAAGTCCTGTTGCTTATCATTGCAAATTCTATGATTCACATATTATTGGTCCAAGTGAACAAGAGATTCTTTACGCTGAAGTTGTAAGGCTATATGTCGATGACAGCATCGTTAATATTAGCAATGACCGAACGCTCATTGATGCCGATAAAATGAATCCTTTATCACGCTTAGGCGGCGCTAATTACGGGGCATTGAAAGAGAGTTTTTCATTGCTAAGGCCTAAGTAGGTGCTTTTATATTCAATGTTGATTTTACAAATCAATACTTCATATTTAATTGTGTATAAAAGCCTAGAAAACCGTTGAGTTTGTACAATAAATCCACTAAAGTATGCGCCCTCTCATTTTAGATGAGGTCTCGTGCATTGCTGCTTATTTTTTTGGCTGTCTTAATAGGTTTTAGACATTTACATATAAAAAATTAATCGCAATGTATCCTTGTCTCACCTTGTAATACTTAATTATCAAGGGAGACGTAACCCGTAAGGAACAAACTATATGCGTCATTACGAAATTGTATTCCTTGTTCATCCAGATCAAAGTGAACAAGTCCCAGGTATGGTAGAGCGCTATACTAAAGCCATCAACGATGATGGTGGCCAGGTTCACCGCCTTGAAGATTGGGGTCGTCGTCAGCTAGCTTATTCAATTAATAAAATCCATAAAGCTCATTATATTCTTATGAATGTTGAGTGCAGTGACACTGCGCTTGAAGAGTTGACCACAATTTTTCGTTACAACGATGCGGTTTTACGTCACGTTGTATTGCGTGAAAAAAAGGCAATTACTGAAGAATCTCCAATCATGAAAGCCGAGAATGACAGTCGTGAGCGTCGCTCTCGTCGTGATGACGATGATTCGCGTGCACCAAGAGATTCAGCCTCTGTATCTGATGCAGAAGATGAAGAGCCTGCAGCCGATCAACAGGAGGAGAATTAAGATGTCGCGTTTTTTCCGTCGCCGTAAATATTGTCGTTTCACCGCCGAAGGCGTTGAGCGAATTGATTATAAAGATTTAGAAACATTAAAAGCTTATGTTACAGAAACAGGCAAAATTGTACCTAGTCGTATTACAGGTACTAATGCTAAATATCAGCGTCAATTGGCGACTGCTATTAAGCGTGCTCGCTTCTTATCACTATTGCCTTATACAGATAACCACGACCGCTAGGCCGCTGGAGATTACTGATGCGCGCACTAGCTGAATTCATTATGCGCGGGCGCTTACAAGCGTCACTAATCGTTCTGTTTAGCGTAACTCTCCCGATCCTGCCATTGGCAGCCATTGGTTTAGTAAGTTTACGCAAAGGTCCTCGAGAGGGGGCTTTGATGCTATTGGTGGGTTTGATTCCTGCACTGATTGCAGGGCTTTTAGGTAAGCCCGTTAATATTGTTTTATGGGGTACATTGCTTGGTTTAATTGCAGTGTATATTCCAGCCTTAGTTTTACGATTAACCGTGTCGCTTGCGGCTGCAGTGCAAGCTATTGTAATAACAGCAGTAGCCTGCGGTTTGTTTGCAGCGGCTTTTGTACCAGAGTTGTTGGAATCATTTGAAAGAATGACATCATTGTTTATTACATTGATGGAGGGTAAATCACCTGATTCTGAATTGATAGAGCCAAGTGTGATTGCGTTATCGGGTTTTATTACGATGGCGTTTGCACTCAACAGTTTTGCAGGTTTATTGTTGGCTAGGTGGTGGCAGTCAGTCCTCTACAATCCAGATGGTTTTGGAGAAGAGTTTAGGGCATTACGACTACCCATAGCGTCTGCTGTAATATGCGCCGGTTTAGTGGTTTTATTACACTTTTACGGTGTAGATTATAGTTTTTGGGCAACAATAATAGCACTGCCGCTTGTTTTGGTAGCTCTATCAATTGTGCATACAGTGGCTCGACAGCGACAGTTAAGTAAGACATGGTTAGCGATATTTTATGTTTTCGTTGGTAGCTCAAGTATTATGTTGTTGTTACTGGCGGCAATCGGTTTTATAGATTCATTACTAAATATACGCGATCGACTTTTGAGTAAAAAGAAGTAAATACAAAGATTATTTGCTTTTATGCTAATTAAGCGATCGTAATTTATATTAATTTAAGTACAAAAAGAGGTTATACGAGATGGACGTTATTCTGCTCGATAAAGTAGGTAAATTAGGGGATGTGGGCGATAAAGTTACTGTAAACGCAGGTTTTGGTCGTAATTTTTTAATCCCAAAAGGTAAGGCATTGCCAGCAACAGCAGCAAATGTTGCAGATTTTGAAGTGCGTCGTGCTGAGTTAGAAGCAGTAGCTAAAGCTAAGCGCCTTAATGCTGAAGAGCGTGCAGGTAAACTGCTTGATTTATTAGTATCAATAGTGACTAAAGCGGGTGACGAGGGTAAATTATTTGGCTCTATCGGTACACGTGATATTGCTGATGCAATTACTGCCGCTGGTGTTGAAGTATCTAAGGCTGAGGTCCGTCTACCAGAGGGTGTGCTTCGCGAAGTTGGTGAATACGATATTGATGTCCAGCTACACAGTGAAGTCACTCAAGTTATTAAACTTACGATTACAGCTGAATAATTTTTATACTGTAGGCGTTAATATACAGTTAAGTTTTATCTGAAGTCGATTTAATAGCCCATTAAAGAGCCCAGTAGTGAAAGCTTCTGGGCTTTTTTGTACTTTTTAAAAGTGTTTTTTTAAGTCAAATCAATTGGGCGAGGTTGTCTTGTGTCTGTTATTATTTACCTCCTTAGTTTGCTAATTTTTATTGAATAACGTTTGAATTATCCTTTGAGTTAACTATGCTACAACCGCAATCTTTGCCCCTAGATGACATGCCACATACTGCTTATGATGATAATGAACAGTCAGGTCAATCTTTGCCCCATTCCCCCGAGGCGGAACAGGCTGTGCTTGGAGGCTTAATTTTAGCGAATCAAAGCTTTGATGCGGTTGCAGAAATATTAAAGCCAGAAGATTTTCATAAAAATAGCCACCAATTGATTTTTTCGACCATGTCAGTTTTATCGGAGTCCGATAAGCCTCTCGATATCATCACCCTTGCTGAACATCTATCGCGCAACGATGAGCTCAATCGTCTTGGTGGCATGGAATATTTGTCCACAATAGTTGCCAATACCCCCAGCTCTTCTAATACCGTTGCCTATGCGCGAATTGTTCGCGAGCACGCAACGATAAGACAACTTATTACGGTTGCCAATGATATCTCTCGCTCTAGTTATAATCCATCGGGCTTAGATGCCGATGATTTATTGCAGCTTGCCGAAAAGCGCTTGTTAGAAATAGCAGAGGGTAGGCCTAAAGAAGGCGGTCTTGAGGCGATGGATGGTCTACTTAAAAATACTATTGAGCGCATTGATGCTCTATTCCGTTCAAAAACTGATATTACCGGCGTTAGTTGCGGCCTAACTGATCTTGATCAGCGCACATCTGGCTGGCAAAATGGCGAATTAATTATTCTGGCGGCTAGACCCTCTATGGGTAAAACAGCTTTGGCCTTAAATTTTGTCGAGGCGGCAATGTTTACCCAGAAAAAGCCGGTGCTAGTATTTAGTATGGAGATGCCTTCAGAGTCTTTAGTGATGCGCATGCTTTCATCTACCGGGCGTATCGATCAAACCAAAATTCGAAATGGTCAGCTAACAGAGGAGGATTGGCCAAAATTAACGGCGGCAGTGCAAAAATTAAGAGGTGCGCCGTTGTTTATCGATGATACGGCAGCACTTACGCCTCAGGACATGCGGGCTCGTATTCGTCGAACCACGCGAGAGCATGGAGAGCCCGGTTTAATAATGGTAGATTATCTACAGTTGATGCAAACAGTGGGTAATAACGATGGCCGTACTCAAGAAATATCAGAAATTTCGCGTTCACTTAAAGCCCTCGCGAAAGAGTATAACTGTCCGGTGATTGCGCTCTCACAGTTAAATCGTGGTGTTGAGCAACGCCCGAATAAGCGGCCAATGAATTCAGATTTACGAGAATCTGGTGCCATTGAGCAAGATGCAGATGTGATTGTATTTATTTATCGCGATGACTACTACAATGAAGATAGTCCCGAAAAAGGCATTGCAGAGCTCATTATTGGCAAGCAGCGTAATGGTGAGATAGGCACTTGCCGCGCGGCATTTATCGGAAAATATACGCGTTTTGAAAATCTAGCTCCCGATTATATGTCACATGATTATTGATGAATTAATGTACTTGCTATTGAGCTTACTAATCGTAATAAAAAGTAGTTCTATTTAAGCAATGGTTTACTAGAAGAGAGCTTATTAAAGGAGGGTTCGCTAAAGCGCTGGTATAGACTTGGCGAAAGCTTAGTAAAGGATTGTTAGTAAATAAATGCACTTAAGGCATTAGCCAATATCTATTTATAAGTATTGGCCAATACGTAGTGAAGGTCTAATTATTCAGCAGCAGGTTCGCCCTCAGCTGCTTCTTCCGCAGCGGCTGGCGCTTCTGGCTTAGGTGTAGGAGCAGCTCGAAGACCTTCAGCAATTAAAATAGCAACTTTATCATCGCCGTTAATAAATTTATTTTTGCTTTTAACCGCATAACGACCATCAGAGCGTTTTAAGATGGTGTACTCAGCTGTTTTCTTTTCTACTTTCATATGCCTTTCCTATAATATTGATTGATTGATTGAATCCGCCAAACTTTGAAGTAAGCGGACAATGATTATACGACGATGATTTATTTTAGCAAATGGCTTTTGATACTAGTTTGTATTGGTGTCTGCATCTATGGCGTTGCCATGTAAAGGTTAAATGGAATACTCGAAAGCTTAATGTGTTTGACGAAGTAGTGGGATTAACTAATTCTTAATAAAAATATTATATAATCAAGCTATATTAATAAATTCTTAAGTAAGATAACTATGGACGACACATCAAATACCTATTGTTTTATGGACAGCCATTGTCATTTAGATTTTTATAGTTTTGATGAATGTCGTGAAAAGCTGTGGGCCTCTTGTCGTCAAAATGGTATTAAGAATTTGTTAATCCCTGGCGTTCATCCAGACCAGTGGCCGCTTAGTTATGAGTTCACAAAAACCTTAATGGGCGTTAAATGTTCGGCAGGCGTGCATCCTTGGTGGATAGACAAGCTTAATAATGAACACCTTGGTGAAAAAGGATTATCTTTATCGCTTTTAAAAAATTTAAATGAAATATTGCAACAAAAAAATTGTGTGGCAATTGGTGAATGTGGTTTAGACAAAACAATTGCTACAAATTTTAAATTACAACAAATTATTTTTGAGCAGCATATTCAATACGCATGTGATACTAAGCGGCCACTAATTATTCATGTGCGTAAAACACAAAATGAAACACTACAATTACTTTCGCGTTATAAACCTGTTGGTGGTGGTGTTATTCATGGTTTTACGGGCAGCTTAGAATTAGCTCAGCAATATTGGGCGCTAGGGTTTTACTTGGGTGTTGGGGGAAGTATTACCTATCCGCGTGCAAATAAAACACGACAAGCCCTAACAAAAATGCCATTAGAATCCCTGTTGCTAGAGACCGATGCGCCTGATATGCCGTTGAATGGATTTCAAGGCGAACCCAATAGCCCACTTAAAATTATAAACATAGCAAAAGAACTCGCTAAGTTAAGAGCAGATACTTTAGAAAATATTGCTCTAAGAACTACTAAAAATGCACATTTGTTATTTAACATATCATCAAGTAATGAGCTTTAAATATAAATATGTTTGATCCCGTAAGATTTAAACAAGATTTTCCGCTATTTTCTCAAGAAGAAAATAAATTGTTGGTGTATTTAGATAACGCCGCTACAACACAAAAGCCACAGTGTGTTATCGATGCAATCGTTAATTTTTACTTGCATGAAAATGGTAATGCCAATCGAGCAAGCCATCGATTAGCGCGAAGTGCTACGGCAATGACAGAAAAAGTGCGCCAACAAGCAGCAAGTTTTTTAGGGGCAAAGACAAAAGACGAGATTATATTTACAAGCGGTGCAACAGAAGGCATAAATTTATTAGCAAGTGGTTTGGCCCATCTTTTAAATGAAGATGATGAGATATTGCTAAGTATTGCTGAGCATCACGCCAATTTAGTGCCATGGCAAGAAGTCGCAAAATCAAAAAACATAAAGCTTGTGTTCTGCGAGCAATCGACAAATAAAATAAAAGAAAAAATTACAAGTAAAACTAAAATAATATCCTGTTTAATTGCTAGTAATGTTTTAGGTGAAAAAAATTCGTTAGAATTGTTTCAAGAGATTAAAAAAAAATACCCTGAAATAATAATAATATTAGACGCTTCCCAAGTTATAGGTCATGAAAATATAGATGTAAGTAATAATTTTTGTGATTTTTTAGTAGGTTCGGCGCATAAATTTTATGGTCCAACTGGCATTGGTTTGCTTTATAAAAATAGTCGTAAATCAGTAAGTTTGCAGCCGATTAAATTTGGTGGTGAAATGATAAAGAAAGTAAGTAAGTATTCGAGCGTATATACAGATGCCCCCTATATTTATGAAGCGGGAACTTCATCCTTAGCTGCTATCGCTGGCTTAGGGGCTTGCATCGAATATTTAATAAAAAAAGATTTAGACGAAATTTCTAAATATGAACAGAAATTAGTAGGCTACTTGCATAAAAAGCTATCAAGATTAATCGGTATTTATTCGGGGTTGACGCTATTAACCGCAGCTAATAATAATATAGGAATAGCCGCTATTGCTTCAAAACAGTATTCTATGACTGATATTGGTTTTTGGTTAGATGAAGCCGATATTGCTGTAAGAGTTGGCGATCATTGTGCGCAGCCGTTATTAGATGCAATGAAATTAGATAGTGTATTAAGAATCTCAATTGCCGCCTATAATACATTCGATGATATTGACACTGTTTGTAAAAGCTTAAAAGATTTTTTAGATTTAGACATAAATACCTTAAAAAATATTACTAATAGCATAGAAAAAGATATTAGCTTTAACGATGAATATTCATCAATAAAATATCATGACTTTATAAATATATCTTCATGGCAAGTTCGCTATAAAAAGATATTAATACTGGGGAAAAAAATAAAAACAAAAGAGTGCTTGCGTGAAGATAAAAATTTATTGGCTGGATGTGAATCGAAATTATGGTTGGCGGTTAGTAAGGATATGTCTTTAAGTGGCGGTGAAGTTTATTATTTTGATATGGATAGCAATTCAGACATAGTTAAAGGTTTAGCCTCTCTCATTTTATCTCGTGTTAATGGTAAAACAAGAGAGCAAATAAAAAATATCGACTTTGAATCTTTTTTTGAAGATCTAGATTTAAAAAAGTATTTGAGTGAGTCTAGATTTAGCGGTATGAAAGCGATCACCGGCTTTATCTTTATTACTGTCAACTAAAATAAGTAATTTATAATAATAAATTTAGTTATTATCCGAAGCAAAAAGTGATCTTTGTCGAAGTTGTTTTTAATAAACTAAAAGAATCTAAAGAGATAATTGATTGACAGATAATAAATGTTTAAGTTGATTGTCTAATAGCTTTTGATGACTTTCAGAAAACCCCGTCACACTTATAAAATGGCTGCCCTTAATTTCTTCAAATATTATTCGTTGCTCTAATAGATGACAATTAAGATCATTATTATTAATTAATATTTTGTTCGCTTGATTAAAATTAATAAGCTGAGGTATTTCTTGTTGTAGTGAAATTGTGGTTGACGAATTGAATAATATAGCAGAAAGGTTGATAAAGAGACGTTTATTTTTGGCGGATTCTAATAATAAGTAAGCGCAACATGTGGCGTTAAATAAATACTTATCTTTATCTTTGTCGCTAAATTTTAAAACAATGCAACCTTGATTAAGTGCTACTTTTTCACCTGAATATAAGATTAATATATTTTTTAAAAGCTTGTCTAATGTCTCGAACTCTTTGTTTCTTGCTTGAGCATTTAGTTGTTTAGAGATTTTATCTAAATCATGAATTTGAACTAACAATAAACCATAATCATTAGTAAGAACTTGCGTAGTTAAAGATTCTGTTGTTTGTTTGGGATCGTCTACAGGATTTATGACTGTGTCCTTAGATATTGCGCCTGCCTTAAACAGATAATGGGTGAGTAATATAAAAGGCAGAAGCGAGCCAATAACAATAACTATCAATAACCAACTTTTAACGTTAAATTTAAGATCAATCGTTGTTGTGAGTGAGCCTAAAAGAGAGTTTTCTAATGCAATTGGAGTGGTAAATGATTGGTGCGAAGGTGATGGTTTCCCGTTAATAATGCCGGACTGAACAATAACGTTATGGTCCACATCATAAATGACAGCATTTACAATACTTTTTTGCTGTGTAAGACGCTGTAAGAGTGATTGCATGCCAATGAGATCTTCATTGGCCATTGTGGTGGCTAACTGATGAACGGTTAGCTTATTAACGATAAGACCGTGATAACTTATCAGTTGCTGTTGTTGTTGTTGGTGATCATGATTTATGAGCCATAGACCACAAAAGCTGACCAATAGACTAATTATGCAGCCAAATAACAAATAAGACAGAGTTTTATTTTGTAAAAGTAATGTGAATGAGCGTGAGCCTTTTAGCCAAAGGGTCATGTATTATCTCCAATAATTCGCCATTTTAACGTAATCATTGACGTTATAATAGACACTATAATGAAGCGTTATAGATGATAGTTAAAAATAGCTAATAGTTAACAAGAAATAGTATAGGGTTTTTAAAAGTGTGATGATTATCTTTGTTAAAATGAATGTTTAAATTGCTTTAGTCATAGGTACAATAGTTGTTAAAATGAGCGCTTATTAATTGAACGTAGATCATCATTGTGAACGATAAAAATATTAACGCTAGCAGCCAAAGATATGTTTCTCTCTATATATCTTGCGAAAAATCAATCAAAAGTGATGATGCTGATAACAATAAAATCACTTCAATTATTCTTGCTGAATTAGCGGCAAAAAAGACAGATCTGATCAAGTTCCAAAAAATTATTGTCAACGATCAATATCATATTCATATTCTTTTAGCGTATCCCGCAGTGCAAAAATCGATTGATACAGAGATAAATATTCTGACAGTCAATATCACTTCAAGCTTAAAGAAGCTTTGTTCTACAAACCGTTGTCATTTTATAAGCACGGATATAGAGTGCATAAACGATTTTTTTTCTAGTCGTTTTGTTGTCACTTTAATGGCTAGCAAAATAAGCGATGATTTTTTCTCATCTATTGTTGCTTTGCTTGTAAAAAATAATATATTCCTATGCTCAATAAAATCTTTATCTGATGAGTTAGCTGATATTCCAAATCAAAACCATGTAGCGCTAGCACAAGCCTATGAGTTAGAAGTGCTAATTGAAGATGTTGATACTGTTGCCTCATTAGCGCAGAAATTAACTGATTACGCCTCGCAACAATTGGTTGATGCTGCCATCCAACCTGCTGATATTTTTCGAGAGCAAAAAAGGCTTGCTTGCTTTGATATGGATTCGACTTTAATACAGGCAGAGGTGATTGATGAATTAGCTAAAGAGGCGGGTGTTGGCGAGCAAGTTGCGAAAATTACCGAGTCTGCTATGCGCGGTGAGCTTGATTTTAATCAAAGCTTTATTAAGCGAATGTCTCTACTAGAGGGTTTAGAAGAGTCAGTACTTGAAAAAGTAACTGAACGTTTAGTGCTTTCGGATGGTGTAGAAATTTTATTCGCAGCATTGAATCGTCTAGGTTATAAAACAGCTATCTTATCGGGAGGCTTTGATTATTTCGGTCGATTTTTACAAAAAAAATTGGGTATTGATTATGTTTATGCGAATCAACTCAATATTGTTGAGGGCAAGTTGACCGGTAAAGTGCGGGGCGAAATTGTCAATGGAGATAAAAAGGCTGCGCTTTTACAAATGCTTGCGAAAAAAGAAAATATTAATCTCGAGCAAGTGATTGCGGTAGGCGACGGCGCGAATGATTTGCCTATGCTAGCTTTGGCCGGTCTAGGTGTCGCTTATAAGGCAAAACCATTAGTCAAGGCATCGGCTAAATATTCTATAGACAACGTTGGCCTAGATGGCTTGTTATATCTGCTAGGTTTGAATGCTCGACAGATACGACTTTTAATTAAATAGTTTTAATCAATGACGGATTATTGCTCGTTAGCTCTCTATTTAATGGGTATCTTCTGAAAACTCATAATTCATTTCTGCGCTGGGGGGTTGCAGATAATAACCCTGGATGCAGTGAGCACCCATTTGCCAAAGCGTAGAAATAATGCTCGCAGATTCTACTAGCGGAACAATGGTGATTTTATTTTGTTTATGTAATTCTTGTAACAAACTTTCTAAAGCGCCTTTATTTTTGGGGTTCTCTTGAAGCTCTGCAGAAAATGACCCATCAATTTTTATATGGTCAACGTCAATATGCTCAAGCAATGATAATGGTTCTAACGCGCAACCAAACTGGTTTATGCATATTTCAATGCCCATTGACGAGCAACCACCAATGAATTTTTTTGCTGCTGTTAGGTGTTGTGTTATCTCAGTCTCTTGAAATTGAAATATCAGAGATGCTGGATTTATTTTAGCCGCTTTAAGCGCAACGCCTAACCAGGGAATAAAGGATTCATCACCTAAGGTGTGGTGGGATAAAGTAGTTATTAGCTGCACCTTGCCGCTATCACTGTCTCTATTGCTAAGATGTTTAATAGTCTCTAAAGTAACCCAGCGATCAATCTTAGATATTGTATTCATACTCGCTGCTGCTTGCATAAAATTGCTGGGTGATATTTGCTCACCGCTTTCAGTGATCATTCTTAATAATACTTCGTAAAGCTCAGTTTGGTCGCCACGCAGGCTAATAATAGGCTGAAACAATAATTTAAATTGTTCATCTTTTAAGGCCTTCTGTAAGGTACTTATTAAGACTGTTTGATTGTTCTCCTGGGGCTGAAAGAGATTAGTGCCATTGCCGACATTGTCACCTGCTTGCTTGCGAAGTGCTTCAATTGCATGAGTTGCTTCTTTAATGACGGATTGAGCATCTAGACTTTTTTCGTTAATTATAGTGATGCCAATGCTTGCAGTTAATCGAATAGTTTTGTTTTTGACTTCAAAAAAATGTTGGTTAATGTGCTCAACTAATACATTTCCAGTGTTTAATAATTTTTCTAAATGTACTTCTTCGGTAATAATGGCAAATGCGTTATCACTAATTTTGGCTAAATAATCGTTCGCAATACTATGCCCTTGAATAAAGCTAGAGATTGTCGACAACACCTCATTTGCGCCATCAATCCCCACAATACTTTCAACTTTATTTTCAAATTGATCTATATCGATATATAGGAATGCATGCGATTTTTCCTGCTCGGAATCTGACTTAATTATCCGAGTTAGTTCATTATGTAATTGTGTTTTGGTAAATAGACCCGTAACAATATCAGTTGTTTCAGTTACTCCCACTGCTTTTTGGTTTTTAGATACGCTATGGGTATTCAAGATACCTACATTTGGAGCGTTTACCAATAATTGGATACAGGTTTCATCGTCAAATTGGCTGTGCTGAAGCTCAATTCTCAAAGAGATAAGATCACCTTTCGGACTATTGATATCACAATCTAAGATATTTGCATCTTGTTGATGGCTTTGGAGAGTAAATTCTTTAAGTGTTTTTTTAATTTTATCTTGAAAATTAGTGGCAGCGATATCCATTAGTGGCACACATTCAAGATCATCGGCATTTTCGTAGCCACACATCAGCGCAAATGACTCGTTGGCATAAATAAACATACCGTCTTGCATAAAAGCAATGCCGTCTTTCGACCGGTCGAGTAGTTGACGATTTAATCTTTTAAACTCTCGCGTTTTACGTTCAGCAACGCGTGCATTTTTGCGTTGTTTTTTATTTTCTAATTCGCGACTGACGACCAGCAATAAATGTTGGTCGTCATCTAGCTGAACAACATCACAGGCTCCGAGTTTAAGGCCATCGATTACAGGTCTTTTTTCCTCGTCACTACTCAGTAAAATAACCGGCAAATCACTATTGTGTTTACGAATAGCGCGAATTGCATCAACAGGCGGTAGTTCAACAGTGTCATTGTTGGCAATGACTAAATCCCAGTTTTGTTCTGATAAGGTTTTATGAAAAGCTTCTAAATTATTAATATGCTGAGCGCGACAAGGTTTGCCAGAGTTTTGAAACATACTTGCTAGACGCTGAGCCTCTTGTTGAGAATCATTAATAATTAGTAGGCGGAAGGGGACAATCGTTGAATTCATAAAGTAAGAGTTCGTTAATTTTTAGTAAAGTATAATACCTTTTTAGCACTGCAGAGACTAGCTTGAGAGCTTAAATACAATTTTTTTATAATAAATGATGTTTCCTGGCTCATATTGAAGAGTTTCAGGATTTATAGTTACAATGTTGCACATAAAGTAAATATATCTGTTTTAAATCATTTAAGTAACAGTTGCCCTAAAATTAGTGACTAAAATATCAACATTTGTAAGCTAGAAATATGATAAATTTACGTTGAGTGCTGCTTAAAAAGATTAATAAAACTAACTTATATTGATGGCAGGGATTTTTGAGGCTTCACCTTCAATATCTTTGACCAGTTTAGGCACTAAGTAACCTGGGAGGCAGGCAAGCATTTCTTGATGAAGTTGCTTTGCCTCTTTTAAGGATACGTCAAAATGTGCTGCTCCACTGACGGGGTCGAATAAATGTAAGTAATACGGTAAAACACCCGCTGCAAATAACTGATCACTTAAGTCTTTTAGCGTGCCAACAGAATCGTTAATATTTTTTAGTAAGACAGTCTGGTTTAGAACAATGATACCAGCATTTCTTAGGTGTGTGATTGCACCAATAAGCGCAGGGCTAATTTCGTTAGCATGGTTTATATGAAGAACAAAGGCGGTATCTAGCCGGTGATTACTTAGCCATGAAAGGCATTCGTCATTGATGCGCTCAGGAATAACAACTGGTAGACGGCTATGAATACGTAAACGTTTTATATGAGGTATTGCAGCTATTTGCTGAGTTAGCCAAGCCAGTTGTTTGTCATTAGAGGCGAGCGGGTCGCCGCCAGAATAAATAACTTCTTCTATACTAGTATCCGCAGCGATGATTTTAATCGTATCTAGCCATTGATCGCGACTGAGGCGATTTTCTTCATAAGGGAAGTGTCTCCGAAAGCAATAACGGCAATTAATGGCACAGTGACCGGTCACTAATAATAAAACGCGTCCTCGATATTTGTGAATAATGCCTTTGTTTGTATAAGCTAATTCTTTGATTGGGTCAGTAGAATAGCCGGCGACTGATATTAGCTCTTCTTGAAGCGGTAATACTTGTCGTAAAAGTGGATCATTACTATCTCCAATTTGCATCAGATCGACAAATGCGTGAGGAACACGCAAGGGGAATTGTTTGGCGGCTATAGTTGCTGCAGGCAGAAGTGATTCGTCTAATTTCAGGCGCTTAAGTAGCACTAATGGGTCAGTAATAGCGTCAGTAAGCTGCTGCTGCCAGCTTAATAGTGAATCAGTCTGCAAAAGGGATCCAGTTCGATGTATCATTACGTTTTTATAATCACTTAATGTTAATGTGTTTTATAATGGACTTAATAAATTGCTTTATAAACATATAACTAATATATGACAACTAAATAACCACCAAATAACAACTACATAGATTTTAACAGAGGAAACTATGGCTAATTATTCTAGCAACGAATTACGTAGTGGCATCAAAGTAATGCTCGACAATGATCCATGCGCTATTTTGGATAACGAATTCGTAAAGCCCGGAAAGGGACAAGCATTTAATCGGGTAAAGTTGCGCAACCTTAACACGGGGCGTGTATGGGAGCGCACTTTTAAGTCGGGTGAAACTTTAGAAGCAGCCGATGTAATGGATCGTGATTTAGAATATCTATATAGTGATGGTGAGTTTTGGCATTTTATGGAGCCCGAGAGTTTCGAGCAATTTCAGGCAGACGCAAAAGCTGTTGGTGAGACCATTAAATGGTTGAAGGAACAAGAGAAATATACCGTCACATTATATAATAATTCACCATTATTGGTTGATCCACCAAATCATATTGAGCTAGAAATAGCACAAACAGACCCTGGTGTTAAAGGTGATACAGCCAACGGTGGCACTAAGCCTGCGACATTAACCACCGGAGCCGTAATTAAAGTTCCCCTCTTTTTATCCGAGGGTGAAGTGGTTCGAGTTGATACTAGAACAGCTGAATACTTAGGGCGTGGCGGTAAAGGTTAAGCTTTTGATTTTTTGAGCGGCTGGGAGACCGAAATGCCGCTCAAAACCATGAGACTTTTATAGCTTTCTATTTATCTACTTTCATTTGTCAGCGCCAATCTCCCCAAAATTAGTAGTTTCTAGCGTTATTATATTTATCTTTAGCGTCGTCTTATTATGACATCTCCAACTGTTTGGCAGCCTATAGCTAATATCGATATGCTCAGGGCGCGCGCAAGCCTTTATCGAGTTATTCGAGATTTCTTTGAAGAGCGCGAAGTGCTCGAAGTCGATACCCCTATCCTCAGCCAGTCTGGCACAGTTGACCCTTTTATCGAGAGCTTATTCACTGAGGTTTGTAGGAAAAAATATTTTTTACAAACATCTCCCGAATTTTTTTTAAAACGTTTATTAGCCAATAATAGTGGTGATATTTATTCATTAGGGAAGGTTTTTCGGCAGGGCGAACAGGGGAAAAAACACAGTCCTGAATTTACATTGTTAGAGTGGTACCGAGTTAATTGGAGTGAGCATCGCCTGATGGATGAGGTTGAAGCGTTTTTAAAAAACTTAATGCCTGATGTCGCCATAAATAAAACTAGTTACCAAGATTTATTTTTATCCCACTTTAATATTGATCCGCATTCAATATTTTTGAAAGACTTAAAGCTTCTCGTTAAAAAAAATATTGATATTAACTTTGAGTTGTTTGATATATCTGCTTGCTTTGATTTATTAATGACGCATTGTATTGAACCTAAAATGCCAAAAGGGCTATTTTTTATATACGATTATCCAGCTGATCAAGCGGCCCTTGCAAGTTTAGGTAAAAATAAAAAAAATCAAATAGTTGCAAGAAGATTTGAAGCTTATTTGAATGGTACAGAGCTGGCGAATGGTTACTATGAGCTAAGGGATGCTAGCGAGCAAAAAAAACGTTTCGAAAAAGATGTAAACTATCGCAGGCAAAATAACCTTCCCAGCGTGCCCTACGATAAGCAATTAGTAGCGGCGTTAGCATCTGGAATGCCCGAGTGTGCAGGCGTCGCTTTAGGGATAGATCGCTTGCTAATGGAGCTGCATAAAAAGTCTACAATTAATGAAGTTTTAAGTTTTTCTATATAGTTATTTGATTTTATAATAGGTCCTAAATATAAATTTATAGCGATTAAAAACGTCTGTTATTGATAATCAAAAAACTTCAGCAGATAAAAAATATTAAAATTTGCAGCTTAAATCTTGGCACATATTTAGTGCAGGTTGTGGCACAATAGCATCGCCGATAATAGTTGCGGGTACTCCTGCAATCACTTTATGCGCCGGTATATCTTTTAAAACAACGCTTCCAGAAATAATATGTACGCCCTCGCCTATTTCTATGTTTCCCAATATTTTAGAGCCAGCGCCAATTAAAACACCTTGACGTATTTTGGGATGACGATCGCCGCTGTCTTTGCCTGTGCCGCCTAATGTGACCGACTGCATAATAGAGACGTTGTCTTCAACAACGGCAGTTTCACCAATAACAATACCTGTGCCATGATCTAACATGATCCCTTTGCCAATTTTGGCCGCAGGGTGGATATCGATGCTAAAAGCAGTCGAGATATGGTTTTGTAAAAATAAAGCAAGATGATGCCGATCGTTATTCCAAAGCCAGTGGGCGACACGATAGGCTTGGAGTGCATGAAAACCTTTGTAAAATAACAGCGGTGTTGATAAGCAGTCGCAAGCCGAATCGCGCTCGTAAGTGGCGATAATATCTGCGCGAACGGCCTCACTGATTTGGCTAGATGCTTTCAAGGCCTCCTCAATCATTTCGCGGATTAACATTGCGGGTGCTGCCGGACTATCTAACTTATTAGCCAAATGAAAACTTAAGGCATCTTCTAGAGAATTATGATTAAGTACTGTTGCATGTAAAAAACTCGCAAGAATGGGCTCTTTTGCCGCCTGCTCTTTAGAGGTTTTTCGAATCATATCCCATACTTTATCTTGACTTGCCATTTTATTTCCTGGATCTTTCGTCTAATTTTTTTGCTGCGATTATTGTAACTGAAGATTATAAATAATTAACGTAATATAAATATTCAATAACAATTGCGGTTGAAAGCCTGCCTTCGGGCAATCAGTTTCAAACTGCGATCTTGCCATATTATATAAGTAGTCAGTCTATAAATCTGTGTTTCTTTTAGCTTACTTGTTTTTAGTAGATTATTAACAATAAATTTTAGCGTCTGATTAAAGCCATCTAATGGCTGGCTCATTTAATACGGCCTGCTGTTCTCTTAAAGATAATATATGTTCTGCCCAATAACGCTCTGTATTAAACCATGGAAAGTTATGCGGAAAAGCTAAATCATCCCAGCGTCGGGCAAGCCATGCCGTATAGTGCATTAAACGCATGGCACGTAATGGCTCAATTAAATTAAGCTCTGCTGGATCAAAATCGCAAAAGTCTGTATAGCCTTCTAAAATATCAGTTATTTGGATGCTGCGCTGTGAATGGTCACCAGATAATAACATCCATAGATCTTGAATTGCAGGGCCATTGCGAGCATCGTCAAAATCAACAAAATGCGCATGATCATCACGCCATAAAATATTACCTGGATGGCAGTCGCCATGGAGTCCGATTGTTTTATAAGGCGTTGACGTAAATATTGTCTCTATGTGATTAATAATGTCTTGTGTAATCGTCTCATAGGCAGGAATCAATTCTTGGGGTATGAAATTATTCTCGAGTAAAAAATGACGACTATTAATAGCGTAATTTTTAATAGTTACAGTGGGTCGATGTTTAAAGGGCTGGTGACTGCTCACACCATGAATGCGCCCTAAAAAATGCCCTATAATTTTAAGATGATCGCCATTGTCTAGTTCGGGTGCGTGACCACCGCATCTGGGGTAAAGAGAAAAGCGATAACCTTCATAATTCAATAAAGTTTGCTGCTCAAATTGAAGCGGTGCCACAACAGGGATCTCTAAATCAAAGAGTTGTTGAGTAAATTGATGCTCTTCCATAATCTGTTCATCGCTCCAGCGATTAGGGCGATAAAATTTTGCAATCAAGGGCGTCGGTTTACCGTTACTATCAGTTAACGGGCATGCACTACCAGTATTAGATATTGTGTTTGTTAGTTGTTGCTCTAGCCCTATTTGATAAACACGATTTTCATAGCTATTGAGAGCCAGTATTCTAGAGTCGCTCCAGTAGCCCATGCTCTCAATAGAGTTGATGACCACATCGGGTGTTAATTGCGTGTAATCTGATTGCATGGCCTTCAAGTATTTATCCATTATTAGTAGGGTCTACTATACAGTGAAACAGCCATGAGAAGGAGCTGTCAGCAAGATTAAACAGCACTGATATATTAACTAACTGAATGTTATCGTTAATTGATTCGAGAGACAAAAACTGACAAACTAGCCCTTATAAGGTGATCATTATTATTAATATCAAACATCAGTTATGGTTGATGAATAATGAATATAACAGTAGGAATAAGAAGCGACTATGAATCCAAGATTTAAGTTTTCGGGACTAGCTATACGTTTTATTGCAGCGTTATTTTTGGTGTTTGCAACTTATAACCCATCGACTTATTCTTATTATCATTGGGTAATTAATAAAGGCGATACTAGTTTGCCGTTGCTTCTAATTGCGGGCATTGCACTATTAATTTGTTGGGTAATATTTTTACGAGCAACCATGCGTTCGTTGGGTTTGATTGGTGTTGGTTTGTTGCTTGCGCTGTTGGCGTGCTTTGTTTGGTTAGCAATCGATTTTAATATTGTGAGTTTGGGCAGCCAAGTTTTTGTCTATATTGTGCTACTTATATGGGCACTTGTATTAGCTGTTGGCATGTCGTGGTCGCATATCCGACGCCGCATGTCTGGGCAGACGGATGTGGATGATGTCGATCAATAATATTCAGTAATAATTTGTACAATACCTGCTTAACTATTTTTTAAAATAAGTGGTTGTTGATCAAAAGTTATTCCGCTCCAGCCATATTGCATAAATGAGCGAATATTAGCGTGGTCATTTGCTTCTGGATTTTTAAGTACGTCATCGCGATAATAAGCACCAAAACACATAAGAGTCTCTTCTTTTGAAAACTCTTGAAGTTTTGCGAAAGCAAAAATCTTACAAGAACCTTCATTGCTACCCGACAAATTTACCACTGCATTGCTGCCTTCGCCATTAGTAAAGCGAGACGGTGTGTAGTCGTAAAGCTGATGAATTAACTCGATGATATCGGCAAACTCGATTGTATTTGGTTGATTTTCTAATTGTGTATTTAAGTCTTGCAGTGGAGGATTAGGGTGAGTCATAAGAAGCATCATAGAGGTAGTGGTGGATTGCACGTTAACATTAAAAAGTGCAATGCTAAGTTAGCCTAGCGAAAACAATCGCCAGACAATTTAAGCTGGCAATTGTTTCTCTAAATTTTATTCACGAACTTATTCTGAGCGGCTAGTTACTTCTAGTAAATGATAGCCAAACTGAGTTTTAACAGGGCCGTGAACTGTATTCAAGGCATCATTAAAGACGACTTGATCAAATTCTGGAACCATTTGCCCCTTACTAAATTCACCAAGCTCACCACCATTTGAGCCCGACGGACAGCTAGAATGCTCTTTAGCAACATCGGTAAAAGAACTACCGGCTTCTATCTCTTTTTTTAGCTCTAAACATTTTTCTTCTGTTTCAACTAGTATGTGACGCGCACTTGCTCTAGACATAGTGATTTCCTGTTATTAATTATAGACGTTAGTTATGGATACTAAAATAATTTAAAGCGTCTCAGCTTTAATTGTTCAGCTGCAAGCATTATAAGTGTTGAAGGATATAAAATAAATAAATGGGCACTATAGTTGATATTTGAGTCTTTAATAGTCAGCTTAAGCTGGGTTTTTATGGGATACATTGAAATTGGATACGTTGACTTGCTCGTGTTTATGGCTCTAGAAACCGACATGCTATGGCTAGCCATTATGATCGCGATGAATTTACAGATGTCGTTTTTGACCCCGCCCTTTGGCTGGGCTCTGTTTTTTCTTAAGGGAGTCGCGCCCAAAGGTGTCACCACCAGAGACATTTATGTCGGAGCGCTACCTTTTGTGGGATTACAGTTACTTGCGTTGATCTTACTTTTTCAATTTCCTGTATTAGTAACTTGGCTTCCTGATGCAATTGGGTGGTAAAATGGTCTATTTTGGGAATTAAAATATGGATCTTTTCGCTGATTATTCAGTCACCTGGCTTGTTGGGCTTGCGCTATCTTTAGTGGTTACTGGGGTTATTGCAGGCCTTATGGCTGGTTTAATGGGAGTAGGTGGAGGCATCGTTATTGTTCCCGTGTTGTATCATCTTTTTACTTTTTTAGGCGTTGATGAGTCGGTACGTATGCATGTGGCTGTGGGTACATCCCTAGCGACCATTATACCCACGTCAATCATTTCGTCTTACTCTCACTTTAAAAGGGGTAGTCTAGATGCTGGCGTTCTGAAAAAGCTAGTGCCGGGGGTTATTATCGGTGTCATCATTGGTGCCATTGTTAGTGGCTACTTAAAGGGTGAGGTACTGACTGGAGTATTTGGCGTTATTGCAATGCTTGTTGCTCTAAATATGGCCTTTAAAAAAGAAGAATTTAGTGTAGGTAACGGCTTACCCGGCCCAGTAGGCTCTGGCCTTCTTGGTATCTTTATTGGCGGTACTTCAACCTTAATGGGTATTGGCGGAGGTACTCTAGGTGTGCCTTTGTTAAGTGCTCTTCGTATTCCCATGATTACGGCAGTCGGCACCGGAGCCGCTTTAGGTTTTGTTATTAGCGTTCCGGGTGCTATTGGGTTTTTAATTAATGGTATAGGTGTTGAGTTACGTCCGCCGTTCACAATTGGTTATATAAATCTTATGGGCCTAGCCTTGATCATCCCGGCGACTATGTTAATGGCTCCTGTGGGCACACGTATCGCTCACGCTATCAACTCGAAATTATTGAAACAAATATTCGCTTGTTTCTTATTTATCACCTCTTTGCGTATGTTTTATGGACTCTTTAATTGAGAGCCGCTGACCTAAACGTTCAGGCTATCTTATGGCTGTAAATATTGATCTAGAAGGAAATAAAAATGCTTAAAACTGTTTATTCAGCGAAGGGTATGTTTGTTGGTCCTCATCATCAGGCTGCACTTGCGGGCAGAGATGTATTAAAAGAAGGCGGAAATGCAATCGAAGCTATGGTGGCAGCAGCGGCATCTATTGCAACAGTTTATCCACACATGAACTCAATTGGCGGCGATGGATTTTGGCTAATTCATGAGCCGGGTAAAAAACCAGTGGCTATCGATGCCAGTGGTCGAGCGGCTAAAGCGGCAACAATCGACTTTTACAAAGGCCATAAAGAAATTCCATCTCGTGGTCCACTAGCTGCCTTAACGAGCGCAGGTACTGTGGCTGGTTGGCAACAAGCTCTAAATGTTGCAGCACCTTGGGGTAAAGCGCTACCTCTATCTAGATTATTAGCTCCGGCAATAGAGCAGGCGACATCAGGCATTATGGTGACAGAAAGCCAAACACGGTTGACGGCTGAAAAAATGCATCAAATGCATGACGCACCAGGTTTTTTTGATGCCTTTGCACCCGGGGGCAAAGCGCCTTTAGCTGGGTCACTTATGAGGCAGCCCAAACTTGCCGCTACTTTCGAGCAGCTTGTTCGAGCTGGGTTAGATGATTATTATCGCGGTGAATTAGGTAAAGCAATAGGTGATGAACTTTCGAGACTTGGCAGTCCAGTGACCGCAGAAGATTTGGCCAGTTACCAAGCGCTTATTGTCGAGCCCTTACAAACGCGGGTTCGTGGCGCAAATATTTATAACTTGCCACCGCCCACACAGGGTGTTGCATCGTTGATGATTTTGGGTATTTTTGATCAGCTTGGGGTTACCCAAGCCGAGGGTTTTGATTATATTCATGGTCTAGTTGAATCAACTAAGCAGGCATTCCGAGTCAGAGATCGCATAGTAACTGATCCCGACCGCCTTCCAGAGTCGCCAAGTAACTATCTAACGCCTGCAAAATTAGCCGAGTTGGCGGCCAATATAGATGCTAAAATTGCCATGCCTTGGCCAGACTCAGCTTCTCCTGGCGATACTATTTGGATGGGCTGTATCGATTCTGAAGGCCGAACCGTGAGTTTTATTCAAAGCATTTTTTGGGAATTTGGCTCTGGTGTCGTGCTTCAAGACACCGGTATAAATTGGCAGAATCGCGGTATTAGCTTATCTCTTGATCCTAAATCTTTACAGGCTTTGGAACCGGGGCGCAAACCTTTCCATACGCTTAATCCAGCGTTAGCACATTTTGACGACGGTCGAGTCATGAGTTATGGAACGATGGGGGGCGAGGGCCAACCACAGACGCAGGCAATGGTGTTCAGCCGCTATGGCATGTTTAATCAGCCACTTCAGCAAGCAGTTACAGCCCCGCGTTGGCTTCTTGGTCGTACGTGGGGTGATACTAGCACGACACTTAAACTAGAAAGTCGATTTGATGCAGCCCTAGTTGAGCAGCTTAAAACATCTGGGCACAATATAGAGCCTTTAGATGAAGCGTTTAGCGATACGATGGGTCATGCAGGGGCTTTAGTTTTAAAGCCTGACGGAATCATCGAAGGTGCCGCCGATCCACGCAGCGATGGCTGTGTAGCTGCAATCTAAGATACAATTTTTGTGTTTTAGGTTATTTTAATAGCTAGACTATAAACTGCGACTTATGCAGAATAAGGGCAACAGGTATCAGCATAATTTATAGCTGACATTTGTTGTCCTTACTTTAGATGATAAGGCCAGTACATTAGGCTAGAGTCTGGTCGCTTTCGGGTAATATTCATAAAATATTCATTCCAAACTTACCATCATAAGTGCACTAATAAAAAAGCGCATCACTAATTGAGCCTCATTTATAAAGATTTTTAGCCGTTTGATCTAGTTAAATAATTCATTAATTTGTAATTCATATTTTACACAGAAACCAAAAGTTAACTGCATGGCATTCTGTTTTATAACGCTTTTTGTGACCACAAAATCAATAAAAAATAAAGAGAGCAAGCACTATTAATATTAGTTTTATTCTAGCCAATATCGCGCCTATATTTATGATTATTATTTTAGGCATATTGCTCAAACATTATAAAATTATTAATGATAATTTTGTCGCTATTTCGTCTAAAGTTATTTTCACTATTACACTGCCTACGTTAATTTTTATAAACATAGCGAGTTTGAAAACCGATAATATTTCAAGCTCACTTGCGATGGTACTAATTCTGTATGGAGTAGTAACGACTGTCTATATATTAACGTGGTTTATTAGTAGCTTTTATATCTCTAAAGGCAAAGACAAAGCAGCCTTTATGCAAGGTATCTATCGGAGTAATTTTGCTACTTTTGGTTTAGCTGCGGCCGCTAGCTTATATGGTGAAGAAGGGCTAGCAGAAGCTGCACTGTTGCTCGCTTTTGTGGTGCCGCTTTATAACATACTAGGAATTATTGCATTGACGGTTCCTATCGCTAAAGAAAAGCAATTGAGTTCGGCGGTAATTTATCGAGAAATATTTGCTAATCCACTGGCTATCGGCGCTATTGCCGCGATTCCTTTTGCAGTTTTTGAAATTACTATTCCCATCTTAGTAAGCAATACGGCTGGCTATCTAGCTGACCTTACCATTCCTTTAGCGCTACTAGGTATTGGCGGTGTTATGCAATTTAGGCAGCGTGATTATTCTATTGCTGAAGCAATTAGTGGCAGCATCGTTAAAGTTATTGTGATGCCGTTAGTAGGTATGATTGTGGTGGCTTTGTTGCAACCATATTTACAATTAGAAAAACAAACTATTGGCATTTTATTTATTGTATTTGCATGTCCAACGACCTCGGCTAGTTTTGTGATGGCGCAAGCGATGGGAGCAAACGGTTATTTAGCTAGCGGTATTGTGGTCATATCTACGGCGTTATCGGCATTGACTATGAGCTTAGGCTTTTATTTGCTGACATCGATATCGCTCATCTAATTAAAAATAAAAAAGACATAGTATAGACGCTAAAAAACTCAACAAAATAAAAGGCCAAGGTGCAATTGTCTTAGTTTTAATTCTCAATAATTCTTTTAGTTAATGTCTAAAGCTAATAATAGATGCTTGGACTGAAAAGATTTTAAAATAAATGAGTAACCATTAGGCTCTAAAGTAGAAACGGCTTAAGTCAGGCGATGACGAACATATAGCTAGATAAGTAAGTTGTTGTAAAGAGTATGGGGCGGTGATTCAAGTAAGCATGCTATAATATTTGACAAATTCGTTCGCTTATTTCTCGATAAAAGAGTATTACAAACATATGGAAGAAGGTATTCGACTCAATAAATTTATTAGTGAATCAGGTGTTTGCTCGCGCCGAGAAGCAGATAAGCTCATTGCAGATGGCTTAGTATTAATCAATGGCCAGTCACCAAAATTAGGTACTCGTTATACCCCTGGTGACGTTGTGTTTGCGGACGGCAAGCGAATAAAAGGCAGAGCCAATCCAAACTCACAAGCCGATAGAGAATATATAGCCTATAACAAGCCGATCAATATTACCTGTACAACCGAGACTGATGTTTTGGGTAATATTATTTCTGCAATAGGCTATAAAAAAAGAATTTTTCCTATAGGGCGTTTGGATAAAATGTCGGAAGGGCTAATTTTGCTTACTAGTGATGGCGACATCGTTAACAAAATTTTACGCGCTGAAAACACCCACGACAAAGAATATATTGTAACAGTAGATAAGCCGTTAAATAGTCAGTTTATTGAAAAAATGGCAAATGGCGTCCCAATCCTCGGCACAACAACACTACCTTGTAAAATCAATATGCAAGGTCAGTTTATGTTTAAAATTATTTTAACTGAAGGTTTGAATCGCCAAATTCGGCGAATGTGTGAATACTTTGGTTACGAAGTCACTAAACTTAAGCGCGTAAGAATAATGAATGTTGAGCTTGGTAATTTAAAGTCTGGCGAGTGGAGAAAACTAACAGCAACGCAGCTTGATGATATCAATAAAGCGATTGAAAATTCTAGTGGCGATGCTAAAGCCAAAGGCCCTACTGTTAAAAGAAAAAAACCTAAAAAACCCAGTCAGCAAGAACGTGCAATAAAATCTAAAAATCCCAACACAAGACGAACACCTAATAAAAATAATAAACCTAAAGGGCGAAAATAATTTAGCGCCTAATGGTGTGAAAGACGTTAAACAATGTCTATGTATTTTAAACTACGCGTAAATTTATCATCTATAAAATATTTTTTAATTTTCTTACATAATGTCTTATAAGAACATGGAAAATTATAACGTTCAGAGTTGTTTATAATGACTAAAACGTCCTTGAGGACGTTGTGCTTATAATGCAAATTATCAAAGTGCTTGGTTCGCGAAAATAACTTTCTGACAAGTTGAATGCGCTAAAAAATCACTGAAAATTTACTGTTGTTGGTAACGGCGGCATTAAGTTGACTTATTAAATCAATCTTTACTATTTATTGTGGATCTATTCATTTCGAGTCTTTAATAACTTTGAGAAGCTATTGCTTTTGATTTCAGGTTACTATGATGCTTCTAATATCTTCTTATTTACATTGAAATTTATAAATAGTGTAAGATCAATATATCGACTTAAATAAAGCGGAGTGGGTATCGTTAATATTTATAGATTACGACAACCATTATGTGTCATTACGGGGCATCAACTATGCATCTTGTGAATATTTCGTCAGAGCTTGCTTACACCATTGATTCACCTGCTAGCTTCGTTTTAAACATTGCAGCGGCTAATACTGAGCATCAAAAAACAGTAGATGAAAACCTTACTATATCGCCTGGTGTACATAGTGAATGGTTTCAGCTTAATGACTTTGGCTGTCGCGGTCTTCGTTTGAAGGTAGAGCCATGTGAATTGAATATTAAATACAGTGCCAGCGTAGAACTCAAGCCAGAGACCGAGCAGATAATGTATTTAAATGAAGTTGAGCATAAGAAATTGCCAACATCGGTACTGCCTTTTTTAAATCCCAGTCGATACTGCGAATCTGACCGACTCGGTCGTTTTGCTTGGAAAGAGTTTGGTCAGTTGCGCAGTGGCTACTCTCGCGTTGATGAGATTTGTAATTGGGTCAATGCACGTATTGATTATGTAGCGGGTAGTACCGATTCCTCTTCTAGTGCCTGTGACGTACTAATTCAACGAGCTGGTGTTTGTCGAGATTTTGCCCACGTAAGTATAGCGCTGTGTCGTGCTTTGGGTATTCCAGCCCGCTATGTTTCGGGCTATTCTGTTGGTTTGCAGCCACCTGACTTTCACGGTTTTTTTGAAGCTTATCTAGAGGATCGTTGGTATCTTTTTGATGCGACGCGCATGGCGCCGATCAGTGGGCTGGTCAAAATTGGTATTGGACTCGATGCAGCGGATACGTCATTTGCCAATATTGTGGGTCAGGCTACTATGACATCTATTAAAGTAGAGGCTACTTCGTCAGATCATAATTTCTCATTTAATAATGGTGATCCCGTATCAACAGCATAGCTCGTTGGTTTAAATAGTAAATCTAAAATAAGTTTTGTATATCGTTGCCTAATAAATAACGCAGTGTGCGGATTTTAGTTTGCCTATATCGATAAGTTGACAAGCAATTAGTTTGAAAACTTTTCACTAACGATTGGTTTGGTCTTCTCTAGATTAATTTAGAGTATCTTATTTTTGATTAATTTTTGAGGATTGTAAAAATGGTTTAGTGGGCCTTTACCATTACCTGTTATTACATCTTTGCCTTGTTCTATAGCTTGATGAATATAATTATGTGCGTATTTAATAGCCTCTTCTATCTCATAACCCGTCGCTATATAAGAAGCAATAGCTGCAGACAAAGTACAGCCAGCGCCATGGATATTATCAGTAGTTATATAGTCTGATTTAAACAAGATTTCTTTGCCTGAATCATCTAAATACAAATCAAAAATAGAATCGTCTTGAAGGTTTCCAGCTTTCAATAATATTGCTTTGCAGTTTGTTTGAAGTATTCTTTGGGCAGCCTCTTTCATATCCGTAACGCTCCGAATCATCATACCGCTTAAAATAGCAGCCTCCTCAATGTTCGGCGTTATTAATGACGCTAATGGAAATAAGCGTTCCTTAAGCACATTAATAGTTTCATCCTCGATCAAAACATCGCCGCTGGCAGCGACCATTACGGGATCAAAAATAATAGCAGTCGTTGGATATTGTTGTAGTGTCTGGGCAATAATTATTGCAAGTTCTTTGGTATGTATCATGCCAATTTTAATGACGTTTGGCGAGATGTCATCCATAACCGCCTTGATCTGGTCGCGAACTATTTCAGCTGGCACGCTGTGAATACCCGTTACTCCCAAAGTATTCTGCACAGTGATAGCGGTAATCGCACTAGTCGCGTAGCAACCCAATGCGGATATCGTTTTTATGTCTGCCTGAATGCCGGCGCCACCACCACTGTCGGAGCCGGCAATAGTAAGTACAGATGGATACCTAAATGTCATATAAAATGGACTCAAATTACCGAGGTTTGAAAACTTTAGGCGCTAATAGGTTATAACTGAATAGCAAATATTTAAAAGTTATGACGAGCAACTAACATGAGACAAACCAGCAATGTTGAAAAATTCCGTTGGTTTTAGACGATAATACTTCTCTTCTATCTCCTTTGATTGCTCAGCATAAGGCTGAGTCATGACCTCCTGTAACTCTTCAATAAGTGCGTAATCGCCTGCATTTGCTTGCTGATAAGCAGGCACAAGAGCCCATTCGCGCAAACAGTATTTAGGATTGACCAACTTCATCTGTCGCGAAAGCTCATCGCGCGATTGGGGCGCAGCATTATTTGTATTGGAGCTTCTGTTTAGTGTTTTCCATTTTGTTAGCCATTCGCTCCAGCGCTCATCTAAGTCTTCGGGCTCAGCACCTTGCTTTGAAATTTTATAGAAGCTTTTTTTAAGTGGGCCAATGTCATCAGGTAGCATCGATAGCTCGCGAAAAAAGATCGTGTAATCAACTGGCGTTTGCGCCATTAGTATTTCGAGCTCACTAAATAAATCGGCGTCAAAGACTTTTAGCCCTAACTTGGTGGCCCACATTTTTTGCATTTTCTCTTGCATTACCTCTGAGAAATTAAGTCGAATCTCGTCTAGCTGCTGCGCATACTCTTCATCTGACATGAGCAACTGCCGCAGCGTGGTCCAAAACATATGAAAGTTGCTTTCGGCTGCTAGTGGTTGGTTCATAAACGCAAAATGACGTCCTCCACCAGTCCAAGGTTGGTAATTCGGGTTAAACGCTTCGCAGAATCCAAACGGGCCATAGTCAAGAGTGAAGCCCCCAGCCGCACAGTTATCCCCATTGAAGTTGCCTTGGCAGTAACCAACCCGAATCCAGTCTGCCACAAGTGAAGTGAGTCGGGCACGAAACTCGCGCGCAAGCATTACGACTTTTTCGGGGGTCGTTAGCTTATTGTCGATTACGTCAGCATATTCACGTTCAATTAAATGTAAGACAATTTGCTCTAGTTCTTGCATTGCTTTTGGATGTTCGTGTTTGCGGGCACGACGACCAAAAAGCTCAAGTTGGCCAACTCGAATAAACGAAGGTGCAACACGCGTAGAAATGGCGACAGTCTCTGATATCATCATGTCGGGGTCTCTCGAGCGCGAACCCTCAGAAAACCAAGGTCGTTGGACCTGCTCAGTTTTAGATGCATACAAACACAAAGATCGTGAAGTGGGCACTCCTAAAGCGTGCATGTGTTCTTGTGCCAGAAACTCACGGATACTCGAACGCAGTACTGCACGACCATCAGCACCTCGGCAATATGGCGTTCTGCCGCCACCTTTTAATTGCATTTCCCAGCGCTGCCCGTTGATAACGGCCTCGAGTATCGAAACTGCGCGCCCGTCGCCATAGCCATTGCCAGTTTGAAACGGACACTGATGATAATACTCGGTCCCGTATATAGAAAGGGCGTATCCACACGCCCAGCCGACCTTGCGCATCGAATCTGGTGTATGCGAGATATCGCCCGAGAACATGCGCATAAAATCGGCTGATTGCGCTAGGCTATCGGCAAAACCTAGCTCCTTAAAAAAGTGTTTACTGTGCGCGATGTACATGGGCTCTGCGATGGGCGTGGGGGTGACTGGCACATAGTGACCTGTAAAGACTTGCCTTGGTGAGTGGTTTTCGCCATCTAGATTCGCATCAGGATCGCAATTAAGAGAGTCCATTAGTGAGTAGTCTGCAAGCACAGCGAGATCTTCGAGCGTCTCAACCGTGCTAGAAGTTTCTTGGAGTTCCGGATGTGTGTTTGTCACTAATTTAGTGTGATGCATAGCCTCTTACTCGTAGCCTCTTACTCAAAGAATTTTACAACGGCTTGGTTGTATCCGTGTATCTGTTTAAATAGGTATTTAAATAGATATTCGTATTCTAGGTTGTGTTGGTTTGTTGACTGGCATCTAAATAAAGGTTTGTTTGCTATATCTTCTAAATGTTGGCTGCCAACAACTCATTATGTCATCTTTTGTTTTATATCACTGCATTTTTTACAAAATAAATTTTTTAGGATTATCAAATGAATAAAAATAGAAATTTTATAGATGCTGTACTTTTTCCAATATAATTTAAATGCATTCTATAAAGTTAAGGATTAATTGCTTAATTAGCTTCACTAAATTTACCTTAATATAAAGGTTATATTTAAAATAGCCTAGTCAAACTATATAAAGGTTTTGCATCCAAAAAAATATTAATAAATTGATTCACGCGGCTAAATAAAAATAATTTTATTGTTATATTAAATTATTCGATAAAAAAATAATGAATTTTTCTTTAAATATTATTTATAAATTGGTGCACCGTTACTGATTATCGGCAAAGACATTATTTGTGTTTTAAATGCTAACTATTTGAAGTTACCGTAATGTTGTCAGAGGCCTGATTATCTATAATTAACGATAAAAATAAAGAGGTGATATGTGTCAGGTAAGTTTGAAATTTATAGCGATAAGGCAGGGGAATTTCGTTTTCGTATAAAGCTAGTAATGGCCAGAATATTTTAGTAAGTGAAGGATATAAAGCAACGTCAGCTTGTATGAATGGGATTGAATCTATCAAGAAGAACGCAGCAGAAGATGCTCGTTACGAGAAAAAGGAAACAAAAGCAGGCAAATATTCATTTAATCTAAAAGCTGGCAACCATCAAATTATCGGCACTAGTCAATCTTATGAAACAGAAGCTTCGCGAGATAGTGGTATAGCGTCAGTAAAGAAAAATGCACCTGATGCTAAAGTGGTCGAGGTATAACATAGACATTATTTTATAAATCGGCATTAGGTGCGAGCTATGCAGGCGCAATCTACGCTAACCTTAAGCTAAATAGTCAAACACAAGTGTTAGATTTACTTGCGAGATTAAAAATATCCCATAACTAGATTTCGAATTAAGCTCTATTAGTCTCGACTTAATCTGAAATATCTTTAAGTCGTTAAAAGTTAAAAGCGACTATGCCTCAATAATTAATGCGCTATTTATAACACTTACTTTGTCTTACGGTATGCTGGACACAGATCAGTTAGGGGGCCTACTGCTTATGACTCTTTTAAAATGGCGAGCATCTGACTTTCAGTAAATCGTTAACGCAACGTAAAAATTTCTTATCGCGTTTAGCGATTACAGAAATTTCTACGTTAAGGTTTTAGTGGGCAATTAAATATCAATTAGCGTTAAGCCGCTTTTTTGGCCACTTTTTTAGCTGCAGACCGCGCTTTTCCTTTTGAGCCCTTTTTGACCTGTTTTAAAGCTACTTTGGTAGCCAATTTGATAACATTACTTTTTTTCGATTTCACGCCAGCTTTTTTTACAGCTTTCACAGCGATTTTCTTTGCAGTTTTTTTGGCTACTTTTTTGGTGATCTTAGACATATTTATATTCTCCTAGTGAAAGTAAAAACCAAATGTAATGTATATACAAAGTATAGTCAAATGATATATTATATTTTAAAGGTTTGGTTGCAGTTAATATGATTAACCAAGCCATGATTATTGAAAAATACTTATATAGAGTATAAATAGGGACTTACAAATTATGACTTCATTAGCATTAAAATCAGCTTATGGATTAAAAATACTTAGCAATAAGCACAAGGCTATCCGCAAGATTCGTGATCAAGCGAACATACCCGAAATTCACGGTGATAAAATTTGGTATTCTAGTTATTTTATTATGGATTACTTGTTAAAAAACCCTATTGCTCAAAAGAGTAAAGTCATCGAAATTGGCTGTGGTTGGGGTATTCTAAGTATATTTTGTGCCAAAGAATTTGATTCAAAAGTTATTGGTGTCGACGCGGACAGTAATGTAATTCCATTTTTGCAAGTACATGCAAAAAAGAATGAAGTGAAGATAAAAACAAAAGTTTGCCGGTATGAAAATCTTAAGCCCAAGTTGCTAGCTGGTCAGGATTTGATCGTAGGGGGTGACATTTGTTTTTGGGATGAACTTGTTGAACCATTATTCAAGTTGATTAAATTAGCAATGAGGCAACAGGTAGGAAAAATAATTATTGCTGACCCTGGGCGAACTCCATTTTTGAAATTGGCCAAACGCTGTCAAAAAAAGTACAAGGCAGAATTAATACCCGCCAGCACTAGAAAAAAAGACGGCTATTTACTCGTTATTAACGGTTAATCCTTCGTTTATATGATCCAACCGAAGCCAAAGTCAAAGTCAAAGCTAAAGCCATTTTATAGTATATTGTCTATTTCTTCACTGTAACAAAACTGCCATATTAATGTGTAAGTATATGATAACCTTTCTTGTAAATTAGTGAATTTATTGCTGCTTGAAATATGACAACAAATACAAATACAAATATGACTACAACTCCAGCTCAGTATTATCCAAAAGAACTCAGCTGGTTAGCATTTAATGAGCGGGTATTGCAGGAGGCTGCAGATATTGGTAATCCGATTATAGAGCGTATACGTTTTTTGGGGATTTATTCCAACAATCTGGATGAGTTTTATCGTGTCAGGGTCGCTGACGTCAAGCGTCTTATCTATATTCACTTAAATGCAGGCAATAGTGATACGGCCACGCAAGCTCAGCAGCTTATGCAGCAAATACAAGATAAAGTACTGGCACTAACACTTGTATTTGATAAGACTCATAAAAAAACTGTTAAAGATTTAAAAAAATATAACATCTTTTTGATAGCTCAGGATGAAGTTAATGAATACCAAAGGCATTGGTTAAAGAGCTATTTCAAAAATACAGTTTTATGTCATATAGCTCCAGTCATATTAGACAGCAAGGTAGACCTAATAAATCGGTTGAATGATTCTGGCACCTATTTTTTTGTTGCAATTCATCGAGAGGGCAAGTCGACAATTTATGCCACTGTTGAGGTGCCTACACAGTTTATTGACCGTTTTGTAGTTATTCCACCAGAAAAAAGTCGCAAGAAAAAATACATTATTTTGCTGGATGACATTATAAAGTTATGCCTTGAGGCAATCTTTAAAGGCTTTGTGAAATTCGACTCGCTAGAAGCTTACTCATTCAAAATGACTCGTGACTCGGCTTATTCGCTGAATGATGAAATAGATGAAAGCTACGTAGAAAAAATGTCAGATAGTATGAAGCAGCGTTTGGTGGCTGAACCGGTCAGATTTGTCTATGACCATAACATGCCCAAAGAAATGCTCAAGTATCTGACCAGACGACTTAAAATTTCATCCTATGACAGTTTGATTGCTAGCGGTCCTTATCGAAACTTTAAAGACTTTATTGGTTTTCCAAATGTTGGCAGAGGTTATCTAGAAAATCCCACAATGCCGCCACTCGAAACCAATAATTTCAGTAACTTTGATACCGTCTTTGATGCTATTTCTCATAAAGATATTTTACTATATTACCCCTATCATCGTTTTATTGATTTAAGTGAATTCATTCGTCAGGCAGCCTTTGATCCAAGCGTCAAACATATTCGCATTAATATTTATAGAATCGCTAAAAATTCTCGCATTATTCATTCTCTGATTGATGCAGTTGATAATGGCAAAAACGTTACCGTTGTTGTGGAGTTGAGGGCACGTTTTGATGAAGAGGCCAATATAAAGTGGTCTAAAAATTTACGCGATGCCGGCATAACAGTCTTTTTAGGTGTACCATCATTAAAAATTCACAGTAAACTGTGTGTGGTAACTCGTGAAGAGAAGGGGGCATTGTTGCATTACGCTCATATCGGTACGGGTAACTTTAATGAGCAAACGGCAAAAATATATACTGACTTCAGTTTATTTACAAAAAATCAGGAGGTTGCCGAAGAAGCGGTAAATGTATTTGATTTTATTCAGCAACCTTATCGGCGTCACAAGTTCCAACATTTGCATGTATCACCGGTGAATGCCAGAACCAAGATAGTATTGTTAATTAAACAAGAGATTCAAAACGCACAAAATGGTATAAAGGCAAAGATCACTTTAAAACTCAACAATCTAGTCGATCCACAACTGATAGATGAGCTATATAAAGCCAGCCGTGCTGGTGTTAAAATCCGCGCTTTAGTTCGGGGTATGTGCTCACTTGTGCCGGGTATTAAAGGTTTAAGTGATAACATATATGTCATCAGTATCGTTGACAGGTTTTTAGAGCACCCTAGGGTTATGGTTTACGAAAATGCAGGGGATCAGCGAGTAATCATTTCCTCCGCTGACTGGATGAGTAGAAACATGGATGAACGAATCGAGGTTGCTTGTCCTGTATACGATAAACAACTTGCCGGTCAAATCATCAGCATCTTAGAGTTACAGTTTAAAGATACCGTAAAAGCCAGACTTATTGATGTGAATCAGGCCAACAAATACGTACCGAGAGGCAATCGTAAAAAGATTCGCTCACAAATTGAAATTTACAATTATTTAAAAGCGCTTGAAAACAAATATGAGCCAAGAAATTATAGCTGATTTTACCGATATTGATTCCCGTCCCACAAGTAAATTAGCAGCCCTAGATATTGGCTCCAATAGCTTCCATCTGGTAGTCGCAAGAATAGTTGCTGACTCAGTTCAAATTTTACATACAGTCAAACAGAAAGTTCGATTTGCAGAAGGCTTAGATAGTAATGACATGCTCTCTGAAGAGTTCATGCAGTATGGCTTAAGTACCTTGAGCGTGATGGCAGACAGTCTCAAGGGTTTTGCGCCGGATTCAGTCAGAATTGTTGCAACTCACACTTTGCGCAAAGCCGTCAATGCAAAGAAGTTTGTGCAGGCGGCAAGAGAAATACTCCCTTATCCTATTGAAATTATTTCTGGCATTGAAGAGGCTCGTCTTATTTATTTAGGTGTTGCCCATACCAGTCATTTGAAAGGCCAAAACCTGATCATTGATATCGGTGGTGGGTCAACGGAGTTTGCTATTGGGGAAGGCTTTGAAACCAAGTTGTTGCGCAGTCTTCAAATGGGCTGTGTAAGCTACAATGTGGAGTATTTTAAAAGTGGTGAGCTAAAAAATAAAGCGTTCAATAAAGCAATTACGGCAGCGCGGCAGGAGTTGGCGCCGATCGAAAAGAAATATGTAAAGCAGGGCTGGCAGCAGGCTATAGGGTGTTCGGGGACTATAAAAACTATTATTAATGTCGTACAAAATCTGGATAAAACGGCTCAGAATACGACTGTCACTTTAGAAAATCTCGAACAGTTGATCACCGAGTGTGTCCGCGTTGGTCACGCCGACAAGCTAGCATTTGAAGGTTTAGCGGAAGATCGCCGCAGTGTTTTTGCTGCGGGACTTAGTATTCTTACTGCTATTTTTTTAAGCTTTAAGATTAAAGAGATATCATTCTCACCTGCCGCATTACGTGAAGGCGTTATCTATGAAATGGAAGGTAGGCCTTCTCATTTGGATATTCGCCAGCGTACTACCGAGAGCCTAGCTACTCGTTATGATGTTGATACAGAACAGGCTATGCGCGTTTTAACGACAACCATTAATATTTTTTCAGCGTGTAAAAAAAGCTGGCAAATTAATGAGGCAGAGATGAAGAATATGCTCTGCTGGGCTTCTCTTTTACATGAGGTTGGCTTGCAAATTAATTCTCAAGGTGTGCAGCGGCACTCGGGTTATATTTTGCAAAACGTTGATATGTCTGGCTTTAATCAAGAGCAGCAAAGTTTACTTGCAACGCTGGTACGTTTTCATCGAAAAAAGATCCGCAGTAGTGAAATAGTAGATTTTTCTGGATATCATCCAGAAAAGGTCATCAAGCTCATCGCCTTGTTGCGATTAGGCGTGTTATTCAACTTGCAGCGACAAGACGATGTTCTGCCAGACTATATAGTAAAGGCAGAAGATTTGACTTTATCACTCTCATTTCCTGATGGGTGGCTAGCACAGACTCCAATCTTTAGTGCGGACTTGGAAAAAGAGGCCGAATATCTAGCGTCGGTTGGTATAGTAATACTGTTTAGCTAATGAAATTCTTTTGAATAATTCTCTGAATTCAGAAATTACCCATTAGGATTGGCTAAACAATTGGTAACCAGAATTTTTCTAGAAAAAATACGACATGGAATGGCAGCCTTATTTAATAATTTATTCTTTGCTGTGAATAATGCTCGTGTCAGGCGTGACTATTCTTCAAATTCACCACTGTGATACTGGCGCATATATATCTTAATAAAACGCCTAAGCTCACGAGAAGCCGAAGTGTCTAGCTCTTTGCAAGTGGCAATAAACTCATCGCGCATATCTTTATCGAGTCGAATGATAAGTTGTGCGTCATTTTTTTTATTGGTTTTTATTTTAGGTTTATTCTTCGTTTTTTCGCCCATGCTTATCCTATCAATCTATTAAACAGACCACCTCTAAACACCCCAGTCTTAGCACAACTATTCGTGCTGACTTAAGGCTCATTCAAGGACTCAAGCGGTGTCATATCATTAAATTCGTCACTTGGTAATGCGTGATTATATAGCAACATCCATTCAGCCGTGATTTGTCTGACTCTAGTCAGCTCAAATAACGCATCGTTTAACGCATTATACCCATACATCGAGTTTCATAGGCATAGTCTTTAAGACTTTGAACAGCCTGATCACAAAGCGTAATACTAACAGTAAATTGGTCACGTAAATGATCAGCCTAATCTCGGTGATTTGCTTTGGGCCTTAAGAAGGTTCTTTCACCTGCGCTTAACTGCGATTGAGATTAAGTGGCCAAACGTTGGTGTCATGAGCACAGATGACAGTGTAGCCATAAGATGTCGTAAATATGAACCCATAAGTTGTCGTGCCATGGAGCAGCACCCATACGTCAATATTCATAGCATGCTTTCGATACTTGGTAATATTTATGTTGGCTTAAATACGAGTTAGAGCGTATTTCTATAAATACATAATGAATCAAATATAGAGCAACTTGTCTCTCATTATAATATCTATAGCAGATGTGTTAGTATTTTTTGACATAAATGAATACTGGAAAAAATTTGCTATCACATCGTTCAAATGAAAAAGAAATTCTCGATCTAGGTCCGGGGAATTATACCGCTGAAGAATTTATACATTGTCAAAAAATGCTTTATCGCATCAATAAAGTTCTTGGTTTTTTTCATGGGACAGCCAATGTTTTAAAAAAATGTGGGGCAAAAGCGCACGTGATGGATGTTGGTTGTGGTGCAGGCTTATTTATTCTTAATCTTAGTCGCTACTTTCCAAAGATGACATTCCATGGCATTGATATCTCATCTGAAGCGATTGATATGGCCAATCATGAGAAGTCTGTATTTAAATCAGATACCTCAAAGGTAGAATTTGAGAAAATGGCTGAGCCTGAATTAACCTTTGATGAAAATAGTGCTGATATTATTTTGGCAACAATGGTTTGCCACCATATGAGCAACGAAGAAATTATTGCCTTTTTCAAACAAGCATTACGCGTCACAAAAGACAAAGTCATCATTAATGATTTGCACCGTAACAGCATTGCCTATTGGTTTTATTACCTTTTCAGTCCAATCTTATTTCGCAATAGGCTCATCACCAATGATGGCCTTATCTCCATCAAACGCGGCTTCATCCGTCAAGAATTAATTAACCTGTTAGAGCAAGCCGGAATGAAACACTACCAAGTTAAATGGTGTTTCCCATTTCGTTGGAGAGTCATCATTTGGAAGAAGTAGTCATTATTGGCGGCGGCGTTGCTGGACTATCGTGTCTAAATGCATTGCTAGATCATGGTATATCGGCGCTTTTAATCGAAGGCGCGGTAATCGGCACACCTAAAATGTGTGGTGAATTCTTAGCACCGATTGCAGCACAGCAACTGCAGGTTTGGGACGTTTGTCCTCTCATTGCCATTCCCTATGCCTCATTTTATGCTGGGATCAGGCAATTAGATATTCGCTTCTCAAAGCCTTCTGCCGCTATATCGAGGAGTCAAGTTGAACTTAAGTTAGCTGCACGAGCACGCAGACTTGGTGGACGCATACGCGAAAACACCTATATCGAGCACACAACGCCATCTACTGAAACAAGTCCATTTTACTTCAAATTATCTACTGGTGAAATTATTGAGGCTAAAAATGCTTTTTTTGCAACGGGTAAGCTTGGATGCAACAACGACAATAAAAAAATCGCTCTACCTTATTTTGGTTTCAAATTGCATTTTTCTCATACCAAGAATGATCATAGTCTTAAGATGTTCAGTCTGGATAAAGCTTATTTGGGAATTGTTCCAATCACCGAGACAATGAGTAACTGTGCCTGTTTGGCAAAACGAGAAGCGGTTGATGCTTCAACTTCTCCCAATGAATACTTTCAGAATCTGACACAATCTCATCCTGTGCTTAAAAAACTATTCATCCCGCTTGATCTTAGCGCTATCGATATTCTGTCGGGTCGAGCTCCTAAATTCGCTCAAAAAAAACCTCCTAGCTGGCCTAACAGCTACTGGATAGGGGATGCGTTGGTATCCCTCTATCCGGCTATTGGCTCCGGATTTGCGCATAGTGTTGATAGTGCTATTCAAGCCGTGCAGTCTTATTTAAAACAACGGCCTCACCAATATCGCATCAATTATTCGAAATCGATTAAAACAAAAATACTGTTAGGCAATGTATTTAACGCAGCACTGCTGCAACCAAAAATGGGAGAATTGGCTCTTCCTTTACTGAAACGATCACCTAAGCTGGTTAACTTTGTACTCAAGAAACTTGATTATGTTTAATGGGGCTGGTTTATCTTAAGTAACATTGATTCTAGTGTTAATCCTGGTCCAAAAGCGCAACTAAAGACGGTTTCTTGATGATTCTCACCCGTCAGATGCGCCATAAATTCTTTCAAAACAAACAAAATTGTGGCTGATGACATATTTCCATACTCACGCATCACATGATAAGCATGCTTATTTTTGTCTTTTGTAATATCCAAAGCCGTTTCGCAGGCTTGCAGTATTTTCACCCCGCCTGGATGAATGGCATAGTGATCAACTTGGGTGAGCGCTTCCTGTTTCAAGAGTTTATTCATAAACTCGGCAATCCCTGACTCAATCACTTCTGGAATATAGGATTTTAAAACAATATCAAAACCTGAATCTCCTATCTTCCATGCCATGTCTTCACTGGTCTGTGGTAATAAATCACAATTGAAGGCCTCGATCGATAGGCTCTTGCGATCTTCAGCCAAAGGCTGAATAAGTGCCGCTGCTGCACCATCTGAAAAAAGCGCGTTTGAAAGTAGATGATCCAAATCTTCATCATCTTGAAAATGCAGACTGCAAAGCTCAGCACTCACTACTAAAACAACAGCCTCTTTATTCGCGCGACAGGCATCATCTGCTAACTTCAACGCGTTGAATGCACCGTAACATCCCATGAAATTGATTGCCGTGCGTTTGGTATTAGTGCGCAACTTTAATTGCTGCACAATTTCAATATCTAAACCTGGGGCATACATGCCTGTACAACTTACTGTAATAACATGTGTGATATCGGATAATGTGGCTTCGGATTGTTCCATACATTGGTTGATAGCAGAAACAGCTAACGGCAGTGCATGTTCTTTATAAAGTGCCATCCGTCCTGCTGTGGTTAAATCAGGTGACGATATCTCAGTTCTGGAATTTGAGAGTTGCCCCATATCGCTCATCACACTATGCCGCGATTCAATGCCCGTCGCTTTATAAATAGATTTAAGGAGTCTCTTTTTTTTTACACCCAATTGTAACCGTTCTGAAATTATTACTGCGGCTTCACTTTGCTTGAATTTATACTGCGGGACTGCGGTTCCAATGGCGGTGATACTAGCTTTCATCCTGAAACCCTGCTGTATAAAAATTGAATAACAATACTACATGATTTACTCCTACCAATGTATGAAGTTTGATTTTGGCGTCAGTTTTAAAAAACATGAGCATTGCTTGGCTGATAACATGGATGGTTAATATCTTTTGTCTTTCGTTCGTGATTACTTTATTTGATGTAGCGGAGGATGTATTTTTTTGTTACCTAGCGATATAAGAATCGTGTTTATTCTATTTTTTTATGTGTGTCTTGAATTTAAAGCATTGCTAATAAGTATGTGCAGAAGTTTTAATAATTTTAATCGATCCATGTCTAATAAAAGCTGGGAAGTCCAGAATTTAAATCAAAGAATGTCGCTTAGGTAGGTGTTCACTCTGGCTGGGGCAGTTCATATCTATACAGGGCACTTTGCGTGTAGCGATAAACATTGCACATTAAGTGCGTAACCGAACAGACACCCGAATTGCATTCACGGACAATGTTTTTCAGTTGGGTTGTATCTATCTGAGTCAGACAGAGCGCAAGATCATTCGTCATGACTTTTTGACTCACCCATTGTTTTTGTGAAACTGGCTTCGACGGCATACAGATTCTCAACATTCACGAAAGAACTACAACTATTTTTAGGCGAATAAATATGAAGAAATTAATTTCCGCACTCACGATTGCTGGCGTGTTGGCTTTCGCAAGCGTTGGCGCAATCACTCACGCAGATTGGGACGGTAACTACTGGAATCAGTATGACGCCGGCCTTTGGAACGATGACAACTAGTCCACAGATGACTACGGCGTCTACGACAGCGATTTCTGGTGGGATACTACCGACGACAACTGGGATAGCTGGTACGGCGACGCCGATGATGACTGGGATAGCTACAGCTACGATGATGCCGGTGACGATGGCTGGTTCGACATCTGAGCAGCGTCTACAACCTGCTCGTCAATCTAAGTGAAACAAGGATATTAAAATGAAGACATCAATGAAGACATCAATGAAGACATTAATGAAGACATCATTCACAACACTCGCATTAGTCACTAGTCTGGCAGTTTCGCCAATATCAAGCGCAGAGTCAACGCAGGGTCAGCGCTTTTTCGTGGGCACAGTGGTAGATGTCAAAGACATCAACCTGAAAGGAATGTCCGTCAAACACACCTTATTTAAGGTGGAAAACAAGACAGGCAAGACCATGGTCGTCAACGTGGGTGCAGGCGCTGAGGTCGATGACATCAAGAAGGGCGACAAGGTTGCTTTCGTCGGCAAGACCGCGCGTATCAATGGCAAGCCGGTACTTTTTGCCAAAGCCTTCGGCGAGATGAACAACGTTGGTCGAACTGGCAAGGAAAAATAAGCTAGAGGGCACAACAAGGATAGGAAGTATAAACAGCTTGTTCAAGCCAGCATGCCGTTCAAGAAAGGGCGTGGTGGCTGTTTTCCTATCTGAAGTGACCGAATACTCGGTACATAGCCTTGGATTTTCGTAGCAATTGAGCGTTTATTGGCTGTATGTATAGTTTTACCGATGTATTCTTTATTTTACCCAAATAAACAAAAAACTGAGACTTTGGAGGTCTTTTATGATTAAAAATATTACAAATTTAAGCGCTATCGCATTAACAACATTGCTAATGAGCACAAGCGCAATGGCACACACTGGCAAGTACCTTGCTGACGGCTCTGGCAATAAAGTAACAGATGGTTTCGGCGCCTGTGTTTTAGCGGCTAATGGTACAGATGCATGTGCTCCAGCAGTAGCAGTAGAGACTGAAAAGCCAGCACCAAAATTAATCGTTATTGTACTTCCACCTGAGCGTATCGTACAGAATATAAGCTTATCAGGTGATGCATTATTTGCTACCGATAGCGCTGTTTTAACTGATGCTGGTAAAGTAGAAGTCGATCCAATTATTGTAGCTGCTCGCAAACTTAATGACGCTGA
>JAWUWW010000020.1:0-70911 GCA_034111645.1 Cellvibrionaceae bacterium
TTGATTCTAGTTTTTAAATAACCTAAACAGTGCTCGACTGCTCAGTTTTATCAGCGAATTCAAGGGCTTGCCTTAAGTTCGGGATGCGAATTATACGCACCTTTTCAATAATGTAAACAATTAATTATGTTTTATTTGCAACTAATTAACTATCTATTTGATCACTATTAAAACCTACCAATTCACACTAAGAAATAGGCTCGCTATATGCGCACCTATTGCTACTTAACCTGGCAGAGGACGCGCATTATACGGTCATATTTATGAGACGCAATCACTTTTTCACTTTATTTCTTTTTATTATCGTTTGTTACAAAAAGACTAAAAATAAATAGCTTTAATAACCATATTGAAAATTAACACAACTGCTTTTCGATAACTATATTAAGCCTGGCAGCTGCATTAAATTAATTTGAACAGGTGATAGCTTTTCTTGCCTAAACGCACAACAAACCACTTTTCATGAAGACCGTTATCAATCGAGAATATTTTATTAACCTCCATATTCATATCCCAGCCAACAGTAGCTCCATTCACTAACACAGCATTGCGTATCAACGCGTCTTTTACCTGCTTACTATTTTTTGCTAGGCCAGAAGCTACAAACAGCGCCGTCAAAGAATTTTCTGCCATCAAACTTGCATCTATATCAGAGCTAGGCAGGCCATCTTGCTCTAACTGCATCAAATCAGAGATGCTCAAGCCGCCAACGTTGCCATCAAATAATGACCGAGTAATTACCTCCGCCGCTCTTAGCCCTTCAACACCATGAACAAGCCGCGTTACCTCTTGAGACAATACTTTTTGGGCCTGAGGTTTAGCGCCAGATTTTTTATCTGTATCTTCTAAAATATCAATTTCATCAACACTTAAAAATGTAAAGTATTTTAAAAATGTGTAAACATCTGCATCTGCCGTATTTAACCAAAACTGATAAAACGCATAGGGAGATGTTTTTTTGGGGTCAAGCCAAATAGTACCTGACTCAGTTTTACCAAATTTCGTTCCGTCTGCTTTGGTAACCAATGGAAGTGTCAGCCCATAAACATGGCCACCATGCATGCGTCGAGTTAAATCGACACCGCCAATTATATTTCCCCATTGGTCGGAACCCCCAATTTGCAAAACACAATTATGACGCTTATAAAGCTCGGCAAAATCATAAGATTGCAACAACATATAGCTGAATTCCGTAAAAGAAATGCCCTCGCCATCACGGTTAATTCGCTGCTTTACTGACTCTTTATTTATCATGTTATTGATAGAGAAATGCTTACCTACGTCGCGCAAAAAATCTAAAACGTTGAAATCAGCCATCCAATCTAAGTTATTAGCCATGACTGCATTACTCTCACCGTCATCATTAAAATTAATTAACTGGGAAGTTTGCGTCTTGATTTTATTGACCCAATTATTAACAACTTCTGGCGTATTCAATTGGCGCTCTTGAGATTTAAAACTTGGATCTCCAATTAAGCCTGTAGCACCACCAACCAAAACGATTGGTTTGTGACCCACTTGCTGAAAACGCTTTAATGTCAGTAAAGGCACAAGGCTACCAATATGAAGGCTATCCGCCGTAGGATCGAAACCACAGTAGAGTACCTGAGGCTGCTTTAACTTTTCAGCCAAAGAATCCTCTCCAGTCATTTGAGCTATCAAACCACGCGCCGTTAAATCTGCTAATAATCCAGATTGTTTCACCACTTCTTCACCTTCCCTTAAATTTAACCGAGACAATTGAGGTCGCACACAATACCCGAACCCCCCAAAAAAACAAATTGAAAGTACTATTTAATCATGTACTATTTAATGATAATCGAAAAAAAAGACACTTATTTAAAAATTCTCAAAAAATTATGGGTGATTTATCTAATAAAGGATAATTTACGGGTGATTAATTGACAACATTCTGGTATAAAAGCCATTAACATTACATTACATACAGTAACACTTTAACAAAATGACAAAAATCATTGATTTAATTAAACATTTTCAATCAAGCATTACTCTAAAAGAATTCCCTAAAATGCATGCTTTTGCAATAGCTGTGCTTGGGTCTACCCTTTTATTGTTTTCCTCGATCACAATTCCTTCTAATGAAGCGAAAGAAGCTCAACGCTCAGAGAAAGTCGTGGCGTTAGCAATTGCGAAATCTTCAGATGTGATTATGTCGAGTAAAGCAGCAGTGTTACCCCCCTCAAATATTGAGAATAATGATTTATCAGAAACATTAATCATACCTAAACAAGAGCCTTTGCTTCTTGATCTGCAAAATCATACAGAGACTGTTAAATCAGGAGACAATCTTTCTATATTGTTTCAACGTGCAGGTCTGAGCGATACAAGCCTGTTTGAATTAATGCAAAGTAACACCGAAACCAAACAATTAACTCGGCTTCACCCAGGACAGAAAATTCATTTTGAGATAGATGATAAAAAACTATACAAATTAACCTATCAAAAAAATAAACTAAACAAAGTAACTTTTTCAAGATCCGATGCTGGCTTCGACTATGAAAAAATTCTTCTAGAGCCCGATGTTCAAGTTGCCTTTAGAGAAGCAACAATTGAGAACTCATTATTCTTAGCTGGCACCAATGCAGGCATGGAACAAAGCCTTATTATGGAGGTTGCTGGTATTTTTGGTTGGGATATCGATTTCGCACTAGATATTCGCTCAAATGATCATTTTAGCGTTTTATATGAAGAGCACTTTTTAGAAGGTGAAAAACTTGGCAATGGCCCCATACTTGCCGCTGAATTTACCAACCAAGGCAAAACATTTAAAGCGGTCCGCTATACAGATAGCAGTGGTAGTAGTAACTACTTCACGCCTGAAGGCAATAGCATGCGTAAAGCTTTTTTACGAACCCCTGTTGATTTTGCTCGCATTAGTTCACACTTTAATTTACAACGTAAGCACCCGGTGTTGAATAGAATCCGTGCTCATAAAGGAACTGATTATGCAGCCCCAACTGGCACTCCCATTAAAGCTGCTGGCGATGGTAGAGTAACATGGGCTGGCACTAAAGGTGGCTATGGGCGCACAGTGATGCTACAGCATGGCCAGTCTTACAAAACACTTTATGCACATATGAGTAGATATGGTAAAGGCATTAAAAATGGGACACGCGTAAAACAGGGTCAAATCATAGGTTATGTTGGCTCGTCGGGTTTAGCAACTGGACCTCATCTGCATTATGAATTTTACTTAAACGGTGCTGTTAGAAATCCGGTTAGTGTTAATTTACCAAAAGCTAAAGCAATTCCAAAAACAGAATTAGCAAACTTTACGCTACAGACACAATCTATCGTAGCCACTTTGCAGAACTACCAGAAAAACATACAGGTCGCATCAAGCTCACAATAAGCTAACAGTAAGCCAGATATTTAGGTGGTTTTATTCGAATATCCAGTTAATCATTATTAGCTAGATAATAAAGATAATAAATTTACCCTAAAAGTTTTTCTAGGTTAGCCAACAGTATTCTCATATTGCCCCTTATCTAAATTCTCTTACGCAAAGTATTACCTTAAGGGCAATTATAAGAATAAGTTTAAAGGCTGCTCATAAGAATAACTGATCCCCAAATGTGTTGATATCGGCACAATTTTTAATGTTATATTTTGTGTTAAATGCCCATTAGGGCAAGAAATAAAGACTTAAAAGCCCCATGACTAGGGTATCGAAATGAGCGAAAAGTATTATATTGGATTAATGTCCGGCACCAGCGCAGATGCTATTGACGCCGTTATTATCAGCATTAATAAAAATAAAGTCTCCCTTTTACAAACTCACACTCTATCCATTCCCGCCGCCTTAAAATTGATTATATTTGATCTTGCAATTAGCGGTGAAAATGAAATTGAAAAAATTCGATATTTAGATTACGAACTGGCTCAATTATTTAGCCAAATCTCCTTAGAACTTTGTCAGAAATCTAACATAAGCACTAAAGATATTGAAGCAATTGGTTCCCATGGCCAGACAATTCGACATTATCCGCCGCCTCATAAAGATTCTCCACATCAGCAGCTGACCGGTAATATCGCAGTTGACACTCATACATCTAAACTCGGCTATACGCTGCAAGTTGGCGACCCCAATATTATTGCGCAACAAACAGGAATAACGACTGTTACTGATTTCCGTCGAAGAGATATCGCTGCAGGCGGGCATGGAGCACCTTTAGCTCCTGCTTTTCACAGCGCTTTTTTTACTTCAGCTGAAACCAATAGAATCATTTTAAATACTGGTGGCATTGCTAACATTAGCTATCTTCCAGCTGCAAAAAACACCACAAACAACACAGTCATTGGTTTTGATACAGGTCCTGCGAATGGCTTAATGGATGCTTGGTGCCAACTCCACCTGCAGCAACACTTCGATACATATGGGCAATGGGCAGCAAGCGGGAAGGTAGACCAAGACCTACTAACGGACTTGCTTAAACATCCTTATTTTGCATTGCCAGCGCCTAAAAGCACCGGCCGTGAGACGTTTAATCTTGTATGGGTAAAAGAGGTGCTAGCAGCAAATAATCACTCGCTCTCAAACGAAGATATTCAAGCGACTTTGACAGAATTAACCGCAAAAACAATCGCTTTAGAGATCAACAAAATAGACCCCAACGCGGATATTTATATTTGCGGCGGCGGCGCACATAACACCTATTTTTGCGAGCGCTTGAGGGATCTGTTACCGCACAGCACCTTGAGCACAACAGAGGCACTTGGCATTCATCCGGATTGGGTTGAAGCAGCTGCATTTGCTTGGCTTGCCCATCGAACCATAAATAAACTACCAGGGAATTTGCCAAGTGTTACCGGAGCTTATGAAGAAGTTATTTCTGGGGGAATTTATTGGGCTTAAAAAACAAGCTTTTATTGAAAAGAATCTTTAAAAATAAACGTAACTTTGCTGATTTAATAAACGTTTAATTTCACTTGGACCAAAAGGTACTGTTCCAATAAACGAATATACGCTGGATCGGTTTCTTCCCATAATCCCCGCTTGAGTCTCGCAAACTCGAACATCTATAACTCCAAATGCATTTAGCCTTGCGGCTAAATCAACTATGTCTTTATATTGCTCATATTTATCTTTAAAAAAGATCTCGACCTCAGGGCCATGTAAAACAATAGCTAGAGGGCTAGTTAACTCAGAAAGTTTACCCTCAAGATAGAGAGTTTCAGCGCGTTTAAGTGCATCTGAAACTTCTTCTGGTGAGTCACTATTTATGCGGGCAACATATCCCAAAGGGTTGACAGTTGAAGATTCTAAGTTAGATTGAGAGTATGCCAAAGGCGTAAACCATAATATGAATATTATGGTTAAAAGGACAGCAGTCCATTGGTTTGTCTGCTTATATAGAGAAGGAGGCACCGCAGCCACACGTTGAAGAGGCATTAGGATTGCTTACAACAAATTTAGATCCATTAAGATCTTCTTGATAATCAACTTGCGCACCAACAAGAAAAGGATAACTCATCGAATCGATAACAACGCTCACATCTTCTTTAGTGATTTGGGCGTCATCTTCAGCGACAATCTCATCAAAAGTAAAACCATATTGAAAGCCAGAGCAGCCACCACCGGTAACAAAAACCCGTAGTTTTAAGTCAAAGTTGCCCTCTTCTTCCAAAAGGCTATGCACTTTCTTCACAGCATTTTCTGTTACATAAACAGGCTCAGGAGTAAAAACATCAACGGCTGTCATATTATTTCAATCTCTAATGTATATAAAAAAATTGATTATCGCTTTAACCAAGTAAAACAGTCAAGTACTCAATATACCTTGGCCAGTTTTATTAACAAAACTAGCTCTTAATTGATGCACCTAAAGCGCTAGTAGCAGAAGTAGTAGTTGCGGAAGTGCTGGAGCCGACCTTATCTAATTTATCTACATTATTAGAGGATGGAGTAGATTTAATTGATGATGGCTCGGCACTGTAAACTAAATTGCCGTTCACTTGAGCACCCTTAACCATTTCAATCAGGTTATAGTGTACATTGCCATTAACGACTGCTTTCGCTGCAAGTTCGACATGCTTATCCGAGTATACATCGCCATTGATTGTGCCATTAATGACAATACTTGGGACACGAATTTCACCAACTACAGTCCCTTTTTCTAGCACTCGAGCATGTGCATCTGCACCTGAAGATACATAAACATTACCCGTCACCTTGCCTTCTATCATCAAATTTCCTGAAAAATTGATATCACCAACGATCTCAGTATTTTTGGATACTAGAGTTGTTGAACCTGCAGAAAACGTAGCAGAAGTTTCTTTTTTACCAAACATAAGCATTAACTCTCTTTAACTAACCAGCCAAATTTTTTATCAATGACTGCTTTTTTGGGGTTTTGAATAACAACTTGCATTTCTATTTTATCAGGCACAAAACCTTTCGGTAGTGTCATATCGCCTTCTATCCGCTGAAAGTATTTAAAATTCAAACGAATGCGCTCATCAGCAACATCATCTGAAATATCTTTTAGAGATAGGCTAGCCGTTTCGCCCGATTGCTTGCCAACTAAAACTAGTGTTAAGTAACCACTGACTTGTTGGTGCTGAGCAACAATCTGTTTAACCACTATGTTATATGTATACTCCCCAGGAGTATTTTTAGGCACCACTGATGGCGCATCAACAACAATACCTTTATCTCCAGCTGCTGGACGCATTAAACTGCGATAAAAAGTATTATTTTGTTTTAAATCTGCTAGCTGTGTTTCTAACTCAACAACTTTAGCGCGAACCTCTGTATTAGCTTTACGATCGACGTCTGTTGCAAGCTTAAGATTAGCAATCTGCTGCTCAAGCTTCGCTGATTTGATAAGCTCTTGCTTGTATCGAGAGTTTAATGCCGCGTATTCTGCGGTCGTAGCACTACTATAACCAACATTGTAATAACGCCCCGCAAAATGACTCGCGGCAACGGCTAAAACAAAAGATATGCAAAGCAACAATATTCTAAAAGCCTTAACGTAAGGGCGATGAGGCACAACGGTCATCGCATATTGCTTACTCTCCTTTACTACTGACATAATCTATAACGCTATTTTATTTATCTGTGTTCACCTTAACTGATATCATTTTAATAATTAATCCTAACCCATTTAGAATTATTTTAGGTCATCATGACCAATAATATTGTTAACGCGACTGTTAATTTAATTTTTTAAAATGGCACTTCTAAGGTAACAGCGCTGGCGCTTGCAAACCTGCTTTTTCATCAAAACCAAACATAATATTCATATTCTGTATGGCTTGGCCCGACGCACCTTTACATAAATTATCAATCACTGACATTACAATAACTGTGCTGCTGTCCTCAGGCTTTACAATAGACAACCTGCAAACGTTAGATCCTTTAACCGATCTAGTTTGAGGATGAGAACCCTTGGGCATTACATCAACAAACGGCTCATCTTTATAAAAATCTTCGTAGAGCGCCTGAAGATCAATTTGATCATTATACAACTGCGCATACAAGGTTGAATGAATGCCTCTAATGATTGGCAATAAATGAGGTACAAATGTAAGTTTAGCAGGTATTACATCCTTTGGCTGAGCAAAACGCAAACCTTGCTCAATTTCTGGCAAATGTCTATGCCCACTGGATGCGTAAGCCTTGAAGCTATCACTGTTTTCCGTAAGCAGGTTATCTATTTTACCTTGGCGACCTGTACCACTTGCTCCACTCGCTGAATTTGCGATCAAACGATTAGGTTCAACAAGATTATTAACAAGTAAAGGCAAAAACCCTAATTGAACAGATGTTGGATAACAGCCAGGGCAAGCAATTAACTGGGCTTTGGCAATTTGTTGTCGATTCATTTCTGGCAAGCCATACACAGCCTCTGGCAGCAACTCTTTACATCCGTGCTCTTGCTGATACCACTTAGACCATAGGTCAGCATCTTTTATTCTAAAATCTGCGGATAAGTCAATAATGCGTACCCCCTTCTCAAACAGAGCTGGCACCATGCTATGAGCAACTCCGTGCGGGGTAGCAAAAAAAACAACGTCACATTCGCAAAGACTATTTATATCAGGGGCAACAAAACGCAGACTACAATGACCACGCAAATTCGGATAAATATCAGCTATAGCAACACCCGCTTCTGAGCGTGATGTAATCATTTTTATATTTACATGATCATGATTTACCAACAAACGTAATAATTCTGCACCGGTATAACCCGTTGCTCCAATAATACCCACATCAATCATTTCTCTGTAGCCCTTAAATTAATCGTAGCTTAAAATTACCGTCAAAAATCTATGCCCTAACTATAGACGAAAGCTAAAGAATTAGGAAGGCAAAAAACAAAAATGCCCTTTAGGATTCAAATCTGCGGGAGATGTTTATGATCAAGCTCACAGTTATATGTGATAATCTAATTTTTATTATAGAAATCGCTAAATATTCCAAACGAGCTGTTCAATAATGTCACAATTCATCAATCAATTTCGAAATCGCTTATCTTATATTGATGCGCTTCCGCAGCTAACAATCTTAGGTGCGATTATCGGTTGTGTTGCCGGCTTACTGATTGTTGTTTTTCGCTACACGATAGAAACATCACTCAATTATTTATTACCTACCAGCAATGATAATTTTGAAGGCTTGTCGCCTGTATGGCAATTTGCCCTCCCTGTTATTGGCGCTTTAATTATTGGCACAGGCTTTCATTTTTTAGACAGCAAACATCGCCATGTTAGCATTGGCCACGTTTTAGAACGTCTTCATAATTATGAAGGACGTATGCCCGCTATTAATTTATTGGTTCAATTTATTGGCGGCATTATTAGTTTGGTTTGTGGTCATTCAGTTGGCCGTGAAGGGCCAGCGATACATATAGGTGCCAGCATTAGCAGCCTTATGGGACAATGGCTAAAGCTGCCTAACAATAGTTTAGGAACTTTAATCGGCTGTGGTGTTGCTGCAGCAATTGCCGCTTCATTCAACACTCCTATCGCGGGCGTTATTTTTGCAATGGAAGTTGTTTTAATGAGCTATACCATCATTGGCTTTATACCCATAATGATGGTATCAGTTTGTGGAGCATTAGTAGCGCGTGCAGCCTTTGGTAATGAGGTTTTTTTAAGCATCGATACGACCGCATTAAATGGCTTGATAGAAATGCCTTTTATGATTATTGCCGGTCTTATTATCGCTTTGTTCGCAAGCGCTTATGTGAAATTACAACTTAACTTTAATCGCTTTAACCACTTCCCCATCTTTGCTCGAATAATGGCTGCAGGATTACTGACTGGCTTTGTTGCACTATTTTTTCCGCAAATACTTGGTCTTGGTTATGACACAATTAACTTAACCCTTGAAGGCAAGATTGGCGTCGGCTTTTTAATAGCCCTTGCTGTAGCAAAAATTCTAGTCACTAGCTTTAGTATTACGATGGGCGTACCGGGTGGCATCATCGGACCGCAATTATTTATTGGCGCATGTATTGGAGGGTCGATTGGGATCATTGGCCATTACTTGTTTCCAGATGATATTAATAATGATGGCATTTACGTCTTACTTGGCATGGCTGCAATGATGGGGGCTGTATTAAATGCACCATTAGCAGCATTAATGGCAGTATTAGAAATGACTTATAGCCCTGGGGTTATTTTTCCGAGTATGTTAATTATTGTTGTCGCTTGTGTTTTAACCCGATATTTATGCAAGTGTGATGGTATTTTTGTTGCACAACTCAGACTTAAAGGCACCCATTTAAATATTAGCCCCATCAAACAGATACTTGGGGCTATTGGTGTCCGCAGCGCTATGAAAACAACATTTGTTGAGAGCGAATCAAAAATCTCTGTTGAAGTTGCCAATGAGTTGTTATCAACAAATTCTTTATGGATAATAATTAAAGCAAATGAAGGTTTATTGTTGCTTAGAGCGGCTGATTTAGCGCTCGAATTAGAAGCCTTAAAAGAGAGTTCTAACGTAAAAAAGGATAGTATTACAATAGAGAATAATGTGACTGTTATAGATTTACTTGAAATACCGGCACATCGCTTTAATATATTACCCATACCAGAGCTTGCCAGCTTATTTGAAGCTAAACAGCTATTGGACAGCAATCCGGGTTACGCACTATTTGTGGTCCCTCAAATACAATCGACTCAAGAGCAAAGAAAATTAGGTATTATCACACAGGACACAATCAACAATTACTATATATAATCGACACGTTAACAAATTTTCTTATCTCCTAAATTATTTAAGGCTCATCGATGCTGTGGATTAAATCTTTTCATATTATTGCCGTTTTTTGCTGGTTTGCTGTTTTATTTTATTTACCGCGTTTGTTTGTGTATCACTCAATGAGTGAAGATAAAATAAGTAATGATCGCTTTATAATTATGGAAAGAAAATTACTTCGTGGTATTGGAACACCATCAATGATAGCAACCATCATTTTAGGATTTTGGATTGCAACTTACGCTGATTACTATTCTCAGACATGGTTTCAAATAAAAATACTGTTGGTAGCTATACTCGTTGTCTATCATTTTTGGTGTGCAAAGATATGGAAAGAATTTCGTGACGATAATAATAAGCGTAGCCATATTTTTTATCGTTGGTTTAATGAAGTTCCCGTTGTATTTTTGATTGCAATCGTATGCTTGGTTATTGTAAAACCGATTTTTTAATTTTTATCGATTTTTTGTCATGCAATAATGACTTTTAGAATTGCACAAAATAATTTAAAAATATTACACTCATCTATAATTTAATTTTCATTTTATAAAGGTTTTTTATATCAATGTCACATTCAACATCGCGCTCTCAAGCTTTATTTGCCAACGCCCAAAAAGTTATTCCTGGCGGCGTTAATTCACCGGTCAGAGCTTTTAAAGCGGTCGGTGGCACCCCTATTTTTATGAAGCGCGCAAAAGGTGCATATATTTATGATGAAGACGACACCCGCTATATAGATTATGTTTTATCTTGGGGCCCAATGATCTTGGGGCATGCTAATGATGACGTCATTAAAGCAGTCACCGAAAAAGCTAAAGATGGACTCAGCTTTGGTGCTCCGACCGAACTCGAGACAACACTTGCCGAGGAGGTTTGTAAAATTATACCTAATATGGATCAAATCCGTTTTGTAAGCTCTGGAACAGAGGCTACCATGAGCGCTATTAGGCTTGCGCGTGGATATACTGGGCGCGATAAGATTGTCAAATTTGAAGGCTGCTATCACGGACACTCAGATTCTTTATTAGTAAAAGCAGGATCTGGCGCATTAACACTGGGTATCCCTAGCTCGCCGGGTGTTCCCAAGGCGTTGGCGGATTACACCATCACTCTCAGCTACAACGATATTGCACAGGTTGAAACTTTATTTGCTGACATTGGTGATGAAATCGCCTGTATTATTGTAGAGCCTGTTGTCGGCAATATGAATTGCATTCCTCCGGTTGATGGCTTTTTACAAACTCTGCGTAAAGTTTGTGACGAGCACAATAGTTTATTAATTTTTGATGAAGTGATGACAGGGTTTCGTGTACATCCAAATGGTGCACAAGCTCAATATAATGTAGATGCTGACATTATTACCTTAGGTAAAGTAATCGGAGGCGGCATGCCTGTTGGTGCTTTTGGAGGCAAAGCTAACATCATGAATCAAATTGCACCACTTGGACCAATATATCAAGCGGGCACGCTTTCAGGCAATCCAGTTGCAATGGCGGCAGGATTAGCTAATCTAGAGGGCTTAAAAAAAGAGGGCTTTTACAAGTCGCTATTTGAAACCACAACTGCATTAGTGACAGGTCTGCAAGCAAGAGCAGATGCGGCAGGCATTCCGTTTACAACGAATCATGTAGGCTCTATGTTTGGTTTTTTCTTCCTAAAAGATAATCACAATGTTCAAACGGTTACAAATTACCAACAAGTAATGGATTGTAATATTGAGCGTTTTAATCAGTTCTTTCATTTAATGCTTGATGAAGGAATTTATTTTGCTCCCGCCTCTTATGAGGCAGGCTTTACATCTATTGCACATAGCAAAGCAGATATTCAAGCTACACTCGATGCCGCTGAAAAAGTATTTTCGATTCTAAAATAAAATAGACCAACGCTTATAGTTTGATGGAAAATATTAAAGCATTATAGATAGAGACAAAGAAAATAATGACGACACTTATCCTTCCTAGCCCTCTTGTAAGCACACAGTGGTTAGCTGAAAATATTGATCACAAAAATCTTGTCATACTTGATGCTAGTGCACATATGCCAGGGGTGCCCCGCAATGCCTTTGTCGAGTGGCAAAAGCAATGCATAGCCAATGCCCGTTTTTTTGATTTCAATCATAAATTAGCTGACAGCACATCAGAACTACCCCATATGTTACCATCTGAAAAAGTGTTTACAGAAGAAGTTAGACAGTTGGGCATCAATCAAGATAGTGCTATCGTAATTTACGATAGCACCGGAATATTTTCTGCTCCACGCGCTTGGTGGATGCTGACCACTATGGGACACCAGCAATGTGCTGTGCTCGATGGCGGGCTACCCCTTTGGTTAGCAGAAGGTCGTGAAACTAAACAGGGGGAAATAAAAACAGATGAGTTAAACTCTAACGAGCCTGCATCTGCAGTTTATGGTAATTTTACTGCGCGAATTAAAAAACAAAATGTAAAAAGTGCCGCCGACATAAATGCATCAATAAATCAAAGTAACATTTGTATTTTAGATGCGCGCTCTAAAGCACGCTTCGATGGAGCTGCAAAAGAGCCGAGAGCAGGGCTTATAAGTGGACATATTCCATCATCTAAAAACTTACCCTTTGACCAACTCTTGAACAATGGAAAATTTAAACCTTTAGGTGATCTTGAATTATTGATCAGTGACAAAATAAATAATGATCAACATCTCTACGCCACATGTGGCAGCGGTATAACGGCCTGCGTTATTGCTTTTGCCGCTCACCTGATAGGTATAAAAAACATTGCCGTCTATGATGGCTCTTGGTGTGAATGGGGCGATCCTAAATATCACCTACCAATCGATACCAATTTATAATAGCAAGCGATAATACTCAATCCCATCATTAGTAATATTGACGAATCTGCTAAATACTTTTTTGATTAGAATCTGCTATATTTTAGCGATATAATATTTTATAGAAATCTGCAAATATCTAACAGAAAATTAACACAAGAAATATCAGCGCCTTCATATAAAACCAACATCAATATATATACAAACACATAGGATAACGTAATGATAAATCCAATCATTATTAACAACGACGAATCTGATGAATATTTTTTTGAGGAGGGCTGTTATATTTTAGAACTTTCAAATTCTGACAAAGATCCGAATACCTCTATTGCTCGTGCACGCCTAGCGCCAAACACAAAAACAAAACTACACCGACTTAATAAAACTATAGAACGTTATATAATTTTGCAAGGTGAAGGTGAAGTAATATTAGGTAATTCACAAATGAATTTACTAACTCAACATGTAAAGCCAAATGATGTAGTTATTATTCCAGAAAATTACCCCCAAGCCATTAGCAATATAGGCAAAATAGATTTAATTTTTTTAGTGATTTGCACACCAAGATTTTTAGAGAAGAACTATAGCGAGTAAACTTTTTGTTAAAATGACTCTCGTTGATAATTGGTCACCTTAGTTTTATCAGTTAATATCTAAAGTATATTCCTAATATTTTTTCTATAATATAAATGAAAATTTGATCTAGTAGCTGAATTGATGAATACCTTCACCCTTAATAAAGCCTTCCAAACTAATGGATAAGTCAGCTCTTAGAAATAGTTACTTATTAATGCGACATGGCGAAAGTGAGGCTAATGAGAAGGGTATTATTGTAAGTGATCCTAAAAATGGTTGCGATCGCTTTGGGCTTACTTCACATGGCCGTAGCCAAGTTTTAGCTTTTGTTCAAAAGCTCTGCGGAAAGCCTATAACTAAAATTGTATGCTCCGACTTCTTACGAACTTTGCAAACAGCAAAAATAGTTACAGAAATTTTGAACTTACCTCAAGCTGAGCTAGAAAAGGGTCTTCGAGAACGTTTTTTTGGGAGCAAGGAAGGCATGTCTGCGAAGCACTATCAAAAAAATCTGTCAGTATGACGAAATCAATGAACAGGCCGATTATGGTGTAGAGAAACCTGAGTCAGTCCTTCAACGAAGCCTGAAGGTTCTTGAAAGGCTAGAGCAACAAAATCAACATCAAGTTATATTACTAGTTTCCCACGGAGACACTCTTCAAATTTTGAGAACTGCTTTTGCTAACATATCACCACAGAAACACCGTTCTTTGCCTCATCACCAAACGGCAGAAATAAAACATTTGGTTTCTCGAAATGTATAGACTTTATTAGCTATCTCAGAATATAAGTAACTTAACGAGAAATTATTAGATTCGAGTAATCATGCAACTTTGAGTGTAAGATTAAATATCTGCAGGCGAATTAAACTTTCTTAAGAATATTTAATACGCTTGGGTCACGCCTTAGATCTATAATTTCTGCAAGTTCTTCGATTGATAAGCCTTTATCATTTAAATATTCAACCATCTTATCTAGCCCTGAATTAACGATCATCATAGCTTTTGTTTCAGCGACCTCATAGACAATCGAATTAATAATCTCTAATAAGTCATCTTTAACTATAAAATTTACTAAAGACTCTTTACTGACACTTTTTTATCAATATTGATATTATTATTTTCAATTAGTGTATTGATGTCGTTTATTAAAATCAAATTATCAAGTGATGACGAAGATCTACCATAAATATCTTTACTAGCATCCATGCTATTTTCGCCCTATTTATAAATATTAAAAATTTTACGATAAATAAAGTTTTGACTACTAACAAGATACACTATTTCTCAAGCAAAATGTTTAATCAAAACTAAAACAACCCTTTATGAATGCTATTTTACTTAGCTATTATTTAACAACTCCACCATGAGCTTGCTTATCTGCGTGATAAGAAGAGCGTACTAGAGGACCGCAAGCTGCTCGCTCAAAGCCTATCTCGTCTGCCAAAGACTTATACTCTTGAAATTCTTGTGGCGTCACATAGCGTGCCACAGGCAAATGATCTTTAGAGGGCTGAAGATATTGGCCGATGGTTAGCATATCTATATTATGCTCACGCATATCACGCATTACCTCAAATATTTCTTCTTTGGTTTCTCCAAGGCCCACCATTAATCCTGATTTGGTTAAAACATCTGGACGAAGTTGCTTATATTTTTTAAGTAGATCTAACGACCATTGATAGTTAGCACCTGGTCGAGCCTCACGGTAAAGCCGTGGCACGGTCTCTAGATTATGATTAAATACATCAGGTGCTTCAGCAGCAAAAATATCAAGCGCGATATCCATTCGTCCTCTAAAGTCAGGGGTTAGTATTTCCACCTCGAGACTTGGAGAGTGAATACGAGATTCACGGATACAATCTGCAAAATGCTGGGCACCGCCATCGCGAAGGTCATCGCGATCTACTGAGGTAATAACGACATATTTAAGGCCCATTTCCGCAATAGCTTCTGCTAGATGCTTTGGTTCATTGTCATTTAAAGGATTTGGCTTGCCATGACCTACATCGCAAAATGGGCAGCGGCGCGTACAAATGTCACCCATAATCATAAATGTCGCAGTGCCACCCGAGAAACATTCACTCAAATTAGGACAAGAAGCTTCCTCGCACACACTGGATAGGCCGTTTTTACGCAATATTTTTTTTATGTGCTCAACCTCTGCAGAGGCAGTAGGAATGCGCACGCGAATCCAATCTGGCTTACGCAGAGTTTGGTCTGTGGCAATTACCTTAACGGGAATACGCTCCACCTTATCAGCATCACGCAGTTTTTCACCTTGAATATGACGCGTTGTTCGTTTTACAGGTGATGTTGGTAGTTCTGTCATAGTACTCTCGTAACTTAATTTTTTAGCAAATAATCAATGAATTATGGATACAAAATAATGTTTCATATTTTGCTTTGTCATTTTCGTGGTATTAGTGTGGAATACTAAATTTATACGTTTAATTCAAATTTACATCTCATTTATAAACATAACTCTTTATACACACAGCTTAGATGTCATCAAATCAACTAATACTGTTTCAACTTCATTATAGTCAATTTCTCTCCCAATGACGCAATCACTCAACTGAGTCATGCGTAAGCCTGTGTAACCACAAGGGTTAATTAACTTAAACGGCGATAAATCCATATCGACATTAATACTCATTCCATGAAAACAACAACCCTTTCTTACTCGTAAACCTAGAGATGCTATTTTATCATCTCGACCATCTTGGTGAATATAAACACCGGGAGCATCTGCTTTTGCAAAAGCAAGCACACCAAAATGAGCCATTAAATCAACAGCAACCTGCTCAAGCAAAGTTACCATCGCTCGTACACCGAGGTTGCGTCTACGTAGATCTATCAATGGATAAAGGACAAGCTGTCCAGGGCCATGGTAAGTGACTTGGCCGCCACGATCTGATTGTATAATGGGAATCGAGCCAGGATTAAGTAGGTGATCAGCTTTTCCGGCTTGTCCTTGCGTAAAAACAGGATTGTGCTGGACTAGCCATAGCTGGTCTTTAGTATCGCGAGAACGATTATCAGTAAAGTCTGACATTGAGCGCCAAACAGTTTGATAGTCTTGTAAGCCTAGATTAAATACATCAATATCTAGCTGCATTACAAAACCATTTTAATCGCACTATGAGCAATTAATGTTTGATGATAAGCGCTAAGCTGATCGTGACCGGTGGCAGTGATAAATAAAGTGATAGAGTGAAATTTACCCTTACTACTTTGCCTAATGTTTATATTCTCTCGGCTGAATCCGGGTGAAAATTGCTCGGTAACCTCTAAAACAAAATCAATCATTGATTGATTAGCATCACCCATTATTTTTATGACGTAATCGTCACAAGGAAATTCGATCTTAGGTGGCTCTTGCTGACTCACGACTTATGACCTACTTTTTGTCTAAATTAAATAATTTATTCCGCTGTAAATCGGTAGAAAAATAGTGCAACAGCATCATAGATGCGGCTAAATAATCCTGCCTCCTCGACTGCTTTAAGCGATACTAAAGGTGCATTAAGTATTTCTTCACCTTCGAGGGTGATGATAATGCTGCCTAGTTCTTGATTAATGCTAACAGGTGCTTCGATGATATTATCGACACTAGCTTTAGCAACTAAATTATCCTCTGATCCTCGGGGAACGGTTAGATATATATCTTGTGTCACTCCCAGATCAATAGAATCAAGTTTTCCTTTCCATACCCGAGCGTTTGAAACTGTTGCATTTTTTTCGTAAAGTTTGTGAGTATGATAATAGCGAAACCCATATGCCAATAATTTTTGTGTCTCTTGGGCTCTCGCGTTATCTGAACCAGTACCCATTACAACTGAGATTAAACGCATCCCTTCTTTTTCTGATGATGCAACTAAACAATAACCAGCTTCTTCAGTATGACCGGTTTTAACACCATCAATAGTCTTATCACGGAATAATAACTTATTCCGGTTAGGCTGATTAATACCATTATAACTAAAGTATTTTTCGGAGTAATAATTGTAACTTTTTGGAAACTCTGTAATTAATGCTTTTGTTAATATTGCTATATCCCTTGGGCTCGAATGATGTCCTTCTTCTGGCCAGCCAGTAGCATTCTTAAAACGCGTATTAGTCAATCCTAATAAATCAGCTTGCTGGTTCATTACATCGACAAAAGCACTCTCGCTACCAGCCACATGCTCTGCTAATGCTATAGTTGCATCGTTACCCGATTGAATAATCATTCCGCGGATAAGATCAATCACCGGAACTTGCGTGCCCTCGCGGACAAACATTTTAGAACCGCCTTTTTTCCAAGCTTGAACACTTATGTTCACTTTGTCGTTAAGATTAATTGTCCCGCGCTCAATCTCGGACGAAACAATATAGCTTGTCATTAATTTAGTGATACTCGCGGGAGGTAATGCCTCATCAGCATTTTTTTCAGCTAAAACTCGACCTGAATTTGCATCTATCAATAAATAAGCTGTTGCTGATAACTGGGGGGGCGCTGGGATTATAATTTGACGAGAATTTTCTTCTGAATAAGCATTAGCAGGAAGAAAGACAAATGTTGACAGATTGAGCAAAATTAAAAAACACTTAAACATAAGAGTACTAGCGACCATTTATTTATCAGATTAGATAATAATTGTAACACAACTATTATCTGCGATTGAGCGCTAAAACACATTAGAATAAGATATATTGATTGTATTAAAAAGAAGGCAAGTCGTTTAAAAAATATTATTCTAAGATTATTACTTTAAAACTTATTCGTTAGTTATTCCATCGTGAACAACATGTCCTTGGCTTAGGCCTTTCTGCCTCAATAAATTTTGGGTACTGGCTACTTGTTGCGGATTGCTCAGAGGGCCAACAAAAACACGATGCAACTTATCTCTACCAGCAATCACATTAACTGCATGCGGCAAAACTGCTGACACTTTATTTCTTAAGCTTTCTGCGCCTTGGTATTGTTGAAAAGCACCGAGCTGTAAATAAATCTCTTTTGAATCTTGCAGTGAATCACTATTAGATATTATTAGTGAAGGCGCTTGGTTAAGTTCTACAACATCATAGGTCTCTGAAGATGAAGCAAAGTTGTTATTTTCTGTGGGCGTGACATCGACAACATCAACGGTAGCAAAGCCCGTTGCAATAATCCCCAGCTTTTTTGCTGCTGCGTAACTTAGATCGATAATTCTATTGCCGTGAAATGGGCCCCTATCATTAATTCTCACGATAATTGAGCGGCCATTGGCAACATGTGTAACACGCACATAACTAGGAATAGGTAGAGTCGGATGCGCAGCAGTCATCGCAAACATATTATAAACTTCGCCATTCGCTGTGCGCCTACCATGAAACTTGGTACCGTACCATGAAGCTTCGCCTCGCCTGCTATATCCATCACTAGAGGGTAAGACACGATAAGTTTTACCGAGAACCGTGTATTGTGGCGCATTACCTGCTCGGGTGCGCACAACGGGCGCCGGCTTTGCATTAGGGATTTTATTCACATCAACCGAGCGCGCAGGACGTCCATCTTGTGAAGAATCTATTTTTGGGCTTTTAACAGAGGTAGAGCAAGCGCTGAGCACTAATGTTAGCAAAACAATAATATGAAAACGCATACGCAACCTCATCATTCATTTTTTCTATTTATCTATACATCTAATGGCAATTATGACGAGGTTTTTTTCGACAGGATCTCTTGGCTCAACTGCCAAACTGCCATGGCGTAAAGACGGTTATGGTTATAACGAGTGATCACATAAAAGTTATGTAGACCCAACCAAAACTCAGCACCCCATTCTCCCTCTAAGCGCATTGCAGTTGCATTGCCTGTATTGTTTGTGGGCTTGACTGGAGTGAAGCCTTTTTTATTCAGCTCGCCAAGAGTTATAGAGGGCTTTAGTGAATCATTAATAACAGATTCATCTATATTATCTGCAATACGGCTTCTTACAACGACGTCTTCATTTGTTTTCCAGCCATGAACTTTAAAATAATTAGCCACACTGCCGATGGCATCGTCAGTATTATTCCAAATATCAGCAAATCCATCCTTATCGTAATCGATAGCATAAGCACGATAACTCGATGGTATAAACTGACCATAGCCCATGGCACCGGCATAGGAGCCAATTAGTTTTAAAGGATCTTGTTTTTGCTCACGTGAAAGTAATAAAAACTCTTTCAACTCTTTTGTAAAAAATTTGCTACGAGGCGGGTAATCAAATGCCAGTGTGCTTAGTGCGTCAATCACCCGAAAACTACCTTTATTTTCACCATAACGTGTTTCTACGCCAATAATAGCGACAATAACAGCAGCGGGAACACCAAATTCTTGCTCGACTTTATTTAATGTATCTTCATTACTGTTCCAAAAGTCCACGCCTTTATTAATACGAGAATCTGTCACAAAAATTTTACGATATTCTGCCCAAGTAAGTCTTTTCTCGGCAGGCCTGGCAATAGCATCTAAGATTGATTGTTTTTTGGTGGCACCAGCAAACCAAGCTTCTAATGCAGCTTGCTCAAAACCATGATCTTCAACCATTTCTATGACAAATTTATTAGCAAGATCATTATTACGATAAACAACATCATCACCTTGAGCTGTTATTGAGGTTAAGCTTATTAGCAAACCACTAAATGAAAGGCTTGCACCTAAAAAAAGTTTTCTTATCATCATTATCACCGATTATTCGTAATTTTAGGGGGCTCAGTACTAATACCCATCAATAAACCAAAGCCTAGCATCAGAGTAACTAGTGAGGTTCCACCCAAGCTCACCAGCGGTAATGGCACACCCACCACTGGCAGCAAGCCTGACACCATACCAATATTAACAAAGACATAGACAAAAAACGTTAAGGTAATACTCCCCGCTAACAAACGCCTAAAACTATCTTGTGCGTTTACAGCTATGTATAAACCTCTTGCAATAACCAGCAGATAAATTACCAGTAAAGCAAACACACCAACAAAACCAAATTCTTCAGCTAGCACAGCGATAATAAAATCCGTGTGCCCCTCAGGCAAAAAATCAAGGTGCGACTGAGTACCTTCTAACCACCCTTTGCCGTCGATGCCACCTGAACCTATCGCGGTTTTCGATTGAATTATATTCCAACCTGCCCCGAGCTTATCAGCCTCAGGGTTGAATAAAGTTAGTATACGTCTGCGCTGGTAATCATGTAACACGTAATGCCACATTGGCCAGGCACTTGCGAGCAATAACGCGAGCGCAGATAATATATATCGCCATCTAAGCCCCGCATAAAACAAAACAATTAATCCTGATATCGCAACGAGAATAGATGTTCCTAAATCGGGCTGTTTTATAATTAATACAGTTGGCACAATAACTAGTATTAATGACCAAAATACATGTTTAAAACGCGGCGGCAAGGTTTTATTTGATAAATACGCAGCGATGACAATTGGCATAGCTAATTTCATCATTTCTGATGGTTGAAATCGAATACCACCTAAACTTAACCAGCGCTGTGCCCCTTTTGCGCCCACACCAAAGAACAACACTGATACTAATAAACCCAATGCGCCAACATAAAATAATAAAGACCATCTTGAAAAATAATCTACGCTTATTTGCGCAACAGTAAACATGCCAGTGTATGCAATAATAAAAAAAATAGCTTGGCGCTTTATTAAATTACTATTATCTTCGCTGGCGCTATAGAGCACGACCAAGCCATAGGTCGTCAATATTAACAATAAAAGTAGCAGAAAAGGGTCTATATGAACAACACTCCAAAAGCTTCTGCGGCGCCTTAGGTCATGGCTAGCCTCTGGCATTCGACGAATAAAGTCTTGTTGGTTCTTTAAGATCATTATTGATTTTCTCTTTGTGCAAGTTCAAGCGAACTTATTTCAGGCAACACATTAACAGAGAGAACTTTATTAATAGGGACTTCGCCAATAGCTGGCTTTGAAACCAACTTGGCAGGTGGTTTTTCTTTATCCCGATTTTTATCGAGTAAATATGAGTCAAATATTTTTCTTGCAATGGGGGCTGCGGTGCCCGAGCCCGACTCTCCGTTTTCTACAATCACGGCTACCGCAATTTTAGGATTTTCAAACGGCGCAAAACCAACAAAAAGAGCGTGGTCGCGATTACGCTCTTTTAATGCTTCAGAGTCGTACTCTTCATTTTGCGCAATTCCAACAACTTGAGCCGTACCGGTTTTACCTGCCATTAAATAAGATGATTTACTACCCGCACGTCTTGCTGTGCCGTGGGCCGAATGCATAACATCTTTCATAGCATTAAAAATATGATCCCAATAACGGTTGTCAACTTCAACTTGGTTAATAATTTTAGGCGGTAGTATTTCACCATTTATAGATTTCACCACTTGTGGCTGTAAATGTTTACCGCGATTAGCAATCGTCGCCACCATTGTCGCCATCTGTAATGGTGTTGCCAACGCAAAACCTTGGCCGATACCCACATTGAGACTATCTCCAGGAAACCACGGTAACCGGTGTGCTTGTTGCTTCCATTCGCGAGAAGGCCACAGACCTCGCTTTTCATTAGGCAAATCTATACCCGTTTTTTGACCTAGACCAAATTGCGCACCAAAGTCATGAATTCGATCAATCCCCATGCGAAATGCAAGACCGTAAAAAAATGTATCCGATGATTGCACAATCGCCTTATGAACATCGACAATGCCGTGACCGGTGCGTTTCCAGTCTCGCCATAAGCGCTCTTCGTTTTCTAATTGATAAAAGCCTGGATCAAAAATCTTATAACTTCGACTAATTACATTTTCGCTCAAGCCTGCTAAGCCCATCAACGGTTTAATGGTCGATGCCGGTGGATATCGACCTTGGATTGAACGATCAAATAAAGGAATATCGGGATTGTTTCGTAACGAATTATAATTTTTATAACTAATACCTGTGACGAATAAATTAGGATCATAGCTTGGCGTGCTGACAATCGATAAAACACCGCCAGTCTCAACATCAATTGCAACAACTGACCCTCGATAATCGCCTAGAGCATCTACTGCAATTTGCTGTAAGTGACTATCTATATGTAACTGTAGATTTTTACCTTCGATAGGATTTTGTTGCTCTAAGGTCCGCAATACTCGCATACGCGCATTAACTTCGACATTGCGGTAACCAATTTCACCAAACAACACATCTTCGTATGACTTCTCTATACCAATTTTACCGATCGTATGCACGCCCCGATAACGCTTAGCCTGCTCTTCGTCAAACTTGCTCCATTCACGATTATTAATTTTTCCCACATAACCGACGCTATGACCGAATAAAGAACCAGCCGGATAATCGCGCACTAATATTGCCTCAACTTCAACACCATCGAGGCGATATTCATTGACGGCTATCTTAGCAATTTCCTCTTCAGTTAATCGAAAACGCAAAGGTATTGGTTGATAGGGACGTCGATTTTTTTTTAAAAATTTATAAAAATCTTGTACATGACCTTCATTAACGACAATAAGTGAACGCAATGTCTCGATAGTCTCGTCAACACTTTTTATATTTTCAGGAACAAGAGAAAGGATATAACTTGGTCGATTATCAGCTAGCAATCTGCCATTCGTATCAAAAATCAAACCACGCTGAGGACTAATTGTTTGCACTAGAATTCTATTATTGTCAGATTGGGTGGCGTAATCTTGATGGTGAGTGATCTGAAGGCTGTAATAGCGATAAAGCAATGCAAAGGTGAGACCGATAATTAAAACCGTCGTCAATAGCACTCGACCAGCAAAGCTGCGAGACTCGATATGATAATTTTTAAAATGTTGATGTTCTTGCATTAAATAAAATCTATTACTCTATACTTTCAAGGTATATTTTACTATTTATTTCAACTTTTATATGAGCTTTGATTTTCACTTCTCTTTAGATAATATATTTTATAAATCAACTCATCACACTATTTATGGTAAGGATGATTATTTAATAAAGACCAGCTGCGGTATAACTGCTCTACCAACACAACTCTCACTAGAGGGTGTGGCAGTGTGAGTGCAGACAATGACCAGCGCTGATTTGCACGCTCTAAACAGGCGGGATTTAACCCGTCTGGACCACCTATTAATAAGGCTATATCTTGCCCTGACATTTGCCAATTTGATGTCTCAACCGACAATTGTTGTGTCGACCACAACTTACCTTTGACATCTAAAGCGATCACATGCTCTTGTGGATTAATAGATGACAGTATTGCATTGCCTTCTGACTCTATTGCCTTAGCTAAATCTTGTGATTTACTTCGATGACCAATAGCAAACTCTACCCATTCAAACTTCCACTCTCTCGGCAAACGCTTCTGATACTCCTCTACCCCTTGAATAACCCAAGATGGCATTTTTGTACCAACCGCTAACACCCTAACATGCATATTCTAGATTTCTTTTTAAGACTTTTAAAACGTCTTCTTAAGTTAACTTATTTTTTGTTAACGCTTAGCAACGATCACAAACCTAATAAATACTTGGTCGGCAATTTAAGTTAAGCTTTTGCTGATTCACTATTAGATTTTTCTATCGGCGTCCATAACTTTTCCAAGTCATAAAACTTTCTAGCCTCGGGTAATAAAACATGAACAACAACAGAACCATAATCTACTAGCACCCAATCAGAGGCTTCTAAACCCTCTATACCTATGGGTCGAATGTCTTGCTTTTTAAGCTCATCGACAACATTGCCAGCTAAGGATTTAACATGCCGGCTAGAGGTGCCCGTAGCAATCACCAATGTGTCCATCACATCGCTCATGGACATAACATCTAACTCAACAACATCTTGTGCTTTTAAATCATCTAATGCATTGATGACCAGCGCGTTTAATTCAGCATTATTTAATTCTTTTGTCATTAATATTCTTTCTCTGTAAAACCATATAATTGATGAGCGACGATATAGTCATATACCTGCTCAGGTAAACCCTCAGGCTTAATTCCAAGAGCTAATTGCTTGCGTATCGCTGTTGCAGACCATGGCAATTGCGGCTGCTGAAGTGCAACAACCATTCCTGCCGAGTGTGTATGAATATTAGCAGCTGATGAGGCCGCAAGCCAATCTGCCAAAATCCCCACTTTAGGCAGGGTGTAATTTGGCCGCTGCAATACACCAATATGTGCTAAGGATGGCAATTGTTGCCATTCATACCAACTTTGCAGATTATTATACGCATCAACACCCATTAACAATGTGATGCTTGGCTCGTCACCAAACTCTTTACGACAATCTTTAAGTGTCTCAACTGTCCACGAGTAGTTATTGCGCTTCAATTCTCGATCATCAATCGACAAACCATCGATATCTTTCACTGCAAGAGCCAGTAGTAATAAGCGCTGCTGACTAGTTAGTTGAGGCGTATCTCTATGCGGTGGTTGATGGCATGGCAATAGACGCACCTCATCTAACTGCAAGATTTTTTTTGCAGCAAGCGCCATTTGTATATGTCCACAATGAACAGGATCAAATGTTCCACCAAAAAAACCTATGGTTCTTAAACTCATTATTTAATACACGCTAGCAGACAACTACTGCCTAATATGCCCATCGCCAAAAACAACCCACTTTTGAGATGTTAAACCCTCAAGCCCGACAGGACCTCTCGCATGAATTTTATCGGTCGATATACCAATTTCCCCACCTAAACCATATTCAAAGCCATCGGCAAAGCGAGTCGATGCATTCACTATCACCGATGCCGAATCAACTTTTGACATAAATTGACGAGCGCGAGAAATATCTTGCGTGACAATTGCTTCCGTATGACCCGAGCTAAAATGAGCAATATGATCCATTGCTGAATTCATATCATCAACAATACGAATAGATAAAATTGGGGCTAAATATTCTGTGGCCCAATCCGCATCAGTCGCCGCAATCATATTGACTAAAGCACATGCACGCTCACAGCCACGTAATTCAACACCTTTTTCTATATAAGCTTGCGCTAAACGCGGTAAAATTTTTGGTGCAATAGAGTTTGCAATCAATAGTGTCTCCATTGCATTGCACACACCATAACGATGAGTTTTTGAATTTACCGCAATATCAAAGGCTTTTGTTAAGTCAGCAAAATCATCGATATAGACATGACAAATACCATCTAAATGCTTGATTACAGAGACGGTTGCTTGATTGACAATACGTTCAATTAAACTTTTACCTCCGCGGGGCACAACCACATCCACAAACTCATTCATGGTAATTAACTCGCCTACCGCTTCTCTATCAGCTGTTGATATAACTTGTATAATATCCCTTGATAGACCTACTTTTTCTAAACCTTTGTAGATACAGCTAGCAATAGCCTGATTTGAATTTAATGCCTCTTTACCGCCGCGTAAGATCGCTGCATTACCTGACTTTAAGCACAGGCTTGCAGCATCGATAGTCACATTCGGACGCGACTCATAAATAATTCCTACGACACCTAAAGGCACCCGCATTTTACCCACTTGGATTCCAGAGGGTCGATAACTGAGATCCGTAATTTCGCCGCAAGGATCAGGCAACTCAGCAACTTGCGAAAGCCCAATGATCATTTGATCAATTGCTTTATCATCTATGCTAAGACGATCGAGCAATGCCGCCTCTAAACCATCACTAACGCCTTGGGCCATATCTTTTTTATTGGCTGCAAGTAACTTATCTCGACTCTTATCTAAGGTCGAGGCAATAGCGAGTAAGGCTGCATTTTTTACTGAGGTTTCGGTTGTTGCAATAAGACGTGACGATGCTCGCGCTTTTGCACCCACACCAGCCATATATTCTTTTATATTCATATTACTATTACTTAATACATTCAATTTTAAACAGAGCGACCATAAAGTTATTAAAAATATTTTCTAGTTTTGTATTATACATAAATAGGTGCAATTTACAGTCAACTTATATCAAAATTCTCTATTATTGATGAGTTAATTATAACAATGAAAGTTTCAACCCCTTACTGAATAAAAGCTTTATATTACTGATTTAAAGGAAGGCCAAAAATAAACTTTTAAGCATCAAAAAATGATGCAACAACTAAAATTAAAAGGCTTTAACTCAAACAAATAAAATCAATCTACCCAATAATAACTCAGCTATTACAACTCGAAAAATATATGGTTACCCAGATTCAAAATTGACGCTCTAAAATCTATCACGGATCATCAAACCTACGTCAAGCCCATCTTGTAAATAACATCCCTTACCATCAACAAATAACTTCAATAACCACACTTTGTTCAGTCATTATTCAGTTATGAAGGATTATTCTATGTGCAACTTAAGTAATTTTACCCGATTTTTTAAGTGTTTATAAACAATGAGGACTACAAATGAAAACAAGAATATTATCAATTGCAGCTTCACTATTAATTTTAAGCTCTGCGACTTATGCCGATAACTACAAGCATTCTGATAACTATAACTATTCTGATAATAGCGAACATGCTAACAGACAGACCCGTCATAAGTATGCAAAAGTCATTGATGTCCAGCCCATTTACCAAAATGTTAGCTATTACGAGCCCCAGCAAGAGTGCCGCTACGAACAGCGCGCCACTAGAAGCAATAATAATACAACAGCTGTTATTGTTGGCAGCTTATTAGGTGGCGCAATTGGTAATGAATTAGGGCACAAGAAGAGCAACAAACGAGTTGGCGCTGTAGCTGAGGCGATACTTGGAGGCTCTATTGCTAATGATGTTACCCGCGGCAACCGTTCTTATTACGGGCAACAAGAGCAGGTTTGCACAACTACTCAACAAGTACGCTATGAAGAAAAAATTACGGGCTATAATGTCGCTTATCGCTATCTTGGAGAAACCTACTATACGCGTATGGATCGTCGACCCAATGATAAAATTAAAATTGAAGTGAGTGTGCGCCCAGTTTTATGATGCGCTCTAAACAACAAGACCTTTGCTTAAATAGATATGTTAATATCTGGTAAGCGCCTTAGAAAGCAGAGTTTAGAAATACCAAGGAATACTCTATATCAATCGTACTTAGTTATCCTTAATGGCGCCTACCACCTTATTTCAGGCAAAACTCCGCAAGACGGACAAATCATCTTTCAACACTAGCTAAACCGTAAATCATATCGACGCATAGAAGGCCTAGAATGCACAAACTACTCACAATAAATATCCCGTTTAAGTTATTCTTAGGCTGTGTATTAATTCTAGGCCTGAGCTCTAATACAATTGCACAAGGTTCAGCTTCAGATGTAGCCGCCACAGCAGCCTCACAAACAGGAGGTAAGGTTTTACAGGTCAAAGAAAACAAAGCCGGTAATTATCGGGTTAAAGTTTTAATGCCAAATGGTCAAATACGACATATTATTATTGATAATCCCAACTCCTCTTCAAAAAAATAACCTTAACCACACTACTATGCGCCTACTACTTATAGAAGATGAACCGCAACTGCTAGAAAGCCTATATCAAGATCTAAAGCATGCCGACTATAGCGTGGACACCGCAGATAATGGACGAGATGGATTATATTTAGGACTAGAAAACCCCTATGACATTGCCGTGATTGATATTGGTCTCCCTGAAATAAACGGCATAGATGTTATAAAACAATTGCGCGACCAGTCAAAAGACTTTCCTATCCTCATTCTGACCGCGCGCGATAATTGGCAAGATAAAGTAGAAGGGCTTGAAGTTGGCGCCGACGATTATTTGGTCAAACCTTTTCATAACGAAGAATTACGCGCACGCCTAAATGCACTCACTCGTCGATCTAAAGGGCATGCTTCGCCTGAGTTACGCTTTGAATCATTAACTGTAAATACTGCCAGCAAAACAGTTTACGTCGATGGGACAGCGATTAAACTAACCCAATATGAATACAACACTCTCGAATATATTTCACTTAATCACCCTCGCGTTATCTCTAAGACCGAATTAACTGAACACATTTATGATCAAGATTTTGATTTAGACAGCAATGTTATCGAAGTATTGATAGGTAGGCTCAGAAAAAAACTTGATCCCAGCGGTACATTAAAGCCAGTTAGCACTTTACGAGGACAAGGCTATCAGCTTGCCCTAAAAAACAATAATGATTTAGCTAACACATGACTTTAAATATTGTTAAAAATTACTCCCGTAGATTCACACAAATAAATTCATTACTTGGTCGTTTTATTGCAGCCTCGTTGGTACTACTACCTATCTTTATTTTTTCGATCGGAACAGTATTGATCGACACTTTTGAGCATAGTCAGCTAGATGCTGAAGAAAAAACTCTTCAAGCGCAAATGTATGGCGTATTGAGCGTAACAGAATTAGATAACAACAAAATCACGCTTCCCTCCTCTCTTGCGGAACCCAAATTTAATCAACAACAATCAGGTTTATATGGCTTTATTTATAATTCGCAAGGCGAAGAACTTTGGCGTTCGACATCTGCTCAATTATTGAGTGAAGATTTATACCCTATAGATAGCAATTTTATTTTAGCAAAAACGATATTCGATACTATCGCTATTAGTCAAGCGCAGAAATTTAATCGGTACAGTTATGATGTTGAATGGGTAAATGATGACAACAGCACTACACCTTTGCGTATAGTAATTGCGAATGATGCTACGATATTAACCACAGAATTAAAAAGCTATAAAAATAGATTATGGCAATGGCTAAGCGTAATGGCTATTGCATTAATCTTTACTCAATTACTTATTATGTTTTGGGGTTTAAGACCCTTAAGACGACTTTCGATACAACTAAAAAAATTATATGAAAATGAAATAGAGTCTCTAGATGACGACTATCCTGAAGAAATATTACCCGTTACTAAAAACTTTAACATCATTCTATTGCACGAAAAAAATCAACGCGAACGCTATCGAAATACTTTGTCTGACTTAGCACATAGCTTAAAAACTCCCCTTGCTGTTATTCAAAGCCACTTAAGCAATAAAGAATTTAATCGAGATATTGTAAGCGAACAAGTAATGCGCATCGATCAAATTATTAGCCATCAATTAAAACGCGCGTCTATTAATGCAGAAAAAAATTCTATTACCGGAAACTTAAAAAAAATACCTATAAAACCTTGCGTTGTCAGACTGGCGAATGTTTTACAAAAAGTTTATCAAGATAAAAATTTACATTTCAACAACATCATAAGTGAAAATGTATTTTTTACAGGCGATTAAGCCGACTTATTAGAATTGCTAGGAAATATATTAGACAATGCCTGTAAATACGGCAAAAATACCGTAGCTATTTCTGCCGCGCTAAAACCTAAAGCTCTTCAAATTTTGATTAGTGATGACGGCGACGGAATTACAGAAAACTTTACTTAATAGAGGCGAGCGAGGAGATACTGTTCAAGCAGGTCAAGGTATTGGTTTGAGCATTGTGACTGACATTATCAGCAGTTATGGCGGTGGGCTAACGTTAAAAAATAATATGCCTGCACCGCACTTAAAAGGTTGTTGTTTTATTATTGAGCTTCCTATCCGCGAGCTTGAAAATAACTTTTAATGATCAACATTTTAATTTAAAATTTATTAAAATACGATGCGCATTAGTTTTATAACTTTTATGTGAATTCTCTTGCAACCTTCTATATAATTTTTCATGTAGCTTCTTATTATATTGACTTTATATGGCTCAGGCATCACTTTCTTTGCCAAGAGGCTTAAAGATCAGTAACAATTTTGGCAACAATGTTAACGAAGAAAGAATCGCTGCAAACATCGCCACACCCGTCAACAAGCCAAAATAAATTGATGGTATAAACTGCGACAAAACTAGCACAGAAAAACCAACTATAATTGTTGCAGAGGTATAATACATCGCACGACCAATAGAAGCATGAGAATTATGCATAGATTTTAAATAATTTTTTTCTTTTGCAAACTCTTCTTTAAATCTACAAATATAATGTATAGCATCGTCAACACCGATACCCACTGCAATTGCCGCAATAGTAATCGTCATCATATCGAGAGGTATGCCCGCCAAGCCCATACCACCAAGAACCACCAACGCAGCTAACATATTTGGCACCAATGCTATTAGCGATAAACTTAGAGAGCGAAACAACACCAAAAACATCAGTAAGATGCCAAAAAATACGGCGCCAATTGTGACAATCTGAGAACGATATAAACTCTGTAACATATTATTATACAGAACCAAAACGCCAGTTAAATGAACTTGCTCATCTTCAAATCCTAATTCATTAACCAAATGGCTCTTTATCTTTTTGAGTAATTCATTTCGGCGCAAGTTTTCATCGGTTTCTTTAACTCTTAAAGAAATTCGTGTTTGGTCAAGATCACTCGCTAGATATGGCCTTATCAAAAATTCCTCAATCTCTTTTGGTAATACGTTTCTAACCAAAGCCAATTCAAAATCATTTAAGGTTCGCCCATTTAAATCCCTAGCCACTTTATAAACAGTCGCTAGAGATTGAACCTTGCCCACCTCATGCAAAGATTCAAGATAGTCATGGACAGCTTCAATTTGATCTAAGCCTCCACGAGTAAACCAATAACTAGGTTTATCAGCCAAGGATGAATTGTCAGCCGAATTATCGGTCTCACCAAAAACATCAGTCTCTTCAATACTAAATGGGTCACTGCCAAACTCGTTCTCCCCAAATGAATTGTCAGAAGCAGGCGCCTGAGCAGCAAATGGATCAGCGGCAAAAGCATCACCTCCAAACTCATTATTTGAAAATTCGTTCTTACTATCGTCAACATAACTTTCATCGACGTTACTATTGTCGATATTTTTTACATCTAACGGGTCTTCAATTTTTTTATCTAATATAATATCAAGAGTAATAGTGCCACCTAATTGCTGATCAATCACTAACATACCCTGGTGTATTTCAGTTAAAGAGTGAAAATAATCAATAAATCTATTTTCAACTTCGAGCCGGTAAAGCCCAACAACACTTACTGCAGCCGCGACAATACCGCAAATAATAATGAAGCTACCGTGCTTTTCAGTAAATCGCGAAAACCTTAGCGTAAAAAGACTTGATTTATCCTCATCAGTGCTAAGCTTTGTTTTGGGTAACAACGTCAAACCTGCTGGAATAACAACAAAAGCAAGTACAAATGCAACAGACAAACCAATGATCATCATCCAACCAAAATCCATAACGGGTCTAATACCACTTACAACTAGCGATGCGAAAGCAACGATGGTTGTTAGAAGCGTATAGGCGCATGGCTTAAACATCGAATTAATTGTTTGTCGTAAATTTTCTTCGCGCTCAAGCGATGCTTGTTTATTTGAAAGCTCTCGATAACGAACGATCAAATGAATTGTTATAGAAAGACCAACTATTAATAATAGCGCGACAAAATTAGAAGAAATAACCGTTAAGCGCCAATCAATTGCAGCCAAAAAGCCCAGCATTATGACGAGTGTTAATAAACATGTTGTGAGGGGCAGAACAACAAACTGCCATTGACGAAAAATAAAACTTAAGCTCAAAATAATAAATACAATAATGGCTATACCAAAAACGACAATATCGCTGCGTATAAACTCAACCATATCAGCAGTAATCATGGTGACGCCGCCAAGAAAAATCTCGGCTTCATCACGATAATCTTTAACGATATTGCGCACTGTCTCTACTCTTTGCGCACTTTCTAGATTTTTCTCAGTACTGTAAGCAGTAAAAACTGTGCTAACTTCTTCTAACTGTTGTTGTTCATCGACGCTTAAACTATTTGTGTCACGCTTTAAACGCAATGCATCTCGTTGACGCACAAGCTCTATATATTTATTATCAGTAGCTAAAAGTAACAAGATCGCTGTGGTTTTGCCATCGCTACCAAGTAACATATCTTTATAAATTGGGCTTTCTAAAAATTCTTTTTTCGCAAGCGTAAAATCGACATCAGCGTCTAACAATGTTTTTACGCCTGACGCAATTTCAGTTAAGCCAACGGGAGGGCTATACAAAAGTGGCACATCTAAAATTGAGTTTGCACCAACAACACCCTCTACTTTTTTTAACTCATCCCTTAAGGTTTTCAAATGCGCTAATGTGTTTTGGTCAAACAGATCATTTTTAGGCTTATAGGTTAGCACCAAAAAATCGCCCGATTGATAACGCTTGGCGATCTCGCGAAAATAATCTAAATCTTTATCATACTCGAGTGTCAATGAATCCGAAGATGCATCAATTTTCAAATCAGGAAGATGCGTCGCTAAAACAAGCGCAATACCAACAATAGCAAGCAAAGAGAAAAGAGATTGTCGAAAAATACAATGAAAATATGCACGACGAAAATGATCTAACATTTATTGTTCCTAAAAAACCTCGCTCAAAAATAATCAAGATTTCATGTTTATTTGTTAATGAAGCTACAAATCTATTAGCCTCAGTTATCGTTCTATTCACCCCATCGAGGCAATACAGTCTGTTCAACATTCAATTGATCTAAGATTCTCGCTACAATAAAATCAACTAAATCGTTAATGGTTTTTGGGTTTTGGTAAAAGCCGGGGCTTGCCGGTATTACTACAGCGCCCATTTGTGTAATTTTCAACATATTTTCAAGATGGATCTGAGAATATGGGGCCTCTCTTGAGACCACAATTAATTGGCGTCGTTCTTTAAGCGCCACATCTGCTGCACGCTCTATCAAATTATTACTAGCACCGTGAGCGATAGATGAAATTGTGCCACCACTTGCAGGGCAAATTACCATCGATGCTGGACTACTTGAGCCGGAGGCAACTGGTGCAAACCAGTCTTCCTTAGCAAATAAATATAACTGACCTTCTTTGGCGCCAAAACGTTCTTTTAAAGCTAATAACTGCCGATTATCATTAGCATCAGCTGAAGCATCAGGTAATACCAAATCTGTTTCGGTACGAATCACAATTTCAGCTGCACGAGAAATCATTAAGTAGACTTGGCAATTAGCCGCCAACAAGCACTCGAGCAGACGCAAACCATATTGTGCGCCCGAGGCACCGGTTATCGCTAGGGTGATGGTTCTTGAAAAAGCTTGCTTATTAGAAATTTTACTCATATATAAAAATCACATTCAGATTTTGTGCCTAACAGTGGACACGAATAATTATAGTGCTTGTATTAATTTTTGATGGATGCCTTCAAAACCACCATTACTCATAATAACAACATGAACAGAAGTACTTGAAGCTTTGTATAATTCAATGGTCGCATCAATCATTAAATTTATAGAGTTATACTGCTTAGCCGGCACTCTGGTTTGATTGATAACGGACTCTATATCCCATGTTATTGATTCTGGGCTGTACCACAAGACTTGATCGGCACACTCAAACGCAGCGGCTAAGACTGTTTTATGTACGCCCATGCGCATGGTATTTGAGCGCGGCTCTATCAGTACAATAATTTTCTCTGCTCCGACTTTAGCTCTTAAGCCCTCGAGTGTTGTAGCAATCGCGGTTGGATGGTGCGCAAAATCATCATAAATAGAAATGTCATTTTTATTATAAAGGCATTCCATGCGTCGCTTTACACCTAAAAATTCAGCCAATGCTTGAGCTGATATTTCTGGAGTCACCCCCACATGACGCGCTGCTGCAATGGCTACTAAAGCATTGGCGATATTATGTCGGCCTAACTGAGACCACTTTACACTCGCTAATTGCTGGCCTTCAAAATATACCAAAAAGTGCGAGCCATCCTTTTCTAATAACTCTACTGACCAACTATCTGAATTATTATTAACACTTTTAACCGCGCTGTTTTCATTTGTATGTCCATCTTCATTTTGCTGATTAATTCCAATAGAAAAACACTGTCGCGGAGTCCAGCAACCTTGCGCAATTACCTGATCGACTGCTTTACTATCTTTGGGGTATATAACTAAACCGTTATTTGGCACGGTACGCACAAGATGATGAAATTGTTTTTGAATATCTTTCAGTTCATCAAAAATATCGGCGTGGTCAAATTCAAGGTTGTTAATTATAAGGGTGCGTGGCTGGTAATGTACAAACTTAGAGCGCTTATCAAAGAAGGCACTGTCGTACTCGTCAGCCTCTATAACGAAGAAAGGGGTAGACCCCAAACGCGCCGAATGGTCAAAGTTGGAAGGAACTCCGCCAATCAAATATCCCGGCTGCATTTTTGCGTACTCTAAGATCCATGCCAGCATACTACTGGTGGTGGTTTTACCGTGAGTCCCAGATACCGCCAAAACCCACTTACCTTGCAGTACATTATCATGCAACCATTGCGGTCCTGATATATATGGCAAACCCTTATTTAAAATAGCTTCAACCAATGGGTTGCCGCGGCTCATCGCATTACCAATAATAAATACATCGGGATTTAGCGATAATTGATCCGCCTCAAAGCCCTCTATCAATTCTATACCAGCACTTTCAAGCTGTGTACTCATCGGAGGATAAACATTAGCATCGCATCCGGTCACCCTAAATCCTTTAGATACAGCTAATTGAGCGAGACTACCCATAAAGGTGCCACAAATACCAAGTATATGAATATGCTGCATCATTGCTTAAATCACTTCGATAGATAGTTTATAAATGGATTAATCAAACAAATAAAACGAGCTCTTGCAGAATTCGCCAACAAAAAATGACAAGATAACACGAAGCATTATGCATCAACATAGCTCGCATATATTTAGCAATTTTTTTCGGCGATTATTGTATCCTGATAATAACGCTACCAAATAGTCTAATCGAGAATCAATCGACTTAATCTGCCTCTTACCCAGTACCTTTTCGCATAGCCATCTGATTATGATCTCTATCGACAAATGATATTTTTGTATCTGTTTATAGATAATTTAAGAACATAAATATCTTCTAATTATCAGCGATTTAGCTATTAAAAAAGCATTATAGCGCATGAAAAACAGAGGTTTTTACCGTATGATGTGCATCATTATTATAACACCCCAACATTTACAACTCATATTAGTTCAGGATTAATTGATGGCCAAGAAAAATGCTTTTTATGCGCAATCCGGTGGCGTTACAGCCGTTATTAACGCCTCCGCATGCGGAATCATTGAAACTGCTCGCCTCCATAAAAAACACATTGGGAAAGTTTACGCTGGTCATAACGGTATTATTGGCGCGCTTCGCGAAGAGCTCATTGATACTAGCAAAGAAAGCGCAAAAACAATTACCGGGCTTAAACATACCCCCTCAGGTGCATTTGGCTCATGTCGTTATAAGCTTAAGGGGCTCGAAGAAAATCGAGCGGAATACGAGCGTTTAATCGACGTCTTTAAAGCCCATAATATTGGCTATTTTTTCTATAACGGAGGTGGCGACTCCGCAGATACCTGCTTGAAGATATCTCAGCTTGCAGAAACTATGGGTTATCCAATTCAAGCCATCCATGTACCTAAGACCGTTGATAATGATCTTCCATTTACGGATAACTCACCTGGCTTTGGCTCTGTTGCAAAATATGTTGCCATATCCACCAAAGAAGCTGCTCTTGATATTGCCTCCATGTGTGAGACTTCTACAAAAGTATTTATTCTTGAAGTAATGGGACGTCATGCGGGCTGGATTGCTGGCGCTAGTGGATTAGCCGCCGAAAAAGACGGCGATGCACCGCATATCATTTTGTTTCCTGAGATTGCTTTTAACAAGGTAAAATTTATAAAACGTGTACAGCAAACCGTTAAAAAACATGGTTACTGCGTTATTGTGGCTTCTGAAGGCACGCAATATAAAGATGGCACTTTTCTCGCTGACTCCGGTAGTACCGATGCCTTTGGCCATAAACAACTTGGTGGCGTCGCACCTACACTGGCGACGATGGTAAAACAAGAACTTGGCTATAAGTATCACTGGGCGGTTGCCGACTACCTTCAAAGATCTGCCCGTCATATCGCCTCAAAAACTGATGTCGAACAAGCTTATGCCGTTGGTAAAGCTGCGGTAGAAATGGCTATTGCCGGCAAAAATGCAGTCATGCCAGCTATAATTCGTGGCAAAGGTAGCCGCTATAGCTGGAAAATTGTTGAAGCACCACTCGATCAAATAGCAAATGTAGAAAAAATGATGCCACGTAACTTTATTTCAGCCGATGGTTTTGGAATCACTCCTTTGGCTCGCGAATATTTTGAACCCTTGATACAAGGAGAAGACTATCCGCCTTATGGAAAAAACGGCTTACCTCAATACGTAAGCCTAAAAGAAGTCTTTGCCGACAAAAAAATTAAGAAAAAATTTAACGTTTAAGATAGCGTTCAATATAAATCCAAGGCCACTTAAAAATTAGCCACCTAAACTATAACCTAGCCATAGCCAGCAACTATGGCTTTTTCAGATAGGCCTTCGCTTTCAATTCAAGCTTATAATATTGTCAAATCATTACGCCATAAGCCACCAATCTGTAATGAACATTCGTTTAAACAGCTAACTTTAAGCTCTCAAATTGACTCCAACTTATGTTAGAATTCGCGACTTTGTAAAACCACCATAAATCCTACTAAAGCGAAGAGTTGATTATGAGCTTGAATGACGTTCCTGCAGGCAAAAACCTGCCCGATGAAATTAACGTTATCATCGAAATTTCACTAAATGGCAACCCCGTAAAATATGAAGTCGATAAAGACACCGGTGCTTTATTTGTAGATCGTTTTTTGGGAACCTCTATGCACTACCCCTGTAATTATGGCTATGTTAATAATACATTGTGCGGTGACGGTGATCCTGTCGATGTAATGGTAATGAGTCGCTTTGGCCTAGTCGAGGGTTCAGTTATCAAATGTCGCCCAATTGGCGTATTAAGAATGTCAGATGAATCTGGCGAAGATGCTAAAATATTAGCTGTACCTATCGAAAAAATAAGCCAGATGAATAAAAGTGTTACATGTCTAGCGGATGTTCCTGAAATACTCTTAAAACGTATCGCTCACTTTTTTGAGCACTACAAAGATTTAGAAGAGGGAAAATGGGTCAAGATAGATGGCTGGGAAGACGTTGATGCCGCCAAAAAAGAGATCTTAGCGTCAGTAGAAAACTACAAAAACCAAGCATAAATTTACTACCACGAATTAACAAAAAGCCTCGACAATTGTTGGGGCTTTTTTATACAAAGCGTTTTTTCTAAAATATGTTTTCTAAATCGATCTTACTCTTAAAAACTCTACTCTGTAAAATCTGTAAGCTTAAGCGCATTTTAAAGATCGTCAAAGCAAATCTACATAAAAGGATTATGTCGGGCTAACTTTATATGACTTATATCGACATCTATCTCTTTAACAGGATGCCGTTCTTCTTCTTTTAATAAATTACCACCTACTTCAGACAAAGATAAGTCATCAGTATCTATATTTAAGGGTTCGATATGTTCTCTTTCTGATTCTTTGATTAAATTACCACCTACATCATCAGCTAAAGATAAATCGTCAGTATCTATATTCAAGGGCTCTACATGCGCTCTCTCCGATTCTTTTAGGAGAATTTCACCTACATCGGCAAGATCCCACTCTAAGCTATCGAGATCAATACTTGCAGGCAAGGGCGCTAGTCGCTCACTATCATTTATAATATTACCCTCTTGAGGAGAAAGTGATATGTGTGCAGTATCAACTGGTGTTGGCGTGACTTGCTTTTTGCTGTCTATTAAATCACTTCCGGCTGGTGCTATAGTAAAATCTGTTGCTGCTACAACCTTAGCTGCAGAGTTTTGAGAACTATCAGATGCTGCAACAGAAGCTACCGATTTAGGATCACGGCTATTCGAAGCAACATTATTAATCGCTGTTTTATTGATAGATGGCTTTGCAGCATTATCTATTATTGAGGTAACGATACCCACTTGATTGAGAACAGCCTGATACTTTTTTGCTTGCACCAAAGGTATATTTGCCTTTAGTGGCACAGGCTTACCCGTAAACATGCGCTCTATACGTGCATCATCAACTTTAAATAATTGCGCTAATTTTTTTTTAACATCGACCAGATTTTTACCTAGTACGATATCACCTCGAAATATCACAGAATAATTATCTGACATAAGCAACTCTTCTATTCATATTTTAATAGGGCAATGAGCATAGAACTTTGTGACCCTAAATATCAGCTGATCTAACTCTCAATATTATGATTCATCTCTAGCGAAGGCATAGTAACGTGTGCCGAACCAACGACCTTTGCTGGCACTCCTGCAACGGTCACATAAGGCGCCACATCGCTAAGCACTAAACTACCAGAGCCTACTTTCGCACCGACTCCAACCGTAATATCGCCTATTAATTTTGCGCCCGCACTTAACAAAACACCGCGTCCTATTTTAGGATGACGATTACATTTGGTAGAGCCTGAACCTCCCAGAGTAACGTCATGTAAAATAGACACATCATCTGCAACTACAGATGTCTCACCAATCACAATACCCGTTGCATGATCCAACATAATACCCGAACCCATCTTAGCCGCAGGATGAATATCAACATCAAATAATCGAGCGATTCTATGCTGCAAGTATAGCGCTAACATTTTTCTATCCTTGCGCCATAGCCAATGTGCAATGCGATAAGACTGCAAAGCGTGAAAACCCTTGTAATAGAGCAATGGAATAATGTACTCATTGCAAGCGGCATCACGATGATAGTGCGCTAGCAAGTCATTTAACATTTGCTGAATAAGTTCAGGCTCATCATTAAAAGCTTCGTGAAAAACAGATTGGCATGACATCGCTGATAAGGTGTTGCTCGCTAAGCGGCTTGCTAGGTAATAACTGATCGCATCGCTAAAGTTTTTGTGACTAATAACATTGCAATGAAAAAAATTCGACATAACAGGCTGCGCCAGACAAGCCTTATTAGCCTCTTCAAGAATGGACTGCCAAATTTTAGCCTGAATAAGCTCAAAGCTGCGAATGTCACTCACTGATGGTTGAGCGCTACTCATATTTTTTCTCTGCATTCGGACAACTTAACATTTGCTGCCATTGGGTTAATCGAGTCTTTTATAAACTGTTCATAGAGTGCATCAATAGAAGACAATATGATTGTTTTATCTATGATATCTGATTCATTTAAATGCTTTTGCAAAAGCTCTAAAGACCATATTGTTTGGTATTGCTTAGCAACTGGCAAGTAACTTAAGTGCCACGGCTCTGGCTTAATGCCATTATTATCTTCAGTGTATGGAAGCATAAAAGCAGGCGAGTCGGCTTCGCTTAGAAACTCTTTAAGCCACTGCGACATTGGCGCAAAAGGCCCATTACCTATGTACTCATTGGCTACAAGTTGTGGGCAATAGTTATCGGGCACTGACGCTCTATCGTAGACATCAACATCAGTACCCCAGTGATGCCTTGAAGTCCCTGGGAGCGCAGACCAGCGCATAATTCGTTTAATCTTATCTAATGACGATAATGACGCTACATCTGAGATACATCCATCATCATCTAAAACCGGGCGCTCACCGCACATTTTGGCATTCCAAATATATTGTTGCCTATCGAAACTTCTGAATCCGCTCGCCAAGGCTAAATCGAAACCTGCTTTTCGGGCTGCATCGACTAACTGTTGCCATGGCTCGAGCACGTCTTTATGCAAGCCTATATTATCGACATAAGTGATGTGATCATCGGTAAGGCCAAAGCTAGCTTGTTGCTGTTTATTAACGCATTTTTTATTAGTAAGCATAACTTCATGTGTGACATTTGCTGTCATTCATACGCACCCAAATTTAGCAGAATTAAGCGACAGACGAAGTTGTAACAAAACTAACACTTCCTCCGTACACATCAAAAATGTATAGTTAGCCTATATATACTTTAGTATCAGTTTACAGAAAACCGAAGTATAAAAAAATAACAATAATAATTTGAGGTCATTAGATGAATAAAGACCACAGCAATTTGATAACATTAAAAAATCTCGGATCAGCTACAGTAAATATCTTACATGCCGTGGGGATTAATAGCTATGATGACCTTAAAAAGGCTGGGCCTGTAGACGTTTATTTGCGCATACAAAAACGCAATATAAATGTCTCTAAAGTGATGCTCTATGCCTTGCAAGGCGCTCTATTAGACGTCCATTGGAACGAGCTAAAACCAGAGCTTAAACAACAACTTCTTAATGATGTTAGCGAAGCCACTTCTCACAGCCACTAAACCGCCGAACAAACACACTTCATTCGTCATATTTGTACAACCGTCTTGCTATAAATCTTACCAAAGAAATATATTATTATATTTACCTTGATTCTCATAAGCGCTATTGAATTTTGCCATCTTGCACAAATGATATGTTTCATTATCATTTACTAATTACTAATTCATCTTCACTTTTATTATGAGGTCATTATGTTGCGCATTGGTTTGTTTTTATTGACTAATTTGGCCGTTATTGCAGTCGCTAGTATCACCCTGCAACTACTAGGGGTTCAGCACTATTTACAGGGCTCCCAACTCAATTTAACTAGCTTATTAATCTTCTGCGCGGTTTTTGGTTTTGCAGGCTCAATAATCTCTCTATTTATTTCTAAATGGATGGCGAAACGCTCAACAGGCGTAAAAATAATTACTACAGCCAAAACACCAGATGAACGCTGGTTGGTCGAAACCACTCGAGAGCTTGCCGAAAAAGCAGGCATTGGAATGCCAGAGGTTGGCATCTTTCCAGCGCCAGAATCAAATGCTTTTGCAACTGGCTGGAACAGAAACAATGCACTCGTTGCCGTTAGCGAGGGCTTACTTCAGAGATTTAAACGAGATGAAGTAAAAGCTGTACTAGCCCACGAGATAGGGCATGTGGCCAATGGTGACATGATTACTTTGAGTTTGATCCAAGGAGTTGTAAATACTTTTGTGATGTTTTTTGCACGTATCATTGGCTATACGGTAGACAAAGTTATATTTAAAAATGAACGCGGCCATGGCATTGGTTTTTATATTGCTACTTTTGTTGCAGAAATGATTTTGGGAGTTTTGGCGAGTATTATCGTTATGAAGTTTTCGCGTTACCGTGAATTTAGGGCAGATGTTGCTGGCGCTACATTTGCTGATCGCAGCTCTATGATTAATGCACTTATGCGCCTAAACTCTGAACAAAAAGCAAAAATGCCAAGCTCAATGCCCGATACGATGGCCGCTTTTGGTATCAGCAGCGGCTTCAGCAAGCAGAGTCTAGGCAAACTATTTTCTAGCCATCCACCACTAGAAGATCGCATCCGCGCGTTAAAACAAAATATCACCTAATCGATAATGATAAAAAATGTTAACACCGATCTTTGCCATATTAACGACATTCCAGAACAAGGATGTAAGGAATTCAAACGTGGGGCAGATAGCTTCTTTGCAGTAAAAAGTGCAGGAGCAATAAGCGTTTATCACAATATTTGCCCACATTTAGGATTACCCTTACATTGGCAGCGAGATCAGTTTCTCAATCACGATAAGTCATTAATTTTATGCTCGACTCATGGAGCGTTGTTCGAAATAGAATCTGGCTTATGTATTGCTGGCCCCTGTCAAAACCAATCTTTAAAAATGGCCGACTTTTATATTAAAAATGAGCATATTTATATTAACGAAAAATAATCACATTAACGGTATAGAAAATTTTTGAAATCAATCGAAGCGTCATTTGCTAAACTTTAATGGTGTTCCGAAGGAGCATTTGAATTTTTTTGAAAGAGCCTAAGTGGCATTTAGACAACACATAACCAAAACAACAATTAATCTACTTATGACAAAAGGTTAAACAAGAAATTGGCTAGTTGTTCGGGGCAGCCCCTAGTTATTTATACTTTAGACAGACATAGAATTATTAAAAACATATATTTGTGACTATATGTTAGGTGGATGAGTCTATGCTATTAAGATAAAAGATTAATTAAGCAATGTATTTAGCAGCAGGATAGCTGAGAACATCATTAGCCTCAGCATCTAATAACTTGTTAGCAAAGTAATTGGCAACCTGTTCAGAAACACCATAGTTTTGCTTATCGAATGTCTTAGTACCTGGGCCATCATTCACCTCTAGCACCACAATCTGTCGTTGACCAGAATTGTCCTTATATGTCATCAAATCAACACCTGCCACCTCGAGTTCTAACGCATGTGTAGCATTTAGCGCTAGGCTTTCCATTTCTGAGTTCATGGAAATAAACTTAGCAATACCGCCCGCCGCAATGTTGGATACATTCATAGGAGAAGTCGCACTTACATGAATAGCATCAGAAATTACACTGTCACCCAACACAAAAACACGGTAATGGCTAATAGGTCGAGATGGGTCGCCAATAAACTCTTGAATTAAAATGCCTTTACCATCCGCATTCTGAGCATTGAGTTCCTTAACAATAACCCCAACTTGACCTAGAGAATAAGCAAACTTTACACCAGTGCCTTGAGTACCATAATCTGCTTTAACCACATAGGGGGGTTCACCTAGTCGCTCCGTCAGATAATCCAATGACTTCATCATAGCACCCCCATGAAGAGCAACACTGCGTGGAACAGGAACTCCGGCAGCCCGCAATTTTTCTGTCAACGCAATTTTACTATCGGCAATTTCTGTGCTGTAGGTTGAGTTGAGAACAGTAACACCTTGATCCTCGAATAGACGTAAGTACTCACGCCCTAAATTAGCCGAGCCCCAACACCATAGCAACGCGCCTTGGTAGTCTGAAGGTCTATAAGTACGTCCGCTGTAATTCAACACCTGCAACCCCTGCTCATAACTGATAACACACTGGTCAGCCCCATCTTTAAAATAGGGAACAGCATCAATTTCATGGCCGGTTTTCTTTAAAGCATAAAGCACATTAAGCGCTGTTTCATTGGATAAGTTTTCAGCCAGAAAGAGAATCTTCATAAGAATACCATCAAAAAGAATTAATTATTAAAGTTAAATAATAGACCCAGGAACAAAGCATTTGTTCAAAATAAATACTATTTTTAAGGAAATATAGTAATCACAAAAAGCCCTACCTTTGGTGCAACGCTGTTCACTCAAGATAAACACAGCATAAAAATGTAACATACAGACTTCCTTCTAGTGCTGGATTTTTTATGCCCCTGCACCAAAAACTAGTCTATATTGATACAATCCACCGCTTTTTTGATGACTCTACCAATCGCAGAACAATTGCGCTATCAAGTATTTCACCTAAAGGCACTTGTGCGTTAATCATTTTATCTGCAAAATTTTCATTCACACCTAAAATCAAACCGCGAAGACGGTTAAAATCTCCTATGACATCCCCATGTTTTCTTCCGGTGTATCTGTGTCTGAAAGGCTTAGTGATACTTGGCCGCTCAGTTCTATACAGAAGGGCTGGTTATGACCCTACGAACACCGATACTCCTCAGGTGAATTAAAATTTGGAAAAAGTACTTTAAATGGACTACTGTGTGCATACTCTTCACCCTTGGGGCAACAAGGCTGGATAGTGCTACTCAAGAAGCTGATCGAGTAGCGTCTTCTGGGGATGCTGAAACTCATCATCTAAATCTAGGGCCGCTTCATATACATCGAACAAGCTATGCGTTCCTAATTAGACATAAATCTAAATAACCTTTGATGCTATAGTGTTTAATGTTTAAATAGTTCAATTTTAATTAAAATCAGTGCCCAAATTGGAACTTCACAATTTCAGCGAACTCTTAGAATTGTTGTAATGGTCAATACGTTGATTTTTTAAAAAAAATCTCTCTCCTATCGTTAAGGAAGTTTCATTTTATGGAAAAGAATAGCCCAATCGCTCCTTTTAAATCTAAGAGCTTTACTGTGATATGGAGTGCGTCCGTCATATCGACCATAGGACTTCGAATACACGAAATCGGTGCGGGTTGGTTAATGACAACCATGACCGATGACCCTTTTATTGTCTCGTTAGTACAAGCTGCAACAACACTACCTTTTTTTCTTTTTGCCCTGCTAGCGGGAGCCATAGCCGATAACGTCAGTAAAAGTCGAATGTTACTCCTAGTGAATTGTATTATGGCCTTCATTGCCGCTATATTAGCCGTGCTGGTTTACTTGAACTTAATGACCCCCTACCTCTTGATCTTATTTATCTTTTTAATTGGCTCCTGTTCTGCCTTTACCGCGCCACCAAAGCAGGCCATTAACCCGTTGTTGGTGCCTAAAGAGGATCTTCAGTCAGCTATTGCGCTGAATAGCATTGGCTTTAATCTGAGCCGCTCAATTGGACCAGCTATCGCTGGCATATTAATCGTCACTTTAGGCCCGGAGAGCCCCTTCATCATTAATGCCCTGAGCTTTATTGCCATTATTTGGGCTTTTATTTGGTGGTGTCCGATAAAAGCCAATGAACCTCTTCCAAATGAGCCAATACCCGGTGCGATTAAAGCGGGCTTACGTTATGCACGCTATAGCCCGCCCCTAAGAGCAACACTGTGGCGTGCGTTTGCTTTTTTCATTCCCGTGAGTGCTTATTGGGCATTATTACCGATTTTTGTGAAAACAGAGATGAATGGTGGGGCTGACTTATTTGGCCTACTCGTAGGAGCTATTGGCCTAGGCGCAGTGATTGGCGCATTTCTTTCGCCTAAAATTAAAAAGTACTTCAGTTCAGACCAAGTGACATGGATTGCCGCAACACTGATTGCGGGCATCTTTCTTTTATCTGCATTTCCTGTCAACAATACGCTACTAACCTACCTTTTTCCCGGTTGGCCAATTGATGAAATACTGGCTGTTATCGGTTCTATCGTATTTGGCATGAGCTGGATTTGGACACTGTCGACGTTTAGCGTATCCGCACAAAGTGCTTTGCCCGACTGGGTGAGAGCGCGTGGTTTAGCGATATACCTGATGGTCTTTTTTGGCTCGATGAGTGTTGGCAGTATTATTTGGGGTGCTGTTGCCAGCCAAATGGGCATTAAAACAGCGCTTATCATCGCATCAATCACTTTGGCATTAGGTATTATATTGTCCCGAAAACAAAAGCTAAATCTAGGGGAAGCCATCGATTTTGCTCCCTCAGCGCACTGGGCCCAGCCTAACCTCTTAGCCGAATCAGAGGAGAGCAAAGCATTATTAAATGAACGCTCACCCGTGATGATTGTGATCGAATACAAGATTGAGCCGAATGACGTCGAAAAGTTCTTATCGCTGATGTGCAAATTAAGTGAGGCCCGTCGACAATACGGAGCATACGGCTGGGAAGTGTTACAGCAATCCGACAAAGCCGACACCTTTATAGAATGTTTTTTTGATGTTTCTTGGATTCACCATCTCAGGCATAGAAAGCGCCTAGCAGGAAAAGATTATCAGATTGAGCAGCAAGTCCGGGACCTGCACAAGGGCGATACGCCACCGACAATTAAACACTTCCTCGGGCCGCGAAGACTTGCTTAAACGACGGATTTTTAAGTAAATTTAGCCCTATTATTTGTTCCGTTTTCACAATTTGTTGGGCTTTCAAAGCAACCTTAGTTTGACCGTCGCGTTTATCTGCATGGATAGCGCACGGGTTCAAATTACAAGATTAATTTTACCACCACGGCAAGCCCATCGCCGAGCTAAGAATGTCCTATATACACCGAACCATCCACCAGACATTTTTCGGCTGAGCTGAACAAAATAGAATCGATTTTGGTCTTTTTTATCTTAAGTGTTAGACGCAGGCAGAGAGGGGCTATAAAGAAGTGATTAGAAAGCTTCAAGTTTTTTTCGCAATGAAGTCGATAAATCAGCCATCATCATCGACCTCAGCCTTTTGTCAGGCTTACAAGAACGCCCCCGCTTGTTTGTTTTACTTTACGATTCTATTGCTGAATATACCGTTCCTGAATGCTCAGGCAGAAGTGAACTAAGAGCGGTTAAGCTAAGGGCTAAACCACTTCAACTATTGACAGCCCCAAGGCATGAAATGAAGGTGACAAAACATAGGAGAAGGAAGAATTAAAAACAAGTTTAACTTAGCGCCATTCAGGTTAGCCCCCTATGTTATTTAAAACATAGGGGTATCATTTTGTATTTAATTAAACACTAGGCTCAATTAATAACTCAACTCGACGATTTTCTGCACGACCGGAAGACGAGTCATTACTTGCAATGGGTCGACTTTCACCATAGCCGACTACAAATAAACGGCTAGAAGGAACATTACGGCTTCTCAAGTAGTCTGCAACACTGTTTGCGCGAGTCACTGATAATGATTGATTATAATCTGCAGCACCCGAAGAATCAGTGTGCCCTGCTACTTGTAGTCTAGTTTCATCAAATTCATTCAAAACTCTAACAACTGAATTTAATGTTGCGTAAATAGACGTATTTAAAGTCGATTTATTAACCGCAAAAGTAATACTATTTGGCATAACTAAGCGGATATTATTGCCGTCACGTACGACCTGAACACCGCTATTGACTAATTCTTGGCGCAATTTTGCCTCTTGCTGGTCCATATAAGCACCCACACCTAGGCCTACAAGTCCACAAGCTGCTGCCGCTTGTCCCGCGCGCTGACTATCCTTGCGTGAGCCAAGCGCACCACAAACCACCGCGCCAATTCCACCATAAAGAGCCTTGCGGCTGATTTTACTTTCGCCTGTATAAGCATTTTGTGTTTCACAACCTGCAAGCACAATAACGGCACAAATGGGCAATAAAATTATTTTTGTTAAATTCATACTTCACCTTTATTAAAAAAAACTATTAACAATATAATAGCTCGTATTGTAAATCTTAATTGGGATATTTACATATTAAGATACCATAATGTTTTAAATATTTTTATAAAAACATCACGGCAGTCAAAATATATCTCGTTTTGACGTCAATGAATAACTAACAAAGAACGTTCTTACTGCAAATAAAACATTAATCAATAATAATACGACAAACATTAACAGTTACTGAACATAGCTTTATGATTAGTTTTTAAAAATCATGTTTTAGCAAACGCAAAAAGCTTTATTGACTAAAAAACAGTATCATAGCTATAAAATATGTAAACGAACTAAATGCGACTACCTTTACTCTTCTAAGTTTTGTCTTTAACTAATTTAAAACAGCCTATGTCATTATCGTATTCATCAACCAAAGCAATCGTTATTAACACTGCTCTCTTCATTAGCGCCTTAACACTTGTTAGCTGCAAGGCATTGATTACACCTAACTCGACCACTGAATTATATAATTTACCCATGGGTAATTATTCTGTCGATAAAAGTCATACACGCGTATTATTCAAAGTAGATCATCTTGGTTTATCAACCTATGTTGGCCGATTCAATGACTTTGATGCCACCTTAAGTTTTGATCCTAACAATATTGAAGCCAGTCGCTTAGAGGCAACCGTAGACACCCGCAGTTTAGATTTAAATAATGAAAAACTTGAGTATAGGTTAGCTGGCCCAACGTGGCTTAATAGCGAAAATTATCCCGAGGCAGTATTTACTACAGTATCAGCTAGCCCTATCGACGCAGCTAATATCAAGTTTATTGGCAATTTAACATTAAGAGGCAAAAGTAATCCTGTAGAGATGCTGGTTACATTTAATGGTGGCGCCGATAACTTATTGAGTGGACACTACACAATTGGCTTTTCGGCGACAGGAGGCTTCAAACGCTCTGATTTCGGCATAGACAGTTATACCTCAATCGTTGGCGATACAATAATGCTTGAGGTATATACTGAATTTCAGAAGAAATAAGCATACAGATTTTTCTCATGGTCTGTCGTTAATCTTTTAATTATTTTTTTTTCAAAACCATTTATTTTTTTCAAAACAATTAAACTTTTATTTAAAATCTGGCAAGTATTAATTGCCAGCTTTTAAAATCTACACGCGAAAGTTCTTTTTTTGTGATAGAACCATGCGATCAATAAATAATTAATTAGTTTTAACTTCATCCACTTTTAATATTTTCATACCATTTGTACCACCTTGGATGGTGTCGAAATCTCCTTTCGTGACAATAACAAGATCACCTGCTTTTACAAAACCTCGCTCCATAAGGTCGGCAATAGCATTCTGAAATGTTACCGATGAATCTTTATCGAAGCCATGAAAAGCAATTGACTCAACACCTAAATAAAGTGCTGTTTTTGCCAGTGTTCGACTATGACGCGAGAATGCATAAATAGGCAGCGAAGAGTTGAAACGTGACATTAATAAAGGGGTAGTACCGGTTTCTGTAAAGGCAATAATCGCAGTGACACCGTCTAGGTGATTTGCCGTATACATGGCGGCCAAACCAATTGTTTCATCAATGGCTTTGTAGGTTCGACTAATTCGGTTGTCAATTACTCGTCTTAAAGGATAAGACTCTGCTCCACCAATCGCACGTATCATCGCTTTTACGGCTTCTAGTGGAAAATTTCCAGCTGCAGTTTCGCCCGATAACATAACGGCATCAGTGCCGTCTAATACCGCATTGGCCACATCAAAAACTTCTGCACGAGTCGGTAGCGTACTATTAATCATTGATTCCATCATTTGCGTTGCAGTAATAACGGTACGATTAAGAGATCTTGCACGAGCAATAATATTTTTTTGTACAGCGACTAATTCTGCATCGCCTATTTCAACACCTAAATCACCCCGAGCCACCATCACTGAATCTGATGCTAAAATTATCTCGTCTAATATATCATTGTCGGCAACGGTTTCGGCGCGTTCTATTTTAGCAACCATACCTGCATGACCACCCGCCTCTAACATCAGTGCTCGTGCACGATTAATATCCTCTGCTGTACGAGGAAATGACACGGCTAAATAATCTACATCTATTTCTGCGGCTAATTTAATATCTTCAAGATCTTTATCGGTAAGCGCGGGGGCCGATAATCCACCGCCTTGACGATTAATACCCTTATTATTAGACAGCACACCAGCCACTGTGGCGACGCAATGTATTTTTGCACCTTCAATTGATTCAACTTTTAAAATAACACGACCGTCATCAAGTAAAAGTAAATCATCTACATGGCAATCACTTGGAAGTTCTTTATAGTCAATCCCAACTGTCTGCTTATTACCTTTATCGCTTGCCAGACTAGCATCGAGAATAAACTTGTCATCAACCTCTAATGTCACAGGGCCGTCAGCAAAACGCGCAATACGAATTTTAGGTCCTTGCAAATCTCCTAATACCGCTACGTGACGATTATATTTTTTTGCATACTCACGAACCTGTTGTGCACGCAATTTATGATCCTTAGCGGAACCATGAGAAAAGTTCATTCTAACAACGTTAACACCCGCCTTGATCAGCGACTCTAAAACACCGTCTTTATCCGTTGCCGGACCTAAAGTAGCCACTATTTTGGTGCGTCTTTGCATGCCGTTAATCTCTGTATAGGTTAGCATTAGTTTTTACTCATCTTTGTTGGTGTCTTTTAAATTGAATTATCAGTTAATTATGACGATTAAAAGACTTGAAGAACATGTAAACTTATATCTTCAAACTGATTAACACCAACACATTTAAGCTCTATAATAACACGCTTAACTAACTATCTTTTCAGTTAAAACCAACTGAACCATAACTTTATTTATCTCAACTCTTAAGTGGGCATAATTTTGAACTTACAAAACGCATCGCAAGACCAACTTATTCAATGGGAAGCAGATCTTGCCCGAGAATATAATGCAATCCAAGAACAAGCCATTAACCTCGATTTAACGAGGGGCAAGCCCTCTAATGAACAGCTAGACCTGTCTAACAATTTAGATGGCATACTCAAACATAATTACATGTCTGAGAGTGGCGTTGATACAAGAAATTATGGCGGCATCGACGGCATTATTGAATCTCGTCAATTGGGTGCTGAACTTCTTGATGTAAAATTAGAAGAGGTATCCGCGCAAGGTAGCAGTAGCCTTACACTTATGTTTTACGCTATGTATATTGCAAAAGAGTTTGGTTTAAGAGGTATCGAGAGTGCTTGGAAAAATTCTATAAGCAAAGATTCAACACCAACATTTATTTGTCCCGTGCCTGGCTATGATCGTCATTTTACAATTTGTGAGCAGCTCGGCATTAATATGCTTAGCGTACCAATGACATCCACTGGACCCGATATGGATGTTGTAGAAGCGCTTATCAAAAAAGATGATAGCGTTATAGGTATGTGGTGTGTGCCCAAATACTCAAACCCCAGTGGTACTATTTATAGTGATGAAACGGTCAAACGCATTGCCAAACTAGGCCAAACAGCGAATAAAAGTTTTTGTGTGTTTTGGGATAATGCCTATGCAGTGCATGATATGAATGGCTTCAAACCACTAGCTAATATCATGGACTATGGTCGCGAGCATGGCACTACAAATAATATAATTCAATTTGCATCAACGTCTAAAATATCTCACGCAGGCTCGGGAGTTGCATTTTTTGCATCCTCAGTCGATAACTTAAACGGCATTCGCAAAGTAATGAATTCGTTCTCAATTGGACCAGATAAAGTCAACCAATTAAGACATCACCGACTTTTCCCTACTTTCAAAAGTCTTGCTGATCACATGTTGCTGCATGCGGAAATTTTAAAGCCACGCTTTGATTGTGTTTTAAGACATCTCGAAAAAAGCTTTAGCGATAATGATCTAGGCGCATGGGAAGCAGTTGATGGTGGATATTTTATTTCTTTCGATACAAAACCTCACCTTGCAGCAACAGTTGTTAAGCTCGCAGCAGAAGCAGGCGTAAAATTAACACCAGCCGGTGCAACATTCCCTTACGGAAAAGATCCTGAAGATCGTAACATTCGTATTGCACCGTCAGTGCCTTCGATGGAGCAAGTCGATCAAGCTATGCAAGTATTTACTTTGTGTGTAAAACTTGCGTCAGTTAGACAAAAACTGGAACAATAAATACCTTCCGAACTACCCTCAACTACTTAGCTGTTAAATAACTAAGTAGTTGAGTTACTTGTTTTAGCTACTAATTAGCTGCTAAAAATATGACTCTAGAAGCATCATTATTACTCGCATCCACAATTTTTATTCTTGGTGTAATTCCTGGTCCAGGCGTTTTACTCGTTGTCTCGCGTGCACTTAGTGGGGGATTATTTGCAAGTCTATGGACTATTTTTGGCCTTCTTACTGCCGATCTTATTTTTTTATTTATCGTTGTCTATGGCTTGCAAGCAATCGCAATTGTTCTTGACCCTGCTATCCTTTTTATACAAATCATAGGCGCCGTCTATTTGATTTGGCTAGGGATCTCGCTTTGGAAAAGTCCAACTATTATCTTAAGCACTAACAAAAATATATCCCCAAGATCACAATCATTTTATGCTCTATGGTTAACTGGATTAATCATCACCCTAAGCAATCCAAAAGCTATTTTATTTTATGTCAGTTTCCTACCATCAATAATTGAAATTACAACTTTGACCTCTATAGATATTATGGTTATGGGTTTAATTATTTGTATCACCATTGGCGGCATCATGTTTTTTTATGCGTTGACTGCGATAAAAGCCAAAAATAAATTTGCTCCATCAACCAATAAAAAGATAACTCAACGTATTGCTGGCAGCATGATCATTGCGACAGGAATATTTATTTTAAGTCGTGTTTATCTTTAACAAAGATTGCCTTATATAATTCCCTTTCAGCGCTAGTAAAACACCTAGCAAAATAAAAACAAGGCCCATAACAGCCGTTATACTCCAGCTGTAGCCTTCAACAAATGTTGAAATCGTCAATGCTACAATAGGAAACAAAACAGTTGAATAAACAGCTTGATCAGCGCCGATGCGACCAATCAAACTTAGATAAGCGGTAAAGCCTAAAATCGAGCCTGGAATAGCTAAATATAATAGCGTACCCCAGTAGATTGGACGCGAATCCCACACCCAATCAACACCACTCAAAAATACCATTATCAATAACACAAGGGCACCATAAATCATACCGTAGGCTACACTTGTCCAGGGTTGAATTCCGCAGGCACTGTGCCTAATCGAAATCATATTACCTAACGAGAAACAATAGGTACCTAGTACGGCAAAAGCAATACCTATTAATGAGTCATCATTATATTGGCCCAAAAATAATTGATCCCAAAACAATAGCATTAAACCTATAACGCCCAAGATACTTGAAAAATAAATGGTCACTGGCGGTCTCTTCTTCCAAATTAACCACTGATTAAATGCATTAAATATTGTGGCGGCAGCAAATATGACTGAGATAAGGCCACTCACCAAATAAAGACTGGCGGTATAAAAAAATAAATAATTAATTGAAAATAAACACAGGCCTTGCAATAAAAAGAAAAAATGATCTCTCAGCTGTACTTTTTGTAATTTTCCCAACACATACAATGCAGGTAAAAATAAAACACTAGCCAATGCAAAACGATAAAATACCGATAGTACTATCGGCACATCACCAGCTTGCCAATGAAGAGCTATCCATGTTGTACCCCAAATAAAAACAACATTGATATATAAAAAAATATTTATTCCCATTCGCAACACCAATATGTGACAATGAAGCCATCAATAATCTTTGTGTGAAACATAATTAAAAACTACTCTTTAATAAAATAATTTTTAACACAAGCAATTTTTATATCAGTACGTCTTAAATAAAAATTCTTATATTTGCCACTTAGACAAAGATTCGAAAAAAATAATGAGTCGTTAATTCTAATAGCGAATACGATCAACTCTTAAGAATGATATAATTGCATTAGGTAATTAAATTTATGAGCCCGCTATTTATTATTAGCCGTCTATTAATACCCACCAACTATTTAATATGAGTCAACTATTATCATGAGCCAACTGCCACCTTGCCCATCATGTAAATCTGAATACACTTACCCGGATGGCGATATGTACGTATGCCCCGAGTGTGCTCACGAGTGGTATCAAAGCGCTCAAACGATCAGTGATGAGCGAATTATTAAGGATTCTAACGGTGTCATCCTAAATGATGGTGACACTGTTATCGTCATCAAAGACTTAAAAATAAAAGGCTCTTCCTCAGTTATTAAAGTAGGTACTAAAGTTAAGAATATTCGTCTCACCGACGGTGCCGATGGCCATGATATTAATTGTAAAATTGATGGCTTCGGGATGATGGCATTAAAGTCTGAGAAGGTTAAGAAGGTTTAGTATTGAGAATATTCTCTAGCGCCACATTTAATTGCGGATAAGTAAATTCAAAATCATTATCTAATAATTTTTTAGGCACCACCTTCTGGCCCTCTAGCAATAGCTCTGATGCCTCACCAAATAACAACATTGCAACAAGCACTGGCATTGGCATTAACATAGGACGATTAAGCATTCTGGCTAAAACACGGGAAAAATGAAAATTATTAACAGGGTATGGTGCAGTCGCATTAACGGCACCTTCAATGTCTTTAGTCTCAATCAAGAATAATAACAAGGCCACCATATCATCGAGATGAATCCACGAAAACCACTGATTCCCTGAGGCAATTCGTCCACCCAAACCTAAACTAAATGGCAGCAACATGCGTTTTAAAGCGCCGCCATGCTTAGCAAGTACAACACCTGTTCTTACGCGGCAGACTCTTACTCCAAGAGCTTCAGCTGGCTCAGCCGCGCTCTCCCACTCGCGACAGAGTTCACTTGCAAAACATTGACGTGGACTTGCTGTTTCATCTAAGTGAGTGGCCTCTGGATAATTACCATAATAGCCAATGGCTGAACCACTAATCAGACACTCTGGCTTTTTAGCGCATTTTTTTAACCATTCAATAATATCGTTAGTAATACCTATTCGGCTTTGTTTGAGTACTTGTTTACGTTTTTTAGTCCAACGCTTATCAATAATTGGCGCTCCCGCTAAATTTATAACGCCATCAACCTCAAGCCCAGAATCTTTAACTGAACCGATTAAATTAACCGTCCCATTAAACATTTTTTTTGCTTTATCAAAATCGCGTGTTAACAAGGTAATTTGATCACCCCTTGCTAATAGCTTTTCAACTAAAGGCCGACCAATAAATCCTGTGCCACCGGTTACTAAAAAATGCATATATTTCCTTAAAATAATAGTTCTTATACTCAAACTTTTACGATGAGCCTTAAATAATCATTCACTATGATCTGTGGCGAAAGAGAAAAGCAGCGCCTCTAACACCGGATGAATCGCCATACTTCGCTTTTTCTAGTCTTGTAATTGATTGTGTCGAGAATATATATTTGAGCCACCGCTTAGGTACCTCTCTATAAAGCTCATCAATATTACTCATTCCACCCCCAAGCACAATAACTTCGGGGTCAATAACATTGATGACTTGCGCCAAGCTTTTTGCAACGCGCTCATAATAACGATTAAGTACGGCAAGTGCTTCTGTTTTTCCACTTTTGGCCAAGCTAATAATCTCTGGTGCCGACAATTGATGCTTGTAAAGTCGCTCATAGTCATTCATGAAACCCGTACCGGATATCCAAGACTCTACGCAACCACGCTTACCGCAATAACATAAGGGACCCGGATATTCACAAGCATCAATACTGTCAACTTGATGGAAAATAGATTCTTTATGAGCGTAAATTGACGATGGCTTGACCTTGTTTTTATCAACACCATCAAAATGGTCCAACAAAATTGACTGTTCTGCTTCATGTGAATGCGATGCAAAAAAAGTAGGAAATGGTAATGGATTATGACCCCATTCGCCGCCTAAGCCATTAGCACCAACAACTAAGGCTTCATTAATGCATAAACCTCCACCACAACCCGTACCCAAAATAACACCGAAAACAGATTTTGAATCAATGCCCGCACCATCGGTAGACTCGGATAATACGAAGCAGTTGGCATCGTTTTCAACGTCTATCTCACGGGATAATAAATGCTCAATATCCTTCTTAAAAGACTCACCATTGATCCAAGTAGAGTTGGAGTTTTGTACCTTTTGACTCTTTGAACAAATAGAGCCAGGAATACCGATACCAATTGTTTGAGCACGCCCAAATTTTACTTCTGCCTCGACAACTAAACTATTAATCGCCGCTAAGGTAATTTTATAGCTTCCTTTAGGTGCAGCTATACGCTGTCGGTAAAGTTCATCACCGTTACTTTCTATGACGATAATTTCTATTTTGCTACCGCCAACATCTATTCCAATATGCAAAAGAATTAACCTTCACCGCGTCGTGATAAGAAGCGCCTTACAAGCCCTGCAAAAATTTCTGGTTTTTCTGCGTGCAACCAATGCTCTGTATTATTAATCACTTTCACAGACGCATTGGGGAATAATGCCAATATAGTCTGCTTATGCTCGGGCAAAATATAGTTGGAGTTTTCACCTTTTATAAATAAAACAGGATTATTAAAAGGCTCAAAGCTAGTGGTATTGGCACCAATAAAATTATTATAACCAGCCTCTAAAGCGTCGAGATTAATTCGCCAACGCCAATTAGCTATCGAGCCTTCACTTTTTTTAGCTGTAGCTAAGATATTATCTGTATTTTTTTCTAAATTTTTAAGTAAAAAGCTGCGTGTGGATGCAAGTCCAACATAAGGCGCCATCAACGCATCAGCTTCGGCTCGGTTTTTAATGGTCTTTAAATCAACAGCTCGAAAAGCTGCAAAAACATCATCGTGTCGTCTGGGATAGCTAACGGGAGCAATGTCAGCAATAATTAATCGATTAACACGTTGCGGGTGGCGCAGAGCAAGCTCCATACAGACCTTTCCACCTAAAGAATGTCCTAACAGATCAACGCAATCTAAACCAAGATAATCCATCCAGTTGAGCATTGCTGCTGCCATTGAATGCAATGATGTCTCGCTAGTGTGTTCTGAGCGACCATGATTAGGCAAGTCGATGGCATAGATTGGAAACTCATCTTTTAATAGGCGTGTAATCATGCCTAGGTTTTCAATTGAACCGAATAGACCATGCACAAATACAATAGGGGTAGACTCAGGATTAGATATGGAATTAGAAGCGGGACTAGATGTTGAACTCAACCCCGAGGCTATCTCTGATTCTGGATCTGATATTGAATCTGATACTGACCAATGGCGATGGAATATAGAAGAAGACACTTCCATTTCATACTCTACATATTTGAACAAACAGCTTGATTAATAGCTTTATAGATTGAAGGCTCAACAGTAAATTCATCTTCAGAATTTAAGCATCTGGTCTTGGTTTAGGAGGCAGTCGATTAGCGCCAGGAAAACTGGCTACATTATCTGTGGTTTTGATTTCTCTAATTTTGCCCTCGCCTTCACGCTCGACTTCATCGATACGAATAATAGCCTGCATCGGTATAAATGAACGTTTTACGCCCGCGAATTCAAGTTTAAGCTTTTCTTCACCCGGATTAACAATCAAATTAGTGCTTTTACCAAAAACAAATTCTTCAGCCTCGATAAAGCCATACATCTCACTTTGATATATATCTTTGGCGTAAATCTCGTAAATTTCACTTTGATTATAAAAAATTATTTTGTAAACGGGCTTATTTGACATAACACACTCTGTTAAAAGACAACTCTGTTAAATATGATGTCATTAGGACAAAAAACAAGGCACAACTATTACCTACACACATAATTATACGCCAGATTGTACATCTATTCTTGTCGGTAATCACAGCGAGTAATCATAACGATAATAATCCCTAGCTTTCACAAGATAGTTGATACTGATAAAACTTTAATGTAAGACTATAAACATAGTGTATATATGAATCGATCAGATGTAAGCTTGAAATTAAAGTCATCACTATTATCGCCTACATTCTTCTAATTCCTTAGATTCGGGTGGACTTAGGTCAAGGCGCTAAGCCCAAGCCCGCCTGATGTGGTTAGTTTTTCTGATGCTGAAATGTCTACAGGCTTCATAAATTAAGCTTTTAACTCAGGCATTAAGATAATGGTTTGAGCTGAGATATTAAGCTTTTTACGATACATCTCAGCCTATAATCTATAATGCATTTCATAATAGATTCACCAAATGCTATAAATATTTACAAACTCCCTCTATAATCATCTCTATTCATCTTTACCCTAATTTGTTGTGTAACAAATGACTTTACTGGCAACTCATTCAAACTATCTCAGGCAAGCAGCCACCTTAAAAAAACTATGACTGAAACAGCAACGCACAAAAAATTGTATATAAAAACTCACGGCTGCCAGATGAATGAATATGATTCATCGCGCATGAAGGATTTATTGGGTGAATCACATAACATGATCGTCACCGACGACCCTGAAGAAGCCGATGTACTATTAGTTAATACCTGCTCTATTCGTGAAAAAGCACAAGAGAAACTGTTCCATCAGCTAGGTCGCTGGAAAAACTTAAAGAAAAAGAACCCTAATCTTATTATTGGAGTAGGTGGCTGCGTTGCCAGCCAAGAGGGCGCTGCAATTGCCGAGCGCGCTCCATTTGTCGACCTTATTTTTGGCCCACAAACTCTTCATCGTCTACCAGAAATGATGGATACACCAAAAGGCAACGGTGTTGTAATCGTTGATATTAGTTTTCCTGAAATTGAAAAATTTGACCATCTTCCTCAGCCAGAGGCCGATGGCGCCTCTGCATTTGTCTCTATTATGGAAGGCTGTTCAAAATATTGTAGTTTTTGCGTCGTACCCTATACTCGTGGTGAAGAAGTTAGTCGACCAGTAACTGACGTATTGGCTGAGATTGCCCACCTTGCTAATCAAAACGTGCGCGAAATTAATTTGCTAGGTCAGAATGTCAACGCTTATCGCGCTGCCACAGATGATGGCCAAACAGTCGATTTAGCAGAGTTAATTAACTATGTTGCAGCTATTGATGGCATCGATCGAATTCGCTACACCACCTCGCATCCTGTCGAATTCTCAGATAGCCTAATTGATGCTTATGCAAATGTTCCTGAACTGGTCAGTCATATTCATTTACCGGTTCAAAGCGGTTCAGATCGCATTTTAATGGCAATGAAACGCGGACATACTGTACTCGAATATAAGTCTAAACTACGTCGATTGAAAAAAATACGTCCTGATATTAGCTTCTCTTCCGATTTTATTATTGGCTTTCCAGGCGAGACAGATAAAGACTTCGAAGCTACTATGAAGCTAATTCAAGAAATGGATTTCGATATGTCATTTAGCTTTATCTATAGTGCCCGACCCGGCACTCCAGCGGCTGACTTGCCCGATGAAATTTCAGATGACGTCAAAAAACAACGCCTTAAAATTTTACAAGATAGAATTACTCAACAGTCTCAAGCAATTAGTCGGCGCATGGTTGGGAATACAGAACGCGTACTTGTTTCGGGTTATTCTAAAAAGGATCCCGGACAACTATCTGGACGTACAGAGAATAATCGTGTCGTTAACTTTCGCAGCGATAATGTCGAGCTGATTGGTAAATTTGCTGATATTTTAATTGGGGAAGCACTACCTAATTCGCTCAGAGGTGAATTAATATCGAGCGAGTTAGACCATAAATATTAGACAACATTTTTGTCAAACAATACCACCATACAAGACCACATACAAAATAAAGGATAAAATAACCGCATTGACTAATACTAAATCAAAAAAAATTGCCCCTAAATCTAAAGATTATGAATTAACACTTCGTATCGACTCCCTCTCTTCGAAAGATTTGGCCAATCTTTGTGGTCAATTTCAATCGCATCTTCAACAAATTGAACAGCGCTTACAGGTAAATATTTTAAATCGCGGTAGCGATTTTATGATCAGTGGCGAACAACAATGTGTAGAAGCCGCGGACAATATTTTGCAAGTACTAAGAGATGAGATAAATAAAGGTGATGAGGTTCTACCCGATGATGTGCATTTATTAATTCAACAATATCATCCCGATAATCAACAAGGTGATAGCTCTCAAAATGAGGGGGCTACCAGCACTCATAAAAAAACTGATTCTCTGCTGACACTTCGCACCAAGAAAGGCACAGTTAAACCACGCGGTCAAAATCAGCAAAAATATGTGCGTGCAGTCCTTACCAATGATATAAATTTTGGCATTGGTCCTGCGGGCACGGGCAAAACTTATTTAGCAGTAGCGTGTGCCGTACAAGCTATTTTAAACGACGAGATAGAACGAATTTTATTAGTTAGACCTGCGGTTGAAGCGGGTGAAAAGTTAGGTTTTTTACCCGGAGATCTTTCTCAAAAAGTAGATCCTTATCTACGACCACTCTACGATGCACTCTATGAAATGCTTGGTTTTGAAACCGTAGATAAGTTAATTGAGCGCAATGTTATAGAAGTCGCACCACTAGCTTATATGCGCGGACGTACCTTAAATAATGCTTTTGTTATTTTAGATGAAAGTCAAAATACTACACGCGAACAAATGAAAATGTTTTTAACGCGTATTGGTTTTGGCACAACAGCCGTCATTAATGGTGACCCGACACAAATCGATTTACCTCGCGGACAACCCTCGGGTCTCAAGCATGCGGCCGAGGTTTTAGAAGGCGTCGAAGGTATTAGCTTTACTCACTTTACGTCAAAAGATGTTGTTCGCCATCCACTAGTTCAAAAGATTGTCGATGCCTATGAAAGATCTGAGGCATGAGTGTAGATGAATCAACAATAGCTCAAGTAGATGTTCAAAATGCCTCTGACGCTAAATTCATTCCCACTCAAGAAAGTTTTTTTGAGTGGGTCACGATCGCTACCCGCGAGAAAAAACCCAACGCCGAAGTCAGTATCCGAATCGTCGACAAGATCGAGAGCCAGTCACTCAATAAACAATATAGAAACATAGATAAGCCTACTAATGTTTTATCTTTTCCTGCTGAATTTCCTAAGGGTGTCGATATTCCTTTTTTAGGTGATATCGTTATTTGCGCCCCTATTGTCGAGGCTGAAGCTAAAATACAAAATAAATTGATAGCAGCTCACTGGGCACATATGACTATTCACGGAGTGCTTCATCTTCTTGGTTACGATCATATTGAGAATGACGAAGCAGAAATCATGGAAGCACTAGAGGTCAAATATCTTGCGCAACTAGACATTTCATCGCCTTATTAAAAACCTTCTAACTTCAGCAGCAGAAAATTTTAGAATACTATTTAGCGCGCTATCCACTCAAATTTTCTTCACCTCAGCTCCGCACCTCATTTAAAGGCAGAGCTGACACAATCAATTAAGTAATTTTCGCAGCCAGCATTTTATTATTAAAGACCTAAATCTGATAGACCTGGATGATCATCTGGTCGTCTACCTTGTGGCCAGTGAAATTTTCTATCTGACTCTGCTATTGGCATATCATTAATAGAGGCAAAGCGATTACGCATAAGACCGTCTTCATTAAATTCCCAATTTTCATTGCCATAAGAGCGAAACCAATTGCCACTATCATCATGCCATTCATAGGCATAGCGAACCGCAATGTGATTATCGGTAAATGCCCACAACTCTTTGATGAGCCGGTAGTCTAACTCTTTAGACCATTTTGCCTCCAAAAAGGCTTGAGCTTGTTCTCGATTAGTAACAAATGTTGTGCGGTTACGCCATTTTGTATCAGTGCTATAGGCTAGGGCTACTTTAGCAGCATTATGAGAATTCCATCCATCTTCAGCAAGGCGTACTTTTTGAATAGCCGTTTCTAAACTAAAAGGTGGTAATGGTGGTCTTGTGCTGGTTGTCATGATTTCCCCTCGTTAATTATCAAATCAATATGGTGTTTTTCAGTAAATTATCGGTCATTAAATACAGGTAGCGTTTAATTTCTATAAATATAACGCATCAAAGGTTAACAATCGAGCCTCAAAAAGCTAATTTTGCCTTGTTGCCGGCGCCCGAAAATTGATATCCATCGTTATGGCTATCCCTTCCTAAACAGTAATACAAAATTGATGGATTTAATCTCAACGCGCAGGCTAAGGTGCCGGTTAAAATCTGGGACTATTTACTTTAGACTTAGACTTAAGATGCCCTAGATTCGAGGGCTAGAACGGGACGCAATAGCTTTAATATTAAGAGATTTTTTGTACTATCTAGCCTTAGAATGTTAACTTTATGGATCAATAAGCCTTTTTATAACTTATAATTAAGTAATTTTATGATTTATTGGCGCTATTGGTGGTAAATAATGCCTATTTCCAATATTAATAAACTTGGAAATACTCCCAATAGCCGTGCCTCTGCGCCTACCTAACTTTTTACAACAGATTTAATCTATTAATTAGAGATTATCACTATAATTTTCCTAGTAGACGGGGCGCTCTGTCACTGCTAACATTTGCCTTCACTTTACTATGAATGATTATTAATGAACGACGAACCTCCAAGTAGTAATGGCCAAGATAAGTCTTGGCTTGAACGTTTGACCTCTTCATTCTCTAGCGAACCTCAATCTCAAGAAGAACTTCTTGAGATTATTCGCGAAGCTGCCTCTAATCAAATATTAGACCAAGAAGCATTCAGTATTATTCAAGGTGCACTTGGCGTATCTGTGCTGCAAGCTCGTGAAATAATGATCCCTCGCTCGCAGATGGTGACTGTAAATGTTGACGAAACTCCTGAAGAATTTTTACCTAAGGTTATAGAGTCAGGTCACTCTCGGTTTCCTGTGATCGGTGAAAATAGTGACGATATTAAAGGCATTTTACTTGCCAAAGATGTACTCCCACTCATCTTAAAAGGCCACAAAGATTTTACTCTTGAGTCTGTAATACGCAATGCAACTATTATCCCTGAAAGTAAACGCTTAAATGTTTTGTTACGTGAGTTTCGAGAAAATCGCTATCATATGGCACTTGTCATTGATGAATACGGTGGTATCTCAGGCTTAATAACTATTGAAGATATTTTAGAAGAAATTGTTGGTGAAATTAGCGATGAAACCGATGATGATAACGACGACGTTTTTATTCGAAAAGTTGCCGATGATGATTATATTATTAAGGCGCTTACACCCATTGAAGACTTTAATGATTATTTTAAAAAGAATTTTAGTGACGAAGAATTTGATACCATTGGAGGTTTAGTTATGCAAAACTTTGGCCATCTGCCTAAGCGTAACGAAATAACCGAATTAAATGGTTTTTCTTTTAGAGTCCTATATTCAGATAATCGACAAATTCATTTGCTGCGATTAACACCTCCTGCAGAATAATAATTTTATCAATATGCGCTTATTACTTTTTTTATTTTTAAGTGCATTTGCCGGTGCCTTAACAACTCTAGCAATACCACCTTTCAACTATTCATGGTTAGGATTATTAACACTCGCATTATTTGCTTACAACCTTCACCAACAACAAAATAAAAAATTATTTTTTTTCCATGCTTTTTTATTTGGACTAGGGTTTTTTGGCTCAGGAGCTTCTTGGGTTTTTGTCAGCATTCATGAGTTTGGCTCAGCACCAATAGTTTTAGCACTGTTTATGACTGCTGCCTTTGTTACGATCATTGCAATAGCATTCGCTCTGCCTTTTATAATCCTTAGCTTTTTCAAACCATCACAATGGCGCCTACTATTAGGGTTTCCACTAATTTGGGTATTAAGTGAATGGCTCCGCAGCTGGGTACTAACGGGCTTTCCTTGGCTGTATATTGGTTATAGCCAAATATCAACACCTTTAGCGGGCTGGGCTCCTATAGGTGGTGTTTTATTTGTCAGTCTATTAACTGCATTTACAAGCAGTATGCTTGCTAATGCTTGTGTAAAATCGAGTCAATTTAATCCGAAAATATTATCTCTAATTATTGTCATTATTTTTTGGAGCGAAGGTAACGCGCTTAAAGAAGTCGGTTGGACACAACCTGCGGGCGATGCAATAACAGTTGGTATTGTTCAACCTAATATACCTCAAGCCCTTAAATGGGATCCCGCATATCGTCTACCAACCCTAGATATCTTAACAACACTTTCTGACAAACTATGGGACAATGATTTGATTGTTTGGCCTGAAGCTGCTGTGCCTGATGTATATTTTAACTCGCAAGAATTTTTAAGCGCTATAAATCAAAAAGCGTTGGCAACAAATACGAGCTTGATTACTGGTATTCTTTATGATGACAGCGAAAAGCAAAAATATTTTAATAGCCTATTAGGTTTAGGTAACGCTAGCGGTTTATATTCAAAACAACGCCTGGTACCCTTTGGAGAATACGTGCCATTAGAGTCACTGCTTCGGGGAGTTATAGATTTTTTCGACTTGCCTACTTCCGTTATTTCTATCGGCGAAAAAAACCAAACCGCTATTAAGATGAATCAATATTTAATAGCGAGCGCTATTTGTTATGAAATAGTTTATCCCGCGTTTGTTGCAGAGCAAGTTAAAAATACGCATCTAATAATCACCGTTAGTAACGATGCTTGGTTTGGAAAATCTATTGGGCCTTTGCAACATTTTCACATGGCTCGTATGCGCGCTTTAGAAACGGGGCGTTATGTTATTCGCTCAACTAACAATGGTGTCAGTGCAATCATTTCTCCTAGTGGCGAAATAATAGATAGAAGTGATCAGTTTGTGAGAACTTTTTTAGAAGGTAAAGTAACGCCAATGCAAGGCAATACGCCATATTTAATATGGAAAAATTATTTGGTGCTTAGTTTTTTATTATTATTGACATTCGCACTTATTTTTGTCGATCGAAAAAATTAACTACATTAAAAGAATTGTCAATGAGTCATTTAATGATTAAATAACTTACAAAATTTATAAATTAACTAAGCTGCTTTTGATTGACTTAATAAATTTTCTAAATAAGATTTTTTTTGTGCAGATAATGTATAGCATTTAGAATCTATTGGTGTATCACCCACCCAATTAAATTTCCAATCGTACCAAGACTCTTCAGTTTCTTTTACGTCATTATTACCATTAACCTTTTCACTTCTGATTTCGATTATAGAAAAGCCTTTAGCTTGATAATGACAACGTTTACGTAATTGATGGGCTATGTATTCAGCATTTTTTGTAAATGCAGAAGCATGCATTTTTTTAGGTGTAGCTACTAGCATACAAACATGATCGTCTGATGTGGCAAATGAATGGACTAGCACATCCATTGACTCACCCAGACGATTCTTAACTGACACAGGCTTTAACGTATACATTTTATTACTCCCTAAAATTATCCCAGACAAAAACGCCACGTTCTCATTCCATTCGAGAGGCATACTGATAATATGTTTTTATTATAATGGAATAATGCACAATTTGAAATAAAAAGTAAAAATTTGATTCGAGCTAAATATAAAATTGCGTCACAGTCTTACTTTTACACTTTTAGTAAAAAAAAATTGAACTTTTTATTTTTTCTAAAATACCTTTAATTTGAACAACTCTAAACACTACTATCTACCGCAGTAAATAAAATAAAAGTCCAAGACATTCGTGCATGGCAACACGACTTTGATATAAGGCAGATGCTGAGGGCAGCCAGGAATCCCACCAACCATACCAGGGCTCATCTCCCGATAACAGACGGCTTGCAACAAATCCTGTTGCCATAGGTATAGTATCTACTCCAGCTTCAGCAAAAGAATATTGAGCGCGTCGCATGTGATAAGCATGCGTGACAAGTAAAGCTGTGGATAATTTTTGCTGCTTTAATAAAGCAGACGTTTTTATAGCATTTTGCCAAGTATCTCGGCTATTGGGCTCTTGAATTACACGCTTTATGAGAAACTCATTTTGCAAAAGCTCGGCAGCCATTGCAGCCTCAGAAATAGTCTCAAAGGGCATCACTGTCCCTCCGGAAACTACCATAGGCAGCTGATCGTCGCCTAATTCGACAGGTTTACGCGCGAGATAAGCGCCGTAACGTAAGCGCCACAATGCATGTGAGCTCACTTGATCTTTGCCGTCAAATTCTGGTGCAGACCTCACCCTGCCACCACCTAAAACAACCACAACATCGGCGCGAGCTTGTTGCTCTGAGGTTGCCTGCTTAAAATAAGGCGTCTCAAGCCATACAAACAATGCTTGGCTTACAACAGGCAAAGACAATAATAATAAAGTAATCACAGCAAAACCTAAGGATAGGCGCGCCATTAACCTAAAGCGTCGCCAAAATATCCACGCAAAAATAATCATCAGCAACTGTATGGCGGGAGGTAATAGTAAAGTTTTGAACAAGGTGATGATCAATTTCGCCTCCGCGGCTTATGCGTTAGTGACTTAGCCGCTAATAGCGCCTATTAGCTATCGCTTAGACATTGGGATTAAGCGTATAATGTTCTATTAATTTTTATCTTTTAAGGCCATCTCAATATAATGGAAGAACAATACCACTCCTCACAAGTTGAAGCTATTGCCCAAACATACTGGCAAGAAAATCGTTGTTTTGAAGTCACTGAAGACCCTAATAAGGACAAATTTTACTGTCTAGCTATGTTTCCCTACCCCAGTGGCAAATTACATATGGGACACGTCCGCAATTACACCATCAGTGATGTCATTGCTCGCTATCAGCGCATGCAGGGTAAAAATGTTTTACATCCAATGGGTTGGGATGCCTTTGGCCTGCCGGCAGAAAACGCTGCGATTCAAAACAAAACCGCGCCTGCCAACTGGACCTACAGCAATATCGAATACATGAAGGATCAGCTCAAATCTCTAGGATTTGGTTTTGACTGGAGCCGAGAGCTAGCAACCTGCCAACCAAGTTACTATAAATGGGAGCAATGGTTTTTTACTCGCCTGTATGAAAAGGGACTTGTTTATAAAAAAATGTCGACCGTCAACTGGGATCCAATTGATCAGACAGTGTTAGCCAACGAACAAGTCATCGATGGCAAAGGCTGGCGCTCGGGTGCAGCCGTTGAGCGCCGCGAAATACCCCAATGGTTTATCAAAATTACTGACTATGCAGATGAGCTCTTAAGCGATCTAGACAAGCTCCCTAAATGGCCCGAGCAAGTCAAAACCATGCAAAGAAACTGGATTGGCAAATCTCGTGGCATGCAAATGACCTGCACTCTTGAGTCACCTCTCAAAGGTTTAGAGAGTGAAATAGACAGTTTTGAAATCTATACAACTCGTCCTGATACAGTAATGGGTATTACTTATATGAGTTTGGCAGCTGAGCACCCCATCTGCTTAGCACTTGCTAAAGACAATGCAGAACTAAGTGCTTTTATAGCCCGCTGCAAAAAACAATCGGTCTCTGAAGCCGACATGTCGACAATGGAAAAGCTAGGTATTGATACCGGTTTAAAGGTACATCACCCGTTAAGCAACGAACTGATTCCAGTGTGGGTAGCCAATTACGTATTAATGGATTACGGCTCTGGTGCTGTAATGGCGGTTCCGGCTCACGATTTACGTGACTACGATTTTGCTAAAAAATATGGCCTAGCTATTAAGCAAGTCATCACAAATGATACAGGCGATATCAATATAGACAGCGAGGCATTCACCGACAAAGGTCTATTGATCAACTCAGGTGAATTTGACGGTCTAAATTTTGAACAAGCCTTTGATGCGATTGCAAGCCAACTAGGCAAACTTAACAAAGGTGAAATAACCACTAATTTCCGTCTTCGAGACTGGGGAGTCTCTCGCCAACGCTATTGGGGAACACCTATCCCTATTTTTAATATGCCCGATGGCGGAGAGATTCCAGTACCCTTGGATAAATTACCCATTTTACTACCCGAAGATGTAGAAATGAATGGCGTACATTCTCCGATTAAAGCCGACCCTTCGTGGAGAAAAGCTGAAATCAACAATGTAGCATGCGAGCGCGAAACAGATACCTTCGATACATTTATGGAATCATCATGGTATTACGCACGTTACACGAGCCCCCATGTGAGCGATGCAATGCTCGATAAAAATGCGGCTAATTACTGGCTACCTGTCGATCAATATGTTGGCGGTATTGAACACGCTATATTACATCTCTTATACGCACGTTTTTTTCATAAACTGATGCGAGATGAGGGATTACTTGAATGCGATGAACCCTTTGAGCAATTACTTTGTCAGGGCATGGTATTAGCCGAAACCTATTTCATAAAAAATGCAGACGGCAGCACGGAATGGTTTAATCCGGCTGATGTTACCGTTGTAAAAGATGAAAAAGGTAAGCCTGTTACGGCGCATTTGACATCAAATAACCAACCCGTTGAAATTGGCGGCACGACTAAAATGTCGAAGTCAAAAAATAACGGCATCGATCCACAAACGATTGTTGATTTATATGGTGCCGATACCGTTCGATTATTTACCATGTTTGCCTCGCCACCCACACAAACCTTAGAATGGAACGATGCTGGCGTTGAAGGTGGCAGTCGTTTTTTACGTCGTTTGTGGAAGACTGCTCATACACACCTTCAAGCTAGCGAGCAGGCAGGCAACGCGGTTACATTAAATCCAGAGATGATCAAAGATCTTGCGCAAGCTCAAAAAGACTTGCGTCGAAAAACGCATGAAACCATAGAAAAGGTTGGTGATGATTATGGAGTGCGTCAGCAATTTAATACGGCTATTGCCGCTGTTATGGAATTGATGAATGATGTTAATAAATTTGCCGATCGCAGTTCACCAGAAGCACTTGCAGTAGAGCGTGAGGCATTAGAAGCAGCCATTTTACTATTGGCACCGGTAGTTCCGCATATCTGTCATAGCTTATGGATAGCCCTAGGTCACGACAGCAATGTTATCGATGAGACGTGGCCGAATGTAGATAAGGCAGCACTTATTAAATCTGCAATTACATTAGTCATACAAGTTAATGGTAAGGTACGTGCAAAACTAGAGGCGCCAAACAATTCTCCTAAAGAAGAATTAGAAGCGATCGCCTTAGATAATGAGCAAATCAAACAATTTATTGCCGACATGACCGTTCGCAAAGTCATTGTTGTACCCAATAAGCTCGTAAATATTGTTGCTAATTAAAAAGCTAAGTTAATAAAGTAATGTTTTCAAAATTCACATTGAAGAATACTTGATTAACACTTATTACACTTAAAAGAGATCTCACGGATAGTCAACTATGAAAAAAGTTTTTCGGCTAAGCATTATAAGCTGCCTCTGTGTTCTGCCGCTATTATTGGCAAGCTGCAGTGGCTGGCATTTACGCGGCAGCGAAAACGCTGGACTTTCATTAAATAGCACTGTTTTTTTAAGCGGGCAGACGAGTGAGACTTACCGAATTATTGAGAACAATTTAAGCAGGAAAAACTTATTATCCTCAGCCCTTAGCAGCGATTTTCTACTCGATCTAGGTGAAGAAAATATACAACGTCGTAGCGCTTCAAGAAATTCAGATGCGACTACCGCCGAGTTCGAATTAACACTTAGCCTAAATTACGAAATACGCGACAACGAACAAAATGTTTTACGCCCCAAAAATACGGTTCGCATTACTCGCTCTTATAACTTTAACCAAAATGATATTGGCAGCAGCAACAGAGAAGAAACTCTACTTCGTAAAGATCTGCAACGAGGGGCGGCTAGACAAATTATTCAACAGTTAACACTACTAGATCGAACTAGAAATAAAACCAATTAAATAGTATTTTATGTCTAAACTACGTATCGACCAACTCAGTAGGCATTTACAGGAAGGGTTAGCGCCTGCATATCTTATTAGCGGCGATGAAACTTTACTTGTAGAAGAAAGTGCAGATGAGATAAGACGCAGCGCTTTTAAAAGCGGTTACACCGAACGCGAACGTTATTTTGTGGATAGTAAATTTGATTGGTCACAACTATTATCTGCCTCTAATAATTTGTCGCTTTTTAGCGAAAAAAAGATAATCGAATTACGCTTAGATAAATCAAAACCTGGAGACAAAGGTAGCAAGGCAATTTGTGAGTATTTAAGCAATGCTAACGCCGATAACTGCCTTGTCATCATAAGCCCTAAATTAGATGCAAGTACAGGTCGAAGCAAATGGGTTAAAGCACTAGAGATGCAAGGTCAATGGCTAACTATTTGGCCAATATCACGCGCTCAATTACCGGGCTGGCTTGAACAAAGAATTAAAAAACTTGGATTAAATGCTGATAGCAATAGCATCGAGTTATTAGCAACTAGGATAGAAGGAAATCTATTAGCTGCACATCAAGAACTTGAAAAATTAAAGTTGCTTAGTATTGATGGTTATTTAACGCCAGAATTAATTGCTGGTGCCGTAGCCGATAGTGCTCGCTACGATGTTTTTGGTCTCATTGATAAAATCTTATTGGGCAATGCACGCGAAGCCGTTAAAAATTTACAGGGTTTAAAAATAGAAGGGACTGAACCGACTGTAATTTTATGGGCAATTGCCCGCGAGATTAGAATATTACTTGCTGTAATGAATAGCCTTGAGCAAGGCCAAAACTTTAACTGGGCTGCGAAACAGGCCGGCATTTGGGAAAAGCGACAAGGATTGGCACAACAAGCATTAAGGCGATTAAATACAAGGCAATTACATCGTCTTTTAAGACAAGCAAATACTATCGATAAATCGATCAAAGGTTTACACAGTATGAAGCCATGGGATGGACTTCTTGATATGGTGCTTAACTTTACTAGCACGCAATGCCTTAGTGAGAAAAACCTTAAATTATCACTACAAACATAGCAAAACTTAAAAGTATTTTTTATGAAATTATTATGATTCAAAAATTAAAAACAAAAAAAGAAGTTCGCGAGGAGATGGAGCGAGAAATATCTCAATATCTCAATGGCGGCGGCGCCATTGACGAGATAGAACAAGGTATTAGTGGTCGCGAGAACAATAGCAACCTTAACCACACTATTCCTTTTATTGAAGGCGAAAAAAAAACCCGCACGCCTTTAACAGAAGAAGTTAGATCGCTTGACGAGCGTAAAAAGAAAAAGAAATCTACATCCTCATCGGAGACACATAGGCCCAAAAAACGCATTATCTATGATGACTTTGGCGAGCCAATCAGAGAAGTCTGGGAATAGGTGTGACCTAGTTATTTTATAAGCCTTTATTTATTAATTTTTTACAAAGCTCGTCCAACCATCTAACCATAAATTTGACTGCATACCAGGTTTTATTGCCCCTATATATGTCACACCTTTAGTCCAAAATTCTTCTGCTGGCACTGCCGAATATTTATCATCAACAGGTGCATTCATCAAAGGAGAAAAAACCGGTGACTGTTGATTTTGAGCTAATGGCAATAGAGGATTGTAATGGTCAAGTAATCCTGTAGGAACTCTAAGCCACTTTGAGTAGAGTTTGTCTTTTTAGCGCTGGTGTCATATATCCAATCGTCGAGTTAATTCTTTTGTTGTTGTAAAACCGAATGTAATGTTCAACAGCTAACACGACTGCTTGATGATTAATGAATGATAGTCCGTTTAAATATTCACTTTTTAAACTTCTAAAAAATCGTTCTTGAACGGCATTGTCCCAGCAATTTCCGCGTCGACTCATACTTT
>JAWUWW010000021.1:0-45472 GCA_034111645.1 Cellvibrionaceae bacterium
CTGTGGCACACCACGCGGAGCAGATGGAATATCGGCTAAGTCAAAACGACCCAAAGATTTATTTCCTGATGCCTGCTTGCGCTCACCTTGAACGACGTGAATTGTTACCGCCGACTGATTATCTTCTGCGGTTGAGAAAACCTGTGATTTCTTAGTAGGAATCGTAGTATTTTTCTCAATCAATGGTGTGGCAACACCACCCATGGTCTCGATACCTAACGATAGCGGTGTAACGTCTAGCAGAAGTACATCTTTAACATCGCCAGAAAGTACCGCGCCTTGTATAGCTGCACCCATGGCCACTGCTTCGTCTGGGTTAACATCTTTACGTGGCTCTTTACCAAAGAACTCGGCAACTTTAGCCTGCACCATTGGCATACGTGTTTGACCACCCACCAAAATAACATCGTCAATCTCGCCAACGGTAAGGTCAGCGTCTTTAAGCGCAATCTTTAAAGGTACAAGTGAGCGATTAACCAACTCTTCAACTAAAGACTCTAGTTTTGCACGAGTCATTTTAACAACCAAGTGCTTAGGCCCCGATGCATCAGCGGTGATGTACGGAAGATTAACTTCGGTTTGCGTACTTGAAGATAATTCAATTTTGGCTTTTTCAGCAGCTTCTTTTAAGCGCTGAAGTGCTAGCGGATCATTATGGAGATCGATGCCACTATCTTTTTTGAACTGAGCTGCCAAGTATTCGATCAAACGCATATCGAAATCTTCACCACCCAAGAATGTATCACCGTTAGTCGCTAACACTTCAAACTGATGCTCGCCATCAACGTCAGCTATCTCAATAATAGAGATGTCAAAAGTACCGCCGCCTAAATCGTACACTGCAATAGTGTGGTCGCCTTTACCTTTATCCATGCCGTAGGCTAGTGCTGCGGCTGTTGGCTCGTTAATAATTCGCTTAACTTCTAAGCCTGCAATTTTACCCGCATCTTTTGTTGCTTGACGCTGAGAGTCATTGAAGTAAGCAGGTACAGTAATAACCGCTTCAGTAACTGGCTCGCCCAAATAATCTTCGGCAGTTTTTTTCATTTTTTTCAATATTTCTGCAGATATTTGTGGCGGTGCTTTTTTGTCGCCTTTAACCTCAACCCATGCATCGCCGTTGTCTGCCGCTACAATTTTGTAAGGCACCATAGAAATGTCTTTTTGTACGACATCATCTTTAAATTTACGGCCGATTAGACGCTTGATAGCGTTTAATGTGTTCGTAGGGTTAGTGACCGACTGACGCTTTGCACTTTGACCTACTAAAATTTCATTATCTTTTGTAAATGCAACAATTGATGGTGTAGTACGATCACCTTCAGCATTTTCAATAACTTTCGCTTTACCGCCTTCTAATACAGCTACGCAAGAGTTGGTTGTACCTAAATCTATGCCAATAATTTTACCCATTGGAGTTCTCCAGTTTGCTTATTCGAGCGTTTAACAAACGCTACTATTAATAAAAAAATTATTCTGAATTTGCATTTTTCTTTAATGCACGGTCTGTTTAATTCAGAATTAATTTATTTTGTGTGCCTTGGAAGTATCGCCAACCAAGAACATTTTACTTAATCTAGATATTGGTCTAAAAGGGCAAGTTTCAACCCTGCATTTAATAATATCCTTAATTTTTTTATGCCTTTGCACTAACCTTAAAACTTGTCGTTAAAGCTAAGCACTGCTTTACGCAGCACTAGACACAACAACCATCGCTGGTCGCACTAAACGACCATTTAAGGTATAACCTTTTTGGAATACCGTGAGCACAGTATTGGGCTCGACATCGGGATTTGGCACCATCGACATAGCTTGGTGTAATTCTGGGTCGAATGGTTCGCCATGAGGGTCTATGGCTTCTACCTTGAATTTTTTTAGCGTATCAAGGAGAGATTTATGCGTTAGCGCAACACCCTCTAACACAATTTTTTGCCCCTCATCCTCAGCATTCCCTGAAGCAATAGCGCGCTCTAAGTTATCAGCGACCGGTAATAACTCGGCTACAAATTTTTCTAACGCAAACTTACGCGCTCTCTCAATATCTTGCTCTGCGCGACGGCGAGCATTCTGTGTTTCGGCGTGTGCGCGCAAAACATCTGCTTTTAGTGCCTCGATTTGCTCATCTACCGCACCTGAAGCCACGCCCTCTTCAGTTTCAATATCATCGAGTAACTCACCAACAACGGCTTCTTCAACTTGTTCGGTCGCGTTATTCTCTATTTCTTCGTTGACGGAAGAATCCTTTGATTCATTAGACACGGTTAGGCTCCTATTGAACGACTATTGATAAAAATCATAACAACTAAGTTGGCCTCTATATAAGGCCAAATTGATAGGTTTCAAGCGTAAACACGCAATTAGATGAAATGCTTGGCAAGCATGAAAAAATACTGTATAAAAACACATGTTAATATGATTAATTGGAGCAACCGAAATGTTAACTCACCTCACCATCAATAATTACATGTTGATCGAACATCTGGACTTACAACTACGAAAAGGTATGACGGCAATTACAGGTGAAACAGGAACTGGTAAATCAGTTCTGCTAGGGGCGCTTGGTCTTGCGCTAGGTGAAAAAGCCGACGGTGATAAAGTAAGATTGAAGTGCGATAAAGCCGATATAACAGCCACTTTCTCATTGGACGATTTAGAAGATGCTCGACAATGGCTGATAGAGCATGATCTTTCTCATGCAGATGACTGCCTATTAAGACGAGTAATCACTAAAGATGGCCGCTCGCGTGCATTTATTAACTCGCAACCTGTACCGCTACAACAAATACGTGCCCTTAGCGAACTGCTTATTGATATCCACAGTCAACATGCTCATCAATCATTACTTTCTAAAAACAGCCATCAAAAATTACTCGATGAATATTGCCAGCAACAACTATTAGCGAGCAATGTCGCTAAAGAATATAAGCTTTGGCAAAACCTTAACAACAAGACGCTAAAACTCCGCGACAATGCCGACGAAATGAATGCGCGCTTTCAGCTATTGCACTATCAAGTCGAGGAGCTTGACAAACTTGATATTGGTAGCAGTGAGCTAGAACAATTAGAACAGCAACAGCAAACCCTCGCAAATGCAGAATCAATTATTCACAAAAGCCAACAACTCAGCTCACTTTGTGATGGTGACGACGCCGGTATTGATAACGGTACTAGCATCCGCGAATTATTGACCCAAGCCATTGGAGTATTGCAAAGTATTCGCCCACAGACAGATGTATTTATCAATATTAATGAGCTACTGAACAACGCCCTGATTAATGTTGATGAAGCCCACAACAGCTTACAACATGAAATACAAGGTATAGAAATTGATCCCGAGCGACTCCAATTTGTTGAATCTAGGCTCACTTCTATTTACGATATCTCGCGTAAACATAATATTGCACCTAGTGAAATTACATCCAAGCATATTGAACTTAGCCAAGAGCTCAGTAGCTTATCGGGTGGTGACGACGCGTTGGCCGAACTTGAAAAACAAACAAATGAGGCCTACGAACAATTTATAGACTCAGCCAAGTTGCTTTCGCAAAAACGCCAGCTAGCGGCCCAACAATTAACTAACAGCATCAATACTCAATTACAAACACTTGCTATGGGTGGCGCTAACTTTTTAGTAGAAGTCACGCAGCAGCTCGAAAAACCTCATACAAATGGTATAGATGACATTGAGTTTTTAATCAGTACAAACCCTGGGCAACCGCATAAGTCATTAAATAAAGTGGTGTCGGGTGGCGAGCTGTCTCGCATCAGTTTGGCAATACAAGTCGCAACAGCGCAAACATCTCAAGTAGCTACATTGGTATTCGATGAGGTAGACGTTGGCATTGGCGGCGATACCGCCAACGTTGTTGGCGAGCTTTTAAACCAACTAGGCAACAACAGCCAAGTACTTTGTATTACTCATTTAGCACAGGTAGCAAGCAGGGCAAATTACCATTGGCAAGTCAGTAAAGACACACAAAACAATAGCACCGCCACACATATTGTAGAGCTAGACAATAATCTTAAAATAGAAGAAATAGCGCGTATGATTAGCGGCAACATTCTTTCGAACGAGTCTATTGCTCACGCTAAATTAATGATGGGCCAAACTCAAAACTAGCACCTTAATCGCTCAATGCGAGAAAAGAACTATTAAGACTAGGCTTTAGGCTTGGGCTTTACATAAAGCACAAGACTATGGCCTGTTATTTCAAAGCCATGAGCATCGGCAATATCTTTTTGTAGTTGCTCTATTTGCTCATTATGAAACTCTACAACCTTGCCTGTTTCAACGCACACCATATGATCGTGGTGCTCTCCACGATCAAGCTCAAATACAGAGTGGCCGCTATCAAAGTTATGCCGCTCAACTAAGCCTGCCGACTCAAATTGAGTTAAGACTCGGTAAACAGTTGCTAAACCTACATCATCGCCTGTATCAAGCAATATCTTATAAACATCTTCAGCGCTAAGGTGACGGCGCTCAGCCGACTCTAAAATTTCTAGGATCTTGATTCTCGGTAGCGTTACTTTTAGACCAACCTTACGCAGTTCATTATTATCGACGGGCATCAGCTCTCCAATGTCTACTATTTATATTTTATTATATGATAACTTATCCTCTACATAAAAACTGTCATTCAATCGTTATGAAGTAAACTTGTAGTTATTCTGAGAGTTACTTTAAGACCTTTGCACGAACACCTATTTATTTCAAAGCTTCCGCGTCCTGCTAGCGCCCCTTACCTGCGTCCTTCCGCGTCCTGCTAGCGCCCTGCTAGCGCATCTAACTAAAACTTATAACGCCACAACCATAAAAAACAACTAAATGACCCAAATGAACTTAAACAGCCATTTAGCTTCTCATGTTCGGTTAAGGTCGGTATGATCTCGCCTTAATTATTGGTGTCTTACATGCACTGCGAGTAGACTTAGCTACTAATATTATTTTTAATAAATTTTCAAAGGTTCTGGTATGAATAACCACCCCATCCTCAAATTGTTGTACATCACTTTTGTGGTGATGTCACTGTCTGCATGTACATCAATAGGTTTTCCGGGTGTTTTTCGAGCAGATGTAGACCAAGGTAATTTGATTGATCAAAAGAAGCTAGCAGAACTGGAAATAGGTATGGAGCCTCGACAAGTGCGCCGCTTATTAGGCACGCCGCTGATTACTGATACTTTCACTAAAAACCGTTGGGATTATTATTATAGTCTTCGCCAAAACCAACAGACCGATGTTCGTCATCACATTACTATTTTTTTTGAAAATGGCCGCGTATCTCAAATAAAGGATCAACTCAAGCCTTAGCTAACTTTATTATCCAAACCATTTTTTTGCTTAAACCTTTAACTAATCGACAACTTTACCTGCCGCCTTTGCAGCGCGATTGCGCCTAACTTCCTTAGGATCAACAATTAGTGGCCGATAAATTTCTACTCTGTCGCCACTTTGCAACGGGTATTGATCGGGCATTCTTATTGTCTGGCCAAAAATCCCCATTTTTGATGACTCTAAATCAACGTCATCAAAGTCGTTAACAACATTAGATCGCTTCGCAGCCTCTAGGGCAGTAGTGCCTTGCTTAACCATTAACACATAGATTTTTTGCTTGTCCGGTAGTGCATAAGCAACTTCAACTTCGATCATTTCAACATCATCTACCACGATTATTATTACCTTATTTTTTATCAAGCAAATGCAACGTTACTGTTGTTATCGGTTTTTTATCAGTTCAATTTTCACACAGGCTCACAAATTAAAAGCTTCTCAAAACATTAATGGTTATCCATAAAGCTCGTCTGCTCGACGGCATAAGGAGTCGACTTGCCTATTTGCAATTTCTTCCAGAAACTTACCCGCTGTCATCGCTAAAATAGGATTTTTAAACGAGAATTCAAGATCCAAGCTTACTTTACAAGCATTATCATTAATCGCCTGAAATTGCCAAACACCTTCAAAAGATTTAAATGGGCCGTCTTTCAAACGCATAATCATTTTCTCTGGCGGCAATAATTCATTGCGAGAGACAAAGCTCTGCCGAATACCGCTTTTGCCTAGGGTAAGACGCGCTTCAATAAAATTTCCGTCGCGCGATAATATTTCTGACTCAAGGCAACCCGCTAAAAAATTTGGGTAAGATTCAATGTCATTAATTAAGTCAAACATCTGCTTTGATGAATAAGCTACTATGGCCGAGCGTGCAACAGTTGCCATTAAAAATGCCTTCTTAAAATACCAAAATACAATAAACCAATAATAACAGTGTTATTAAGACTTTCTAGCGCAAGTTTACATTAAATTTTGCATGGGGAAAAACAGTCTTCAGAATCGATAGTGTTTAACAGTCATTGCCTTTATAATCTGCCGCTATGGCAAAGAAACCAAAAATAACCGACAACACCATCGCACAGAATAAACGCGCGCGCTTTGATTTTCATATAGAAGATAAATTTGAGGCAGGGGTCTCTCTGCTCGGTTGGGAGGTCAAAAGTTTAAGGATGGGCAAAGGCCAAATTACCGATACCTATGTCATTATTCAAAATGGCGAGGCATTATTGATTGGGGCACAGATACAACCACTTAATACGGTATCAACCCATTACGTTGTCGAACCTAATCGTACGCGCAAATTATTACTCAACCGAAAAGAACTAAATAAGTTATATGTTGCAACCGAGCAAAAAGGTAAAACTATCGTTGCGTTATCTTTGTTTTGGAAACGTCATTTAGTCAAATGTTCTATTGCTATAGCTTCAGGTAAAAAACAACACGATAAACGCGATACCGAAAAAGACCGCGACTGGAATCGACAGAAACAACGCATCATGTCGCATAGCGCTCGATAAACAGGCATCTGTCTAAAAATAGCCTAAACCTTTAAGCCGACCTAACAACACTTTTCTCACCACGAAACCTATTTGTGTAAGGCCGCTGATGATAGCGCCGTATTTACCCTACTTTTATTCTGTTGCCACATCAAATAAATAGTCACCACTGGCAAGCGTTAACGTTATTGGTTGTTTAGCTTTACCCTCACTTTGTGCTTCAATTGCGGCATGCAACCACTGCAGATAAACTGTTCGGCTCACCCGTGCCCAAAGATCATAACGAATACAAACATAGGGTAATCGTTGGCCCTTATACGTACGTAATTCAACGGGATGCTGGGCTCCAATAACGATAGTTTCATCGAGGTTAGTTGTCACCTGCCATTGCGAGTCATATATCTCGCTTAAAACGGCAACAAACGGAGTATCTGCCACCTTAATTTTTAGCTTTTCTGCGGGAGTGATTAAGAAATACTGATTCAGCCCATCACTGTTATCGTGCCATAAAATACTAGCAAACAGTTTAACCAACGTCTGCCTATTGATCGGACTATTTTCGTGAAACCACTTACCTTCAACATCTATATAAATATTGATGTCTCCACAATGAGCATGCGTCAGCTTTGCCCACAGATCAATGGGCGGCTGCTTTTTATCCGCTAAATTTTTATCTGCCGCCATCTTTTTATAAACTGGGGCAAGTATATTTTCTAAGTTTTCCACACAGTTACCTTACGCTACGCTTGGTTCTTTTACGCGATGAGTCTTCAGGCATATTTATAGACAAGCACTTTTAATGAAGCTTCAAAAAAACAAGCTCTTAGATTAAGCGCTTAAAAAGTTCATCGATAAACCGAAAATATGACTTTAACTATTGAATTTTTGCTTTTCTTGACTATAACTATAACAAGCCATTTACTATTATTAAACGTCTGTCCATTCTTAGCATAGTTTATTTTTGATAGTTTATTTTAGGTAGCTTTAAGTAACTGCCGTTAACTTTAGGTAAACCTTGTGATATGTAACTTGCTCATTGCACACACATAGCCATTATTGGGAGTTTTATGAAGATCATCTTTAGCGTATTAGTTTTGACTACATTACATTTAAATTTTAACCTAGCCTATGCTGATACTGCAGATGATTTCATGCAAACATTAGAGACAACACATATTAAAGCAATTGATGTCGTATTAATTAGGCTTGAGCCATTTGCTGAAAATGAGAATCAAAAAGTCAACGATAAAAACAATAATATTAAGTTTCTATATACAAATAATCGTATAGGCTTAAATATTTTTATAAAAACCTCTAAATCAAAGATGACTACTGATGAATGCAACAAGGCCTTAAGAAATTTGAAATCAGACTACAAAAACTCATTACTCGCTAAAACTGCCTTCCCCAACTACTCAGTTATCGACCAAAAGAAAGCGGAAGAACTATTTAATTATCAGGTGCTATTAATTGATAAAGCGGATGCTAGTTTAGCAATTACCTGTAATTAAGTTACGTCCAATTATTTAATGCCTCACCGACCTATCACATATTTGAAAACTGTAACCAAGTAAATACAGACACTTAAGCTCTAGTTCGAAGACCGTTTTATCACCAGCAGAAAAGTAATAAAAACGATCGCATAATTTTGTAGCAGTGTTTTTTGGCGATATTTAATTCACAATTTACTTAACAATTTATTTAACGATATCTACAGCCTTTCTCAGTCTACAGGAAAGTTTGTATTTGCTATTTTACAGATGTATTTGGCGGCCAAGGTCTAAGTGATTCACTTTCTATCCAGGCTTTAACCCAAGGCGATGGCTCGGGCTGCCAATCTTGCAAGCCAAGAGCGACACGCACTGGATCGTTAGCAATCACTCTGCCCTTTGACGTAACTCCCGTGCGTAGCAACACCGATGAAGCAGGCTTGCCGCCTACCCACATAGATTGCGTGATATAAATCCAACGATCATCATAAGTTTCTATTTGTGTCCGCATGACGACTTTATCAAACATACGAATTCGCTTGCGATATTGCACTGTACTTCCGGCGACGACTAAACCCCATTTATTTTCACGCAATACTTTAATCAAGCCGATTCTAATCGCCATTACAAAACGACCAATATCACATAGCGTGAGGACTCTGCCGTTATTCATCTCGAAAAACATATCTATATCCCAAGGCATACAAATAAAAGTATTTTCACAAACATTTTGAGGATGAAGCTTTTCTTGTCGCATGGCTTTTATAGATGCGGTTATGAGGCGTAATACTGGATACATGACTTGAGTTTGACCTTTGCTAAAAACTTGAACTTGATGATATCGCAATCTCTAAGCAGAAGATAAAAAAATTGAACCTATTTTTTGCGCCCATTTAATTTAACGCTACGTCATTTAATACTTTTGAGTTTATCTAATAATCCATAATTAAACACTTTGCTAAACTATTGCTGACCATCATCAAAAAACTATCGATATTTAACAACATCAGCGTTAAATACAAAACACCAGATTACTAAGCACTAACCCCTCACAATGGGCAAGTCACCCCACTGAGTGGTGTAGGCGGGCGACTTGAAGTTTTGCCTCATCACCCACGGTTTACGTATACCCTGTGCCGCCATAAAAGCGGTTCCTCGACCGTACTTTTTATTGATAATATCTAGAGCAGACATCACTTTATCGCTAGCCAATGGCTGCCCGCGACAAAAAAAATCCTGCTGGTTATTAATCTTTGGTACTAATTCAATTAGCCCAATGCCTGCTTTTGAATACTGTCGGTTCGATACAAATATTTGTGCTATTGCGGCTTTCGCATGATGAATCACTAGCCGTGAATCATCTGTCGCATAAGGTAATTGTACGACAATGCTTTTGGCATAGTAATTAGACGAGAATGGTGAGGTTTGTATAAACACATGTAGCGTTTTAACTCTGTGCTTTTGTTTGCGTAATTTTTCGCACGCCTTTGTCGCATAGAGCGTGATTGCTTCGTGTAACTCCGACAAGCTCGTTACCTTTTTGCCAAATGAACGCGTACTGTAAATTTGTTTTTTATCTTGCACCACTTCTAAACCAAGACATTCAATGCCGGTTAATTCGCTTGCAGTACGTTCAAGACACACACCACCTATTTGCCGAATCAATTTTTTATCAGCCTTTGATAAATCCCAAGCGCTATAAATACCATTATCGGCTAATTTTTTTGATAACCTTTTACCGACACCCCACACTTTATTGGTCGCTAGGCGTCGTAATAGCCACTCCCATTTATCGGCTGTATCGAGCACACAAACACCATTGCATTGAGGTATTTTTTTAGCCGCATGGTTAGCTAGTTTTGCTAGTGTTTTTGTGGGGGCAACACCCACCCCCACAGGCATACGCGTATACTGCCAGACCTTATCTTTAATCTCTGTTGCGTAAGCTTTTAAGTCATTATTAAAACCTTTTAAGCTTAAAAACATTTCATCAATACTATAAACCTCGATATCTGGACTGAAATATTTTAATGTGTCCATAACGCGATTCGAGATATCACCATACAAGGCATAATTGCTCGAAAAAACATGGACATGATTGCTCTCTAAAAATTCTTTTAATTGGAAATAGGCTTTAAGGTCTGGAACCTCTAACGCTTTGGCCTCTTTACTGCGGGCAACAATACAGCCATCATTATTGGATAAAACGACTAATGGCTTACCGCGCAAATCAGGCCTAAAAATTTGCTCGCAACTCGCATAAAACGAATTGCAATCGACTAGCGCGTACATTTTTTGTGCTGATTAATGGAATAGGTCACTACCCCCTCGATAATTAAACTGTTCTCATCGCTGATAGCAATAGGCGCGTATTTTTTGTTTGAAGATAATAAACGCTTTTCGTGCATGTCTAATACCTTACAGGTTAACTCACCATCTAGAGCTGCTAGCACTACATCTCCGTGAGCGGGCTCTATGGCTCTGTCCACGATTAATAAATCACCATCAAAGATACCAATGCCCTGCATAGAATCACCACTTACACGGCAAAAAAATGTTGCGGCAGGATGCTGTATTAAATACTCGTTGAGATCTAAAGCTTTATCGAGATGATCGTCAGCAGGGCTAGGAAATCCCGCCGGTACGCGTGTCGAAAATAAAGGCGTAAGCACCCTATAGCGCTTTACAAAAGCGCCAACTGATTGAATTGACATAATCATACCTAAAAATAAATAACTGTTTATATGTACAGTATTCTACAATTGGCAATCGCGCAAGATAATATCTATAAATTTTGCAAGAGGGATAAATTAGTCAAACTTCATCATCTCAATACTGAGCCCTTTATTAACAATTAATTGCTCGAATTACTAATAAATGCAGGCTTATCTAAAGTGCTAAAAAGCAGTTATAGTAAAAGTTTTTGTTATTAAAAAGGCTATAATAAGAAGGTTGTTGGACAGAGTGTTGCTGGAAAGAGTGTTGTAGGAAATATTATTGTTGGAAAAGCTGTTATTAAAAAGGCAGGCGTTATTGAGAGAGTTTTTAAGGCGCTTTTAAAAGTGCTAATTATGCATACATGGCAGATACTGAAAAAAGAACCATATCATAAATGTTCGCCTGCAAACTATTGTGTTTTTTATACTGTCATTTAAACGTTTTTAATAAGTCATCAAATAGCAGCGGTTTAGCTATACCATAACCCTGGGCATAATCAACACCAATTTCTCTGAGCATGTCTTTAATTTCGTCGTTCTCGACAAATTCTGCAATCGTCTTCATACCCATTATCTGACCAATCTCATTGATCGATTTGGCCATGGCGCGATCAATTGGATCGTCGATGATATCTTTTACGAACATCCCATCAATTTTGAGATAATCTACAGGCAAACGTTTTAAGTAGCCAAACGACGATAAGCCACTGCCAAAATCATCTAGCGCAAAACGGCAACCTAGCTGCTTTAATGTTGATATCAATTGTGTTGCCATGCCCATGTGCGATATAGCGGCTGTTTCAGTGATTTCAAAACAAATTTTCTTACCATCAACACCCGTTTTACCGAGTTGTTTTTTGATAAAGTTAAGCACATTAGAATCAGCCAAAGATTGGCCAGAAAGATTAATGGATATAAAGCTAACTGCTTCGACAAATATAGGATTATTGACCAACAAATTAAAAGCCTGATTAATCACCCATAAATCAATTTTTGTTATTATATTGTAGCGTTCAGCAGCCGATAAAAATGCCCCAGGAGGAATAATTTCTTGGTTTTCATCGAGCATCCTGATGAGCAGCTCATAATGTATTTCACTGCTATTATCGAGCGGTTCTATTGCCTGCGCATAAAGACAAAAGCGATGTTCTTCGAGAGCCTGATTAATTTTCGATACCCATCGCATTTCACTATGGCGCTGAGCAGTTTCAGCATCTTCAGGTTGGTAAATATGGATGCGGTTACGGCCGGAATCTTTTGCCATATAGCAGGCGGCATCAGCTTCTTTAAGCAACTCGGTCAAATTGGGAACCGCCTCGGTAATGGCGACCAAGCCAATACTAACACCTACCCTAAAAGACTGCCCTTCCCATAAAAACACATAATCCTGAATGACTCGATATAAATCGTCAGCTAACCTTTGAGCATGCTCAAGCGAGCAGCACTCCATTAACACGCTAAACTCATCACCACCCATGCGCGCAAGGGTGTCTCGCTTTCTGACAACCTGCTGAATTGCCGTGGTTATTTGCCTCAACATTTCATCGCCAGCCGCATGGCCACAGCTATCGTTCACTATTTTAAACTGATCTAAATCCATAAAACATAAAGCGTGTGGTTGCTTATCGAGTTTGACCAAATCTAGCAGTCGCTCCGCTCTGCGTTCAAATTCTCGCCTATTGACCAACTTTGTTAATGCATCATGGCTAGCATTAAAGACCAACTGCTCTTCTGACTGGCGTCTTAAAATAGCAATCGCTGCAATATTGGCCATCCGCTGAGCTAATTCTAACAACCCTAAATCGGGCTCTTTAGGCGCATTAAAATACAGTGCAAATGCACCTAAAACTTTTTCATCTGAAACAGTAATAGGAAAAGAAAAACATGCTTTGAGGCCGTGTTTTAAAGCAAGTTCTTTATAATCTGTCCACAAGGGATCGGTGGCTATATCGCTGACGATAATTTGTTTATTTAAGTAGGCAGCTGTGCCGCATGAACCCACGTTCGGCCCAATTGCTACACCATTGATAGCTTCAATATATTCCGCGGGTAACCTCGGTGCCGAGCCATGCGTGAGATGCTTTCCATCCGCAGTCATTAAAAGAATTGAAGAGCGTGCATCGGGGATGATTGTTTCAATACCGGTTGTTATCGAATCAAAGATTTGAGATGTTGAGGCGTCCTCAGTAATCATCTCTAAGCTGTTATTTTCTACCGCCAGCATCGTGGCGACTGCTTTGCGATTATTAACTTCATCATTGAGCTCGATCGTTCTCTGAGTGATTTTTTCTTCTGTTAGTAAATTTCGTCCCGTCAACATGAGCAAGCCAATACCAAACAGGGCAGAAAAAAATAAGCCCCCGGCTAGGGTTATCCATACCGACCACGTCGCATAAAAAGAGCGGAAGCCTTTAACAGCAACTATCGACAACTGCCACTGCTGATTAGCGACGCTGATGTTGTCGCTGTATTTAAATTCTGCATCGCTCAACATCGTTATGGTCTCATCCTCTAACGAGACATCACTGTACAATAATCCACTTGCGTCATTTAATGACGCAACAATATGTAACTCTGGAAAGTTTTTATGAATTTTTTCAATCGTATATTCAAGCTGAAAAACACTAGCGGTAAGCCCTAACATATACTGACACCCTATGAGGGCATTACCGCGTTCATTTTTAGCGTAAACGGGGTTATAAAAAACCACGCTCACATGTGAAGTCGATTCTTGGACTAGCTTAATGCCGTCAGTGACGGCCATCTTGCCTGACAGACACGCTATTGCAGCCGCCTGCGCTGCGATAGGATTGCTCGTAACATCAAAACCTAAGGCTTTTTCATTGTCGGCCGAGGGCTCTACAAATTCGACAGGATAATAAAAGTCTTTAACGGGAGCTATGTCCATAAGCCCCATTTGATTAGGAACAGAAATAGGACGGCCTATCCTATCTTCAAATGCTTGGCGATTCTGGTGAGCTATTCTAGGTATCCACTCCAATGCTTTTATGTTTTGGTATCGCAACAGCTTGGGTTGTATGTAGCGATAAAATTCATTTCTCGTCACGCTCTCAGAACTGTCAATGTAGGTCTTTAAATCTTCCGATGACCAAGCATGAGAATTGATAGCAGAGGTCAACTCGCTCTTAAATTGACGGGCGTTTTTATCAAACTCTGCCTCTATGCGCTTCAGTTCTTGTAAATAAGAGACTCTAAAGATGATAAACACTACGCTAATCACAAGACACAAGGGAATAGCCACGCTGATGATACGTGTTCGCCACAAATGCCGCGGCTTACCAAAAAAACACAATAGCAATGGGCAAAAAATTAACACCCCTAATGCATCGCTAATCCACCATATGATCCATATAAGGGGGAGATTGGCTAGACTCAGAAGCCCCTGAAACCATAAGATCACCGTGCACAAAGAGGCCGCCGTGACGGTGCTTAAAAGGCCGACGAATATACAAAATTTGGCAATAGTTTTTTCGCTTAAAAGAGCATGATCGTGCACCAGCACCTTGTTAGCCAATACAGCGCCTATCCATGCTTGCACTACGACGGCGAGTGACGTCAAAAGAAGCGTCAGTAAAGAGTGGTCAACCACCCCGCCACCCATCGTCTCAGAAATAGCATGGCCATGACTAAAAATACCAACTATGAATATTCCGGGTAAAACTCGAGGCCCTAAAATGATAGCAGCCGCGGTAGCCACACCCGCAGCGGGCCATATCGCTGCCGTATTAGCAGGCAGAACAACCAATAACTCACCTGCTTGGACCGCTAAAAAATAAGCGATCGCTACAAGAACATTAGAAATTAAAAAACCTGGATTCAAAATTTATCGCCTTTAATCTGTCATTTATATTCACATTGTAAAAATAAATAATTACAGCTCAAGATCTCTATACGTTATCAAATAGATAGCAGTAAAGTGCTAGGCTCATTACGACCACGTCTTGAAGCTATCTTTAACTTGAGCTTTGTCCATAAGTCCAGAGCGTATAATGGATATACACCGAACCAATCAGACATCGCTTTAAAAAATGTCTTGGCAATTCACATTGTATTTAAGCGGCTGACAAACGCTGCGATTATCAGCATCCACGCTACAACAACAACTAATAGAGAAACTTAACGATTATTATTTTTATCAACATACATTGCAGCATCAGCGTCTTGAATCATTTCTTCTGCTGAGAGCTTGGTGTCATACGCAAAATGTTTTAAACCGACACTGTACTGGATTTTATAGGGCTTATTCATCTCTTTATTAGCTGCTTCAACAGCTTCGGCAAACCTCGATAAAATTTCATCCGCTTTGGTTTGATCAGAATCGCTAAGCATGGCAACAAATTCATCGCCGCCGAGCCTGCCAACAACGTCACTCTCGCGAAAGGTATCAAGCATTAGTTGCGCAAATTTTGTAACACAAAGTCACCTTCATGGTGTCCAAAATCATCGTTAATCGCTTTAAATTTGTTCAGATCAAATAGTAAAAATGACATCGACACTTGGTTGCGTTGGCATACTTTTAAACTATGTTCGACAAGTGTTAAAAATCCACGCTGGTTAGAAATTAATGTCAGTTGATCCAATGTCGCTAATTGTATCGATTTAATTTCTTGCTCGACCATAGCGCCAAGATCTTTGAGCAACTGCTGATCTTCCTCTTCCATCGCCCTTGGCTGTTGGTCGATAAGACATAAAGTGCCTATATTTAAGCCTTCTCTGATTTTTAACGGATAACCCGCATAAAAGCGAATATTAGGCGCGCTTGTAACCAATGGATTATCAAAAAAGCGCTCATCTTCAGCGGCATCGGGTATAATAAACAAACCCTCTTGATTAATGGCATGTCCACAGAAAGAAATATCTCTTGGAGTCTCGGTTGCCTCGAGACCCTGCGCAGATTTAAACCACTGACGATTTTCATCTATCAGACTCACTAGCGAAATCGACACGCCAAACATACGTTTAGCCATGCGTGTCACACGGTCAAAGCGCTCTTCATGAGAGGTATCAAGAATTTGTAGGGTTCTTAAAGCATGTAAGCGTTCAGCTTCATTTTCTGGAATTTTGGGCTTAATCATCGGGTTCCTTTGGCACAGAATATATATAATTAAAGCATAGATCTAAATTCACGTGTTTGCACACTAATATCAATGTTTTTGCACCCATTTGGCCCATATTAAAAACTGCAGATATAAAAGCTATCGTTTTAATTTAAGAATCGGTTAATAGAGGCCGCCATTTTTGTAAATAGTGAGGTCTATACGTGCTACTTTTTAATAATGTTATTATGCAAGTGATCGATCTAAAGTAGCGATTTACACGATCAAATAGGTGACTAGCGTTTGTTTACCTACGGTGTGTTCTCTTAGTGTTATTGCGACGTATATCATTAACAGAAGATGAGTCATTTAAGATTATCTATAGTGTTTTTATCACTATTTTTTTAGCTACCTTTGATCGCTAGCCTTGTTTGGTTTTTAAATAAAAAGTATGCATAAATATGTTGCAAATAGTCAATATCTCCAAAACGTTTGAAGACGGCACAGCACAACAAAAAATTTTAGATCAGCTTTCTTTTACCATCGAAGCCGGCAAAAGTGTCAGTATTCAAGGCGCATCAGGATCTGGAAAATCGACGCTACTGCATCTTTTGGCGGCGCTAGACAAGCCAGATGAAGGTAAAATACTTTTAAGTGCCGCATTAAACCCAAACATCAATACCGATAAAACCAGCGATCAAAACCCCGCTAAAACAATAGACATAACCACATTTACAGAATCTCAGGCCGATCATTATAGAATGTCGACCATCGGTATCGTATTTCAAAAATATAATTTAATAGACGTAGTATCGGTATTAGACAATATTTATTTGCCCGACAAGCTCAATGCTATTAACGGGCGTCAAATCGATAAAAGTTATATCAACCATTTAATAGAGGGGTTGGGAGTCTCTAGGCATATCGATAAGCTACCCAATCAGCTTTCGGGAGGTGAACAGCAGCGAGTTGCTATTGCCAGAGCCTTAGCCCATAAACCGCAACTACTACTAGCCGACGAGCCAACGGGCAATCTTGATAACCACAATTCAGATATTGTTAGTCGTCTATTGATAGATACTTGTGCAAAACTTAAAACCACGCTGGTATTAGTCACTCATAGTGACAAAGTTGCCCAGCTTACTCATCGGCAAGTCTTTTTGACTCAAGGCCGATTAGTGACCGAGGCAGGTTAATATCATTTTGCTCAAAATAAACCTTTTTTTCAAACTACTGTTTAGTAGCTACAAGGCCACAAAGTTTAGCGTACTGATGCTTTTCGCCTCGCTTTTGATTGCTGCTTGCGGCTTATCGACGGTATTAATTATTAATGCTAGCGCCAAACAAAGTTACACCACCAACAGTACTTTTTTGATCAGCAATGTCAAATATCAAGTAATTCCTAAAACCTCTCAAGCAACGTTAAATAAAAGTGATTACGCAAATTTACGCAAGCTTGGCTTCGATCAACTGATTGCCCTGGCACAATCATCAACACATATCTACGCCGAGCAAAAAAGAGTATTTGATCGTCGCATAGATATTACGGGCATAGATACAATTGCACTACTCTCGTTAATAAGTAATCGTACATATGATAAAGCCACTGTAACAAACCAAACAAATAAAACCGACCAATCTGGAATACTCGCTACCAATCCGTTCTCTTCGCCCGTGGGTATTGTCCATCCTTCGCTGTTAACGCAATTAAGTAATGGCGCGCCAAACTTTGATAATGATTCAGAGTATTTTTCAATTATAGTTGCAGACACCAATACCCAAGATAATAGTGACGATAATCTAAATAAGAATAATCGCGCTAATAATAATGTAGATAACAATACATTTAAGCGTAGGGACAACAATAAGACATCGGGAATAAAAACAAGATCGTTACCCAAACTAGTTACATTTGAAGATCCAAGTTTAGGCAATGATCTTGTCATGGATATTGGCGAGTTTTATCGCTTGTTTCCAAACAATCATTTAAGCAGCTTACTTTTAGTGAGCGCAATGGAGGGGCCGGCGCTAGAGGAACTTGTTGACGCTCTTCGTCTAGCTTTACCCGCACATTTAAAATTGGTTTCGCTAAATCAGGGTATGCAACAAGGCGAGCTCACCAATAGTTTTCATATGAACTTGCTAGCCATGGCTTTATTAATGTTTGTGGTGTGCTTATTTATTGTCATTAACGCCGTTAATTTACTCTTAAATGCACGCATGCCTTGGTTTAAGATTTGCCGACAACTCGGCTTGTCACGCAACGTTATATTTATAGGTCAAATTATCGAAATGGTATCGATTACTTTTGTGGCCTCTTGCGTAGGAATTTATTTAAGTATTCATTTGTCTAATCTTGTTGCACCAACCGTTCAGGCAACGCTTGAGGGCTTATATGGTGTAGAAGTTGGCTTTGGCAACACGTCACTGTTAAGCCTGTTTTTACAGGTATTTGGTATTAGTGTCTGCGGTAGTATTGCAGCGACTGTTGCGCCCTTTAATGCAAGCAACCAAGCCCTACATTCAACACATTCATACGACAACTTAGCGGCCAATCAAAAAAAATGGCGGCGTAATTTTTGGCTGCTGAGTATTCTTTTTTTACTAGTATCATTAGCTATTTTATCTATGGCAACTGCGTTGTGGTTATTATTAGTCGCTACCGCAACACTCATTTTATCGGGCTGTAGTTTATTACTCGCAAATTATCCACGAGCCATTGATGCGGTATATCGTCTTATCCCGCCAGCCTTTGTCATGCTGCGTATTAGCACGAAACAAAGTAGCGCGCTGTCTGGCAAAACTAAAGTTGCTTGCTGCGCATTTTTTATCGCGGCAACAAGTAATATCGGTATGAATTTAATGGTGGATAGCTTCAGAGGTGCAACAATATCGTGGTTAGAGTCGCGCCTAGCTACAGACTACTATTTATATTACGAAGGTAATATTGATATCACCTCAATTGCACGCGATAAAAAGATTGAAGTTTTTCAGCGCTTTGAGAACAACCTAAATTACAACGGGTCTCCACTACAACAACATAGCTACCCAACCACTCAGCAATTCAAAGACGCGCTGGTATTTTATAAAATAGAAGATAGCGACACTGCTTGGAAAACATTTTCAGACTCTAATGGAGTCTTCGTTAATCAACAATTTGCGTTCGAATATAATCTTGGTATTAATGACACTATCAGCGTGCCGCATCCATCGACGCAACAATTAACGAATTATGTTATTCAGGGGATTATTTATGATTTCGGCAATCCTTACCGACAAATTTTGTTACCGCTTTCTCAATTCAATTCGGCAATATCTAAAAGTACTATTTATACCTTCAATGCCGATGAAAAAAATCTACGGCAATTTAAAATAGCGCTAAACAAACAAGGCATAGACACTGAAAAATCTTTATTAAATACTCAACAGCTATTAGCTATATCGACGCAGGCGTTTGACCGTACTTTTATTATTACCGATGGACTAAATATAGTCACGCTATTGGTAGCAGCGCTATCTCTGGCCTGTGCAGTAGTGGTATTGATGGATACTGCCAGACCACAAAATATGTTGCTACGTAGCTTTGGGGTGTCTGCTATTAAAACGCAGCTACTTGCTTTGTTTCAGTATTTTATATTGTGTTTAATCGCCCTACTATTTGCCACACCTTTCGGAATTTTGTTGAGCTGGGGGCTTATTTATGAAATAAATCTGCAGGCGTTTCAGTGGACTTACCCACTTCAGATCAACGCCTTGAAAATTCTGCAAGTTTATGCCGTTAGTTTAAGCATCGTACTTTTAATCATCGCTATTCCGATTATAAAAGCGAGTAAGCGACCTTTAATAGAGGATATCCGATGGCTAAATTAAATAAAAAAATATGGGCTTTAGGCGTTATAGGTATTTTTTTATTGGGTGCCTACGTTATCAAAACTTCTACTATTTCAGAAAAAGCTAAGACAAAAAATTCAATTTTTGGTCGATCATCGGTTGAGCAAAACAATTCTTTAGGCAGCGTAGCTGATCCTAATTATAAAGTGACTTTCCCTAAAGATCATCGGGCACATGATCAATTTGATATTGAGTGGTGGTATTTAACCGCTAATTTAAAAGACGAGGACGATAACCCTTATGGTCTGCAGTGGACGTTATTTCGCTTTAAAAATCCAAACACAAGCGTCGATTCAACAAATTCTTCAAGTAGCTCAACTGAACTTTCAAATAATGAGTGGCATAACAATCAAATATATATGGCACATGCATCGATTCACTCGCTAGATAAACATTGGTTCTCTGAAAAATTTGCGCGCGGTGGCGTTGGTAATACAGGGCTTACGAAGCTACCATTTAGTTTATTTATAGATGACTGGCAATGGCTTAATAGTGATGAAGAATCAGGTCTATTACCCGCAACACTTAGTTTTTCTGCAACCGACACTGCAACAGCAAACACTCAGATCAGTGCTGAATTTACGCTACAACAAACAGGACCTTTAGTGCTACATGGTGAACAAGGGTTTAGTGTAAAATCGACTGGCAAACATGCTTCTCACTATTACAGTGCGCCCTTTATTAATATCGAGGGCGTGCTAAATCATGCGGATAATGATGTAAATTCTACGCCCATAAAATTAAAAGGTCAGGCTTGGTTTGATCAAGAGTGGACATCACAGTTACTGGACGATAGCACTCAGGGATGGGATTGGTTATCACTTCATTTAGATAACGGCAGCAAAATAATGGCTTTTAGAATGCGTCTAAAAATTCAGCCTGACTATATAACGGGGTCATATATCTCTCAAAATGGTGAACAAACTACGTTGCAACCTAAGGACTTAACCTTAAAACCAATTTCTATTAAAAAAGTCGATAATAAGCAACTACCCTTAAGTTGGCAGCTGACTATACCTAGCAAAGAAATTGACCTAACAATATCAACATTAAAAGATAATCAGTGGAATAATGCATCTATTCCTTATTACGAGGGCATGGTTAAAATTGAAGGCTCGCATGGTGGCGCAGGCTTTTTAGAATTGACTGGTTATTAAGTATTTATGAATATTATAGCTTTTAGTTTTTCAATTAATTTATTTTTAAGGTTTAGTGAGTCCCCTTGTTGAAATATAACCCCACAGAAAAAGATCTTTGGTTTGTACCTTTAGGTGGCACCGGTGAAATAGGTATGAACATCAATCTTTACGGGCATAACGGCCAATGGTTGATGATTGATTGCGGCGTTACTTTTAATGTTCCGCTCAACCAAGAGCAAGACGAAACCGTTGGCGTAACCCGCTACAACATGGTGACTGCCGATATTTCTTTTATAGCAAACCGGCGTGAAAGTTTATGCGGTCTTGTATTAACTCATGCTCATGAAGATCATCTGGGTGCGGTGATAAATCATTGGCAACAATTACAGTGCCCAATATATGCAACTGCGTTTACCGCAGAAGTATTAAGACGCAAAGCTTATCGCGCTGAAATATCGTTTGAACTTCCTATCGTCATCGTCGAGCCTGGAGCTGTGCTTGATATTGGCCCATTCACCATAGAGTGGATTCCTACCACGCACTCTATTCCAGAAGCAAACGCCATACTGATTAGCACCCCTGTAGCGCGTGTATTACACACGGGCGACTGGAAAATTGATGCCAACCCGGTAGTCGGTGAGAGCTTCAATAAAAATTTGTTTAAACAATTAGCTAGCCAAAACATTACGGCAATGGTGTGTGATTCTACCAATGCTAATCGCCCAGGACATTCTTATTCTGAAAAAGACTGCGAGCAAGGCTTAGGCACACTAATCAGTAAAGCTAAAGGTCGAGTCGTTGTCACCTGCTTTGCGAGTAACATAGCGCGCTTAATTACCCTTGCAAAAATAGCGCAAGCAACCAACAGATACATGTGCTTACTAGGTCCTGCACTTGAAAATATGGTTAGCATCGCCAGAAGAACGGGGTTTTGGCCAGATGATTTAAAAATTACGCCAAGCAGACACATTGGCTATCTGCCTAAATATGAGGTTCTTATAGTAGCAACGGGGAGTCAGGGTGAACCGCGAGCTGGCCTAAATAAGCTCGCATTAAATTCTCATCGGGATTGTGAACTTGAAAAAGATGACAGCGTTATTTTTAGTAGCATTGTGATTCCCGGTAACGAAAAATCAGTTAAGCGCTTAACGACATTATTAAAAGAGCGCGAAATAAATGTTGTCGAGTCGAAAGATTGCGAACATATTATTCATGCTTCGGGTCATCCAAACGAAGGCGACTTAAAACATTTATTCAACTGGGTAAAGCCTAAATGTATCGTTCCCGTTCATGGCGAACCGAAACACTTATTGGCGTGCTCAGAAGTTGCAAAGGCACAAAAAATAATGCACCAGCTTGTTGGTTTAAACGGAGACTTATATAGCCTTGCACCAAGCTTTTCTATTAAACGAAAAGTTATTAGCGCGCCAAGAATAGCCTTGTAAATTTTCTTACATGATAAATTAAAAAAACTTAGGCTTTTAAATGATAAAAAATTTAACAATTATTGCTCAATTTCAATAATGTCTTTTATATAGCCTGTGCTTTTATTTTTCAAACTATCGATAACTTGTGGCAATCATTTTTTCATTTAAGTATTTTGACAGATACGTTATTATTGTTTAATAAATTATTACTTTAAATCAGCCCTTAAAAAAATAGAAGCGACTATGATTGATCTCTACACTTTTGGCACCCCCAACGGACGCAAAGTCTCTATCATGTTAGAGGAGACAGGTTTAGCCTATAAGGCTCACACCATTGATATCACCAAAAATGATCAATTCGATACTGACTTTTTAAAAATCAGCCCTAACAACAAAATCCCAGCTATTGTTGATCACGACAATGGGTTGGCAATGATGGAATCGGGCGCAATATTATTATATTTAGCAGAAAAAACAGGTCTGTTTATTCCTAAAGATGACGCCAAACGCTGGCAGACAATTGAATGGCTAATGTGGCAAATGGGCGGCCTTGGTCCAATGGCGGGTCAAACTCATCATTTTGCGCACTTCAATCCTGAAGCTTCCGATTATGCTAAACAACGCTTTATGGAAGAGACGAAGCGTTTATACGGCGTACTCAATAAACAGCTAGAAGGTAAAGACTATGTTGTTGGCGAGTATACCATTGCCGACATAGCAATTTGGCCATGGATATCACGCTTCGAATGGCAACAAATTGATTTAAATAATTATCTAAATGTTCAACGCTGGTATCAAAACGTTGGCAAGCGCCCCGCTGTTCAGGCAGGCTACCATGTGCCAAACTTTATCAGTGAAATACCGGGCATTTAAGTTTCAGCAAGTCTTTTTAAAATTTGATTATTAGTTTCAAGTAATAGCTGTTATCGCACAGCTATTACCCAATGCATTATCTGTATGCTTGCATATAAACACTTACTCTTAAACATCTGTTTTAAAATCAAAAAAATTATACGAATTCATTTTTAAAAAAATTCTTATACATTGATTATAAATTCCTAATGATTTTATCTTGTAAGTTCTTCTTAATAAACATTAAAGCTATTATCAAATATTGTTAAAAAATTATTTAAACTAAAATCAAAGTTACAGTTAAATTAATAGCTAAAATAAATTGCAACTTAAAGATATTCACTATTTATTTGTCCTTAAAGCGAATAAAACAGCCTATTTAATAAATTAACTAGTAAGATAAGACTCGCTATCAATCGCTAAAGGCTTAGCTTTATTTGAGTTAACCTTGCTAGCGCGTCATAATACTTTTTTACATTATCCGAGCTTTTATTTTGCAAGCCATCACCGACCTCAAGCAACTGTTTTTATCTGATACACCCATGATAGACGTACGCGCACCCGTCGAATTTACGAAAGGCGCCTTTCTCTGTAGCGTTAATGCACCACTAATGAATGATGCCGAGCGCGAGGCGGTGGGAATCTGTTACAAAGAGCACGGCCCAGATGCAGCTGCTGAGCTTGGTCATCAATTAGTTTTTGGAGATATAAAAGCTCAGCGTGTCAAACAATGGCAAGATATTACTAAAGCGCATCCCGATGCTATTTTATATTGCTTTAGGGGCGGCCTACGTTCGCGTATTGCACAGCAATGGTTGAGTGATGCAGGCGTGGATCGACCCTTTATCGAGGGTGGCTACAAAGCGATGCGCAAGTATCTGCTTGAGCAGTTGCATCAACGCTTTGATGAAGGCCAGTTTCTCGTATTATCGGGTGAAACCGGCAGCGGTAAAACAGAAGTCATTAACGCTTGGGCGCACTCTATTGATCTTGAAGGTTTGGCTCGCCATAGAGGCAGCGCCTTTGGTAAAACTTTTGAACCACAACCCACACAAATTGATTTCGAAAATTCTTGGTCGGTGGCATGGCTAAAACGTATCAATATTAGCGATTCACCGATCCTCATTGAAGACGAGTCGCACTTAATCGGTCGGATTGTTGTATTACCAGAATATTTAGCAGCCAGTCAGCTTGCTAATAATATTTTGCTCGAGGTTCCCTACCAAGAGCGTATTGCTCGGATTCGACGCGATTACTTTATGAATGCTTTCGAGCATTATCAACACAACAACCCCGAAACAGCATATGATTTATTAGATGCGTTTATTCGCAATACAGTATTGCGGATAAAAAAACGCCTAGGAGGCGCTAGGTTTGCATTAATCAATAAAACTCTTGATGCCGCTATCACTGTACTAAAAAGCCAAAATCAATGGTCTGGTTTTGATGATATTATCAATATATTACTGAGTGAATATTACGACCCAATGTATCAATATCAGTACCAGCAAAAAGCTGACAAAACTGTTTTCAAAGGTTCGCATGCTGATATCATTGAATGGCTAGCATCAAGGCAATAGGTAGTATTATGCATCTAACTTATTCAATAAGAATACTGATCACCATAGCCATATTACTGGTGATGGTTACCAACTGGTTGCCACAAATTGATCTAATAGCGCAACAGTTTTTATCCGATAGCATTAGCAGTAACGCCATTATTTTTGGCGTTGTACGCACTCTAAATGGTGTTATCTCGGTGATCCAATCGACTGATATTGGCATTGGTATCGCTAGCGTAACCGTTGGTGAAATTCTTGATCCAGTCAATGATCTGATTGAGCGTTTTTCAGCATTGCTGTTAGTGACACTGACTGCACTTGGCATCGCGCAAGTCTTATTACTACTCACTCTATCATTGACCGTTAAAACTCTATTTACTTTTATAGCGTTTGCATGCGCATTAAGTTTGTGGCTAAAACCTAACTGGTTGCCTATCTTTCTAAAATGGACGCTATTAATTATTTTTATTCGTTTTATATTTGTCATTCAAATTGGCGTGGTGTGGTTATTTGATTGGCTTTATTTTGATGCGACGGGGGCCGAAGCGCTATCGGTTTTGGAGGCGACAATTAAGGTTATTGAAAATTTAAAAGAATCACTTGGAAGCATTAATATCAGTCAATTAATATTTGGGTCCAATGCACCAATAGTTAAAAATGAAGATCTAGGCGCGCAAATATCAAGCTCTGTGGTAACGCTTATTGTCGGCATGTTATTTAAAAGTATTATTATTCCCTTAGGTACGCTTTGGTTAGGTTATAAAGCTGTTGCCAGTGCTTTTACTAGAAACCACCAATATGTATGAACATGATTTAGTTTTTATTGGCGGTGGTCATACACATTCTTTAGTCCTGAGAATGCTGGCGATGAAGCCCATAAAAAATGTGCGCCTAACGCTTATTACCGATTCACTGTTAACGCCATATTCAGGCATGCTTCCGGGTTTTATTGCAGGGCATTACAACATAGAAGAAACTCATTTAGATTTAAACAAACTCTGTAAGGCAGCAAGGGTTCGCTTAATTCATGGTCGTGTTAACGCTATTGATGTGGCCAATAAAACAATTCAAGTACTAGATCAAGCCAGCATTGGCTACGACAAAGTCTCTATCAATACTGGCTCAACTCCCAATCTAGGCGTCGAAGGTGCACGTGAGTTTGGTTTGGGGGTAAAACCTGTCAGCCAACTTACCGCTACCTGGAAACAACTGCTCGCGCAAAAAAACCAAGGCGATACCCCTCATTGGGCAGTTATTGGTGGCGGTGCAGCGGGTATCGAAATGGTACTTGCCATTGCTCATCGGTTTAGGCAAGCAGGCGATACCTTAAAGCTTTCGCTGGTGCAATCGGGGTCTAAGCTGCTGCCGGGTTATCACCGCAATGTACAAAAACAAGTAGCTGTTGCTCTTAAACAATATGGCGTCGAATTCATCACTAATTTTAAAGTCGTTAAAGTCACCAAAACCGCGCTTGAATCTTCATCGGGCAAAACAATGAGCATTGACCAATCTATTTGGTGTACACCTGCAGCCGCACCAACATGGCCTAAACTTGCGGGCCTCGATACTGACAAGAGTGGCTTTATTGCGGTTAATGAGTTTTTGCAAAGCACTTCTCATGACGATGTTTTTGCCTGCGGTGACGTGGCGGCAATGACGAAATCACCGCGACCAAAAGCGGGGGTTTATGCCGTGCGTTCAGCACCGTTTTTGACTAAAAGCTTACGCGCTGCATTTAACCAGCAAGCGTTGAAGCCGCTGTCACTGCAAACCGATTTTTTATCCCTTATTTCACTCGGTGATAAAAGTGCAGTCGGCCAACGAGGTTGGTTTAGCTTTAAAGGCAAATGGGTGTGGCGCTGGAAACATCATATCGACAAAAAGTTTATGGACTTGTTTGCTAAACATTTGCCGACTATGCCTTTCATGGATAACGAGCCTATGCATTGCGCTGGGTGCGGCAGTAAAATTGGCCCCGAATTACTTAAAGATACACTTAAAGAACTGAATATTTTTGCTAATAAAAACTTCAATACCGATTTAACTCAAGCAGAAGATGCAGCCGTTGCTGCCGTTATTGGTAACACATCACTATTTCAAAGTATCGACGGGTTTCGCGCGTTTAGTGACGATTATTTTAAATTAGGTATCGCGGCAACCCATCACGCCGTCAATGATCTTTACGCGATGGGTGTGCAACCAACTAGTGCTCAAGTGTGGGCAAATTTACAGTTTGCACATCCACGCTTAAGCAAACGCGACTTTAAACGCTTGATGCAAGGAGTCACAGAAACCTTGTTGCATCATGAGACAACTCTTGTTGGCGGCCACAGCACCGAAGGTGTAGAGACGCACTTAGCGTTAGTCGTTAATGGAGTTGGCGAGTCATCTTGGAAAAAAAACACGCCTAAAGAAGGCGACTGGCTACTGCTTAATAAACCCCTAGGTGCCGGCATTATACTTGCGGCAGATGCACAAGGTTTGGCAACAACTCAAAGTATTGAAGCGCTATGGTCATGTTTGCTGCAATCAAATCGACTTTTCTTTTTGGCGCTAAAAAATAAAAATATTCACGCTGCCACCGATGTTTCTGGTTTTGGTCTTATTGGACATGCGTTAGAAATGCTTGCAGACACGCCCTACTCTGTCAAAATTTCAACAGGCCATATTCCACTCATAAACGGCGCACTTGAATTAAGTCAACAGGGCATTGAATCTTCATTAATACCACAATTGATGCCGATGCTGAATCAATGTGATCGAGACAATATAGATCTAGCGATGGTTAAATGTTTGCTAGACCCACAAACAAATGGGGGCTTACTTGTTTCTGTCACTGCAGATGTTGGTCGTGAAATTATTACTCAAACCGATGCAGTTAAAATTGGTGAAGTTTATAGTGCTGAAAGTGATAAAAAAATATTTCTAGCTAGTTGATTCAAATATTTTAAGCGACCTAAAATAATAGACATTAATTTTAGAGACACGCCTACTTAAAGAGAAGATAAAGATTTATATGCTAATTTATCTTTCTTTTTTGTGACCCTTTTTGTGAGCCTTTCCTTTTAACTGTTATTAGATATTTCTATTAGACCTTTCTTCGAACCGCCTTTTTAAAGGGCTCAGCCTTTTGTTTTATATTGACCATTTTAAAGTGTAAATGTTATTTTGGTCCCAATTTCTATTTCTTTTAACTAACAGCTTTTCTCTTGACCTATGTCATATATGAGTAACTTATAATTAGTCAGCATGAAAGTACGTAAAGCTGAGACCCAACGCGACTTACGAACTATATTATTAGCTATTTTTTTGGTGTAGTGCATTTATTGTACAGCTAAAAGGACTTTAGATGGCTTCTGAAGATAAAAAGAACATAATATCCTTAGATCAACCTTTAGGTATTCTAGATATTACTGGGACGTATCTGAATGTGGCTTTCAATAGTACAGGAGACCCGATATTCGTAAAGGACGCCCAATATAGATTATTGCTTGTCAATAACGCCTTTTGCAGAATGTTTGGTTTGTCTAGAGAAGAAATAATCGGCAAAACGCTTGCTGAAGAGATGCCAGCATCGGAGCGAGAACACCTTTTATCTATCGATAAACAGGTGCTCGAGGAAGGCAAGGAAAGTATAACTGAAGCGACACTGACACTCAAAGGAATGCCAACCAAGACCATTCTGACAAGAAAGAATAGATTCAAAGACTCTGAAGGTAAGGTTTTTCTCGTCGGGATTATTCATGACATCAGCACTCGCAAACAGGATGAGGAAAAACTAAAACGCGCAGCAAGTGTATTCACTACTGCTGACGAGGGCATTATGATTGCTGATGCCGCTGGCAACATTACTGAAGTCAACGAAGCGTTCACTCGCATCACCGGCTTTAGCGCTTCAGAAGTACAAGGTAAAAACCCAAGGTTACTTCAGTCTGGACGACATCCTCCAGAGTTTTATGCTGAAATATGGTCATCTATTAGCGCGAAGGGCCACTGGCGGGGTGAGATATGGAACCGCCGTAAAAATGGTGAGGTCTACGCCGAAATGATCACTATTAGCGCTGCAAAAAATGCATCCGGCTCTGTCGACCACTACGTTTCATTAAGTACAGATATTACCACTATTGAAGACTATCAAGAGCAGCTAGAACGCATCGCTCATTATGATTTACTGACCAACCTACCTAATCGTGCGCTGCTTTTAGACCGACTGAACCAAGCCATATCTCAGTGTCAACGCCACAATCGACTATTAGCAGTTGCCTTTATTGATTTAGACTTCTTTAAGGAGGTCAATGATACCCATGGCCATAATGTGGGTGACGAATTACTCATTGTGCTATCAAAACGTATGAAAGATGCTTTGCGTGAAGGTGATACTCTAGCCCGTTTTGGCGTCGATGAATTTATCGCTGTCATGGTTGATTTGGAAAACATCAAAGATAGCCAGCCTTTATTGGAGCGACTGCTAAAAGCTAATGCTGATCCTGTCACTTTAGGCGAAATCACCATCAACATTTCGGCAAGTATTGGCGTCACCTTTTATTCACAAGAAGATACAGGCGCGGAGAAACTAATTAGCCAAGCCGATCAAGCCATGTATATCGCCAAACAAGCAGGTAAAAACTGCTACCGTTTGTTTAGCAACAAACAAAATACGTAAAGTTTCATCCAGCCCCCAATTGATCGGTCATATTATCCACTCAACTCCAACGCTAGTCTTTATTTACTTTTTGAAACTTAACGACGCTACAAAAACACTCGCTCGACAAACCAATAGGCTCCTATTAAACCGATAACAGCAGAACCGTTAACGACGATCACTGAGCGATACCAAGATTTATGGCGAAACCAAACACCAAATAAAGCAAAGCAAATTAAAATAACCGCCAACTGTCCTAACTCAACACCGATATTAAAACCAATTAACCCCCCAACAAATGACTGCGCACTTAAGCCAAACTCGGTTAACACACTGGCAAAACCCAAGCCGTGAAGCAGACCAAAGCAAAATACTAGTAACGGTCGCCACCATGTCATCTGCTTAAAAATAATATTTTCTATGGCGACATAAACAATAGTGGCGGCTATTAGCGGCTCTACAATATAAGCGGGCAGCGAAATATAACCCAGCATACCTAAAGCTAGGGTGATGGTGTGCGCTAAAGTAAACGCCGACACTTGCCAAAGAAGAGATCTTAATTTAATGCTAAATAAGAACAGCCCAACCACAAAAAGGATGTGGTCCCAGCCCAATGGAATGATGTGTTCAAAACCCACCCAAATATAATCGACAAAAACTGACATTGCAGGCTTTGCAAGCAGATTACTCATATCGATTAGATCTGAGTTCGCACCGCCCTCTAAATACGCAGTGCTAATATCTTGAATTTCTTGAGTGCTAAAACGGAATGCAGCCGCACCTAGGCTTTGATCCCACGCTAACGACCAATTTTGGGTAACCGGCTCTGATGTGATTAAACGGATTTCTGAATCTCGGCTTTCGAATAGATTTCCGACCTCTGGAATCTCTAACGATGTCACTTGTAACTCGATAGGCGATTCAGCTAATAGCTTGATTAGGCCCGTAAATTCAGACAGCCAAGGCTTTGCCAAAGTACTCAATTGAGTGGGGGGTAAAATTCGAAGATTATTGTATAAAGCGGCATTAGCAGACTCATCGGTATCACTGTGGATAGGCGATACTTCTGCAACTCGGGCTTCTATATTGAGCCTTATTGTCAGTTCAATACGGTTATCGGGCAATAGCTGAGCATCAATAACTGCGGGGTTCATTTCATGAGCAGTTGTTATTTGGGCGCCCAACATTAATAATAAAACATAGACCCAATGAGACAAACCTTGGCACTTTGCGTAATCTTTTATTGTTTTCATTTGTACACCATCGAGTGCTTCTATGACAAGTATGTTAAAAAATATAATAGCTTTTTATCTTGCGACTTTCATGCTTAACGCAAATGCCCATGAATTTTGGCTTCAGCCAAGCACTTTTAGGGCTACTGAAGGAGAAGAAGTTCAGGTTAATTGGCGTCAGGGTGAAGAGTTTAAAGGCCAATCTCTGGTTTATATACCCGAGATGTCGTCTTATGTTGGCACCTACCAAAAAGGCCAACGGTCAAAACTCACGCCTCGCTTTGCGGCAAAACCGACTCTAACCTTTAATACTGGGCCTGGCACTACCATCGGCATTACTGAAACCTCTGACTTTATTGTCGAGTACGAAAATTTCGACGCTTTTTTAGAATTTATTAAAAAAGAACATTTAAGCGATCAATTTATTGCACCAAAAAAGCCTCCAAGTGGCATGAGCTACGAGAGTTATCGACGCTTTGCGAAAACACTGATCTCGACCCAAACACAGCCATGGCAAGATAGCTTAGTTGGCCTCGACCTCGAATGGTTATTGACTCGCGAAGGCAATAATCTGCGCGGTACTTTATTGATACGCGGCAAACCCGTTGTTAACCATCCCGTAAAGTTGTTTGCAAAACCTTCACAAGATTCATCGGATATTTCTATTCAAAAAACAACTACCGATAATAATGGTGAGATCTTGTTTACTAATCTTGAGATGGGTTATCTCTATCTGATCAATGCTATAAAACTAAGACCTTCTGTTGAAGGTGATAGGTTCGATAAAGCTCAATGGCACACAGACTGGGCATCAACTACTTTTCAATGGTAGGCAATACATTTGGTCACTAGCAAAGCCGAAAAGCCATGAATTATAGCGCTAAAAATCTTTATAAAAACACTGTTAACTATTCGCTCCAATACCAACTGGTCACGTTATAGCGATATTGATCAGTATATGTTGAGTTCAATTTTTTTACCCAATGCTCAGATCCTGCTGACGCAGGATTAAATAAAACACAGCGATTATAAAATGGCGCAATGATTATTGGCTTAGCGCCTTTTACGCCTTTAAAAGCAAGCTCTCCGCCTGCTTTATTACTCCAATTTTTATTTAAATAGAGCAACATACAGACTTCTCTGCCGGGTGAGTCATCGGCATGTTGCTCAACAAAGTCGGTGGCTGCTAAGCGAAAATAATTGGTATTAATATCAGGATCAGCCACATTTTTATCGGTTAATGTCACCTTAAAAATTCGCGATAAAACCGACATAAATTGATCGCCACGTAAAAAAGTCAGAAAATCTTGAGCAGCGTTATTAGCGCCTGCATCACGCTGCCAAACATCACGACTGACAAAACGCTCACTTTTTGAGGTGTTTTGCCACTGATCACTGTCTACATATAAAGCTGAATAAGTATGTTTTTGGATTTGCCAGTTTTTGGATTCACGCAAGACTGTTACCACTTCATCAAGCTTGGTCTCATCAAATAAGTCATCAATGACGATATGGTTCGGACAAGAGCTGCATAAGGACTGACGATATTGTTGCAATGCAGAATCAGTCACCTGCTCATCATTCAACCACATTAAATTATCCGACTTAAGCTTATGATGTCATATTGTTTGTGGCTATTTGATGAAATTAACCCACCAAAATATAAATGAACAGCTGCAGATATGAAGTCTAAGATTAACATTGAGTCTAAATCTATTCTTTAACTTTTTATTTTTTACCCTTTTAGATCTTTAGCTGGGACTGCGCAACAAAATAGCGGGCTTAATACGCAGCCGCCGCAGTATATAACTAGCGCCAATACCCAGCGCCAAAGTGCTTACGCAGATAGCAACCAGTGCACCTAACCAGATCAGATCTGCAGAGGGCAATTTTAAGCGCAACTGCAATAAGGGTAAGGCGATTGCGGCCCCAAGCAATACCGCAAATACCGAGGCAATCAACGCCAGCAATAGGTATTCTAGCTGCAAGCTGCGCTTAATCGACGTTAACCTGACACCCAAGCTATGCAAAATAGTCGCATCGTAGATCTGTCGGCTACGGCCCGCGGCCATTACACTAATCAGCACCAATAAGCTTGCTAGGAGGCTGACGGCTGCGACCACTGTGAGTCCAGCGACGGCTTTACCCAAAATTTGTTTGGCAACTTCAAGTACCGAAGCGGTGCGCACAGTGACTACGTTAGGCGCAATTTGGGCGATACTTTTTTGTGCAGTGATAGCTCTAGCATCGTCAAGATAGACTGCGCCCACATGTAGATTAATAACAGTATCGAGTGCACCATCGGAGAGAATACCCTCAAACCAAAACCGAGTTTGCACGCCTTTCTGACTATAAATTGCGGCAACTTTGGCATCAAAGGTACTTGCAGCAGCAGTAAATGACACCACGTCACCGACCTTTAAACCGAGTTTGCGAGCTTCGCGATCTTCAAACGCTAGCTGAGGCTTGCCTGCATCAGCTGCTGACCACCATGCCCCATCGACCACAGTGACGTCATCAATATTGCTGCCAAGATAACTAAGTTTATATCGATCCTGCGAGCTATCTCGGCGTTGTGTTTCTTCTAGCTCGATGATATCACTCAAGTTGCGCCCATTTAATGCACTAATGCGGGCGCGTACAAGCGGTGCGATCTCAATTCGCGTGTTGCCCGGTAGCTGCTCGATGGCATTGACGATGGGATCTATCTGATCATTAAGCACACCATACAACACGAGCCCCGGCGACTCTTCAGGGATAGTCTGATTCACCGAGCGTATCAGTGATGCCACCACTAATGTGCAGGCCACTAGCAAAGTCAATGCTGAGCCTAGCGACAACAATGACGTGCGCAGTGAGTTACCCGGTCGATAAAGGTTCGCTAATGCCAGCCTTAATTCAAATCTATTGCTCAATAAAGGGTGATTATCGAGTGACCGCGCTAGATGACGAATACCGCGTACGATAAAATCGAGAATCAGCAACAGCGCGACAATAACCAGCATAAAGCCTATCCCAAACAAGCTGTCTGGTAACACTTGTAAAACCAATACAACGATCAAGGCAACACAAGCAAATTTCGACAACCACCAGCCTCGAGGCACTCGACTACTATTTTGGCCTTGGCCTCTAAATAATGATGCAGGGTCTGTTGCTAGCGCTCGCCCAATGGCTGGCAAGGCAAAGGCATAAGCAGTTAGTAAGCCAAAGCAGACGGCCATTAAGGCGGGAGCAATCAGGTCAGCTAGGTTAGCGCTTAGCGGCACCTGTGAAGCTACAACTTTGCCTCCTAAGATTGCCATCACGCTGCCGATGACGGCACCCAATAAACTTGCACCCCCGCCAAGTATGGCCACCTGCGACAAATAAACCACAGCTAGTTTGCGGTTGCGCAGACCAAGAGCGCTTAGCGTAGCGATAGTTTTTAGTTTGCCCTGTAGGTAAGCTTGAATACTATTGAACACGCCTAAACCACCGATAAACAGCGTACTGAAACCTATAATCAACAACCCCGAGGCAATTTGTCCTAGGCGCTCGGCTAAGCGCTGGCCGCGATCGGCAAAGGTTCTGACCTCCCAGGTTTGGTTCGGAAAAGCGGCATAAAACTGCGTACGCCACGTGTCTGCGGGCAAACTAGTGCGCACTTGATATTCGTAGTCGATTAGACTTGATGGTTGGATTAATCCCGATACTTGAAGTGCATCAGAGCTTAGTAAAACCGGTGTTCCACGCCAGTTGGCGTTGAGGCTGCGGTCAGGCTGATTGAGTACAAGCGCCCGCACTTTCATCTCGAGTAAGCCGATAAAAACGCTATCACCAATATCAATAGTAAGCTGCTCGGCAAGTACTGGATCGATTGCGACACCCCAATGGTTGTCTGCGAATGCGGTAATATCAACAAGCGGCTTTGCGGGCTCTAGCAATAACTCGCCATAAAGTGGATAAAGAGAATCCATGGTTTGAAGCTCGACACGCAAAAATTGATCATCAGATGTGCCAAGCATAGTGTCAACTTCGGTTACTAGCGAGACCTCGCCGTTAGCCTTTATCCAGTTTAACGCTGCTTCTGGTAGAGGCTGATTGGTATCGATTTCGACATCACCCCCTAACAACACACGAGTATCTGCAAGCAGACTAATATTAACGAGTCGATAGAGTCCGCCCGTTGCCGATACAAGGGTTACTCCAAGCACTAAGCAGGCACAAAAAATCCATAACGAACGGCCGCTAGCGCGCAAATCGCGCAGTGCAAGATCAAGGAGAAAGCGCATTAGACTTGTCCTTATGTCCCGTGTTTTTATCCAACTGGTCGTCAACTAATGGCCCTTCAACTAATCGGCCTTGATTGAGATGGACAACGCGCTGACAGCGCCTTGCTAACTCGTCATCGTGGGTAACTAGTACAAGCGTAGAGCCTGCATCGGCGTTTAACTCAAACAACAGATCGATGATTTTCGCACCGGTAGCAGTATCTAAGTTTCCTGTAGGCTCATCGGCCAGCACTAGTTTAGGCGCATGCACTAGCGCTCTAGCAATTGCGACACGCTGCTGCTCGCCTCCAGACAACTGCGTTGGATAATGATTTTGACGTTTTGCAAGACCCACCTTAGCGAGCATTTCGCGTGCACGCTCACGCGCATTTGGCTTGCCGGCAATTTCTAGTGGTAAAGCAACATTGGCCAATGCAGTAAGGCTTTGAACTAAATGAAATGACTGAAAAATGATGCCCAATCTATCGCGACGTAAATCTGCCAAAGCGTCGGCATCAAGCGAGTTAAGTGTTACTCCGTCGAGCTTTATTGTTCCGGTATTGGCTTGTTCAAGACCGGCTAACAATATCAGTAAAGTAGTTTTGCCCGACCCCGACGGACCCACTATTGCCAGGGTTTCACCATTTGCAACGCTAAGATTAATATCATCGAGCACATTTAATTGAGATTGCTCAAGCTCATAAGACATGCCAAGATTTTTTAACTCTATCATTAACTATTACTGCTTAAAATTAAGGATTGTGTTTCGGTGATATTTTTGAGATCAAAGCATTAAATAAAAGAAATACATCTGAATTAGGAGTCATATTAAACTTTCACTGATCTAGATTCTACTTCAATATTTCAAATAGCCATGCCGTTGTTTTTGCCTATTAATACAACGGCATCTGTCATCCACATGCCATCATACTCACCTCCACGCTGCTTACTCAGTTTGAAGGCATATCTATATTCAGTTCCAGATGGCGCTTGCAACCATACAGCTTGAAGGGCTAAATCGCCTTCAATTTCTATATCATCATAGCGAACACCTTTATAATTAAGCATGTCGGCATAGCCCAGCTTTATCATTTTCGTAAATCGTGACAGCGGACCTGTCACCGCTTTATTGTCGGGCGATGCGAATCTAAACACCGTCGCTATACCTTCATCATCAGCGGCATTTTTTTGCATCGAGTCTAATACAATTGTGATCACTTGTTGAGGCGTATAGGTTTTATTCGGGGCTAAGTTGGCGTCTTCTGATATCGCAATTTTAGGCATCATTAAAAGTATTGCCATAAAAAGAAAAATACCTCCACACTGAATGAATTTACATTCAAATTGATTGTTAAATTTGTGCATAAACTCAACATTAAATCGACTATAAGAACTCTGTTTGGTCTTTAATTGATACATACAAAAGTATCCTCTGCTAATTGAAAGAAGCTTGATAATGATATTACGAGGACATACGCCGATTTGGACCTGTTAAAAGGTGACTAGCGTTATGGCTAGCTGCCAAAAATTTTGGTTCAATCTTGCTGAAAAGTGCTAATATTTAAATTGATCTTATTGCTATTTATTATGAAATCAAAGTTAGTCCCTCTATTAAGTTTTTTGTCATAAAATGACAAGTGAATCTCTTGGCTTCAATGATCGGTTTCAATATCCTGGCTTTAATCATTGACCTGAAAAATCAGACCCAAACAATCAGCCTAAAAAAGTGATCACTGCACATACAATTGATCTGCCCCTTGGTATGATCCGTAATCACTTTACCCCAATAGGATTGCCCACCGTTTTGCTAAAACCTTCAACTGAAAAGTCAGCCGCTAAATTTGCGTTAATTATTATTTGCATGGGTTCAATTATTGGGCCTCTCGGAATGGCATCTGTCAATATTGCTATTCCTGATTTAGCAACCGATTTGCAGGCGAATGCCAAGATGGTGTCGTGGCTACCCACAATATTTATATTGAGTAGCGTGATATTTATGCTGCCCGCTGGCAAGTTGGCTGATAACTATGGCAGAAAGCGCATCTATGCCTATGGCTTGGGCCTAAATGCGTTTTCATCTTTGATGTGCGGAGTTGGCGCCGATATCGAGTGGGTGTTATTTTGGCGTTTTATTCAAGGCGGTGCCTCCGCTATGATTTTTGGTACAGGTGTGGCAATTATCACCTCAGTTACACCCACCCATAAACGTGGCGCGGCACTGGGCATTGCAGCTGCATGCATTTATATTGGATTAACAATCGCACCTGCTGTTGGTGGTTGGCTAACAGAATTATGGGGTTGGCGTGCGGTATTTTTCTTTCAAGTTCCCATCGTTTTAGCCCTTTTATTGTTGATAAAATTACGCCTAGCAGGCGAATGGAAAAACGACGAAAAGACAAAATATGACTGGTGGGGAACGTTAATTTTTGCTGTATTTGCTTCGGCCTTAGTTTACGGATTAAGTATATTACCGAGTTTGTTAGGGTTAATTTTGCTTGGCATATCAGCATTCAGTTTGGCGTTATTTATTGTGCATCAAAGTCGCAGTAGACGACCGCTTATTCGCGTACAAATGTTTCGCGAAAGCCGAGTCTTTTCAATGTCGCTGACAACATCGTTACTGATGTATAGCAGTAACTTTCCATTGGTTTTTTTGATGAGTTTGTATTTGCAGTATATCAAAGGCTTTAGCCCCTCACATGCCGGTCTAATTATTTTACTGCAAGCTTTATCTATGGCAATTATTGCGCCCTTCTCTGGCAAGTTAGCTGATAAGTTCGAGCCTAGAATAATTTCCACGCTGGGCTGTGGCATCGTTGCTTGCGGACTGCTAGTACTGAGTCTTATGAATTTGCACACTAGCGCGACTTATATAGGATGCTCTTTGCTTTTGATTGGCTTAGGTTTTGGATTATTTTCTACGCCGAATAATAATGCCATCATGGGAGCAACTCATCGCCATGAAGTTGGCGTTGCGTCTGCATCAATGAATCTTGCGCGCACGATAGGAAACCTCATGGGGATGAGCTTGGTAAACCTAATGGTGCATTTTTATCTGGAGGATGCTCAGTTTAGCCCAGAACAAAATCCTGCACTTATTTTGACCGTAGAGCTAGCATTAAATATGTCTCTGGCATTTGTATTGTTAGCCTGTGTAACTTCTTGGCTTAGAGGTCGGGTCCGCATAGATCAATCACCTCAAGCGATAAACTCTTGATTTTTTTTAGCTTAATGTAAGTATTTTTACTAATGAGAAAAAGCCAACTAATAAAAGAGTATCTATCAACGCTTAGCTTATACGATTTGTTGAGTTACCGACTTAAGCTTTGTAGTGGTGAACCAAACGAAGATATAGAGCTAGACATTAGTGACTTATTTAAATATCCCACACGCCTCGAAACTAGTTATTATGATAACTGGCTAAAAGACCTATTTAAATCTTTGTATCTTACGTTGGAAGGTGAATTTGATACTGCGCAAGAACTTAACCAAAGGATCGAAAGGTTATTTTCTGAAAAACGTTTTTCTGAAAAAGATGAGCGAACACTCACCATGTTTGATAACTTTCTAGCGAGCTTAAAAAGTAGCAACGTTACCTTTATCCACTCTTCACTAAAGCGACGATCTTAGTATCGCTATAGCAATCTACATTACTCACATTTAATGTTACTCTTCTAGCTTTTACCTCTCCGTTAATTTTCTATTAATTGCTTTTATTACTAGTCAAGCTTGATACTCTATTCGTTAAAAGCATTATCATTATTACCGAGACGCCAAATAAATATAAACCTATATGCACTTCAACATATGCAATCACGCTTAATTTTGATGCGACGATTAAGATTGCGACAACCATTACATCAAGCATAGCCCAGCGTCCATAATCGTGCATTAATTGAATGTAGCGAACTATTTTAGGTGAGTGAATGTCATCTGCACTAAAAATAACTTTATACAAGCAAACCATTTTGGCAATAGGTAGACAGATGCTAAACAAAGATACAATAATAAATAAGATTACTTGCCCACTACTAAGCAAACTAAATATTAAAGATAATAAAGAATAGGTTGTAGACACAATGACAAATTTAGAAATCGTAAGTAACGGCAGACTTGCACCTAAAAGTAATAATATTATTGCAACTATAAATTGAAATTTAGATGTGACGAAAAAGGTTTTCATATTTATCTCTATTTCAAATTAATATTTTAATAGTCGATTGAAACTGTCTTTTAAAACTTACTAAATAATTTCTATCGATAATAACAGCGCGCTAACTTTTTAAAAAAATTATTTTTAATGTGAATTTATATTTATAATGCGAGAGTTGTCTTTTAAAAAAGTTAAGAGTTGAGTGCTTTACTTAAAGAAATCTGTATTAAAATCTTCATACTGATTAAAGCCAACCTATGCGCGCTAGCTCTAGTTACGGTGTAGCTAGCGTAATTTTTATTTACGTCTTACTGTGCGTCGACTCTATAACAGCGACTATTTCATCTTCGACGCTTTGATCGATGTGTATATCGCTCGTACCAAGTTTACCGGCCTCTGGATCGTTATAAACTGCTAAATCTAGCTTGCCTTCACTTTTAGAGACAATAAACGTTACAACCGCATCACCAGAGACATTAACTGCAGTAAGAATCATATCTAATAGACGACCTAGAAGTTCAATATTACCGATGCCAAAAACACCGGCAATCAATGAAAACAACACTAGGGAACAACTAACATTTTTAATGCATTAACGAACATCCTATCAACCACGTCAAAACCGCCGTTGACAATAAATTCGTCTATAAATGAAACTGGACTGTTAAACTTATGATTAATATCCTTATTATTTGTGTATCTTCATTTCACCACATATCTAAATTAAAGGAAATGATCAATTTTTGTTTAATATAGACAAGAAGAATGATGCATTAGGCCTTTAATCGTCCATTGCGATACTTTTTGTGATCTTTTCATCAATAAAAGGCAATACTCTTCATAATCATAATTAAAAAATAATAGGAAAAAGGATAAATAGATGCCATATTTTTTCGATCAATCCAGTTTTTTAATCATTTGTACCTTATAATCACATTACCCCACCGTTTAAGACCATTAACCTCAAGATATTAATCTCTAGAAACTAATCTCAAGCTATCAATCACAGCTATAAATCTAAGGCTATAAATCGAACCCATGACGAGAAAAACATTAAGCTTAAAAGCAAAAAAACCTAAAATTATCAAACTTGATGATGAGGTGGTTGAGGCTCTTTATCCTGACGACCCTAAAAAGCGGTTTTTAAATGGCGTCGCTATCCACCCCGCTCCTTGCATCTGTCTAGAATCTGGTTCTCAGCAACGCACCACGCGCGCAATGGATTTAATCGCGCCAATAGGCATGGGGCAACGAGGATTAATTGTCGCACCACCGGGCTGTGGTAAAACAACAATGTTAAAACATATTTGCCAAGCCGTTGCCACTGCTTATCCCGAGATAAAGCTTTATGCCTTACTCATTGATGAGCGACCAGAAGAAGTGACTGATTTTAAGCGCAGTGTGTCGGCAGAAGTACACGCCTCATCATCAGATGAAAGCTACTCTGAGCACGTGCGTGTAGCCAACGATCTGCTTGATACTGCCATGAGACAAGCCGGCGAAGGTCAAAATGTGATGATTGTTATAGACTCTCTCACCAGACTCTCACGAGTTCATAATGCAGAAAGTAAAAGCAGTGGTCGAACTATGTCCGGCGGGCTTGACACCCGCGCCCTAGAGATACCGCGCAAACTATTTGGCGCCGCCAGAAACATTGAAAATGGCGGCTCACTGACAATTTTAGCGACCATATTGGTAGATACCGGCAGTCGAATGGATCAGGTGATATTTGAGGAGTTTAAGGGCACGGGCAATATGGAAATCGTGTTATCACGAGAGATCGCCAACCAGAGAATTTTTCCTGCGTTGGATATTGCTAACAGTGGTACGCGCCGAGAAGAACTGCTTATAGATTCAAAAGATTTAGAGAAGGTCCGAACCTTAAGACGCTCTCTGGCAAATCTTAAACCGATAGAAGCCGCAACAAAATTGGTAGAGTTATTAGAAAAATTTCCAAACAATGCAGAGCTACTTAACGCTTTTTCGGCTTCATAATGTAAATTAACGAACAACTACTGTGCAAAATACTTTAAAGCTCCCATTTTAGTTTTATAGATGAACTTAATGTTTTTTACCTTTAACTGTTCGAAAGTTAAAAATGACAGATGCTACGGTTAATTAAAACTGACAATTTTAGGTTTTCAGGTTTATATACAGCCTGCACCCATTATATTAAGTGCGCAAAAAATTTTGCGCTAAGCTGAAGGCGCAGCTTATACTACGCTCATAAAGTGCTACTAATAACAGGTTTGTCACCCGGCGCTAGAGTTATTCTTCTAGAAACAAAAAAATAATGGATACCTATAAATGAACAAATTATTACTAATCGTTGCATTCCTAGTCATCACTGGCTGCTCAACTTCTGTTACTAAAGGCTCTTTTTACGTGGTTGAATATAAAACTATCGAATCAATGAACCAACATGCAACAAAGTGCATTGCTATTGATGATATCGCTGCTGAATACAGTGTTTTAAAGATTAATCCTGAATACAGAACCAAAGAGGCAAGCAGCAAACTTAAAGACGCTGCCTTTGATAAAGGCGCTAACACCGTTGTCAAAACCTCTACATTTTATGGCAACAACAGTGATAAAAGCCAAGGTAAGGCTTATCAATGTAGTTATGGTTAAGGGTAAAATATAGAAAAGGTTAGAAAATTATAACCTGATGCTTAAAAAGGCTTCGCTGTAAAAAAACAAATAGTTAACGTGTTTTTTACTCTAATACTTCAACTTCAATCTATTTGTTTAATCTCATTATCAAACAGTACAAACCCTGTCGTCTCCGATGATGGGGTTTTGTTTTATTTAGCGGGCTTTAATTTTATAGAGCAGAGCTTTAGTTTTTAGTCAAAAACTTTAGTCGCTGAGATAATAGCTAAAATGAAAGGCTATTAAAATTGGCGCTATTAATTGCTCAATACAATTAATGGAATTTTCACGTAGCCAACAGTAGTCTGTATTTATACAAATAAAGGGGTGGTATTAGGTAATATTATGTGCGAGTTATTAGGTATGAGTGCCAATGTACCCACGGACATTTGTTTTAGTTTTGCCGGTTTGCTGCGCAGAGGCGGTGATACGGGGCCACATGCCGATGGTTGGGGCTTAGTTATTTATGAGCCCGAAGGTATCCGCGAGTTTAAAGAGTCTTCACCGAGCGCAGATTCAGAAACCGCAAAGCGTCTAAGCCAAGCATCGATTAAAGGTAATACGGTGATTGCTCATATTCGACAGGCAAACGTCGGCAATATCGATCTAAAAAACACACATCCGTTTCAGCGAAAATTATGGGGCGAGACATGGACGTTTGCGCACAATGGCCAAGTGCCCAACCTAGAAGGTATTACTCTTTCGCAATTTACACCAGAGGGCAACACCGATAGCGAGTTCCTTTTTTGTTGGCTACTGAGCGAACTTACTCAGCATTTTGACGAGCGCCCCACCGATGATAAAGAATGGGCCAAGCGCGTTAGCCACTGTTGCGAGATCATCAATCAACGCGGCATATTCAATATACTTCTTACCAATGGCAATGCTTTATTCACTTTTTGCTCGACCTCATTATTTTGGCTAACTCGAAAAGCCCCATTTGGTGTTGCTCATTTACAAGATGATGACATCAGCGTAGATTTCTCTACTGTTACCGGAGCGTTAGATGAAGTCACTGTAATTGCCACACAACCTTTAACCAACAATGAGGCGTGGAACTCGATGGCTAACGGTGAATGCCGGTTATTTGTCGAGGGGAAAACCCAATGGTCTAAAAAGACAACCCCCGCTCCTCACAGGCCTGTTTTTGATCAGACCACCAATGTTTGAGATTTATGGGTCGAAGAAACCTAAGGTATCTTTCACAAAAAAAATGATACATAAGGATTGAAAAAGTCGCCGCAAAAGAATCGAGCTAAGGTCTATTCATCCGCGCGATGAAAGTTTTTGATTTTAGATGGACAGTTGGTAGCATCAGATAGTAATTGAAATAAAATGCACTGAACTTATTGTTTCAATATTGCTTACATTAATAAAACTTAACACCTCCGATATTCAATAATACAAGCAAAGTCAATGCAAGCTCTTGGGGCATCCCGCAATTTGATTATGCACTCCAATAATCTTACATCCTAGGCAAGTAATTCGCTCGTATCGCTAAGCTTATAAATAACTTAATCTCAAGTCTTGAGACCTGCACCCATTGGTTGATGATGTGTTTTATTGCAAACCATCATACTTCTAAAGCTTTTTTCATTAAGGCCAGATATATCAAACATTATTTTTCATGATGCGTATAGTGGTGGCTGCTTTACTTCATTCATTTACTTACTAAAGAGCACCTTTATGTTAAAAAAATTAACGATTGTTACTATTTTGTCTTTGTTTATTGGTTTGATAGGTTGTGCAACACAAGTTACCGAACAGCCAACTGTTACTAAACGTGCATCGATCAACTTAGGTGATTTTAAAAAGATAGTTCTTGTCACCAGCGAAATGCCACCTAAGTATGCTAATCAGGGTGCAAATATTAAAGCAGCTAATAAAATTGACGAAATTCTTAATGCTCGTATTAGTGGTATGTTTGAAAATGTCGCCGTTGTGAAAACAGATGGTTTGGATGTTTTGTCTGCTAAGGCATCTCAAAAAGGTGACATGCTAATCATTAAACCCTACATTAAACAAGTTAAGTTTATTGGTGGCGCAGCACGGTTTTGGGCGGGCGCAATGGCAGGTAGTTCGGTTATTATTATGGATGTAAGCTTTGAAGATGCCGCGACAGGAGACATTATTGGTAAAACAGGCACATATCGTAAAGCTGGGGCTTATACTGACGTGCTCGGTATTAGTTCTAATCGCATGTTAGACGATGCCGCTCAGGACATTCTTATGTACATTTCTGCTAATCAATAATAGTTGCGCGCTACCTTCATATTAAACTTTAGTGTGTTGGTAGCCGGTCTGTACTCGCCTTAAATAGAAATTATTCCGTGCTTTCTTGCTGATCAATACATCAATGGATTCAGCTTCTTAGATTCGAACCTTTTCTTAATATAACTACTATAATATTTTAATAAAGTGACCCTATGGATTTTTAGCGCATCGATTAAATAATAAAAAACCCCATCATCGAAAGATAATGGGGTTTTATTAAATGGTGGTGGAACAGGACGCCGGTTCGGTTCCCACGATAGCAATCTATTCGGTCCATCAAGTGCTTTGAAATGCTGATGCGGGTTGATGCTTACGCAGGAGCTTCGGAAACCATTTTGTCAGAAGCTAGCAGAAACTCGGTTGACAATTGATCAACCTCTGATGATTTTCGTTGAACGTAAACTGGTATCCCATTGCTTTGTAGCTTTTTTCTCGCCCGCGAAACAAACCTCTGAAAATGGCGATTTTCTGTTCTGGCATATAGAAGTTTGAGTCAGGTGTAATTGGCGAGGCCTGTGAAGTTGCTCTCTGAGAGCTAGAAGCCGGTTTTTCTCCTGTTCAAGCTCGGAGAGTCTCGCATCAATCTCAATAATGCTTTGAGGCTTTGCGCTATAAGGCATGTGCTTGCGGCGGCTTGATCAGGGATTCCGCTGGAATACCTAATCCCTTATGCAGCTTCCAAATCATTTTCAGTGTGAGTGAACGTTTATGGTTGAGAATCTCATACACACGATTACTCTTACCAATCATTGGTTCAAGGTCTTTCACTGTTAAACCTTTGCGCTCCATCTCAAACTTGATGGCTTCAACAGGGTCAGGCAATTCCATCGGAAAATGCTTCGCTTCATAGGCCTCGATAAGCGTGACCATCACATCAAGCTTTTCACCTTCTGGTGTGTCAGGGCCAGCCATTATTAGGCTTTCAATTTCTTTTAATGCCGCTCGGTAGTCGGCATCAGTTTTAATAGGTTTGATGTCCATAATTTTTCCTCCGGCAATTAAATAGTTTGTACATCAATTTTGTCATATTGCGCATGAGTGCCGATGAATCGGATGTAAACCACGCGATAGGCATAGTTGACCCACACGACGAGTCGGTACTTATTGCCTGCAATGTTGAAAACCACACGCCCATCTTTGAGGATGCTGGCATTTCGGAAGTCCTGCTTTAGATCAGCTGGTGCGCCCCAATCAGCTGCTAAGGCATGCCGATACCAGGCAAGTGTCGACTCTTTAGCATCCATGTACTCCGAGTGCTCTTCCCAAAAAGCTTTCAGTGTCGATAAGGCAATGATTCTCATAA
>JAWUWW010000022.1:0-140269 GCA_034111645.1 Cellvibrionaceae bacterium
GAGCGTGAGTAGTCGGCACTAATGGTCGGGCCACCGGCGGCACCATACACGGTTTGTGCAATACGAATACTGGCTTGTTCGGTTTTTGTGTTAAAGCTGTTGTCGTCTTTGCTGGCTTCTATGGTTAACTCACCCGTGCCGATATTTATGGTGTCGCTGGCCTGTAAGTGGCTGCCAGTAATTTGGGTCGCGGTTTGGGTGATATCGCTGTTATTACCGGTTTGAATGGTGATGTTGTTACCCGCGAGGTCACTACCCCGTGAGACTTCGCTATGGGTATCGGTTTCGGTCTTAGAGGCTTCTAGGTCAATTTGTACACCGGCGTTAAAGCCCCATGTCGCCACACTGGCCGCGCCTGCTGCCGTTTGCTGCACTAACAATGTCGTTTTACTCACGAGGTTAGCCGCCGCTAAAACAATGCCTGCTTGATACCACTCTTTATCGGATTCTACTTCACCGATTAGGCTGTTAAGTTCAACAATGTCGTCGTATAGCAAACCCGGTTCTTTATTGTTGTAGTCGGTTTGTAGTTGATCTCGTTGCGTTTTGAGTAAGGCGAGGTCTTTTTCGTATTTACGGTAATCTTCTTTAGCGGTTTTGACTTGCTTAGCCGCGTCTTTGACGGCTTCGGCCGCTTTAACGATTTCTACCGCTTGGTGCTGCACGACAAAGCTGATTTCACCTTTACCGTGCACTTCATCTACTTGAGTATCGCTAACTTCGGCGGTTTCTTTAATGGTGACATCACCACCCGCTAAAAGACTCGCGTCGCCTTGTTGGTTATTATCCGCATCAGCAATGATATCTGATCCAGTAATGGCGATATCGCCCACGGAATCTAATGTTAGGTTGTTGTTAGCCACTAACTGACTAGCGCGGTGATTAGTGCTGCCGGTTTGCGTATCCACCTTATCGTAAGTGGCTTTGGCGATAGATAGCTTCGCTTGGCCATCACCTAAAGAATCGGCGAGGGCTTCGACATCGACCAACTGTTCAACAATATCGCTGAACCCCACTTTAACGGTGGTTTCGTTGCTATAGCTATCTGAGGTGGATTGCGCGCTTTCTACCACAATATCGCCAATATCAGTGGTGACGTTGATATTGTTCCCAGCGGTGATATCGGAACCCACTACGCGTGCACGACCGGAATTAATAGTGACATTACCACCCGCACTAACGTCACTACCTACAACGGTAGAGGTGGTCGAACCACTCATTTTATCGGTGCGTTCATAGACGCTCGATAAACTACTGAGAAATTTGGTTTCTTTTGACCACGTTTGCGCTTGTTCTAGTGCTTGATCGGCAGTGATAATTAAGTCATCGACGGCGGTTAAGTTAATATCGCCGCCACTGCTGAGATCCGAACCAATCACCGCAATGCTAGAACCAGAAATAAGGTTTAAATCCCGAGTGTTGGCTGCAATCTCGCTTTTTTGGATTAACTCGGCACGGTTGATACTACCAGTACTTTTTGAGCTCAATCCGCCAAAGCCTTTCTTATGGGTCTCTTCGCGACTAAAGCTAATTTCTTTTTTATCCGCAATAGTGACACTCTCACCCGCTATCGCAACTTGATTTTCAGCACTAAGCTCGCTACCAATAACAGTGACATCACCGCTGTCGGCATTAGCAGTCACACTGCCATCGTTATTTATCGTGCTATTAATGGTGAGATTGTTACCTGCCGTAAGATCACCGCCCACGTTACGTGTGGCAAAGCTTTCTTTAATGGTGGTTTTACTGCGTCCCCATGATTTTTTCTTTTTGATCTGAGAATATTGATAACTCTCGTCTTGTGCTGCCTGGATGTTAATATCGTTTTCTGCGGATAAGATGATGTCCGCACCTCCGGCTGCCGTTGCTCCATAGATGTTGAGTTCATCGCCTGCATTAATAGTCACGTTATCGCCTGCGTTAAGTCTCACACCTTCGTTCTTTAAAGAACGATTGATAAACGCATAACCCCCGCCATGTACGTGGCTGTTGAGTTTATTTTCAGCCGTAGTGAGCGTAATATTCTCACCCTCTAACTGTAGTGACTGATCCGTGTTGACACCCGCACCGCGTAGAAGCAAATCACCACCCGCGAGTAAGTTAACATCTCCCTTAGCATCAATCTGGCTAGTGACTTCATTTTGACTAGAGTAAGTCATACCTCGTCCACTACGACGATCTGTCTCTACAATGGTATCCACGACTAACTGATTGTTGGCTTGTAAAGTGGTATCACCAGAACTGTTATTTTCTATAGCGACACCTGAAAACGCGGCATTGCGCCCAGCAGCAATATTGAGCTGACTAGACGCCCCTCCATTACCTGCTGTTAAGCGACCCCTGCGTGTCATGTAGCGATAGTATGCGCCATCAGCTTGGGTGGTTTCTTCTTGTTGAGAGCGCACAGCAATATCCCTACCTGCATTAAGAATAAGGTCGCCACTTGTTTGCCATTGACTGCCTTCAAGGGTGATATCATCGTCTGCACTCACAGACACACGGGATGCTTGTAAACGCCCCCCTATATCTTGAACATTTTGGGCATTCACTTGTATAGCATTGCGAGCAAACAGCGAACCACCGTTAGAGAAATTGGTGTTAGTGATGTCAATATTATTCGCTGAGATCAAAGAGCCTGAGGGCAATAAATCGCCATCATTCACTAAGGCATATACTTTCGGCACCAGTACTTGTTGTGTGCCGCCATTGGCCAAGGCGATCTCTTGCTCTTCAAGCCATACAATATCGCTAGTCAATTGCGACATTTGCTCCGCACTCAATCGAATGCCCGGGCGTATATTATGCGCTTGCGCGAATGTAATACCGTTATCTAGTAATGCACGATACTGTGTCTCATCGTCACTGTAATTATTTAAAAAGCGATACCCTGTTAAGGCTACGATTTGATCACGCACGACACGCTGTTCATAGAAACCATCACCAAGACGCTTATTTGTTACATCTGGAGACTTTGCTAATTGATCGGTCACATAAGATGATGATAACCATTGGCGACTATCGGTGAATTGCGCATCTGTTTCTACCAAATAAGTGGCATCTGGAGAGGCGTTTTCTGAAAAAAGACTGCTGGTCGTATTAACATCAATACCCGCCAATGTGCGCGTATTACTATCTACACCTCCAGCCCCTGCGTTTTGATTGCTCACATTTAGAATAGCGTTATCGTCTATATCTAGACCATTGGTCTTATCGTTATTGCCTTCGAATATAGGGGCGAGTAGTGTAAAGGTAGAGGATGTTATGCGTGTGTAAGGATGAGTCACCACAACAGTGCTACATTTTTTCTTGCCGTACCAAGTTCTTGAACAACTCTGATAGGAATAGCCAGAGTGCCTTTCAGTCACCACTTCTTCACCATCGGTTCCTTTATTCTCAAAATTTGAGCCTATACGAGTCAGATTGCCTCCAGCCGTTATTTCGCTATTGATACTATTTAATGTTTCAACATTAAAAGTGCTATCGCCACCCGAAATTAAGCGGCTTGGCGCCGCTCTAACCTTCTCTTCTTTCCAAATCTCACGCCACGTGCGTGAATCAACCACTTCATTAGGCTGCCTTTTGGATTCTTTTTCAAAATAAAGGTCAATATTGTCTAATGTGTTCGCGGTAATGGTTAAATTATTTAATGCTTCAATCGTTGCACTAGCATTGGTGATCGTATTGGCCTTACCCGTTGCTTGACCATCGCTATCAATATCAGCACCGATATCCATATCCCCAGCACTGTAAATAGTCGAGCCATCACGGTTATCTAGTGTGGTCACACCAATATCTAACTCTGTACGAGCGGCAATGACTGCCGACTTATCGCCTTCTTTATGGTTGTCTACTGTTTCTGCATCAATAATGATGTGGTCGCCATAAATACGCCCCGCGCCATAGTTAAGCAGTGTTTCAGTATCGACACGAGTATCACCACTGCTATTGACTAAGCCACGGTTAGTGAAGGTATCACTGACGGATATTTGAGTATCAACACCTGATATCTCAGACGTTTCAGATTGGGATAATGTCGCGGTAGTCACGGCATTAAGACCACTGCTGGCTTTTATGAGTCCTTCGCTGTTATCAATAGATAGATCTGCTCTGACTTGTGTGATATCGGCGGCAATTTGGCCATCGGTATTGTCTATGGTATCCGCAGTAATAGTGACGGTATCGCCGACAATACCTTTCGTTAGTATGTATTGAAGTTGCTTCTCATCGTTTGCATCAAGAATGAAATTTCCATCGTCATCGCTTAGATAAATGGGGTTTCCATTATCATCGGCGAGCACAATCGCGCGTCGGGTGAGGGTGTTGCTTATTGTGGCGGCAACAATATCGACCGCGCCATTCGATTCAATAAAGCCTTCATCATTTTGTAATGTGCCCGCTCCCACATCAAGGGTGATATCTTCTTGTGCTCTTAGTGAGCCTTCTCTGTTATCTATGTTCTCTGCATTAATCGTGAGCGCTTTATTAGTAATCACTTCTCCTTGGCGGTTATCGATATCCCCTATTACGGCGAGTTCAACATCCCCTGTTGCTGTGAGTTCGATATTACCTACTGCCCCGATATAACCACTGCTGTTTGTAATGCTCGCGCTGGCAATATCGATATTGCCAGCGGCTCCAATAGTGCCCTGAGCATTGTCTATATTCTGAGCATCTGTTGTGAAATTGCCATCTACGGTAACGTGACCATTACTAAGAATACTGCCCGACTGGTTAATTAGATCGCCATCGGTGTTTATCGCTATATCCGACAAAGCGGTTATCGCCCCATTCGTATTGAGCACGTTTTCAGCCGTTATTGATATACCTGAATCAGAGTGAATTTCGCCATCAGTATTATCTATATCATTGGTTGCAGATAGCGTTATATTACCTGCACTCACAATGACATTGATATTCTCCAAGCGCCCATCAACAGACAGGGTAAATTCACCCACTGATGCGCCAATTTCACCGGCGTTGCGCACGCCTACACCGTCTTCGGTACCGACTAAACGAATCACGTTGGCATACATGCCACCCAATGCCGATACATCTATCGCAAAATTCGGTTGGCCTGATCCGCTACCTAACTCGGTGACACTATTGTTGCTCGCCGTAACCTGATTAGTGCCAGTGGTGATTTGTAAGTCTTGCGCCCAAATACCGGCATTAACCTCAACCGAGCGTGATATTAAGTGGGTAAAGTTACTACCGGTGGCATCTAGGCCATCGCCATTAATGCTAATGGTGCCATCATTTACTCGATAGGCGTCGATGGTATTGCCATTAAAAATAACATCGCCGGTGGTAAGTACGGTTTGGTTAGCATTAATAAAACCACAACCTGAGCAACTAATGCCTGCAGGGTTGGCGAAGATAATATCGGCGCGACTACCCGCGACTTCGATATGACCGTTCAGTAAGCTAGGGTTGGTGGAATTGACTTCGTTCAAGATGACAGTCGCACTACCTCCCGCTAAATATGGGTTAGCGCTAACCAAACCACCCAACTGGGTGGTGGTGTTAGTGCGGGAGTTATTTAGAATCGCACCTTGTGCATCCACATCGAATTGGCTGTATTGGTTACGTGATACACCCCCTGCCGTAGGAGTTTGAATATTCACTTGGGGTAAACCGTTAGCGGTGTTTAAGATCGTGGCCTGTTGACTGGCAGGGGCATTGGGATCAGCGATAATATCTGCCCATAACGGCGCACTAAATACTAAATGACCAAGGGCAAAGAATAAGCGCAATGGCGATAGTGTGGCTGTTAACGCTACTGCTTGCCTTTGTTGTAACGGGCGACGACCCGTCTTTTGTCGGGTTTTGGCGATTTCGCCCACGACAACCCATAATCCTTTTGTGGTGTTAAATAATAAACGGTAAATACCCTGATTCATTTGAAAGCCTGCAATTTAATTGTAATTCTTTGTTGCTGTTTTTCGTTTGACTGGAAACCTACGATTCCAATCACAAAATTCTTCACGAGACACATTATTGCCTCTGTTGGCAATTACTCTCATGCCTCTCTCTGCACCCCTATGATGCAAATGACGAAAACATTGATTTGCCAATAGATGGCGATACACTAATTTTTTCGCCGCTACTGTATGCCCAAAAGGGGCAACCCAATCCAAAATCCACATGCGCTCTCCTCCGACCCAATCTTCAAACTTCATCAATTTTTTTGGCTCGTGAATATAACTGTATTCAGATTCTTCGGATAAATATGCCCAGGACAAATAAAAAACAGGCTGATCCTGCTCCAGAACCAATACAAATTGCTGATTAACAATGGCTGGAAATAATAAATTCGGCAAAAAACCTATAGGAATTTCACTATGTATTTTTGAGTGAGTCCACAACCATAAAACGGCCCCAATCACTTGCGACTCAACATAGTCTGAGCCTTCTATTAGTGAAGGGGCTATCAGTTTACTGTCTTTGTCAAAAAACTTAATAGAACTCATTAGTACACCCAGTTAAGCGAGAATTGCACGACACCACTATCGGTATTAAAACCTTCCGGTTTGTTGAGTGATCGTCCTGCTAATAGGTCGTATGACAAGCGGCCAAAGAATGTGCCTTTAAAACCTATAACCGCGCCTGTTAATTCATTGCCCAGCTGGGATGCTTCTGAAAAACCACCGACTTTGCCGTAATCCACACCGAGGTAAATCGAATGGGCTGAACCGCCTAAATTCATGGTGAGATCATTTCTCACTAGCCAACCAGTCTCGGATAGCAAGGTGTTTTCACCATCAAAGCCTCTGACGGTATAGCGGCCGCCAATGCTAAAGCGATCTTGGGTAACTAATCGTTCCCGGGTATATTGCTTGCGCCATTCAGTGCTGTATTGAAAACGTTGATTGACCAGTGTAAACGGCACATTAAGCTGTAGATTGGCTTTGAAAATTTGAGGGCGAGATGCACCTTCACCAAAGGCATCTTCAGGTGCCGCTAAGGCACCAAAGGCACCGGTACCACGGCGATAGGTGATAGCGCCGCTAAAAGTCGCTTGCTGGACAAATTGACGATAGCTGGCATTGAGCTCAATCCCAGCCGTTCGACGACGTTGTGGAAAGACTTCGGCATCGTTAATAAAGTTCTTGGAATCGCGATACCAGGTGTTTAGCCCTAACGTCAGCTTGCGTATCTTATCGCGATAAACGAGCCGTGAAATATCCAGGTTAGCATTACGACTTTCACCACGGTATTGGTAGTCCACAAACGCGCCTTGAATGGTTTGAAAATAGCCACTTTGACTTGCGTTTAATGCGATATTCCAATAACCAAAAGGAACCGAATAGCCAAAACTATAAGAGTCGGTACCGCCCTTCAACGGCTCTGCACCACCGACATCATGACCGATGGATAAGGTTGTTATATCGTGTAAGCCAAACAAATTATCGTAAGAAAACGATGCGCTACCTTGCAGCTCGCCGGTCGATTCTGTGCCGCTATTATTCAACGACAATACGGTTCTCAACGGAAAACCTTGTTCCCAGGTAATATCTAGATCACTATCGCCAGGTTGGGCGTTTTCACCCGTTGCAGGCACGATATTAATATCGGCGGTGACGCTGGGTAAGCGTCGCATCGACTCTAAGGCTTGCTCGATATCCCGTAAATTGAGTAGCTGATTGCTGTTCATCGGCAGCACATTAGCGCGCTTTTTTTGATCTGAAAACCGAATGTCGCTCACCACACCAGGGATCAGCGTTAAGGTCAGCACACCCGAACTTAACTCTTGCGAGCCCGCCACAATACGTGAAGTGACATAGCCTTTTTCGATTAATTGGTTTTGCAGACGCGCCATGACATTGTTAATGCTCACAGAACCCATACAGCGCCCTAAAACGTAATTTTTATTCGCTTCGAGTAATGCGTAAGCTGATTCATATTCCCCGCCTAATTCGTTTTTCATCTCTTTACTAAACGACCGATAAAACCGATCCAACAACCCTGAAAATTCCGACAGACGTTGTCCAGCCAGCGCAATATCGTCGATCACAAAACAAGGGGATTCATCGGGGGGAAACATGATCGCCGCGGTCGCCATCGACGGACGATCTATGCGTACATCAACATCGTCTTTTAATAGCAACTCTTGTTGCTGACGCTGCTCTTGCTCTCGAATTAACTGCCTTGCAGCTGCGCCTTCGGGTATAACTTGCGCATAACTTACTGACGCAAAAATGACTAAACAAAAACCAAAAACTCTGCACCGCCATACCATAGCAATTGATTCCAACAACATAACAGAAAATTAAATATAAGTACCAATTGGCAGCTAAGAAGAGGGGAATTAATACATAGCTCCCGTATTGTCAAATAAATAACTTATTTATTTTAATTTTATATAAACTTAATGTCGCGCCGTAAATATGGCACTCAATAAAAAAGGTAATAGGTAGTGTGGGGATTAAAAAAACAATCACAGGAATTTAAGATTAATCGCTGCGGCCTGGTTGTTGTTTTGGCTTAGCTTATTTTTTAAAGGGGCGATAAAGGTTTCAACGGGTATATATTTTAGGCCGCAACGTTCAAACGTTTCTGCCTTTTACCCTAAATACCTTAGATGAATAGTTGCGAGGGTGACTACAGTGTGGAATCTACAGTGTTGAGTCTACCGTGAGTTTTTTCGGCAACTTCGTAGCGGTCCCAAAAGGTACCGTCAAAAGGGTAGGAAGCGTTAGGTTCTGTGCCTTAGGCAGCCGCAGTAGTGTTGGCTGCGGTATTTAAGGTTACCAACCGCTAAATTTATTTAATGGTTTTTCTAATAAAGTCTGTTTCTAGTTTTTATTATATTTACGCGACATTTCTACAGCATAAGAGATGGCCTTCTCTAATAAGTCCGTTTAATGTACGCTGTCCAAGACTTATTTTTTTAGTCTTAAATTTTTTTATCCCTTTTGCTGTACTATAAAAGCATCTGCAAAAATATCGCCAACACTGGCGCCTAAAAAAAAGCATTCTCTTTGAGCATTTTTAACCATCTCAGGATTACCACTTAAAAAAACCTGCCATTGTTTTAAATCAGGATGATTTTTCTTAACCAAATTAATAATATCGCCTTCATACCCATTAGCATCAAGCGATATAATATCATTTGTGACTATCTCATTTGTATCGGTAATCTTAACGTTGTCTTGCTCTATTTTTTCAGAATTGCTATGGCGTACGGTAGGTATATAGTGAATATTTTGATGGTTTTTAGATAGTAACGACAATTCATTTGTATAGTAATGATCAGATTTTTTAGAAGCAGCAACGTAAATATAAATAGGCGATTTATGTTGTTGATAAATAGCTTCTTTAACAATACCGTAAAGTGGTGCTAAACCAGTTCCCGTTCCAACCAGCAATAACGATTTATCTTCATTGCCATCATTATTATAAAAACAATTTCCCGATGGCTTAGATAAAGTGATGCTCTGCCCGACCGATACATCATCATGCAACCATCGGCTAACCATACCTTGGGAATGCTTTTTAATATGTAATTCAATTGTTTTATTTTGGTCAAGGCGACTCGCAATTGAATATGGACGAGCTTCAAACTGGTCATACCAAACATCTACAGACTGCCCTGGGTACCAACGACAATCTACTTCAATTTTAATAATTAATACTTGTTCATTGGCTAGTTTTTTATCTTTTATAATTCCATTAATTTTATTGGAATTGCTAAGTAGGCTGATATTCATATCCTTCTTAGGTATACAGCTACATGCCAAGAAAAAGTTTTGAGATTTTTGATTATCACTTAAGCCAATTTGAGAGCTGATAGGCGGTTGCAGATTTGCCTGCATCAAACAGCTTTGACATATACCCGCACGGCAACTAAAAGGTATTTTAAATCCAGAACGCTCCAGACCTTCTAATACTGTTTCTGGTTCATGTATATCAATATGTTGATCATTGTAGGTGATAGTTGCCACAAAACCTCCAAGGGCTAAATTAACTTTATCATTTATTATATTTGCGCGATAACAATAACTAACTCTGAGCTGCTATAGGAGTTATCTTAAGTTTAATTCTAAAAGGTTGTGCATCACTTATAAAGCAAACTAGTGCAAAAAAATAGACGATATATGAATACGACAATTTAAGTCAAACTAGCTTTAAATAAAAGCTGCTTGCCAGAAGGGAGATGGGAATTTAAGCAAAATAAATGATGTTAAAATTGACAGCCGCTACTACATTAATCACAACAGAGTTTGGAGTAAAGCGTTTGGAGTAATAAAAATGCTCACTTCACGCTATTGCGCAATTACAGTAAGCCAATCCTTAGCAGCAATAATGTTTAAAATATGTCTGCTGGTTTTTTGCTCAAAGCTTTCAGCAATGAAACTTCAGCATGCGATAAGTTACATTTTTTTGCAATATTCTCGACACTATCGCCACTTGCTAGATAATAGCGTGCTTTATCGTAAATAGATTCTTCATTGTTTGCGGAAGAATTATTTTCTTGAAAGTTACGTGTTTGAGGGCTAGCTTGTTGAGACTTTTCTACTTCAAATTCTCTCGATACCTTTAAATCATCCTTAGACAAAGTATTTAAAAGGTGTAAATTATTATTAACTGGCTCTGAAACTGATTTTTTATTAAACTTTTTCTCGAGACTCAATAATTGTTGGCCAATATTAATCATACTAGCATTTGACACTTTTAAGTCATGCTGGAGGCGGCTTAATTGTTTAGCTGACTTACGTGCCTTTGCAAGACTTAGCAATAGAGTCAATGATAATAAGATACTCATAGCCACTAAAATCAAAACAATTTCACCATTTGAACGGCTAAACAATTGTGTCGCTTCTGTTAGTAGTTGATTTAAAATCATATTATCACTCACTCTCTTTGAACATGTAAAATTATACTTCGTCTATCTCTGCCCATTCTGTATCGGATAATAATTTATTTAACTCGATCAAAATTAGTAGCTCATTGTTTTTATGACAAACGCCCTGAATAAACTTAGCGCTCTCATCATTACCAACACTAGGTGCAGTCTCAATCTCTGACTGTCGAAGATAGACAACCTCTGCTACGCTATCCACTAAAACACCAATAACATGGCCTTCTGTTTCAATAATGACAATACGTGTATTGTCTGTCATTTCACCGCTTGGCAAACCAAAACGGTTACGCGTATCGATGACCGTAACGACATTACCCCGTAAATTAATAATACCCAAGACATAGTCCGGTGCCCCAGGGACCGGGGCAATTTCGGTGTAACGCAAAACTTCTTGAACTTGCATTACGTTAATACCGTAGGTTTCACCCGCTAAGCGAAATGTTACCCACTGCAGGACTGGATCATCACTTGATGTTTTTTGTGTCGCGTTGTTCGCCATTTATGTCAACCCTCTACCAATAAAAAGAATAACTATAAGCTAAATATAGTTTATTTCTTGTGTAACGCCAGTTTAATCTGCACGATTTTTGTCATGAGCTTGTAAAATTTCGCCAACCTTTGGAATATCCAATAAGACACACATATGATCCTTTACCATACCAGCCATCCAAGGACGTGAATCACGCTTAGCGCGCCATCGAATTGAATCTGGATCAATTGAAATTGGTTGCTTAATATTATCGACGGCAAGTCCCCAATCTAATTCGTTAATAGAGATAACATATTTATAGTTATTTTCACCCTTGTAACGCTCAGGCATAATGAGTTTTGCAGTATTTACCACCTTAATATTGCCATCGGTACTCTGCTGCAAACCCATAAACCAACTTGACTGACCAAATAATGGAGTGATTTCATCATCAATTTCGTGTATCTGGCCCAGTGTAATTAAAGGTACCGCAAGTTGAAGGCCATCAACCTCAAGCAATAAAATATCAAATCTTTCTTGTGCCCACTCGGGCCGTCCATTTTGATTCCATTGGCTGCGTATGATTGGAGTCAGTTTTGAACTTGAATCTACCTTTAACTCGCTAGTAGGAGACACTTCACTTTGACTAGTCTCAATAACTTGCTTAAGTTTTTGAAGCGTCGTCTCGGGCGTGGTTAAGATTGGCTCTGATAGATTTAAATCCGTTTGAACACTAGTTTTTGCCTGTGTTTCTATTTTACTTTCGACGCTATTTTCTTGAGCAGACGTTAATGCAGTCACTTGCCTTAGCATACGTTCAAGCCGGCTTTTGTGTTCGTCGTAAATATCCGTTTCTGTATCATTACCAGGATGCGACCTAATCGAATCTTCTGCTGGCGATAACTCCTTACTTAACTCCTCATCATCGGATAAATTAGAGATTTGCTCAGCACAACGACTTGTTGCTTTATCAGCCGATGTAAGTTGATCGATGTTACTTGAGAAATTCTTGGGGTGATTTGCTTGATAATCTTCAATGTCTGAATTGTTTTCTGCCAGTACTTGAGCCTGATCTTCATTTGTTACATCAAGAGAATCATAACTTTCTTCCAAAACATCAGTTCTCGAGACTGATGATTTTTCTGATTTTTGTTTTTCTATCCTAGTAGCTGAGTTTTCAGTTGATTCTGACTTATTCAAACTCTTAGAGTTTAATGAGTCTTTAATAGACTTTAATTTAGAGGTTACGTCTTGAATTACCTCAGAAGATACTTCAGATTTTTCTTTATCAGCGGACTCAAGAGTTACTTCAGGGGCAAGCTCTGGCACTGAAATGTCTGAACTTTGTTCGTTTTTGGCACTGGTTTTATCTGACTTGACATCACTACTGAAGTCGCCAAGAAGATCGGCAAAATAATCGTTTAATACGTCATCAACTTGCTGATTTGTCATTAGCTTGCTTCCCAGAAGCGTGGCGCATCAACAGCGCTTGCTTTTGGTTGGAGCCATTTTAAAAGACTACGATAGGCCTCTGTACCATGGCTTTTATCAGCATATAAGTTCGGCGGCACACCTTCTTTACTCGCATTTCGAAATTGTGTGTCTACAGGAATTTTACCTGGCCATGCATGGTGACCATAGCTATGTCTTAAATCACCCAATGAGCTAAGCGAAGCTTGGGTACGGCTATCATACATAGTAGGCACAATGACATAATTGATGCTCTTCTTTTGCGAATGTTCCAACATTTCTAATGTATGCAACATACGCTCTAAGCCTTTGAGCGCAAGAAATTCGGTCTGAACAGGGATAATCAAACGATCACAAGCTGCTAAGCCGTTAATCAATAGCACACCTAAAATTGGTGGAGAGTCGATAATCACAAGATCAAAGTCATCTTTTAGCACCGCAAGCGCTTTGGATATTACTAATCCCATTCCATCTTTGCCGATGGCACGTCGCTCGAGCGTCGCAAGACCCGTTGAAGCTGGCAGTAACACAATGTTTGGGTATTTTGTAGGCAATAATAGTTGAGCAACTTTATCGAGAGTAATATCTGTCGGACTTTGAAATAAGTCAAAAGAGCTATTTTTTATGGTGTCAGGGTCTTGACCAAAATAACTAGTAAGAGAACCATGAGGATCTAAATCAACCAATAACACTCTTTGGCCATTTTCGGCAGCAATACCGCCTAAGGCAACAGTTGAAGTGGTTTTACCGACGCCACCTTTTTGATTAGAAACTGTCCAAACTTGCACAATATCACCCTATTTTTATAACTACTTTTTGAAATTACGCCAAATAACTGACAACAGTTAAACATTCTTCTCATTTATTAAATACTTTAATGATTATTAGCAATTACTATGCCTAGTAGTAAAATCAATATCTCATTAATCTTATCTATCGGGATCACTACTAAATAATAACCCACCATTTGGAGTTTCAACCGGGGCAATAGTGCCCTCATTTGTAACGCTATTATTCTCATCGGAGGGTGGATTAGTGGGTGAGTCCGTCGCTAAAGTTGCTTGCTCCAAACTTGGCTGAGGATCTACCTGAACAGATTCTATAGATTGAGGTTTAATAGCATCATTTATTGCCTCGAATGTATTTACCTTTGGCCTGTTGGGCTTTTCTCTGGCAATCATTAAGACCACTCGCCTATTTTTTTCTCGACCCTCGGGAGTATCGTTCTCAGCAATTGGATGATATTCGCCATAACCAACAGCAGACAGTCGCTCCGGCGCAACACCGCCCTCAACCAATATTTTAACAATGGCTGCAGCTCGTGCAGATGACAGCTCCCAATTGCTAGGAAACTGAGTTGAATTGACGGCTAAATTATCGGTATAACCTTCAACCTGAATTGGATTATTAAATGGCTTTAATATATCAGAAATTTCAGACAAAACTTTTTGTGCAGAATCGTTAGCTCTGACACTACCTAAAGGAAATAAAATACTATTATTCAATGAAATTTCAAGCCAAAATTCATTATTGTTAACTTGAATAATGTCATCATCGATAAGGCTAGAAAATTGATCGATAAACGCATCAGACAGTTGAGGTAAATTTGCCGATGGTAAAAACGCGCCTTGTCCATTATTATTTAATTGGTAGCTTTGAGGTGTTTGATTACTAAGATCAGTTTCGCTGTTATTTTCTTCATTAATAGAACGCGCTATTTCACCAATTTGAATAGGCTTTAATGAAAGCTTAGGATCATAAAAAACTTTACTCATCGCCTCTGATAGATCTTTGTATTTATTTTCGTTAACTTGCGATATTGAATAAAGTACAACAAAAAGAGCAAACAAAAGTGTTACAAAATCAGAGTAAGAAATTAACCAGCGCTCATGATTAAGAGATATTTCTGTATCGACACGCCGGCGCAAGATATCACCCTACCCTAAAGTTATTAATGAAAAGCTTATATATGACAATTTTAATAGCGATAGTGTTATCAGCTAAAACTTTTGCATAAAAACTTAACGTAATTATATTATTCATATTAAAGATAACCACTCAGTTTCATCTCAACAGATTTAGGGTTTTCTCCGTCAGCGACGTAAAGCACACCTTCAACAATTAATTCTTTTAATTGTGATTGCTGATTTACGTAAAGTATTAATTTATTTGCAATTGGCAACAATAATAAATTTGCAAAAGCAACACCGTATATTGTTGCTACAAAAGCAACAGCAATGCCTGCTCCTAACTCACTTGGGTTACCTAGATTTCGCATAACGTAAATCAAACCCATTACAGCACCAATAATACCTATCGTAGGGGCGTACCCACCCATTCCCGCATAAACTTTAGCGGCGTTAATATCACGTTGTTCCGCAAGACTAATATCAGCCTCAAGTATGCGTCTTATTGATTGTGCATCGGCACCGTCAATTAATAAATTCAAAGCTTTTTTTGCAAATATATCGGTCTCTTTCTGAGCTGTTTTTTCAAGTCCCAATAAACCACTGCGACGTGCAATAGCCGCCCACTGTGAAACTTGTTTTATTTGTGCAGAAAAATTTACGGGTGGCGGCTTAAAAACCCAAGAAAACAAATGTAATGATCGCTTCAAAGTTATCATTGGGGTTTGCAAAAGTGCAGCGCCAATGGTGCCACCAAAAACAATCAATGCTGCTGGCAAATTGATTAATGATTGCAGTGCACCACCTTCTAGAAAGTTACCTCCTAGGAGTGCGACAAACGCAATTATAATTCCAACTAAGCTGAGTATATCCATTGATTAATTATTCGATCATAAGTTAATAAATAAATTTATCTTCTGTTAAATATAGACATTGGATAGCATTAAATCAATTTTTATAACTAAAAAGCAATTAGAAAAGCAACTCTCAAAGTCACACCTTGAAAAAATGTAATAATAAAGGCATAAAACCAAAAAAAGCAGAGCTATCATTATCTCTGCTTTTTCATATTTATAAGATCAATAATTTACTGCAAATTATTGGCGAACCTTACATTCTTCCTGCATAGCGTTTGAGCATACTCGCAACATCAAGTATCAAGGCAATCGTACCATCACCTGTAATTGTTGCACCAGCCATACCTGGTGTACTGTTTAACATTTTTCCCAGAGGTTTGATAACAACTTCTTCTTGTCCAATTAACTGATCCACCACAAAGCCAACCCGCTGCGTTCCTACGGATACAATCACAACATGTCCTGTTTTTTCATCTTCGCCAGTAGTGTCTGGATTGCGAATCAACCAATGTTTAAGGTTAAAGACAGGTATAGCTTTATCGCGAACGGTTATGCACTCTTGACCATCAACAATATTTGTTTTGGTTAAATCGATGTGGAAAATTTCATTTACACTGACTAGTGGTAATGCAAACGCCTGTTTACCGATCATTATCATTAATGTTGGCATGATCGCCAAAGTAAGCGGCACTTTAATAGTAATAACGGTACCTTCACCCATTACAGATTTAATATCTATTGATCCATTTAACTGAGTAATTTTAGTTTTTACAACATCCATACCAACGCCACGGCCAGAGACATCAGATATTTCAACTTTAGTTGAAAAGCCAGGTGCAAAAATTAAATTAAAGGCTTCGGTGTCAGATAAACGCTGTGCAGCATCCTCATCCATCAAACCCTTGGAAACCGCAATACTACGGAGTTTATCCGCATCCATTCCTGCGCCATCATCGGTTATTGATAATAAAATATGATCGCCTTCTTGCTGTGCCGCTAAAATTATTTTTCCGGTAGCATCTTTACCAGATTGTGCACGTATGGCTGGTAATTCAATACCATGATCCACCGAGTTTCTGACCAAATGCACTAATGGATCTGCGAGAGCTTCAACTAAGTTTTTATCTAAATCAGTCTCTTCACCAACCATCTCTAAGATAATTTCTTTTTTGAGGTTACGCGCTAAGTCACGAACAACTCGAGGAAACCGACCAAATACTTTTTTGATCGGTTGCATTCGTGTTTTCATTACAGAAGTTTGTAGGTCTGCAGTCACAACATCTAAATTTGAGACAGCTTTGCTCAATTCTTCGTCTGCTGATTTATCACCTAGACGAACGAGTCGGTTACGCACTAATACAAGCTCACCCACCATATTCATGATGTCATCAAGACGTTGAGTATCAACACGAACTGTTGTTTCTGCCGCTGGGGCTGCCTCACGTGCAGGCGGAGCCTTAGCCGGTTCTTTTTTCGGCGCAGGCTTTGACTCTTGAGTGTCAGCTTTTGTTGATGTTGCAGACGGTGGAGGCGGAGTAGATGCCGGTTTGACAACTGCAGTTGGGCCTTTACCTTGACCATGAAGCTGATCTAATAAATCGTCAAATTCATCATCGGTAATAAGCTTATTATTGTCACCTGCTACCGTGGCAGGTTTTGGTGCTGCTGCTTGAGGCTTATTGTTAGCTGGAGCCGTGTTTTTAGTGGGGGCTTTACCTTGACCATGAAGTTGATCTAGCAGGTGTTCGAATTCGTCGTCAGATATTTCGCCATCGGCTTCAACAAAGGCGGTTACTGCATCGACACTATTATTTTCAGCCGGGGCATTTTTTAAAGTAGTCGCCGGTTTATCGCTGACAGCATCAACTAATTTTTCAAATTCATTATCAGTAATTTCATCACCCGCTTGTCCAACGGATTCACTGGTCTTTTCAACTTCAGTGATTGGTGTTGAAGAAGATGATTCTGAGTCAGACCCGCTGTTAGCTGCAGCTTCAGCTAAATCTTCGCAAGCGACTAATCGGGCAAGAGAGGCAATTAATTCTGGATCAGCATTTTGGGGTGGATTCTTTTGTTGTACATCCGAAAATTGTTCGTTGACGGTATCAAGTGCTTGTAACACAACATCCATTAACTCTGATGTGACTTGACGTTGACCATTCCGAAGAATGTCGAATAAGTTTTCTGTTACATGACAGCACTCAACCATATTGTCGAGTTGTAAAAAACCTGCTCCACCTTTTACTGTGTGGAAACCACGGAAAATAGCATTTAACAGATTTTTATCATCAGGTCTTTGTTCGAGCTCAACAAGTTGTTCGGATAGCAACTCCAGAATTTCGCCTGCCTCAACTAAAAAGTCTTGAAGGATTTCCTCATCTTCAGAAAAACTCATTAAATACTCCTAAAAACCTAAACTTGATAGCAAGTCGTCAACATCATCTTGACTACCTACCACATCAGCACGCTTTTCAGCATTATATTGCGGCCCTTCTCCGACTATATCAGCGTCAGGATTTGCGCCGTCACACCCTTTATTATCATATTTAGTAACATCTATCCCAACAACAGCTTCAACCTGTCCGGCTATTCTCATTAGTGACACTAAATTACCTTCAACTTCCGTCACTAAATTAATCACCTTCTTTAGAACCTGACCCGTTAAATCCTGAAAGCCCTGCTCTAAAATAATATTTTGCATATTTTCATTAAGCTTATTAGTGCCCGCGTCTAGCGTTTCAAAATAATTATCAAGTCTAGTATAAAGCGCTCTAAATTCATCGGGACTCATTTCGCGATTACGTAACCTAGTCCACTCTAGCTTTAGTGAATTAGCTTCTTGTCCTAACTCATTACAAATAGGCGCGCAGTCTTCAACCATATCCATAGTTTTATCGGCGGCATTCTTGGTGAGCGTTAACACGTACTCCAAACCACTCGATGCTTCATGTAGTTCAGAACATTTATCTACATTACTGCCTTGTTGACTAAAAGCTTGTTCGCCACCGGGGATATTAAAATTCTTAATTGACTCATGCAGTGCTCGAGTTAATTCACCTACACTTTGAAATATTGATCTGTCACGCGTCACGTTAAGATTAACGATCATTTTGGAAGCTTCTTGGTAATCATCACCTTGAAGTTTTTCCAACAACAATGATGCGCATTCACGCAACTCAATGATCATTGAATCTTCTTTATGTAAGGTTATTTGATTAGTCATTTATGAGCCTTTACTACTATCATTAGAATGAAACACTGCTATACACGTTCAAAGATTTTTTCAATTTTTTCTTTGAGCGCCGCCGCGGTAAACGGCTTTATCACATAACCGTTAACGCCTGCTTGCGCAGCTTCAACAATTTGATCGCGCTTAGCCTCTGCCGTCACCATTAATACAGGCATAGAGCAAAGATTTTCATCGGCACGTACATGTTTGAGGAGGTCGATACCGGTCATTCCTGGCATATTCCAGTCAGTCACTAAAAAATCAAAATCACCATTTTTTAGCATAGGTAAAGCTGTTAGCCCATCATCCGCTTCTTGGGTATTTGTAAACCCCAAATCTCGTAATAAGTTTTTAATAATCCGACGCATCGTTGAAAAATCATCAACGATAAGGATCTTCATGTTTTTATCCAATGTAACCTCCTAACTTCGACTTATAAGCTATCCTATCTATCAGCATAGCTTGTGTTTTTGAGGGCGCCAGTTTAAATGAAAAAAAAGGGGATTTATATCAAAGTCTTTAAGAAAATCAGATATTTAGGGAAGTTATAACCAGTCTTGCAGTCGTGAACGCAGGCGTAATGTCGCTTGGCTATGAATCTGACTAACTCTTGACTCGCTAACATTCAAAATTAAACCAATTTCTTTAAGATTTAGCTCTTCCGTATAATATAAAGACAGCACCATTTGTTCTTTTTCAGGCAAACCTCTAATCGCCTCTGCTATCGAGACTTTTAAAAATTCTTTATGCGTTTGAGCATGAGGAGTAGCAAAAACATTATTTGCATCAGCACTATCTAGAACGTGGGGTTCTTCACCATCAAAACTCTCGTCCATGCTAAAGAGACGTCCACACATCGCGTCTTGCGACATCGCATGATATTCGTTGATATCAACATCTAACTCTGCTGCTATTTCGGCACTTGTGGCGCTCTGCCCTTTACGTAATTCTACATCTGCAATGGCTTGATTAATGCGCCGTGAATTACGGTGAACGGATCGAGGCACCCAATCGCCTCGGCGCATTTCATCAATGATGGCACCACGAATACGAATGCCCGCATAAGTTTCAAAACTCGCTCCATGTGCTTCATCATATTTTTGCGAAGCTTCTAACAAGCCGATCATGCCCGCTTGAATTAAGTCGTCAAGTTGAACACTAGCTGGCATTCTTAGCATCATATGTTGAGCAATACGCTTCACTAGTGGCGCATAATCTTCCACAGGCGTGTGTTTAGAATATTGTTTGGTTTGCTCGTACATATTAATGCTATCAATTGCGGGCATGCTTAAGCACTTGCCTGCTGTTGCAGTAGGCGCTCAACAAAAAATTCCATATGCCCACGAGGAGAGGAAGCAACGGGCCATTCTTGGATTTTACTAGCGATTTGTTTGTAAGCTAACGCTGCTTTAGAGCGAGGCGCGTATTCGAGTACGGCTTTTTGTTTTTGCACAGCTTTACGAACATTTTCATCCATGGGGACAGCACCAGCATATTGCATAGTAATATCCAGAAAACGCTCGCAAACACTGCGTAATTTATTAAATAATAATTGGCCTTCTTTTGCACTCGGAACCATATTGGCAATAACCCGAACACGATGAATATTGTATTCTGTGTTTAATAATTTAATTAACGCATAAGCATCGGTAATGGACGAGGGCTCATCGCAGACAACAACAAGAATTTCTTGTGCGGCACAAACAAAACTAACGACTGAGTCAGATATGCCAGCTGCAGTGTCGATAATTAATACATCCATCTGATCGCCAAGATCACTGAATGCTTGAATCATTGCACTGTGTTGATAAGGTGATAATGCAGCCATTTGTTGGACGCCAGAGGCAGCTGGAACAATTCGAATACCACCTGGCCCATTGACTAATATATCCCTTAAATCACATTCGCCAGAGAGTACATCGGCGATTGTGTGCTTGACACGAATGCCGAGTAATACGTCTATGTTGGCAAGCCCAAAATCTGCATCTAACAATACAACTCGGCGTTGCATTTGTGCGAGCGCGAGACTTAAATTAATTGAGATATTGCTTTTGCCAACACCCCCCTTGCCGCCAGTGACAGCTATCACCTGAATTTGATGCCTCATTAGCGCCAGGACTCCTTAATATAAACGATAGATAAATTTAAGTTATAAATATTCATTAAGTATAGATGCATAATTCAATTACACACCCTGATTTGCGTGACTTTTTGAATTATTATTAATTTTCATCAATGTGACGGCTTTTGCAATCATCTGATGTGGCTTCATAATTGACAAATCATCGGGTACAGACTGTCCGTCAGTGATATAGGCGAGTGGCAGATCATTGCTAACTAGCAAGCTAATCGCATCGCCAAGGCTTGCACATTCATCTAATTTAGTCATCACACAAAACCGTGGTTTTGCAACCCGGTAGCTATGTATCGTTGCCTGCATCATTTGAAATTGGCTATTAGCCGACAAGGTTAGACAGGTCTGGACATGACGACAACGACTTAGCGCCTGAAGATGTTGCTTAAATAAAGGATCGTTATAACTCATTCCAGGAGTATCAATTAACACTAAAACCTTGCTACTGTAGGACAATAATATTTGTGGCAATAGCTGTAAATCATCAACGATTTCGACATGTACATTAAGGATTTTCCCTAGCGAACGCAACTGATCATGAGATGCAATTCTATAGGTATCAGTTGTTAACAGCACAACATCATCTGGCCCGTGTTCAATAACATAGCGAGCAGCTAATTTTGCTATTGTCGTTGTTTTACCAACACCGGTAGTGCCTAAAAAGGCGTAAACTCCACCTGTTGCAATAGGATCATTAGTAATAGCAGGAATAAGATGAGCTAGACGCGCTAGGCTTTCGCCCCAAAGCGACTCTTTGCTTAATGATTTGTCGTCAATCATTCTCAGCGAACGGATTACTTGATCATTACAAGCTCGATTTAAACCTAAAGAATTTAGACGCTGCTTAATATCTGCGGTGATAGGAATAACGTTTTGCGTACTTAGTTGTTCCTCATACTGCCTCTCTTGTGTTGCGGCCATAGCTTGTAGTTGAGATTCAAAGGCTGCTCTCATACTAGTAATTTCATCGTAAAGCCTTGAAAGCTCAGCATCACTATTAGATGCTTTTGCAGATGCTGAAGCATTAAGATTCTCCGCCTGAACAATATCTACCCTTGCCTTACTAGCTGAATTGTTAAAGGTGTTATTGGAAGCGCCTCTCGACATTGACTTATAATTTCCGCCATTTCTATTTTGTGATGGTTGACGATCAGCCCACTCGGTCAATGTTAAATTTTCTTGTTCTTGCATTGCGATCATACGCCGACGAGCATTTTCTAACTCGGCCGCCAACTCGTCTTGAGTTTTGCCAGAAGCTAGTCCTACACTTGACTTATTATTTCTATTGTTTGGCGAATAATTATTGGCTAATGTTGGCTTTTCTGCCGACGGCGCTTGTTTGTGCGAGTCTTGATACTGAGAATAACTCCCTGGTGCATTTTTTATCGATGCTGAAAGCGGCTCAGGCATTTTAATTTCTTCTAGCGTTGCCACGATCTCAACACCCTTTGCTGTGCGTTGTGTTGACAGAATCATGGCATCTTCACCAAATTCATCACGCACCAAATCGAGAGCTCGGCTCATATCTGCTGCAATAAAACGTTTAGTTTGCATAATGTCTACCTTGTAATCGCCGCTTAAAAGAATCGTCTTTACTGACTCTATTGATATTTCTAATCATTCTTATTTATCGCCACATATTTTTACTATGTATCAAATATCTATAACTGTGTGTCCGCACTTATCGATGCATCAATGGTTAAGCGCTTGTTTTCTGGCACCTCAGTAAATGCGAGAACATGCATATCTGGTATGAACATTCTCACAAATTTAGCTAACATGGGCCTTAACTGTGCTGCAACTAACAGAACTAGGGCTTTACCAACGATTTCTTGTTTCTTTGCAGCCTCCATAATTGACTGCTGTAATCTATCGGCAAGCATAGGTTCAATAAATGCACCTTCGTCAACGCCAGATTTTTGTGCTTGTGCAACTGATGACAGCAATAACTGTTCCAACCCTGGCTCAAGTGTCATTACAGGCAACTCTTTGTCGTTACCAATAATGCCTTGAACTATTTGACGTGCGAGAGCCTTACGTGCAACTGCCGCTAATGCTTCTGTATCTTGACTTGGGCCAAAGCCTGTTATTGCTTCAGCAATCGATCTGAAATCTCTGATAGAGACTTGCTCACGTAATAATTTTTGTAGCACTTTGCGCAAAACATTTAACGTCACCGTGCTTGGCACTAGCTCTTCAACAAGCTTTGGAGAGTTTTTGGCGAGGTTATCGAGTAGCTGCTGTATATCTTCATGACCAAGCATTTCATCACTATGCTTTTGCATAATTTGATTTAGGTGTGTCGCAATCACAGTACCGGCATCTACCACGGTGTAACCTAATGTTTGGGCTTTATCTTTTATCGACTTATCAACCCAAATAGCCTCCAGACCAAATGCTGGATCTGTTGTTTTAACCCCTTGTAAATCGCCAAAAACTTGACCTGGATTAATCGCTAGCTCTTTGTCGGGAAAAATCTCTGACTCACCTAAGGTGACACCCATTAGCGTCAATCGATATTGATTAGGCATTAAATCAAGATTATCTCTGATATGAACCGAGGGGATTAAAAAACCAAGATCTTGAGATAATTTTTTTCGGACGCCTTTAATGCGATTTAATAACTCTCCGCCTTGACTTTTATCGACCAATGGAATCAGTCGATAACCTACTTCTAAACCAATAATATCAACGGGCATAACATCATCCCAACTGACATCAATATTTTCTGACTTGCCTTCTATTAAATTATTTTGTGGTAATCTTGCCGACGAGGGTAATGATTGTGCGTCTTTTGACGTGGTCATTCTTGTTTTACGATCACTCGTTGAGGCTTCCTCAACACTTGGCTGGTTAATTTTCCTATAAATTAAAAACGCTAAACCACCACAAGCAGCTGCTAGGCCTAAAAAAGCAACGTGAGGCATTCCTGGAATAATGCCCATAACAAATAAAATACATGCTGAAACCGTCAATGCCTTTGGCGAATCAAACAGCTGCGTCATAATCTGCGTACGCATATCTTCATTACTATTATTTACTCGCGTTACCATAATAGCAGCAGAAACGGACAGTAATAGTGATGGAATTTGTGCAACTAGTCCGTCACCAATTGTTAATAAAATGTATTTTTCGACTGCGTCAGAAAACTCTAGATCATGTTGCGTCATACCAATAGCCAGACCACCAAGAATATTAATGACTAGAATCATGATGCCGGCGATTGCATCGCCTCGAACAAACTTACTAGCTCCGTCCATGGCGCCATAAAAATCTGCTTCACCAGCTACTTCTTTACGACGCGTTTTGGCTTCTTCTTGATTAATCAGCCCTGAATTCAAATCGGCATCAATAGCCATCTGTTTACCGGGCATTGCATCAAGTGTAAAACGTGCGCTCACCTCTGATATTCGTCCCGCGCCTTTTGTGACAACGACAAAGTTAATAATAAGTAAAATAAGAAAGACAACGATACCGACAGCATAGTTACCGCCGATTACAACCTCACCAAATGCCTGAATAACCTTACCTGCAGCATCACCACCATTGTGCCCCTCTAGAAGCACGACACGTGTAGAAGCCACATTGAGCGCTAAACGTAGCAGTGTTGCGAGTAATAATATGGTTGGAAAAACCGCAAAATCCAATGGTCGTAAGCTATATATACCGACAAGTAAAACGACAATAGATAATGCAATATTGAACGAGAAGAAGACATCGAGCAAAAAAGCAGGCACCGGTAAGATCATCATGCCTAATAGCATCATTAGCATAAAAGGAATGCCAATATTACCTGTACCTATCGTCTTCAATGACGACCAGACATTTTTAGACTCGGGAATCTTAAACTGGCGGAATGTTGGTAATTGCATGTAATGTCGCTTTTTTGACGGTATGAATATTAATAAATTCACTATCGCAAGAAAGATGCCATTAGTAGAAAATAACCAAAATTATTAAATCACTTAATTATTGGACACTTACTTATCGACATAGATGAAAATGTTTGGCGGAATTTATAATAAAAAAAACCTCATTTACCATCAAAAATGGTCAAAATTAATATTTTTACTTGCAATTGGCCTACTATAAAGTTGAGAATATTAATTTTTATGCTGAACTATCCATTAACAACCTAGCATAACCAACACTAAAGGATACTTTTAAAGTGATTGGCAATGCCAAATCTCTAGTGATCATTACTATTTTTATTAATGATTATTCATATTTATTGGTGCAAGTTTAGTGCCTTTATGGCCTATTAGATTTTTACAACTCATCGAATCTTTTGCATCATGTCTTGCTAGTTCAAATTTTTCGTGATGGTGATTTTAACCCCTGATCGTGAAGGCATAAGTCACAATGAGAATTATGCAAGCAAAGATAAATCTATAACCATAGACTAGGCATTAATTATTAAAAATTATATGCGATTGAATATACAAATTGATATTTAATTAGATTACTTTAAAACTTTGATTATATTTGGATCATATTATCTCTATTTTTTTCGTAAGTTTCAGCATGAGCATTTGGAATACACTAAATAAATTTACACAAAGGACTAATTATTATTAGTTCTCAAAATATTAAAGGATCTAAATGTGTTGGTAATTTTTTCTACTCTTATACCGTTATTTGCTAGTTGTTTTATTCTTTTTATGGGTAACGGATTAACGAACACATTTTTTCCACTGCGAATGCAGGTAAATGGTTTGCAGACAGATACTATTGGTTTAATCATATCGATATATTTCGTTGGCATGTTGCTTGGAGCAATGTATAGCAAAAACTTAATTAAAAAGGTTGGCCATATTCGTATGTTTAGTGGCTCTGTTGCTGCTGTTGCTGTAAGCGTTTTGATCTGCGGGCTTAATAATGACATCGTTGTTTGGTCTTCTGCACGACTCATTGCAGGATTTTGTACCGCTTGTACTTACGCCGCGATGGAAAGTTGGCTGAGTGAAAGTGCCACAAAGGAAACTCGCGGTCGTGTTCTTGCTATATACAATGCCACCGTTATCGCTGGATTATTTAGCGGTCAGTTATTTATTGGCTTTTTTGACCTCGTTAGCAATGATCTATTTATTATTGCTGGTATTATTTTTGCGATTGCCTTAATACCAATAGCGCTCAGCAAAATTTCTGCTCCAGAAATTATAGACGTTCCCTCGATGTCACTTTTTAAACTTTATAAGTTATCACCATTGGGTGTTGTCACTTGTTTAACGGCGGGGGTAACTTATGTTGCCATAATGAATCTTCTACCCGTTGTAGGCCAACATTATGGCTTTGAAAGTTTCACTATTTCACTCTACATTGGTATTGCTATTCTTGGTGGCTTTTTATTACAGTTTCCTATTGGCTATTTATCTGATCGATATGATCGGCGCACGATACTTTTTTATCTATTAATCATATCTGCGACTGCAGATATTATTGCTAGCTTACTTAACCCTGCCAATGGCTTATGGCCTATTTTCTTAGCGACAACAATCACCAGCGGCATTATTTCTTGCCTCTACCCTATTAGTATTTCTCAGACTTTTGATCAACTAAAACAAGGCGAAATGGTTGCAGCCATGGGCAGTATGATCATGGCATTTGCTATCGGTGGCGTTATTGGCCCCTTCGCTGTTTCTCTTCTTATGAATACTTTTGGTAATGGCACATTATTCTATTGCTTAGCTGCTGTTCAATTACTATTGGCTGTGTTTGTAATGTATCGAATGAAGGTTAGTGAAGCCCTTCCGATCGAAGATCAAGAAAGTTTTGTTATGCAAACGGCGGCTATGGCCGCACCAGCTGATCTTGACCCAAGAACTGAATATGTCGATTATTCAGCACCCTCTATAGAAGCGGAGACAGTTAGTAACTTTGCAGAAACTAACCCGCGCGATGCGATCAGTTTAGTCCGCGCAATTGCCATCGCTAACCCGCAACTGGCAGAAGAAGTGGTTGCTGCCGTTGTGAGCGTAGAAGGCATCGATGTTTTACGTTTGTATCAAGTCATGAGTGAAGCTGTACCTAATAAAGTATTAGATGTTACGCGTGCCATTGTTATAGAGAAGCCAGAACTTGCTGAAGTTTTAATCAAAAAACTAACCGCTTGGTATCCTGAACAAGTCGTACCTGTTGCTATCGAAATCGGTCGCGTATTGCCTGAATTACGATTAGAAATGGCAAGAATAGCCGTTGAAAACGCACCTGAATCTGCCACACAAATTCGTGAATATTACATGCAATTATTAAATGAAGAACAACAAGCTTTACGTCCAGCAGATAGAGAAGAAGTTGATGAAAAAGATTTGGAGCATTTAATAGTAGAACTTGTAAAAATATGCTCAATTGATAGAGTAAAAGAACAGTAAATTATTTAAAGAGATTAATGCAAAAATTTTTTGTTTATTAGTTTTATTTAGTTTTTTATTATATATTTTTTTAGCGGACTTTAACCAAGCTTGAGTATGAAAAAAGTAGGCGCGAAGATAAAGAATCTTAAAATTAATTAATTTTTAGTGGCTGAATACCAACTGAGCTCTTTATGCAATAAGACAACACTTCCTATAATCAACAATGTCGGTGCTTGTGCATTTGCACTATTAACTTTATCTGCCAAAGTTGTAATTGATCCTACAATTACACGCTGGTTAATGGTTGTGCCTTTTTCAATTAAAGCAGCGGGGGTGTCTTTATCTCGACCATGGGCAATTAATTCTCTACAGATTTCTTCAAGACTAACGAGCCCCATATAAAAAACTAAGGTTTGATGATCATCAAGTAATGATGTCCAATCTAAGTCAAGACTTCTATTTTTAGTATGCCCCGTTAAAAATCGTACCGATTGGGCATGATCTCTATGAGTTAAAGGTATACCTGAATATGCTGAACAACCAGAAGCTGCTGTGATGCCTGGAACCACCTGAAAAGGAATATTATTTTCTGCTAACAGCTCTATTTCTTCACCGCCACGACCAAAGATAAAAGGATCTCCGCCCTTTAATCTCAGTACTCTCAGGCCTTGCTTTGCATAATCGACAAGCAACTGATTAATATTCTGTTGAGGCACAGCATGCTCATCACGACGTTTACCCACATAAACACGCTCTGCATCTCTGCGAACTAAATTTAAGACCCCTTCACTAACTAATCTATCATATAAAACGATGTCAGCTTGTTGCATGAGACGCAAGGCTTTGAATGTAAGCAAGTCTGGGTCTCCAGGGCCACCGCCCACTAAATAGACCTCGCCTTGCAGCATATTATTTTGGCTCGTCTGATAAGACTCTAACAAAGCTTGGATGCCCGCTTCAGCCTCTACCAACCTTCCTGCAAAGGCTTTTTCGGCAACCGGCCCCTCAAAGACCGACTGCCAAAAACGCAAGCGTTGTTCACTTGAGGTTAATGACTTTTTAACGGCATCTCTGAATTTACTCGCTAATTTTGCAAGCGACCCATAACTAGAAGGCAGCATAACCTCTAGTTTTGCACGTATTTGACGCGCAAGCACTGGGGCTTCGCCACCACTGGTAATTGCAATCATCAGTGGCGAGCGATCAACTATAGCTGGCGTAATAATGCTACATAAACTCGGTGAGTCGACAACATTAACGGGTAGTCTTAGGGCTTGCGCTAATTCAGATACTTGGCGATTGACTGTCTTATTATCAGTTGCACAAATTACCATCATACCAATATTTAAATCTTTTTCTTCAAACTCACGAAAGTGACATTCACCGTTGCTCGATGATACTAGTGCCTGCATCTCATCGGTTATATAGGGGGAAACTACGACAATGCGCGCTCCTGCTTTAGCTATTAATCGAGCTTTTCGCGTAGCAATACCGCCGCCACCGATAAATAAACAGGTGCGATTTTTAAGGTCGAAAAAAAACGGCATGAAATCCATAAAAAACCTCTGAATCAAAATAACAAACACTGAATTATTTCTAATTTATGTAAGGTATCGATAATTAATATTTTGAATAAAAATCAACAACATAAAAAAGGCACTAACAAGCGCCTTTTAAAAATTAAAATATTTACTGACTATAAAATCTATACATTGCCAATAACAGTGACGCCACCCATATAAGCCTGCAATACTTCGGGCACTTTAATACTGCCGTCTTGTTGTTGATAGTTTTCCATGATGGCTAATAAAGTGCGGCCAACCGCAAGACCCGAACCATTAAGTGTATGCAGAAATTCAGATTTACCTGTTTCTGGATGACGAAATCTCGCTTTCATTCGGCGCGCCTGTAAATCACGAAAACTACTACACGATGAAATCTCTCTATATTTATCCTGTGATGGAATCCATACTTCAATATCATAAGTTTTAGCCGCAGAAAAACCAATATCACCGCCACATAAAATCACTGTTCGATAGGGCAGCTCTAATTTTTGTAATATTACTTCGGCACAAGCGGTTAAATCTTCTAAGGCTTGATCAGAATCTTCTGGTTTAACAAAATTGACGAGCTCTACCTTTTCAAACTGATGTTGTCTAATCATTCCGCGCGTATCACGACCATGACTACCGGCCTCGCTGCGAAAACAAGGAGTATGACAAACTAATTTGATCGGCAGAGATACATCATCATTTAACAACTCATCGCGTAAAATATTTGTTACGGGCACTTCTGCGGTAGGAATTAAATATAATTCTCGCTCATCATTTGTTTTAAACAAATCGTCTTCAAATTTTGGCAATTGGCCAGTACCGAACAAAGACTCTTTATTCACCATGTAGGGGACATAAATTTCTTGATAACCATGTTCTTCAATATGCGTATTCAACATAAATTGAATTAATGCTCGATTCATCCTCGCTAATTGCCCACGCATAACCGCGAAACGCGAACCTGTGAGCTTAGTAGCCACTTCAAAATCAAGCTCATTTGAAAGCTCACCTAGCTCAACATGGTCTTTAATTTCAAAATCAAATTTTCGTGGAGTCCCCCATTTTCGTATTTCAACGTTATCGTCCTCTGACAAGCCATCAGGCACTTCATCAGCTAGCATATTAGGCAACGCGTTCAAAATTATATTTAATTTATCTTGCACCACTTTCAGATCAGCTTCAGCCTTATTTAGTTCTTCTTTAATACTTTCAACTTCTAAAAGTAATGGCGCAATATCTTCGCCTGCAGCTTTGGCTTTACCAATATTTTTGGCGCGAGAATTACGCTCTTGCTGTAATGACTCAGATTTAATCTGTAAAGCTTTTCTCTCTACCTCAAGCGTATTCAACGCATCTATATCAAGTATAAAACCGCGCTTGGCTAATGCCTTGGCAATTACCTCTGGCTCACTACGAACCAACTTCGAATCAAGCATAACGAATTATTCCAATCAATTTACTAAATAATGCTAAAAAATGGCATCAACAAATTTTTATTCAAAAAGCTTTTTAAAAAATCAGCTTAGCTAGATAGTTTTTCTAACGACTATAAACTTACCAAGAACACAAACATATCACTATAAGATTACGCAGAGATTTGATAAAATCCATGATTACTTCTTACGAACTTTTTACTATATTTTCTATCAATGTATAGGCTCTTTTTCTTATCCTTGAAGGCAAGCGATTTATTAAATGTATGCGCATGCTTTTCAACAAAATTATATTTTTTACGTAACTCTTTAAGTATTAAAAGAATCATCAATCTGCGTTTCGCAGAATAATTTAAACTATTCGCTGCAAAACAATCACAGTGATACCTGCAGATAATAAACATGCAACAACTGAACTGATTATATAGGTTAATGCGACACCGGCATGGCCATTTTGCCAAAGTAATACGCCATCTAGCGCAAAGCTAGAAAATGTTGTTAGTGCACCTAAAAACCCCACCATTATAAGTGGTGTCCAATGCTGTGCAATGACTGCTTTCTCTATAATTAAAACATAAAATAAACCCATTAGCATTGAGCCTACAACGTTCGCACACCATATTGCCCAAGGAAATCCATTTGCTGCAATAGGAATAAGCTGTGTTAAACCATAACGACTCATTGCACCTAACGCACCACCTAATGCAATAAATATCCAAATCATATTTTATCCCTATTGGTTTTATAGAAATTAGAATAACGCTTTGATTGACTTTGCTGATCTAGCGCCTTTAGATACATTAATTTTTCTTTTATCTTTAATTCAAGCCCACGCTCAACGGGAAAGTAATATTGTTTATCTGCGATAGCTTCTGGGAAATAATTTTCTCCAGCAGCATAAGCTTCTGGCTCATGATGGGCATAGCGATACTCGGCCCCATAGTTTAGTGACTTCATTAATGATGTGGGCGAATTGCGTAGGTGCATAGGCACATCATAATCCGGTAACTCGCTCATGTCGGCCTTAGCCGAATTGAACGCATTATACACCGCATTACTCTTTGGTGCGGAAGCCAAATACACAACCGCTTGTACAATTGCCAGTTCACCCTCGGAGCTGCCAAGGCGCTCTTGTGTATCCCATGCATTTAGACTAATTTGGAGTGCGCGTGGGTCGGCGTTACCAATATCTTCGATCGCCATACGCACAATGCGACGCGCCACATAAAGTGGATCACAACCTGCATCCAACATTCTCATACACCAATAAAGTGCTGCATCAGGCGATGAACCTCGAACGGACTTATGCAGTGCAGATATCTGTTCGTAAAATATATCGCCACCTTTATCAAATCGACGCACATCACCACCAATAACCTCAGCAGCAGATTGATAAGATATAGTTTGATCGACAGCCAAGTCACTCGCCACTTCTAATAAATTTAGGCATCGTCTTGCATCACCATTTGACGCCACAGCTAAAAGTGATAATGCATCAGACTCACAAACTAGATCCTGCAAACCTAGTCCATTTTCTTTATCACTTAATGCACGTTTTAGTAAAGTTTCTAAATCATGCTGCACTAGTGAACGCAGAACATAAACTCGACACCGAGATAATAAAGCATTATTTAATTCAAAGGATGGATTTTCTGTGGTGGCTCCTATAAATGTAATAAGACCACTTTCGACATAGGGTAAAAAAGCATCTTGTTGAGATTTATTAAAACGATGGACTTCATCAATAAATAATACCGTGCGCCTACCGCGGGTAAGTTGATATTCTGCTTGGCTGACCGCAGCTCTAATATCTTTAACACCCGCCATTACGGCTGAAAGAGTTTCAAAATGTGCGTCAATTAAATGTGCTAACAATTTAGCCAATGAGGTCTTACCTACACCGGGTGGGCCCCAAAATACCATGGAGTGTAATTGACCTTTATCAATAGCATCGCGAAGCGGCTTGCCCTCTGCGAGTATATGCTGCTGGCCGATATAATCATTTAATGTTTGCGGACGAAGACGTGCCGCAAGAGGTACGTACGAACTTTTTAATGGCTCTTGAAAAAAATCACTCTTCATTAGTTCTTGTTCATCACTTTACTTATTTGTTCTATTTATCAATAAGAACATCGACGCCATCAGGAATAGAGAACTCAAATTTAGTATTGTCAATTAATTGATTCAGTATAATATTTTCAAAGTTAAAGCGTGTTGTTTGACCCAGACTGTCTTCTAGAGTCATTACTTTTAATTTTTTATCAACAAAAGCTAAAATTAATTGTGTGAAAACATTATTTGTCTGTTTTGGTGTCAATACAAAGTAGCTTGCTATATCCGCCGACTGATCATTTTTAGTCGCTTTATCTTTTTCAATACTGCTACTTTTTTTAATAAAATAAGTTTGTGAAATTTTATCGACGTCTCCACTTAATAATAAAGCCGGAGTTTGATCAACATTTTGGCTATAGGCTCTTATGGTAACTTGTTCTAAGTCGGGATCATAAAGCCATATATCTTGCAGATTAGAAACTAATAATTGCGGGAATGGTGCCTGCGTATCCCAAAGAAAAAAACCTGGTGATTTAACTAGAAAAACACCTGATGATTGTTGAATAATTTCGCCCTTTGAATCTTTTAGGCTTTGCTTAAAATCGCCTTGAATAGTTTTATATTCTACTAAAAGCTTCGCCAATTCTTGGGAGTCATCTGCAACAACATTTATCGAGAATAGTAATAAAAGACAATAAAAAAATTTAATCATTATTTTTAATCTGTTGGTTTAACTGATCTTGAATGTAAGTCAGAAGTGCATTGACCGAATTAGTTTTATACAAATATCTAGGCATGAGCCTAACATACACTTTATGAACCAAGAATGAAGCAAAAAGACCGCAGCTACAAACCAGTTATCATCGTCGAGGTGGCGCTGGAGCTAAAACTTCTCTGGCGCCGTTATGTCCAGCCTCAGACACCACCCCCGCGGCCTCCATTGTCTCAACTATACGCGCGGCACGATTATAGCCAATACGCAGCTTCCTTTGCACTGAAGAAATTGACGCTTTTCGAGTCTCAGTCACAAATTCAACAGCTTCGTCATAAAGAGCATCACTTTCGCTAGCGTCATCATCGTCATCAGTTGATAAGCCAGGGACAGGAATTCTATTGGTGCTTTCGTCAACGACACCTTCTAAATAATTAGGTGCCCCTCGTCGCTTCCAATCGGCAACAACTTTATGGACTTCATGATCATCTACAAAAGCACCATGAATACGCATTGGCATATTTGTCCCCGAAGGCAAATACAACATATCACCATGACCTAATAACTGATCTGCTCCACCCTGATCTAAAATAGTTCGAGAATCTATTTTAGATGACACCTGAAATGCAATTCGTGAAGGCACATTGGCTTTGATTAAACCTGTTATAACATCTACTGAAGGTCTTTGGGTTGCGAGCAATAAATGAATACCTGCTGCTCGAGCTTTTTGAGCAATTCGCGCTATAAGTTGTTCGACTTTTTTGCCAACAATCATCATCATATCGGCAAATTCATCAATAACAATGACAATTGATGGCAATGTCTCTAAAGCCGGAGCGCTTGCAATATCTTCTCCAGGAGTAAATTCCTCTCCTGGTCGCCATAAAGGATCTAATAATGGCTCTCCTTTTTTAATGGCATCTTCAACTTTGCGATTATATCCCGCTAAATTTCTTACTCCAAGAGCTGCCATTAACTTATAACGACGTTCCATTTCACCAACTGACCAGCGCAGACCATTAGCGGCATCTTTCATGTCGGTAATTACTGGCGTCAGTAAATGTGGTATACCCTCATAAACTGATAGCTCTAACATTTTTGGATCGACTAGAATTAAACGCACTTCTTTAGGTGTCGATTTATACAACATACTTAGTATCATCGCATTAACACCAACGGATTTACCCGAGCCTGTTGTACCGGCAACCAATAAATGCGGCATTTTAGCCATGTCGGCAACAATGGGCTCGCCTGCTATATCATGACCTAAAGCTAAAGTTAATGGTGACTTGGAAGACTCATAAACATCAGAAGAAATAATTTCACTTAAGCGAACAATTTCTCTGTGCTCATTAGGTATTTCGATACCCATTACGGTTTTACCGGGTATAACTTCAACGACCCGTACGCTCACCACGGCCATTGAGCGCGCCAAGTCTTTTGCTAAGTTAGTAATTCGACTTGCTTTAACTCCCGCTGCAGGTTGTATTTCAAAACGCGTTACTACAGGCCCTGGCAAAACAGAGACGACTTCCGCTATAACACCGAAATCTTTCAATTTTATTTCTAACAAACGTGACATTGCATTTAATGATTCTTCAGAAAAGCCTTTATCACTTTTCTCTTCACTGGGATCTAACAAACTAACAGGTGGTAATTCACCTGTTATTGGAGTGTCAAAAAGCGTTGCTTGCTTTTCTTTTTCAACTCGGATGCTTGGCTGAGGCTTTGGAAATGGTTTAGAAATTGTTGGAGGCAGGCGTTGCCTATGTTGTTCTAGCTGTTTTGATACACTCTCCTTGCGGGCTTGCACATTGGTCAAAATTTCTTTTTGCTCTTGTTTATTGTCTCGATACATTTTCAACTTTCTAGAGATCAAAGCAAAAAAACTTATTGTTTTAGAACCGATAAAATCCATCAATGCCAGCCATGATAAATCGGTAAAAATAGTAATGCCAAATAGGCCCATTGCCATTAATAATAAATTTGCGCCAACATACCCAAAGATACCTTCAAAAGTTTCTACGACAGAAACACCTAAGATGCCTCCATTTGAAAACGGCAAGTCGGCGCTACTTGCTCCCATTTGCAACGATACAAGTCCAGTGCCTGCGACGATAACCAGAATTAAACCAATTACTCTTACAAAAAACATAAGCACATCGAAAGAGGCCGCTAAATTACGCGTCATAAAAACACGCCATAATCGATACAAAATCATCACTGGAAAAAGGTAGGCGACATATCCAAAAAGAGAATAAAAAACATCTGAAGTCCAAGCACCGGCTGGACCTGCGGTATTTCGAATATAATTTGAAGTCCCTGTACTTGACCAACCAGGATCAGATGGCGAGTAAGAAGTTAAAGCGACAAGCAAATAAATACACAGCAATAACCAACCAATAAGTGCGCCTTCTTTTAAAATTCGTAACAAGGCATTTTGGATAGGTGACATTTCGCTCATAGTTTTACTAGTAGATTTCAACGGTTACAACCTTGATGGTCAGATGTTGTAGATTAAAAAAATTCATAAATATCGTTATGCGCTCTAAATTACTGACAAATACATTAATATAAGACCATCATTTTGAATACTCTGGCATTATATTGTTTTTCTGAATTACAAAATTATTTTAGTGTCTGCACGCTGATTATAATTACAAATAACTAACGATCTTCAATCCATAATTATATCGATTTGCTATTATAAACTCGCCGTTATTGCAGCGCCTTAGAATAAATTCTATCAACTCATGAGACTTATAAAGCTGATACTTAATGTACAAGAAGATTCTCACTTTAAAAAGCAAGCATTCCAAACACAACAAACTCGATCAATAGCTCACTTTTCTTTTAATAAATCAAAGTTACTTGATATTTAACTGAAATATTAATTTGAAGAATTAAACACGAGCTTACTCAAAAGTTACTTTGCTGTTTCTTGTCATTTTTTCACATAAAAATTTAATAAGCTAGGTTGATAACTCTATTGAGAGACATAACACCATGATATGATGCAAAAAATATTTTAAAGTGCTTGTTTTATTGCACTTTAACACAATTTAAACGTCAATTTTACAGTGGAATTTACCATGAGTGTAGACAATCATCATCGCTTACTGATCCTTGGTTCGGGACCTGCGGGATATACAGCAGCCATTTATGCAGCTCGCGCTAATTTAAATCCTGTCGTCATAACAGGCATGCAACAAGGTGGTCAATTAACCACCACAACAGAGGTTGAAAACTGGCCTGGTGGTATTCCAGCACTTCAAGGTCCTGACTTAATGGTTCAAATGCAAGAGCACGCTGAACGTTTTGAGACACAAGTAATTTTTGATCATATTAATGAAGTTGATCTAGACACGCGACCTTTTGTCATCAAGGGTAACGACACTTATACCTGCGATGCACTTATCATTACCACGGGTGCATCTGCTCGCTATTTGGGCTTAGACTCAGAAAAGGCATTTATGGGCAAAGGTGTAAGTGCTTGTGCAACATGTGATGGTTTTTTCTATCGTGATCAAGTGGTAGCAGTCATTGGTGGCGGTAATACTGCAGTTGAAGAAGCGCTGTATCTATCTAATATTTGTAAAGAGGTTATTTTAGTGCATCGCCGCGACAGCTTGCGCTCTGAAAAAATCCTTCAGGACAAATTACTAGCGAAGGCAAAAAACGGTAATGTGACTTTAATGTGGAATAACACCCTAGATGAAATTCTCGGTGATAAATCAGGAGTTACCGGTATGCGGCTTAAACATGCAGAAACCGGAGAGACACAAGATATTCAACTACAGGGCGTTTTTATTGCTATTGGCCATACACCTAACACCGGCTTATTCGAAGGTAAGCTTACCATGAAAAATGGCTATATAACGGTTAAAAGTGGTCTGGATGGCAATGCAACGCACACAAGTGTCGAAGGTGTATTTGCTGCTGGCGATGTCGCCGACCACGTCTATAGACAGGCAATTACATCATCGGGCTCGGGCTGTATGGCAGCCTTAGATGCAGAGAAATACTTAGATAACTAAGCTATTGCAAGAATTACCATTACGCTCGGGCTTTATGGCAGCCTTAGGTGCAGAGAAATACTTAGACTACTAAGCTGCTGCAAGAATTACCATTACGCTCGGCTGTATGGCAGCCTTAGGTGCAGAGAAATGCTTAGGCTACCAAGCTGCTGCAAGGACTGCCATTATGCAAATAGTGAGCGCTCTGAATCAATTGATATGCTGTTAGAATTTGTTTTTTCAAGCAGCACTCAGTTACCAAGTCTAGGCGTCCTTTTGAATAAGTTATCATTTAATACTGAATAGCTAAATGAAAATAATCTCGTAATGTTGCCCAATAAACACAGCACTTAAGGCTTTTCATGCAAGCATCAACTTTAATTGAATCAATCCATTCATTAATTAGATCAGTATAAAATAAGGCCTATGAAACTACCTTGGCTTGACCCACTAATTATTGAGTTTCCAGACACTCGTAATGCATTGAAAGAGCCGAATGGCTTGCTTTGTGCTGGTGGAGCATTATCTACCGAGTGGCTTTTGAAGGCCTATAAAGAAGGCATATTTCCTTGGTTTAATGAAGGGGATCCAATTTTATGGTGGACTCCCTCCCCAAGAATGGTTATTTATCCATATCAATTCCATATTAGTCGTAGCCTTCGCAAAGCTTTAAAAAAAGGTGGCTATCAAGTCACTATTAATAAAGACTTTGAAGCAGTTATAGCTGCTTGTGCAAACTCTAGGCGAGACAATACGTCGTCAAGTGCGTCGTCAACATGGATAACATCGGCGATAACAGAAAGTTATCTTGAGCTTCACGCCGCTGGTCACGCCCATTCTGTAGAAGTTTGGCAAGATAACGTTCTTTGTGGTGGTCTTTATGGTATTGCAATAGGTCGTGTATTTTTCGGCGAATCAATGTTTAGCCTAATGACAAATGGCTCCAAAATAGCGATTGCGCATCTAGTGGAATACTTAAAAAAATGGCAATATAAGTTAATTGATTGCCAAGTGCATAACGATCATCTAAATAGTCTTGGCGCAATAGAAATTGATCGCATTAGTTTTGAACAAATTATCAGGGCTAATGCACGCGAGGCAAATATATGTCACCCAATTAATGAATGGACATCACAAGATATAACATTAGAAAATATTCATTGGGCTAAAGAAAAACCTAATTTTTAAAAACCTCGCAGACGTAAAGGAATTTTTTTGTGGCAGTGTAAAAACTTACTATAGCTATTATATATACGCAAAATAGACGAATTATTCTTTAGAGTGTTTTTTTATGCTGTTTTAGGTAAACTTATTTGAAGTAAAAGAAATTTAGAACACAGGCCTTACAATTATTTATTACACAAAAGATAACAAATATAGTCATTAATTATGGGTGAATTAGACGAAAAAATGCCTACCGTTGAAAAAATAGACAGTGACATAGAATCATTGCAGTTTTTTCAAACACAAGAGCACCCATGCAGCTACATTAAAGGTCAGTCCGCTAGCACCTTATTCTTAAATCCAAAACAAAAAATTGATACGTCACTTTATTCCCAGTTGTCTGAATACGGCTTCAGACGCAGCGGAACTCATATTTATAAGCCAATGTGTCCTCGTTGTGAAGCCTGTATACCTATTAGAATTCCAACCGAATCATTTATAGCTAGCAAGCAACAAAAACGGACATGGCGGCGCAACCAAGATTTATCTATTTCTATTGTTAATACTATTGATTCCGATGAACATTACGCCCTTTACGAAAATTATATTAATGCGCGCCACCAGGATGGGGATATGTATCCAGCATCTCAAGAGCAATTTCGTAGCTTTTTAACCAGTGATTGGAAGTCAACCCGCTATTATGAAGTTAGAGAACAAGGTAATCTTATAGCCGTATCTGTTGCTGATATAATGGACAATGGGATTGCCGCTGTATATAGCTTCTACTGCCCTATTTCAGCTAAACGCAGCTTAGGAAACTTTCTTATTCTTTTTCTAATAGACCAAGCAAAGACGCTCAACTTACCTGCCGTTTATCTGGGTTATTGGATTAAATCCTGTCAAAAAATGAACTATAAATCATCATATCGACCTTTAGAGATACAAAATGGTGCTCATTGGTTGCGTGTTTTGTAAATTCGCCTTGGCTCACGGATAAAATTCAGGCACAATGCAGCGCTTATTTTAAAGGCTTTCAAGAGGTTTGTGCCGAATGGCAAAAGAAGACAATATTGAATTTGATGGTGAAGTTATTGATACTCTACCCAACACTACTTTTCGTGTAAAACTAGAGAATGGGCATGTCGTAACTGCGCATATTTCCGGAAAAATGCGTAAAAATTACATAAGAATTTTAACGGGTGATAAAGTTAAGGTGGAAATGACACCTTATGATTTGTCTAAAGGACGTATTACTTTCCGCGCTCGCTAATCCTTTGGAGCATCAACTAGGTTAAGAAGCTAAACGAGAGCTAATAAATCTAGTTTCTGATGATAAATTGATACTTAGGCTACATCAGGTCTTATAAAGTAATTCTTTAGATTGTCATGAACCACGATTTAATATCATTGAGTTAATAAAAAGTTTTCTCCTTTTTTTATTAGGCTGGCTCTAATTCCTTTTCGACTTCGAGTGTAAGGTCATCGTCTTTACCAACAAAGATATTAACGGTGCCTCCGCTACTCAACTCACCAAATAGAACCATTTCTGCAAGAGGCTTTTTAAGCTTATCTTGAATCAATCTTGCCATTGGTCGAGCACCCATTTTTTCGTCATAACCATGCTCAGCTAACCATGCTCTTGCATCGTCACTAATATTTAAGACAACTCGCTTATCATCAAGCTGTATTTGAAGTTGTACCAAAAATTTATCAACAACTGTTTTAACAACTTCTCTTGAGAGCGAAGAAAATTGAATTATAGAATCTATTCTGTTTCTGAATTCAGGCGTAAAGACTTTTTTAAGTGCCTCCATGCCATCTGAACTATGATCCTGCTTGGTAAAACCGATCGAGGAACGACTCATTTCTTCTGCGCCAGCATTTGTGGTCATAATAATAATTGTATTGCGGAAATCAGCCTTACGACCATTATTATCGGTTAAAGTACCATGATCCATCACTTGAAGAAGTATATTAAAAACCTCTGGATGCGCTTTCTCAATTTCATCTAGCAACAAAACGCTATGAGGTTGTTTGGTGACGGCCTCGGTTAATAGACCACCTTGGTCGAAACCTACATAACCTGGTGGAGCACCGATTAATCGTGAAACAGTATGGCGCTCCATGTATTCAGACATATCAAAACGAATAAGATCTATACCCATCGCCTCAGCAAGCTGTTTACATAATTCAGTTTTACCGACACCTGTTGGGCCTGTAAACAAGAAAGAACCGATAGGTTTATCTGCTGCACTTAACCCTGCTCGAGATAGCTTGATCGATGTAGATAATGCATCAATTGCAGCATCTTGACCAAATACCGTCATTTTTAAAGTGCTGTCTAATTTACGTAACTGCTCTTTATCCGATGTTGATATTGTTTTAGGAGGAATACGCGCAATAATGGCAACAACTTTTTCAATATCGGTCACACCTAACTGCTTCTTGCGCTTGCTTGGCGATAGCAGCTGCTGATAGGCACCCGCTTCATCAATTACATCAATAGCTTTATCAGGCATAAAGCGATCCGTTATGTAGCGACTTGAAAGCTCAGAGGCAGATCTCAAAGCAGCATCTGTATACTTAATATTATGGTGTTTTTCAAAACGCGACTTAAGACCTTTTAAAATTTTATAGGTATCTTCTACGTTTGGCTCGTTAACATCAACTTTTTGAAAACGTCTAGATAAAGCACGGTCTTTATCAAAAATCCCGCGGTATTCTTGAAACGTTGTTGAGCCAAAACAGCGAATCTCGCCTGACGATAGCAATGGCTTTAATAAATTAGAGGCGTCCATCACGCCACCAGAGGCGGCTCCTGCTCCAATAATTGTATGAATCTAATCAATAAAAAGAATCGAATTCTCACGCTTTTTAAGTTCAGCTAATAAACCTTTAAAACGTTTCTCAAAATCTCCGCGGTATTTGGTACCAGCTAGTAAGGCTCCCATATCTAAGGAGTAGACAACACTGCCTTTTAAAACGTCCGGAATGTCACCATCGACGATTCTCTTTGCAAGGCCTTCTGCAATAGCTGTTTTACCGACTCCTGACTCACCAACCAATAATGGGTTATTTTTGCGTCGTCGCGATAAGATTTGCGTCACCCTTTCAACTTCATGGTCTCGGCCCACTAAAGGATCGATGCGGCCTTCTTTAGCTGCTAAATTGAGATTAGCTGCGTAATTATCTAAGGGATTAACTGCTTCTGAGGCACCTTCAGCGCTCTCGTTAACATCTTCGCCTTGAAGAGAATCATTACTAGTACTCTCATCGCTAACTTTTGAAATACCGTGAGTAATAAAGTTAACGACATCAAGTCGTGCAATACTTTGCATTTTAAGAAAATACACGGCTTGGCTTTCTTGCTCACTATAAATAGCGACAAGAACATTGGCTCCGGGTACTTCTTTTTTACCCGATGATTGAACATGGAACACTGCTCTTTGCAGCACTCGTTGAAAGCCTAATGTTGGCTGTGTTTCTCGATCTTTTTCTGACTCTGGGATTAAAGGTGTAGTGGCATCAACAAACTCCACCAGTTCATTACGCAAAGTCAGTAGATCTGCCCCGCAAGATTTTAAAACATCTAATGCCGCATTATTATCGAGTAGAGACAACAAAAGATGCTCAACCGTCATGAACTCATGACGTTTCACGCGAGCTCCTTTGAAGGCCTCGTTTAGGGTTTGCTCAAGCTCTTTACTTAACATTTGATATCCTCATTAGATATAAAACAAGATTGGTTAAATTCATTCGTCGTCTACTGCTTCAATTTCACAAATCAATGGATGTTCATTTTGTCTAGCGTATTCGATACTTTGAGCTGCCTTTGTTTCTGCAATATCTCGGGTAAATACACCACAGTTTGCTTTACCATCCTTATGGACTTGCAACATCACGCGTGTTGCCTGCTCTCTATCCATCGTAAAAAATGACTGTAAAACATGAACAACAAATTCCATCGGCGTGTAATCATCATTCATCATCATCACTTTATATAATGATGGCTTTTTAAGTTCTGGCTTGGATTCCTCTAGTAACAAATAACCATCGTCACCAGAACCACTCTCATCGGCTTCTTTACTTAAGCGTAGTCGATGATTCTCAAGAATACCCATATTAAATTGTGCTAAGAACTGCATTTCCTAGTTTACCTCTGTATAAGTCATTCCGATAAAGTTATATCGGGTCACTAAAGCGTCAATCAAGTATACACACCTTAAGAATTGAAAAAAAATATAAGCACATGATCAAAAAATTGACATTTGCCAACCTTTGCTATTAAGTTATACGTAATGATATGACGATGTGATTTAATATTAGCATGGATAAGTCCGCGACTTCATAAATCGCTGCAACTCTATCATTTTAGGGATTACTTAGACCAAAAAATAGGCAAGAGTTATGACAATTGGCAAAGTGAAATGGTTCAACAATGCAAAGGGCTACGGATTTATTTTGCCAGAAGATGGCACAGAAGACTTATTTGCCCATTACACATCAATAGAAATGGAAGGATACAAAACACTCAGAGCTGGCCAACCAGTTAATTTTGAGCTAGCCAGAGGCGATAAAGGACTCTTCGCCGCTAACATTACCTTTGTTGATACCATTTATCAAGAAACGCAAAAGATATCGTCTGATGAAGCCACTGTAAATGAAAGTGCTCTAGATGTAATAGAAGGTAGCCATTTAGAAACAACCTAAATGGCTCTCAATGCATCTTGGAATTAGTGTAACTAATCTCTAAAAGGCATTTCTCTATCGATCAAAAAGACGACATATCTTTATTTAATGTCTCACTTGGACGCATTATGGCGTCTAGTAATTCGATGTTCGGCAAATAATAACCGCCAATATCAACTTTTTTACCCTGCTGACTATTTAATTCGTCAACAATTTTATTTTCATCTTTAGTGAGCAATTCTGCCAAATCATGAAAGCGTGCTTTTAATTCTGCATCCGCTGTTTGCTCTGCTAAAGCTTGTGCCCAATATAGAGCCAAATAAAAGTGGCTGCCTCTATTATCTAAGCTACCTAATTGACGAGTTGGAGATTTATTATTCAGCAAAACTTTACCAATAGCTGCATCTAATGTCTGGCTTAACACTTTTGCTTTTGAGTTTTTATAAGTTTCACTCACATGTTCTAAAGATACCGACAGGGCGAGGAATTCACCTAAAGAATCCCAACGTAGATAATTTTGTTCGATAAGCTGCTGAACATGCTTCGGTGCCGAACCACCGGCACCTGTTTCAAATAATCCTCCACCATTCATCAAAGGCACTATTGAAAGCATTTTTGCACTAGTTCCCAGCTCTAAAATTGGAAATAAATCTGTTAAATAATCTCGCAATACATTGCCCGTAACCGAAATGATATCTTTGCCGTTAATGATACTTTCGAGAGTGAAGCGAGTTGCCGCTCTTGGCGACATAATATGGATATCAAGGCCTTTTGTATCATGATCTTTCAAATATAAATTAACTTTATTAATTAATTCTGAATCGTGTGCACGGGCTTCATCAAGCCAGAATATGGTTGGTAATTGGGTAGCGCGTGCACGGTTAACTGCTAATTTAACCCAATCCTGAATGGGTGCATCTTTAACCTGACACATTCTCCAAATATCACCTGCTGCAACTGACTGTTCTAACAATACCGAACCTGAATCATCTACAACGCGAATGACACCCTGGGCTTCAGCTTCAAATGTTTTATCATGAGACCCATACTCTTCCGCTTTTTGTGCCATTAAACCTACATTGGGAACACTACCCATTGTGGTTGGATCTAGAGCACCATGTTTTTTACAAAACGCCATAGTCTCTTGATAAACTCCGGCATAACTTCTATCTGGAATAAGCGCTTTGGTATCTTCTAGCTTACCATTAGGCCCCCACATTTGACCGGATGATCGAATAGCCGCTGGCATAGACGCATCAATAATAACATCGCTTGGCACATGTAGATTGGTAATACCTTTATCCGAGTTTACCATAGCTAATTTGGGCCGTTTGTCATAACATGCTTGTATATCTGCTTCTATTTCAAGGCGTTTTTCTTCTGGTAGATTCACGATTTTTTCATATAAATCACCTAAACCATTTTTCGTATCCACGCTAATTTCTTCAAATAATTTAGCGTGCTTTTCAAAAACATACCTAAAAAATACAGTTACCGCATGGCCAAAAATAATAGGGTCAGACACTTTCATCATAGTTGCCTTCAAATGGACAGAAAGCAATACATTTTCATCTTTAGCGGCTGAGATTTCTAACTCTAAAAAATCTCTTAACGCACGACAGCTCATTACTGATGCGTCAATAATTTCGCCGTTGAGTAACGCTATATTTTCTTTCAAAGAGGTGATAACACCACCTGGAGACACATGCTCAATACGAACATTACAGGCTTTGTTCAGCGTTACAGATTTTTCACTGCCGTAAAAATCTCCCTCTGTCATACTAGCAACATGAGATTTAGAATCAGCACTCCATTCACCCATAGAATGCGGATTTTTACGAGCGTACTCTTTAACGGCTAATGGTGCTCTTCGATCAGAATTACCTTCACGTAAAACAGGATTTACAGCACTTCCTTTAATCTTGTCATAACGCTTTTGAATCGCTTTTTCATCTTCATTAGATGGCTCATCTGGATAGTTTGGAAGGTCATAGCCTTTAGCCTGAAGTTCTTTAATAGCGGCTACCAACTGAGGAATAGATGCGCTTATGTTTGGTAATTTTATAATATTAGCTTCTGGCTGATTAGCCAACTCGCCTAATTCAGCAAGTGCATCGGCTACTTTTTGCTCGGGCTTCAAATGCTCAGGAAACGCACAAAGAATTCGTGACGCTAAAGAAATATCGCGTGTTTCAACGTCAATATTGGCTGTTTTAACAAAGCTTTTAACAATGGGTAATAAGGAATAAGTGGCAAGAGCTGGAGCTTCATCAGTTAAAGTGTAGATGATTTTTGGTGTGTCAGTCGTCATTTGTTTTCCTTAAATCGAAATCCGAATTATGATTTTTATTGCGTTAGTATCGTCGCTACAATGGTTTACCGCCTTAGTAATAAAGAGCTATACACTTTTAAGATCAATACATTTGCTCGACAATCATATCATATGCCTTATTATTCATATTAAATTATTTGCCATCATCTGGATATTATAGAATCACTGCATGTCATCGTTAATTTTACTAAACAAGCCCTACAAGGTCCTTTGTCAATTTACAGGTGATGATGGCAGAGACAATCTATCTACGTATATAAAAGAGCCCGGCTTCTACCCTGCAGGACGTCTAGATTTTGACTCTGAAGGACTTTTACTATTAACCAACGATGGTAATCTACAGCATTTCATTGCTCATCCGACACATAAGCTTCCCAAAAAATACTGGGTGCAGGTAGAAGGCGCATACAATCCAGCAGCCGTAAAACACCTTACTGATGGTGTAGTACTCAAAGACGGCCTGACAAAACCCGCACAAGTTTGTCATATCGAAGCGCCTAACATTTGGGATCGCAACCCGCCAATAAGGCATCGTCAATCTATACCAACACACTGGTTAGAAATATCAATCACTGAAGGACGCAACAGACAAATTAGACGCATGACAGCCGCTGTTAATTTACCAACTCTGCGTTTAATTAGATCATCTATAGGTGACTGGAGTTTAGGTGACCTTATGCCTGGTGAACATTGTATAAAAGCGCTGACTCTTTCTGTTGATGCTATGGTTAAAGCAAACACAGTTAAAAATAATCGCAACCTTAGTAAAAGCACAGAAAAAAATACGCGCAAAAAAAATCATAGCAACAAATACAAAAAAAGAGTAAGAGACAAACATGATAAATGAACGCTGGAAACCCAATGTAACTGTTGCCACATTGGTGCAAAAAAATGATAAATTTTTAATGGTGCATGAGGCACCTAATGGCATTGAAGTTTATAACCAACCTGCCGGACATCTTGATGAAAATGAAAGCTTAATTAATGCAGCAAGGCGCGAAACTTTAGAAGAAACCGGTTGGGAAGTTGAAGTAACGCATTACATGGGCTTGTATAGACATATTGCAAAAAATGGAATTACTTATTTGCGACATAGCTTTCTGGCGGCGCCCATAAAACATTTTCCAGAAATGGAGCTAGACACGGGAATAATAGAAGCAGTATGGATGAGCTATGAAGATATAATTAAGCAAGACAATTTACGCGGGCCACTTGTTAAGCGCCTATTAGATGATTACCTTGCCGGAAAAATTTACACACTAGAAATGCTTTACGATTAAGATGATTTGATATTTATCTAAAAAAAAATAATTAAAAGTTTAAAATTTAAACTCATAAAAAAGGCCCTAATAATTAGAGCCTTTTTTAAAATAATTTTATCACCAACAAAACTTATTAATTGAATTACTTAGGTCTCATTGATTCCACAAGATAAGTAGAAAATTCAGGAACCATAGCAACGATTACCCAAACAACCATCAGCGACAACAAATATGGAACCGTGTAAGCCAATAATTTGAGATAAGGAATACCCGTAATACCACTCGCCACATAAAGATTTAACCCATACGGAGGAGTAATAAAACCAATCGCATCACCCACTAAAAATACCACCGCAAAGTGAATAGGATCAACACCAATACTTGCTGCAATTGGCGCTAAAATTGGTGCTAAAATAATTGTATTTGGAAGGCTTTCCAAGATAGTACCTGCTAGTAAAACAATCGCCATGCAAGCAAATAATATTGGGTAATAACCGCCCAACAAATTAACTAATTCTGTGATGAACTCTTTGGCGCCTAATTGTGAAAGCACTTGCTGCATAACAATTGAAATAGCGATTAATGGTGCCAACATACCGGTAATTGTGCCAGAACGCAGTAAGATACTAGGTAAGGCTTTTATACTAAGCTCACGGGTAATAAAAACACCTGCCAACAAACAAAAACCTGCAGTAATTCCTGCTGCCTCTGTCGGTGAAAATTTACCACTGTAAATACCCCAAACAACAATACCGATTGCCATAAAGCCTAACCAAGCTTTAACACCAGTTAGTGCAATCCGCTTTGGATCGAACTCAATGATGGTGCCCCATTTATTTTTACGAGACAAATAGAAACACACTAGCTGCATTGCAATAACCATCATAATGCCTGGAATAAAACCACCTATAAATAACTCTCCTATAGGCAATCCCATCATAAAGCCATAAACAATAAATATAATACTGGGAGGAATAATAATGCCCACCGTACCGCCTGCTGCTAAGGTTGCGGCCGCAAATTTATCATTATAACCATTCTTAACCATTTCAGGGTGCATGATGCCGCCAATGGTTGCTGTGGTTGCAGAGTTAGAGCCAGAAATTGCAGCAAACATACCGCAAGCACCAAGGGAAGCCATCGCAAGACCACCGCGCATCCAACCTAAGCAAGAATAGGCAAAATCAATTAAGCGCTTTGCAATACCTGCTCCACTAATTAAGTCGCCGGTTAAAATAAACAAAGGCAATGCTAATAAACCGAAAAAGTTTAAACCTTCAAACAAGGTCACACCTACGTTTGCTAGCGTAAAGTCAATAACGACACTTACACCAACAACCCAAATACCAATAATAAGGAAAATTGGTAAGCCAAGAACAAATAGTATTGTGACAGCAATACTGATTACACTAATTAAAAAACCATCCATATAATCTCTCCTAATCACCAAACATTGTAGTTGTTATTATTAACGGCTGTTTCGCTAAAAACATTTTTGTATCGACTATAAGATTTTGGGTAACACGAAATACTAAAAGCGAAAATGATAAGGGTAAGGCCATATAAAACCACCATTTCATTACATCGTCGGTGCCTTGTACGATTGCAAAATTATCGTGAGATATTTGAACTTGCTCTATCGTAAAATATAGAACTACTGCACTAAACGCATACCAAACTATAGCGTCCATTACCAAACAAACATATTGTGCTTTATAACTTAAGCGCTCTCGCACTTCGTTAAAACGTAAATGCGTTCTGTTTTTTGCATTATAAGAAGCACCCATCCATGTAAGCCACAAAAATAGATAGATAGGAATAGTTGTGCTCCATGGACTTTGATATTGAAAAAAGAAACGCATGATAACTTGGCTAAAAATGATTGTTGCCATGGCCGCATACGAAACCAAAATAAAACATTTTTCAATATTTTCGTTAAGCCAACTGAATGCTGATTTAACCATACTGCATACCCCTTAAATAACCTCCAATCAAATATACTATTTCATATATTTTGATTAGACTTGGACAGTTAATACGTTTATGAATTTATAAATTGGCAACTACAATAAACGCAAAACCATTTACGAGCTTTGGCTTAGTGACTTAATAAATTAATTATTATTGCTTATTTGCATCACACAACTTAAACGTACCCACACTAGGATTTAAAGAAATCTTACAAAAAATTACCCGGAGACTAAAATAGAATCCGGGTAATCGATTATATTAACAGCCTAAGCTATTAAGATTTCCACCAGCGCTGTGCTGAAACATTTTCTGCCAAAGTATCGGCAGGAATCTCGCGAGCAATTTTATGAATTGCTGTGTACGTATCTTGACCCCCAGACCATTTGTTTATGCGCTCACGCCATTTTTCCCAAGGCTCCGGATTAAATTCTGGGGCGCAAATTTTAGCTGCTCTCATGCGTTCTTCGTCGGAGAGAAGCGCCATACGGACGCCATGCTCTTTGAAGATGGTACCGTCAAGTTGTGGATCGGTTGCACCCGTTGTATTTACAAGAGCTGCTTCATTCGCGCACTGAATTCTAGCTTGAGTAAAGTATGCTGACTCCATCACTGCATCTTGAAGCTCGCCGCTTAAGCCATCAAATACTTTTGAGTTAATCATTGTCGCCTCAGTACCGCAGAATAGTCGTAGATCAACTGACTGAGATACAACCGGTGCCATATTTGCATATGCAACTGCACCAGTCCAAGTTTCTGCGCCATCAATAAGACCTTGTTTCAAGCCATCAAGGGTTTCTGACCAAGCAATTGGCACAGGGTTAAGATCAAGGAGCTGCATCGCAATACGACCAAGCTGTGTACCTGTTACACGGTTTTTGGTTCCACGCAGTGTATCGATACTGGTGATAAGAGGTTTGTCATCCCAAGCAAGACCCATTTGCAGACCACGAAGTTCAGCGTGAGAAAACAACATTTTTATACCATGTTGTTTTTCCAGAGGATCACGTAAAATCTTTTGGCTATCTTTGTGATATAAAAAGTGATATTGAGACGCACGACTTGGGAACATATATGCATAGTCGAGTACGTTTAAGTAAGGTGCACCACCTGCCGAGTTCTGGGTAGATGCTGAGAACAAATCAATGATGCCTTGCTGTGTTTTCGTTACACAGTTTAGCTGGCCACAAATTTGGTTATCGCCAATAAATTCAACGCGAATCTCACCATCACTACGTGATTCAAGATCCTCAATAAAATCTAAAACGCCGGCACGCTCAATTAACAATGTACGCGCATTGAAGCCTGCAGCACCAAACTTTAAGTTATATTTGGCTGGCTTTTGGTAGCGACGATTCATTTGAGATTCAGCAGCAGTTGCTAGCTGGGGAAGACTATAACCGGCACCTAAAATGCTTGCAGCGATTGCCGTTGAAGTTAAACCGTAACTACCCGCCACACGAAAAAAATCACGACGGGATACGCTCTTACTGATAATAGGAGCTTTGTTTCTTGTAGTCATAAACACCTCTTGGTTATTGTTTTTAGTTATTTTTTATAAGGCTAAAAGAAATAAACATGTATAGTACTAAATCGCAATTAGCCTAATTTTTATTGTTATATATAAGGTATGGCTATCAAATCCATAAATCAATTAGATCATAGAAAAAAGCCTATAGCAAATTATTTACCTCTAGAATAAGCCTTTAAGAGAGATTTATGATACTCAATGTCTCGAAAACATATATAATCAATTATTAGGATGTGTTGTGATTTTAATCCAATTTTGGATACAATAATAAATTTGTTAAATTTCAAGAGCTTAGCTAATCTTGCTAAAATGCATATTAACTTTAATTGAAAAACAGTCTTGGTTATCCTATTAAAGAGTTAAAAATCTGGTCACTTTACTGTGGCACAATACTACAAAAGTATATAAGTACTCATTGATAAAAACTAAAAACTTTGAAAAATAGGTTACACTAGCGATAGCTCACTTAACAATCAATAAAAGGTTAATCGTATATTAATAAAATCTACATATACATTATCTTATAGCTTAAAAACGCCAATATAAGGATCGCTTAAATGCAAACTTCTTCTGATGTCTCGGAGAAATCATCTTCTGCGCTAAGAGCGCTTAGCATTCTTGAAGCTGTAGCTGCATCGCCGACGCCTATTACCGCCTCTGAAATAAATCAAAAATTAAAACTTCCCAAACCTACGATTCATCGACTTTGTTTAATGTTAGAAAAAGAGGGTTACTTGCAGCCTAGATTAGACGGCAACGGATATTTACCGGGTAATCGCCTATCAAAAATGTCTATGGGCATTTTTTGTAATAACGAACACTTAAAGGCAGAGCGACACGATATTTTACAACGTCTGTCCAATAAGGTTGGCGAAACGTGTAATATTTCAATTGCTGACGGCTCTGAAATGATCTACTTTGATCGTGTAGAAACTCACTGGCCATTAAGAGTTCAACTTCAAATTAACGATCGTGTTCCAGTTTATTGCACAGCAAGTGGTAAATTATTTCTGAGCAACCTTCCTAGCGCAAAGAGAAACCGATTAATATCAAAAATTACTTTTGAACAGCGCACTCCTAATACTATTACTGATGAAGAGATGCTCAAGACTGAGTTAAGACGTATTCGTAGAGATGATATTGGTATTGATAACGAAGAATTTATTCAAGGCATGGTTGCTGTATCCGTTCCGCTCAGAAACCTTGAGGGACAATTTTTTGGTGCCTTAGCCATGCATGCCCCAAGTGCACGCATGAGTGTAAAAAAAGCACTTGAGCAAATACCTGATTTACAATTAGCGGCGGCTGAACTTATTCAAACAATGAATGACTAAACCGCTGTTATTTATCTACCAATAACAGCTTTAAAAAAAGCCTATATAGATAACTATATAGGCTTTTTTATTGATAAATGCATTTCTTAATAAAGTAGCAATTTAAGCAAAACTTTAGCGCGCATCTTGCTTCATCATATCAGCCGCTTTTTCTGCAATCATGATGGCCGGCGCATTGGTATTACCAGAAACAATTTCTGGAATAATTGAACAGTCGACAACACGCAAACCCTCTAATCCATAAACGCGTAACCTTTCATCGACAACATTCATTTCGTCGTCCGCAGGACCCATTTTACAAGTACCTGTTGGATGATAAATAGTTGTTGCTCTGTTGCGAGCGTACTCCAGCAATTCTTCATCGCTTTGATACTGAATACCTGGTTCGTGCTCTTCAGCAATTAATGGCTTAAGTGCTGGCGCATTAACAATTTTGCGAACGTGCTTAATTGAGTCAATAGCTGTTTGCTTATCAAGCTCCGTTGCTAAGTAGTTAGGATGAATAGCAGGATATTCAGCTGGGTTAGCTGATTTTAATTCTATAGTGCCCGTGCTTGTTGGACGTAACTGACAAACCGAAGCTGTAAAAGCTGAGAATTTATGGGTGCCATCAGCTGGCTTATCGGCACTCAATGGTTGTAAATGATACTGAATATCTGGTCGTTTTAAATCATCCCGGCTTTTAGTAAAGATTGAAACTTGGCTTGCTGCCATCGTTAACGGACCTGTTCTAAACAGAGCATATTCGATGGCCATCATGACTTTACGCAGAGGATTACGTAATTCATCGTTAAGCGTTAGCGGCTTATTTACTTTATAAATTGTTCTTATTTGCAAATGATCTTGCAAATTTTTGCCCACCCCAGGCGCATGCTTTACGACATCAATCTTATGCTTGCGGAGCTCATCTTTATGACCAACACCTGACAGCATTAAAATTTGTGGTGAACCAATAGCCCCGGCAGAAAGGACAATCTCGCCTTTACACTCAACCGTATGCAAAACTCCATCAACTGAATAGGTGATGCTTGATGCACGCTTGCCTGTAAAGTTAATTTTATGCACTAACGCTTTAGTCACAACAGTCAGATTTTGTCTGCGTAAAACCGGCCTTAAAAAACCTACAGCAGTACTACAACGGGTACCTTTCTGGCTAATTGTTAATTGAAAGTAACCAACGCCCTCTTGATCTTTACCATTAAAATCGTCGTTGCGAGGAATACCAACCTGTTCTGCTGCATCAATAAATAATTCACAAATTTTACGTTTTACACGAATATTGGAGACACTCAATGGACCATTAGCGCCGTGATAGTCATTAGCGCCATTCTCATTATCTTCAGATTTTTTAAAATAAGGTAAAACCTCGTCATAAGACCAGCCTTTATTGCCAAGTTTGGCCCAATTATCGTAATCTTCTGCCTGACCACGAACATACAAAAGACCATTAAGCGAGCTAGAACCGCCCAAGACTTTACCTCGAGGCCACTGCAAACTACGACCATTTAATCCTGGATCATTTTCAGTTTTGTAGCACCAATCTATTTTAGGGTTATGCATTGTCTTAAAGTAACCGATAGGCACGTGAATCCAAGGGTTTGAGTCTTTGCCCCCAGCCTCTAATAATAAAACTTTTTTATTTGAGTCTTCGGATAGGCGTGCTGCCATAACACAACCGGACGACCCCGCACCTACAATAATATAGTCATAAACTTCGCTAGACATAATTGATACACCAATTATTTATTTTTATTATAAAATCTTATCTGAAAAATAAGCTTAAGATTATAGATTATCAATCTATAAAGATTAAATCAATCCAATTTTTCAAATAATGATTACAAGAGTCTCATTTGCACTATTATTAGATAATAAAGGGATAATATATAAAGAGCTATTACTAATAGCCGAGACAATCAATTAGCCATAACGTCACATTATCGCATAGGGGATAAACTATAAGCTCGATACAATTATTGTCTATATGTTAATAAATAAGCAATTAGTTGTTTTACGGTTACCCACGGAAATATGAGTGTTTTTAAAGGCGTTCAAATAAAATAAAATTAAATTAAATTAAATTTATTTGTCGGGCTCAAGCAATGCGACTTAAGGCCTAGAGGATGATTTTATTGCGGCATCTAATGTTTGACTGATTAATGTATTAATTGTCATTGGGCCAACACCACCCGGCACAGGAGTAAGAGCGGCAACACGACTAGCGAGGCCAGTTTTATCAATATCACCCAAACCACCAGGATGGTACCCAGCATCTACAACAACAGCATTATCTTTTATCCATTCCGCTTTTATAAATTCAGGACGACCTACAGCGCCGACTAGAATATCAGCCTGCTTAATATGATCGGCCAAATTTTGAGTGCGCGAATGACATATAGTCACAGTACAATTAGCATTCAAAAGCATAGCCGCCATTGGTTTCCCTAATATAGGACTACGGCCCACAACAACCGCATGCTTACCATTTAAATCGATATTATAGTGCTTAAGTAAATGCATTATTCCAGCTGGTGTTGCTGAACCATAAGCCTCTTCACCCATAGACATTAAACCAAAGCCTTTAGATGTAACGCCATCAACATCTTTTTCAATTGCTATCGCATCAAAACATAGGCGCTCATCGATCTGATCAGGAACAGGATGTTGAAGTAAAATACCATGCACATCGGGATTAGCGTTAAGCTCATTAATTTTTTCTAAAAGCTGTTCTGTGGTTGTATCTTCACTCATCTCCACTTTAATAGAATCCATGCCGATGCGACGACAAGCAGCACCTTTCATTTGTACATAGGTTGTCGATGCAGGATCACTGCCAACTAAAATAGTCGCCAAGATGGGCGTCGGATAGCCCTTATTTTTGATGAGTTCTTCGACAGAAGCAGCTAAGACTACTTCCCTTTTTTTCGTTAGTTCTTTTCCATCGAGAATAAGAGCTGTCATTTGTTTATCTCTTTTAATGTTTAAAAAATTTAACGTTAAGCAACGAAGTTTGAACAACCCAAACTAATGCAAATTAGCTTTGACCAAAACAATTTAGAGTAACGTAGCTTAGCGTTATTAATTTATATTATATAAAAGCAAAATTATTAAATTAATTTAGCATTTTATTTTTTCCATCGCAGAGTCATAAACTGACCGCAGGGATGGCTTTACTTTATAGCGAACACATTCGACTTCGATTTCAAAATCAGTATTATCTAACCACGCCTTGTTTATACCGCCGTCATAGCGCACGTAACCCATAGCAACCGTTGCTCCAATTGAGTGACCGAACATACCGGCAGTTGTACGCCCAACAATTTCACCATTGGCATAAATGGGTTCTTCGTGATAACACAATGGCTCGGGATTTACAAAAACAAAGGCAACAAAACGCTTTGTTAATAAACCCTGAGACTTTTGTTTAAGCAAAGCTTCTTTACCGATAAACCCACCTTCCTTTTCAAAGTCAGAGGCAAAGCTCAACCCTGCCTCTAGCGGTGTGTCTTCATCAGTAATATCATGCCCCCAATGGCGATAACATTTTTCTATGCGTAAAGAATTCATTGTATGATAACCATACGGTTTAATACCAAACTCTTCACCTGCGCTTAAAATTGCATCGTATACGCTAGGGGCATACTCAGTTGAAATATAAAGTTCCCAACCTAACTCGCCAACATAAGTGATACGGGATGCGCGCACTTTGGCATAGTGTAAATCAATTACTTTGGACGTGGCAAAAGCAAAGCCTTCGTTAGAGATATCATCACTAGTGAGCTTACTTAATGTATCGCGAGCCCTAGGGCCCATTACTGTGACTACAGCCATTGAAGAAGTAATATCATTAATAAAGACAACTTCATCATCTATTTTATTACGCTGCAACCAATCCATATCACGGATTTGCGTCGCCACACCCGAAATAATTAAATATTTATTTGCAGACAGTCGGGTAACAGTTACATCTGCTTCAATACCGCCGCGGTCATTGAGCCACTGCGTATAAACCATTTTACCAATATTAACAGCTATATTATTTGAACAAATTCTATTTAAGAATTTTTCTGAATCTGGCCCCTCTACTTGATATTTAGAGAAAGAACTTTGATCAATAACACCCACTCTATTTCTGACTGCTTCGTGCTCAGCTTTATTGTTTTCAAACCAATTTTGACGGCCAAAGGAATATTCATATTTAGGTGTTTGACCTTTATTAGCAAACCAATTAGCACGCTCCCAACCATTATCGACGCCAAACACTGCGCCTAAAGATTCAAGTTTGTCATGCAGTACTGAACGCCTTGCACCACGTGCTGTTTTGAATTGCTTAAAGGGATAATGTGTTTCGTACAATAGACCTAAAGACTCTGTGGTGCGATCATATAAATAGCGCTCATTACTTTGAAAAGGCATATTACGACGAATATCAACGTCCCATAAATCACGCGGAGAATGTCCTTTTTGTATCCACTGAGCTAACATTTTTCCGGCGCCGCCAGCAGACTGAATACCAACTGAATTAAAGCCTGCTGCAACAAAATAATTTTTCAATTCAGGTGCTTCACCTAACTGATAACGGTCATCAGGTGTAAACGATTCTGGGCCATTAAAAAATACTTGCAAACCGGTTCGCTCTAAAATTGGCAAGCGCTGCATTGCCGCTTCTAAATAAGGCTCTAAATGATCAAAATCGTCTGGCAATTCATCAAAAGAAAAATCATCAGGGATGCCATCCATGCCCCAAGGCTTTGCATTGGGTTCAAACATACCGATTAATAATTTACCCGCATCAGGTTTATAGTAACAACATCCATCCATATCACGCATGGTTGGTAGTCCACTGGTCAGGTCTGGGATGTTTTCGGTGACAACATAAAAATGCTCAGCGGCGTGAAGAGGCACATTAACACCCGCCTTACGACCAAATTCACGCGCCCACATACCCGCACAATTAACAACATATTCTGCATCGATATCACCATGCTCGGTAATAACACCTTCCACTTTTCCAGCGCGAGTTTTGACGTCCAAAACTTTTGTGTTTTCAAAAATCTTAGCTCCGCCCATACGCGCACCTTTAGCTAAGGCTTGCGTTACATCAACGGGACTTGCCATGCCATCCATTGGCAAGTGAATAGCGCCAATCACATCATCGGTATTTAACAAAGGCCACATTTCTTTAGCCGCTTCGGGGCTAATCAAGTCACAGGGAAAGCCCGCAACTTTTGCCATAGACGCGCCGCGTTTAATTTCTGCTAAGCGTTCTTTATTGGTCGCAATTGTTAAGGAACCATTGCGGACAAAACCAGTTGCTTGACCCGTTTCAGACTCTAATTGCTCGTAAAGACTCGCGCTATAATTAGCCAGCATGGACATGTTATAACTTGCGCGAAGTGTAGGCACCAAACCAGCTGCATGCCATGTTGTCCCACTAGTTAAGGTCTTACGTTCTAGCAATACAACATCAGTGATACCTAATTTTGTTAAATGGTACGCAATGCTACAACCGATAACACCACCGCCAACAATGACAACCTGTGCTGATGAGGGTAATTGTTTTTCCATTAACACAACTCTACGTTTCTTAATTAATATTAAAAATGCCTTATTAAAAAAGTTTATTCTTAAAAGAATTAATTAAAAACAATTGTTTTATTTCCATGCACTAAAATTTGGTCTTCAAGATGCGCCCGAAGACCACGCGCCAAAACTGTTTTCTCGACATCTTTTCCAAGCCTTACTAAATCTTCGACGCTATTACTATGATTTACACGAACAACATCTTGATCAATGATCGGCCCTTCATCTAATTGTTCTGTGACATAGTGACAAGTGGCACCAATCAGTTTAACGCCACGAAGTGATGCTTGATGATATGGCTGCCCGCCGATAAAGGACGGCAAAAAACTATGGTGGATATTAATAACTTGGTGACGATATTTTTCACATAAAGTCTCTGGAAAAATTTGCATATAACGAGCAAGCACTATGCAATCAGTATTATAGCTATCAACTAATCGCTCTACTTCTGCAAAGCCAAGTGCTTTATTTTCTTTTTCAATCACGACGTGATGATAAGGAATACCATAAAACTCAGTTAAACCTCGCAAATCATTATGATTAGAAATCACACACGCAATATCGCAGTTCATATCGCCGCTTTTCCAGCGATCTAGCAAATCGGATAAACAATGAGAACCTTTGCTGACCATTAAGATGACACGTTTTGGTTTCTCACTATCGACGACACGCAAATTCATTTGTAATTCTTTAACCAACGGTTGAAATTTTTCTCTTAGTACATCTACACCAAACGAAAGTGAATCTGCATTCACTTCTAGACGTGAAAAAAAACGCTTACTATCAATATCTGAATGTTGCGACGCTTCTGATATCCAGCCTCCATGCTCTCTAATTAAGCTGCCCACTTTTGATACAATACCCGTCTGATCAGGGCAATCTAAAATCAAACGATAAGTTTGAGCCATTTTGTTTAAATCTCCAAAAACAATGCTTAAAATTTAAAGCAGCACCCGTATTTTATTAATATGCGCAAGATTTTTTGCACGAGCAAGAATTTTTTTGAAAATAGAGCTAACAAGCCCTTCTCTCATATATTAATTAAGATCGATAGATACAAAAAAGAATAACAATATTTAATAAGCCTCTTAAAACTAATTAAATGACCGATTAAGTAGCTACTCTTTAATTGCCTAATGTGAACAAATCTCTACGAAATAAAATAACTAACGAAAATAGTTCTAAAGTAATTTACAGCTTTGATTCTAATTCTGGCAGCACCTCAAATAAATCTGCAACAAGACCGTAATCGGCAACATTAAAAATAGGAGCGTCTTCATCTTTATTAATAGCAACTATGATTTTAGAGTCTTTCATACCTGCTAAATGTTGAATAGCGCCAGAAATACCCACCGCAATATACAAATCTGGTGCAACAATTTTACCTGTTTGACCAACCTGCATATCGTTAGCAACATAACCTGCATCAACGGCAGCACGCGAGGCTCCAATCGCAGCACCAAGTTTGTCGGCTACGGCCTCTAACATTTTAAAATTGTCAGCAGACTGCATGCCACGCCCACCCGAAATAACAATCCGAGCATTGCTGAGCTCAGGCCGATCGGACTCAACAACCGTTTCACTAATAAAACGTGATACGCCCAAATCGACGGCATCTTTTAGTTTCTCAACTAAGGCAGTGCCGCCGGTTAACGACGCAGCATCAAAAGCTGAGGTGCGAACCGTCATCACTTTTACTACATCGCCACTTTTAACTGTCTCTAATGCATTACCTGCATAAATAGGATGAACGAATGTATCGGTATTAACTATGTCGATAACATCAGAAATTTGAGCGACATCAAGTAATGCTGCTATTCTGGGCAGACTATTTTTTGCCGTTGTCGTTGAAGGCGCCATTAAATAGGTAAATGATTTTTCATTCACTAACTCTACTAAATAAGGAGCAAGATTTTCGGGCAGTTGTTTTTCTAATGCTGGACAGTCTGCCAACAAGACTTCATTAATGCCGTCGATAGCACATGCTGATTCAGCAACTGATGAACAGTTATAGCCTGCAATCAATAAGCTGATTTTACAGTCTGCTTTTTGTGCAAGCACTTTTGCGGCGGATAATACATTTGCCGTTGCAGCCTGGAGCTCTTCATTATTGTGCTCTGCGATCACAAGAATACTCATTATATAGCTCCTTCTGTTTTCAATTTATCAATCAACTCATCCACATTACCAAGCTTTTCTCCCGCACTGCGCACTGGTGGATTTTGTACTGATATCGTCGAGAGCCTTGGGGAAATATCAATGCCTAGGTCAGCAACTGATATACTTTCAATAGGTTTACGCTTTGCCTTCATTAAATTGGGCAAAGATACGTAACGTGGTTCATTTAAACGTAAGTCAGCAGTAATAACAGCTGGAAGTTTAAGAGCGACTTTTTGTAAGCCACTATCAATTTCACGCGTGACAATGACTTCACCCCCCTCAAAGGCTAGCTCAGATGCAAACGTACCCTGAGGCATACCTGATAAAGCCGCTAACATTTGGCCGGTTTGATTATTATCACCGTCAATGGACTGCTTGCCAAAAATGACTAAGCCAGGTTTTTCTTTTTCGACCATGGCATTAAATAACTTAGCGATTGCTAATGGTTGTGTTATCTCTTCTGTGGCTATATGTATCGCGCGATCAGCACCGAGAGCCAAAGCAGTTCGCAACTGCTCTTTGCAACTATCGGGTCCAACGCTTACGGCAACAACTTCAGTCGCAATGCCCTTCTCTTTTAAACGCAAAGCCTCTTCAATAGCAATTTCACAAAACGGGTTAACAACCATCTTTAATTTTTCGACATCGACAGCCGAATTATCGGCTTTGATTCGTACTTTGATATAAGCGTCAACTACTCGCTTTACTCCAACCAAGATTTTCATAACAACCTCATTTTGTTTGGCATTTAACTGAAGGCAGAAGAAATAAAATTTCAAATAATTGCTTATAAATGAAATTTGCTATATAAATTTCACGCGAATACTGCTGTCAATTCTAGTGTTTGTCAATGACTTCTTATTGCGTATCAAATGTGTAATTTTAGACTGATGAAGCATCAAATACTTGAAGCTATCGGGTATAAATTCAAACACTATTGAAAATTTTAAAGTTAAAGCGGAAAATTTTGCAACTAAATAAGAATAATAAAATTATTTTTTATAAGTTTATTAGCTATAGAGCTATTATAACTTAAAATTATCAATGATTAATGCACCGGTACTGGGCAAAAGATAAATAATCAAGAAGTGACAAAGAACCAGACCGAAGTTAAAGGTGATGTTAAAAGGCATATAACTATTTATTTTGCCTTTATCTGACAGATTCAAAGGTTTAGCAGGATAAATTAGTTATATTTTTACCTGTTTACGAACCAGCATAGTGCATTTAGAGTTAGTAGCACCAAAAGAATGAAAATAACAATATCTCTTCTGGACCAATAGCCATAACCAAACTGATACCCTTATCAATAGTTTAAATATTGTATATTGTGATTTGTACATACATTAAAAGCTAAAAAAATTCTATGGAATTGATAATAAGGATTATAAATGATATAAAAAATCGATATCATTGAATACCAATCACAATAAAAATCACAGAGGCGATAATCATAATGAAACCAATAAAAAATATCTTAAAGCTTGCATCTACAGTTGCTCTAACGGGAACATTAGCAACATCTGCTGTAGCAGATGTAAATGTTGCTTATTTTCTTGAGTGGGCGACACCAAACCAAATTGCTAAAGTTGAAAAAGCTTATGACGAAGCTATAGGTGAAAAAGTTAACTGGATCAACTTTGCAAGCGGTGGCGCGATGACTGAAGCTATGCTTGCTGGCGATATCGACATTGCTTACAGCCAAGGTCTTGCGCCTTTTGTTAATGCTATTAATGCTAATGCACCGATTAAAATGGTCGCTATTGCAGTTGCTTATGGTGCTGCAGACGATTGTATTGTTAGCACTAAAACCGGTATAACTAGTGCTAATGCATATGAGCTAGAAGGCAAGTCTGTTGCCGTTCCTCTAAACACAATGGCTGACTTTGGTTTTCGTGTAACCATGGGACATCTAGGTGTTGACCTAAGCAAAGTAACCATCGTGGACCAAGAACCGGCAGATGCGGCTGTATCTTTAGTTGATGGTGCCGTAGCAATGGCTTGTGGCTATGGTGAAAACTCGCTATCTAAAATGAAGCAAGTAGGAAAGCCAATGCTTACCGTAGCAGAGAAAAAAGCTGCTGGTATATCAAGCTTTGACATTGTATCTGTTACAGAAAAATTTGCTCAAGAAAAACCCGAAGCATTACGCCTCTTTTTAGAAGTTACTGAAGAAGCAAATACTGCGTTTGCAAAAGATCGGTCAAAAATTGGTATTATTGCTGATGATGCGGGCTTAACTATTGATAAAGCTGAAGCTCAGATGTCTGGTTTTGCATTCCCAACTGTCGACGAACAATTAACTGCATACTTTGGAAAAGACGGACGTGTCTGGGAGATGCTTCCTTTTATGGGTAAAATGTTTGCTACTGAAAATTCACCAGCAAAAGCTGATTATAGCCCTGCGGTTGATACATCTTTCATCAAATAAGCAGTCTTTAAGAAATATAGGCAGATTGCAGTAACTGCATCTGCCTTTTGATATTTTAATAATAAAAAAGTACTAAAATCCCGAGATTCATTTTTGGGTTTCAAATGACCACATCTCTCATGGTGACTTATGTCAGACCTCGTTTCAGATAACCTCAACATGATATTTAATGTATCTACAGGTGGTACAGTTCATGCCCTCAAAGATGTTAGCTTTACCTTAAAAAAAGGCGAGCTACTATCCGTTCTGGGTCCATCTGGCTGTGGTAAGACAACCTTATTAAATATCATTGCAGGTTTTATAAGACCAACTAGCGGCAGGTTAGAGTTAGACGGAGAAGAAATAAATGGTCCAGGCGTAAACCGTGGGATGGTGTTTCAACAAGGAGCTTTATTTGAGTGGTTAACAGTTGCTGAAAATGTAGCTTTTGGACTTGAGATTAAGAAAACAGATACCGCTATTATTAATAAAAAAGTCGAAGAATGGCTCGAAATCGTTGGTCTTGCAGGTTTCGGACACGTTCCAACCTATCAATTGTCAGGTGGTATGCAACAGCGTGTCGCATTAGCCCGCTGCTTGATAAACGATCCAGATTTGATCCTTATGGATGAACCATTAGGTGCTCTTGACGCTCTTACACGCGAAAAAATGCAATCTCTTGTGTTAAAAATTTGGAAAGAGACCGGTAAAACAATCATGATCATCACCCACTCAGTTGAAGAGGCGCTGCTATTGGGCGAGCGATTATTTGTGATGGCGCCAAGGCCTGGACGCCTTCATAAGGAATATCATCTGCCTTTTGCTGAGCAAGGTCTGACTCAAGATCTCAGAGTGATTAAAGGCACTAAAGAATTTGGTGAAAAACGCGAAGAGATTCTCTCCATGATCTGGAACATGGAAGAAGAAATAATGGGGCAGGTATAATTATGATTGAATATCGCGGTTTCATTGTTGGCTTTCTCTTTATAGCCTTACTTATCGCCTGTGTAGTTGCTACTATTTATGGTCGAAAATTAATCCGTATTGAAAAAACCGACGCTGTGTTTGGTAACCCAGCACGGGCGTTGGGTGGCTGGCATTGGATCATTACCGGTGTAAGCTTTATCTTATTGATTTGGTTCTACTTCTCTTGGGATACTGCACGTGCATTTTACCCTAAATCTGCCAATGAACTCTGCCAGATTGCAAAGTTAGACTATGCAGTTAATCCAATTCGTTCAGTATTCCCTGTTGATGACGCTTATTTACGCGGCACTAGACTGTTAAAACGAGAGGCGTTACAGCTTGATGGTTTAGAGACACAGGTTGAGTTTTTAGGTCTAAATGTTAGTAAAAAAGAATCTGCATTACAGATTATTAGGTCAATGCGTGAAGCCAAGAATAGCCTAGCGTCAGAGCAATATATAGACTCAAAAACTATCCAACAGCTCACAAGAATTGAGATTCGAATTAACCAACTAACAAAAAATTTAGCGGATCCTAACTACCCCGGCATACCGTCAGACGAACAAATAGAATTAGCTAACAATCAGGGTTCATGGGGTGATTCGCGTAATGAAATCCCTATTCATCCTGCAAGTCCTCAGGGCTATAAGTTCAATGCTGCCGCTAAAGAAATGAAAGAAATTGCTAGCGATTTTAGTCGTATCAAAAATAATAACTCTTATTTCTTAGAGAAAATCGAATTACTAAAAACTAGTCTTAAGAACTTCGACCAATCAACAGATGCTGCAACAGGCCTTAGCGAAACCGAAATTAATCAACGAAAGGATTTCTCTCAAGTACTAACGCGTGTTCTAGGACGTATAGACGATGCCTTTATTTTTCCGCCAACTGCACTAGTTGGTGTTGAAACTGCGCTAGCTGCACTTGAAAAAGAACAGCGCTCTCAACAGGGAGGAATGACGTTAATCAATGCCTTGCTGATGCCTGGTGGACGAATCGAAGCTGGCTCTAGCAATTGTAGCGAACAAGGCTCTGGACGCTGGTTACCGAAACCTGCGGATACTTTGGCAACCTTTGCGCGCATAGCTGATCCTAACATTGGTTATAAAGGTCATCCCCTGCTTTGGTACAGAATGAAGCCTTTTGGTGAAATGGTTGGATTTATTGTTCCGGATTTTATTGCGGATCTTATACCTGGTGGTTACCCCCGTCATACGGAATCGGGTATAACCAATGAAAACCTTAAAAGTAGCGTCTATAACTTTGCTACCGGTGACTTTAACTCATTTTCTGTTCCCGTACCCTCTGGTCATGTTTGGGATTCGTTACTTCGGGTATTAGCCGGCCTATTTTTTGGTATTATTCTGGGTGTCCCACTCGGTTTATTTATGGGCTTATCAAGATTCTGTAAAGGTTTCTTTGATCCTCTAATCGAGCTTTATCGTCCGGTGCCGCCACTCGCCTGGGCCCCACTTATACTCACAATTTTTGGTATTGGCGACGACGGTAAAATCTTCCTGTTATTTATGGTTGCTTTTGCCATTATGGTTATCTCTGCAAGAACCGGCGCTACCGGTACTCAACTATCAAAAATTCATGCCGCTCATTCACTCGGTGCCAACAATCGTCAAATTTTACGTCGCGTGATACTACCAAACTCGCTACCTGAGATATTGACCGGTATCCGTATTGCTATTGGCGTATGTTGGGGCACCTTAGTAGCAGCAGAGATGCTAGCGGGTACAACAGGAATTGGCTTTGTTGAAAACGTTGCCCGAAAACAATCGGATTATGAAATTATTTGGACAACTATTATTATCTTAGGCTTACTTGGCTTAGTCTTTGATTTAATTATGCGCTGGGCAATTAATAAATATATTCCATGGCGAGGCCAAGGTTAATAGTAAAAATTTATAGTCGGTATTTAAAATTAATTATATCAAAAGCGGCTTATTACGGTATTGTATCCCCTTTTAAAATAACAAACTCTTGATTGATAATATCAGTCTATCTATAAATAAACTTATGGTTTTAACTAACTTCGAGTAAAAATAACTAGCGTGGTTGCCAACGTTTAGGTAGTTTACCGACACGAGATATTCAAGTATCAAAGATCTAGAATGCAACCTTAATAAAAATAATTAAACAATTAGTAATCTTTCCATTGGAGAATACAATGCAAATTGGAGTACCTAAAGAAATAGTTGATGGCGAACATCGAGTCGCCACAACGCCTGAAGCCGCTAAAGAACTGCAGAAATTGGGGTTTTCTGTGGCAATTCAAGCTGGCGCTGGTGAAGCTGCTAATTTAAGCGATGCTGATTATACCGAAGCTGGTGTTGAAGTGATCAAATCCGCCCGAGATCTATGGAAAGGCTCTGACATCATTTTAAAGGTCCGAGCACCAGAAGAAAAAGAGATTAAATACCTAAAAAAAGGCCAGATCATTATCTCATTTATGGCTCCGGCACAAAGCCCAGAGCTACTTCAAAAATTGGCAGACAAAAAAGTCACTGCGCTTGCGATGGAGACCATTCCTCGGCTCTCGCGCTCACAAAAAATGGATGCACTTAGCTCTCAAGCAAATATTGCCGGATATCGAGCAATTATTGAAGCAGCACAACACTTTGGCCGTTTTTTTACCGGTCAAATTACTGCTGCCGGTAGAGTCCCGCCAGCAAAAGTACTCGTTATTGGTGCCGGTGTAGCAGGCCTTGCTGCTATTGGCACGGCTAGAAGTATGGGTGCTATTGTACGCGCCTTTGATACTCGTCCAGAAGTGAAAGAACAAGTAGAAAGTATGGATGGCGAATTCCTGATGCTTGAATTTGAGGAAGATGGTAGTGGCGAAGGTGGTTATGCTAAAACCATGAGCCAAGAATTTATTGACGCAGAGATGGCTCTGTTTGCTGAACAAGCTAAGGAAGTTGATATTATCGTAACAACTGCACTGATTCCTGGCCGCCCTGCTCCTGAATTAATCACGGAAGATATGGTTAAATCAATGCGCGACGGAAGTGTAATCGTTGATCTTGCTGCGGCTATGGGTGGTAACTGTAAGTTAACAGAAGCTGATAAAGTTGTGGTTAAGCATGGCGTTAATATTATTGGTTATACTGATCTCCCAAGTCGCCTAGCCACACAATCTAGTCAGTTATATTCGACCAACCTTCGTCATCTTCTAAGCGATATGACACCAGAAAAAGATGGTAATGTTGTTATTAATTTTGATGATGAAGTCGTTCGGGGTGCAACGGTAGTTAAAGAGGGTGAAATTACTTTTCCGCCACCGCCACCAAAGCTATCGGCTGCACCAGCAAAAAAACCAGCGGCCGCTGTTGTTGAAGCTAAAAAGCCAAAGGCGCCTAACAAATTTGCACCCTGGATTCCTTTTATTATCGGCACGCTAGCCTTAATAGGATTAGGTTCGACTGCCCCCGATTCATTCATGTCACACTTTACAGTTTTTGTATTGTCGTGTTTTGTAGGCTACATGGTTATCTGGAATGTTTCTCCTTCACTGCATACGCCGTTAATGAGCGTTACCAACGCGATTAGTAGCATTATCATTATTGGTGCTCTGCTACAAATTTCTTCTCCAGATCCTTGGGTGATTATCTTGGCTGGCATTGCTGTATTAATTACAAGTGTCAATATCGTCGGTGGTTTTGCGGTAACACAGCGCATGCTCGACATGTTTAAGAAATAGTAATCACTAAATATTAAAAATTAGTTGCGGCTATCATGTATAGCGCTATTTAAAAGTTGGAGAAAAAAATGTCTCAAGGTTTAGTTAATGTTGCTTATATAGGAGCAACTATTTTGTTTATTCTCGCCCTAGGTGGTTTAAGCAAGCAAGAAACAGCTCGTCGCGGTAATCTATTTGGCATGGTCGGTATGTTAATCGCACTTGTCGTTACAATTATTGGCCTAGTGACCAGTAATTATGCATTCTTAATTGGTGCATTAGTTATTGGTGGTAGCGTTGGTTTGGTACTTGCTAAAAAGGTTCAGATGACGCAAATGCCAGAACTAGTTGCTATTCTTCATAGCCTTGTTGGTCTAGCCGCTGTATTAGTTGGTTATGCTAACTTTTTAAGCCACTCAAGCGGCTTAAGTGGTGCCGAACTCACTATTCATCATGTAGAAACTTACATAGGTATTTTGATTGGTGCGCTTACCTTCTCGGGTTCTGTTGTTGCATATTTAAAACTCAGTGGCAAATGGGGTGGTAAACCTTTATTACTGCCTGCACGTCACTGGTTAAATCTGTGTTTATTGATACTTGCTATCTATTTTGGCATCCAATTTGTAAGTGATGCCAGTGCTGGTGGCGGCCTAATAGCGCTAATGATTATGACAATCGTGGCTTTATTATTTGGTATTCATATGGTGGCCGCTATTGGCGGTGCTGATATGCCAGTTGTTGTATCTATGCTAAATAGCTATTCAGGTTGGGCTGCAGCCTCTCTTGGATTCTTACTCGCTAATGATCTACTCATTGTAGTTGGTGCACTGGTGGGTAGTAGCGGTGCAATATTATCTTACATTATGTGTCGAGCAATGAATCGAAACTTTATCGCTGTTATTGCTGGTGGCTTTGGTTCGGGCACATCAAAAACAGCTGGACCAGCAGCTGAGATAGAAGGAGAAGTAAACCCTATTAATGTCGAAGAAGTTGCTGATATGGTTAGCAATGCTAAAGAAGTGGTGATTATTCCTGGCTATGGTATGGCAGTTGCTCAGGCGCAGCATATGGTTAGTGATATTACTAAGTCATTGCGTAAAAAAGGTATCAACGTTCGCTTTGCTATCCACCCTGTTGCGGGTCGTATGCCCGGACATATGAATGTCTTATTAGCAGAAGCAAAGGTGCCTTACGACATAGTTTTTGAAATGGAGGAAATTAATGCGGACTTTCCCAAAGTTGATGTTTCCATTGTTATTGGCGCTAATGATATTGTAAACCCAGCCGCGCAAGAGGTACCTGATAGCCCTATTGCTGGAATGCCGGTTCTTGAGCCGTGGAACGGCAAAAATACTATTGTATTGAAGCGCGGCATGGCTTCAGGTTATGCAGGAGTAGAAAACCCATTATTTTATAAAGAAAATACCAGAATGTTATTTGGCGATGCTAAAGATAGTTTAGAGGCACTTTATAAGCTTCTGGATTAATTATCTGCAGATGATCTCAAATTTATGACAATAAAAAAAGTGCTATGTGCACCTTTTTTATTGTCTCGACTTAAATGACGACTGGTTAAAATTGATTGTTTATTATGAACCTAACCTATAATGACTATACCTTTTATGTTAACAGATCATATTCTATTCAGTTAATTCTTAGCAGCAGTGTGAATCACACCATAACCTAGAGCGGCCAAACTTTCTTCGGCAATAATCAGTGTATCTGCACTAATGTATTTATCAACCTTCATACAATCTAAATAATATTCAAGACAGATAATTGTATCGGCAAAAGTTTCTAACATATGGTCTAGGGCCGCAGGGGGAGTATTAGATAGCAAGCAACCTTCAACAAACTTAATAGAGCTTGCCAAAATCTCTGCGGCTCTAGGTAGCTCTAAAACAATCATTCCACCACGGACACTATTCATAGTTTTAGCGACATTTTTGATATGCACGCGATCATATGATGACTCTGAAAAAGAACTTAATGCTCTTTTCATTAAGTTTAATCCTGTTTCTGCCTCTTCTAGAACAACTAATTGAGCACCTGCTAAATGGCTGTTTAGAATCATATCGTGACGAGACTGATCATTGATTGCCGATAATTTTTCATCCGAAAAATTTGAATTGATAATACTATCCAACACACTCTCAACATAAAGAAAGGCATCTGCAACATCCATCAGCTCTTTAGTATCGGGATATTCACCTGATTCTTTCCAAACTGCTAATTTCTGCAATTGCTGGCTCATTGTCTCAGCGGCAGACTTTAACCCTACAACTCCAAGAATATCTCGAATTTTAGTAATACTTATAATAAAGTCATCACTGTTTTCAAGGATAGACGAATTATTTTCAGCACTATTTTCAATAACTTCTTTAGCGATACGTAATTCACCTTTTAAGGTGTCTACAACCGAGCTAACTGTACTCGCACTTGGACCTGTTAGGACTGCTGACTCGTTAATTCGGTCTTGTTCTGTATAGCTAAGATTGTCAAATCCAAAAGACTTAACAATTTTTACAAAAGGCTCTTCATCAATATTTGAAAGCGCAATATAGTAAGCCATTTCTATTAGGTAATCTTGGTCAGTCACATGGCTAAAACCCGCTTGACCTTCTTTTTCGATACGCCTAAATTCTTTATCAAAATGGCTTAACAAACGTTTACGCTCCAAGGTAAGTGCCATCTCCTTTTTAAGAAATACATCTATTAAATGACAAGCCAACCACCAAAAGGTTTGATTAGGTTGGCCCTTTGCGTGAACAGTTAGCTTTCTAAGAGCACGTTTCATTAACTCTAGTGACGTTTTAACACGTAGTTCTTTGATAACGCCCAACAATCCAATTTGATACATATGACGGAAACGTTTGGCCATGCCTTCAAGAGTCTCGCCTTCGGGGACAATAACCGCCTGTTTATTATTAGAAGGTAAAGTAAAGTTTGAAGATACACCTGTAAAATAGCTCTCCCACATAATGGGTTGGCGATTTGAAATACGAATTTCATTAATATAAGGAATCATTAAGGCGGGCATACCCCACTCTTTTTGAAGGGCATATTCAAAGTAACAAGATAAAACAAAAAACCCTTTTGTTAGCGCAGATAATTTTTCATCTCCTAAAGGAACACCATCTGCACTTATTTTTTGTGCGGTATATAATAGCTCTCCAGCGACCTCACATGCACCCGCTAATTCAATAAGATCTAAACTACCACGAATTTGTTGCAATGACGCAATACATGAGTTTAATAGCTTTATATTTTCTCGATCGCTAACAAACCCTTCTAATTGAGTAGCCGCTTGCTCTATTGTTATGATCAGTTCATCACGCACAACATGTAATGATGTTAAATTAATTTTGTGATTATTATGCAAGGTACCATCCTCTTTGAATAACATTTACAGCCAATTAACATAATGTTAAGAGAGAGAAAAAGCTAAATATTTTATACAAATCACCTTTTTACTAACTTACTTGTGACACACTTCTCAAACTAGAAAGAATCTGCAATCAGGCATGGCTAATAATAAAAATGGCCTAATAAATAATTTCACTTATTTACAGTTAGAACAGCTTATCAACTGATTATACATAAAATATGCGTTATAACTACTATGTAAAAACAGATTTAGCTCTATAAAACATACAATAATTAGCAAGGAGTTAAAGGCCTGCCTTCATAGTTTAGGAGGCAAACTAAAAGTCGAAATAGTGTTGTTTACTATTGCTCCTAAGTTTTAAATTGAACCTCAATAAATTACGCCTTTTTAGCAAACAGTTAAGCATTACTCTGAATATCAAGCTAGCAAATTCGCTAAGTATCAACCGGTACTACAGTTAATAGCTCTTCACCTTATTCTAGTTAAACTAGCCTGTTCATTAATCCAGTTTACAAAATGCCAGAACGTGCAGTCATAATAAATAAGGTGCTAGTTAATGACTTTTGATATTAATTATTAGAGACAGGATTGAGGAATACTATTTGGTAAAAATATTATATGAAGTGGGGGGATGATCAATATTAAAAACGGGATCGATGTTTCGCAACAGGGACAGGCTGATTGAATAGAAATAATAAATTACTGATTTTACAAGCAGATCAATAGTGCAAACTAGTTGTTATGTAATTTAAATAACGGTCGAGCTGACCAGAACTTTTAGCTTAAATAATAGTGCCAATAAGAATAGATCACGTATTAAGACAACTTCAGCTCTTGATTACTCTTTTTTATCAGACGCCTTCATCGCATTAACGGCTAAATTAGCTTTTTGGGTCGTATCATTTATTTGTTCATTGCATTTAGCTGGGTCATCACCGCAAATATCACAGGTATAATTTTTTTCGCCTAAAGCCGCTCCAATACCACCGCAGGAACCCGTAATAGGCTTACGACCAAAAATAACCCCCACAGAAGTAGCGAGAATAACAAAGGCTAACAATAAAAATACAAGTAATAGTGTGGTGATCATGGTCAATGCTCCTATACATCATGCTTATATGTTACTGATTTAAAAAAGGTATAAAAGCCTTAGAGTGAACAACACGATATTTGTTTTCAGTGTCTTCATTATCATACAGAATAAAGTATGCGGCTATATTTTCTTTTTCACTTAAGTCTAAAGCAGCTTCTTCACCTAGAACATTTAGCGCTGTTGCTAAGGCGTCTGCTTTTGCTGTTGTGTCTGCAATGACCGACACTGATGCAATATTATGTCTGACAGGTCCACCGCTTATCGGATCAATAGTATGCGAGAAACGGGTCCCATTTTCCTCAAAATAATTTCTATAGTCGCCAGATGTTGCTATAGCTTGATCGGTTAAGTGAACGATCTTCTGGACAGATTTTTGTAATAATGAAGGTACCTCTATACCTAAACGCCAAGATTCCTTGTCTTTATTCAGTCCTTTTACCTTAACTTCGCCACCTATTTCTACCAAATAATTATCAATCTTTTTCGAACTTAATAATTCGGCAATCTTATCAACACCATAACCTTTTGCAACTGCTGATAAATCTATACGTATTGATTTCAGCTTTTTAATTGAAGTATTTTCTTTATCAAGTATTAAGTTTGTCCAGCCAACATTAGACAATATTGTATCTAATAATTGTTGATCTGGTATTTTCTGATCATCATTGCTACCAGCTCCAAAGCCCCACAAGTCGACTAAAGGCCCAACTGTTATATCAAAACGACCATTAGTTAAAAGAGAAATACTCTGGCTTAGCTCTAAGACGTTAAAAAAATCTGGTGATATTTTTTGCCACGTATTAACCGATGAATTGTTAAAAATCGATATTTCAGAATCAGCTATGTAAGTAGACATTTCTTTATTGATACCGATCAAAAGTTTATCGACATCAATTTGCAATTCATATTTATCAATATTGTCAGGAGGATCAACAACTGTAATATTATAACTTGTGCCCATTGTCGGGCCAGTGATCAATAAAGCTTCGACCGATGAACGTTTATCGCAAGAGCCTAAAAAGATGATGAAAAATAGACATGCTACAAACAACAACGAGGCTTTTAAAAAAAGCCTCGTTGTTAACTTATTGGAGTAATGAATAATTAAAGCCATTTAGATTTAGTAAATACTCGATTTTAAAACTCTGTTTTAGTGAGGTTTGAGACAATAAGCCTTAACCACCAAAGTCATCAAGCATAATATTTTCATCTTCAACACCCATATTTTTAAGCATAGTAATAACTGCTTGATTCATCATAGGTGGCCCGCACATATAGTATTCACAATCTTCCGGTGCAGGATGTTCTTTAAGATATTCCTCTAACAATACGTTATGAATAAAACCAGTTAAACCATCCCAATTATCTTCAGGTTGTGGATCAGATAGTGCAACGTGCCATTCAAAGTTTTTATTTTCAGAAGCAAGCGAGTCGTAATCTTCTTTGTAAAATAATTCACGTAATGATCTTGCACCATACCAAAAACTAATTTTTCTTTTGCTATTTAAGCGACGTAACTGGTCGAAAATATGTGATCGCATTGGAGCCATGCCAGCACCACCACCAACGAATATCATTTCGGCATCGGTTTCTTTAGCAAAAAACTCACCAAATGGACCGAACACATTAATTTTATCACCTGGTTTCATATTGAAAACATACGACGACATAATGCCGGGAGGAATGCCCTGAGCACCCGGAGGTGGCGTTGCAATACGAATATTAAACTTAACAACACCAAGTTCTTCTGGGTAGTTAGCCATCGAGTAAGCGCGAATAGTGGTATCGTTTACCTTAGATTCTAGTTTAAAGAATCCAAAGCGCTCCCAGTCACCACGATATTCTTTTTCAATATCAAAATCACTGTATTTAACGTGATGAGGAGGAACTTCAAGCTGCACATAACCACCAGCACGAAAATCAACATTTTCACCTTCTGGTAATTTCAACGTTAATTCTTTAATAAATGTAGCTACGTTTGGATTAGATTCAACCACGCATTCCCATTGCTTCACACCAAAGACGTCGTCTTCAACTTCAACCTCCATATCTTGCTTTACAGCTACCTGGCAAGATAGGCGCCAACCTTCTTTGGCTTCGCGTTTTGTAAAATGAGATTCTTCTGTTGGGAGAATACCACCACCACCAGACTCAATAATACACTTACATTGAGCGCAACTGCCGCCACCACCACAAGCTGATGGTAAAAATAGACCGGCGTCGGCTAAAGTATTTAATAGCTTACCACCAGCAGGAACCGTTATTTTCTTTTCGTGATTAACGGTAATCGTTACATCACCCGAACTCACTAATTTTGCTCTTGCCGATAGAATTACAGCAACTAGTGCAAGCACCAACGCCGTGAACATGGCAACACCTAGAATAATTTCAATTTCCATAATGTTCTTTTACCTCACTTTTATAGATCGATGCCGCCAAAAGACATAAAACCTAACGACATTAAACCTACTGTGATAAACGTAATGCCCAAACCACGCAAACCTTCGGGCACATCACTGTATTTCATTTTTTCACGAATGCCCGCAAGCGCCGTGATCGCCAAAGCCCAACCAACACCAGAGCCAACACCAAATACTAGGCTTTCACTGAAGTTATAATCACGCTCAACCATAAACAATGATGCACCCAGAATCGCGCAATTCACTGTAATTAATGGCAAGAAAACACCCAGAGCGTTATAAAGAGCTGGCACATATTTATCGAGGAACATTTCCAAGATCTGTACTAGTGCTGCAATTACACCTATATACGTAATTAAACCCAAAAAGCTCAAATCAACGTCAGGTAAGCCAGCCCAAGCTAAAGCACCATCAGCTAAAAGATACGTATACAGAAGATTATTTACCGGTGTCGTTATCGCCAACACGACAATAACTGCTACGCCAAGACCTAAGGCCGATTCAACTTTTTTAGAGACGGCAATAAAAGTACACATACCTAAGAAAAAGGCTAACGCCATGTTCTCGATAAAAATTGCGCGAACAAATAAACTAAGTAATGCTTCCATTAGTGAGCCTCCCGACCTTGAGTATTCGGTGCAATTTTAAATTCATCCACTTCAACCTGATCTTTTTTGAATGCACGGAGAGCCCAAATAAAGAAACCAATAAGAAAGAATGCACTTGGTGGTAACAACAGCATACCGTTTGAAACGTACCATCCACCTTCTGTCGCTAATGGCAAGATCTCGAAACCCAGAAGCTTTCCAGAGCCAAAGAGCTCACGGAAAAACGCCAATATAAGCAGTAACACACTGTAACCAATTCCATTTCCAATACCGTCTAAGAAACTTGGTATTGGTGGATTTTTCATTGCAAATGCTTCTGCCCTACCCATCACAATACAGTTTGTAATAATCAAACCCACAAATACGGATAATTGTTTACTTATATCATAAGCAACGGCTTTCAATATTTGGTCAACAACAATAACCAATGATGCAATGATGATCATTTGCACTATAATCCGAATACTGCTTGGCGCATAATTACGCACTAGCGATACGAAAAAATTTGAAAAGCCTGTGACTATTGTTACTGCAATACACATAACAATAGTCACTTTAAGACTGCTAGTCACCGCTAACGCTGAGCAAATACCAAGTATTTGCAATGCTATAGGATTATTCTCAAAAACGGGCTTGAATAATAAATCTTTAAATTTCATGATTAAGCTTCTCCACTTTTGAGATTATTTAAATATTTTGAATAACCCATATCGCCCATCCAAAACTTCACTAAATTATCAACGCCACGACTAGTTAATGTTGCGCCAGATAAGCCATCAATTTTGTATTCAGAGTCTGGAGTATTAGCATCAACCTTACCTTTAAGAATTGATAACGCTACATCCTCACCTTGATAGACTTTCTTTCCTTGCCATTGCGCTTTCCAACTTGGATTATCGACTTCTCCACCCAATCCAGGTGTTTCTGCGTGTTCATAAAAAGTAATACCTGAAACCGTATTGAAATCTGACTCTAAAGAAATAAACCCATAAAGTGTTGACCACAAACCATAGCCTTTAATAGGCAATATAATTTTCTTGATCTGATCGCCTTCATTAACAATATAAACTTCTGAGTATTTGACACGACGGTTTATTTTAGCAATATCGACATCAGCTGCAAGTTCATCTGACAAAGCAGGATCTTTTGATGCTTTGCGTTGATCATAGGTTTCAGAGTTTACTGCGTCGCTGTATTCGCCTGAATCTAAGTCAACGATTTTAGTCGTGACTCTTTCAAACATTTCATTAATCGATTTGCCATCAATAATGCCTTGATCGTATAAACCACCGGCTCTAAGTATATTGATTTTAAAATCCTTAGCTTTGTTGGCAATTTGTGCTGGCTTTAGCATTACTGCTGCAGTTGACACAATAATGGAACAAACCAGACAAAGTAAAAAGGCAACAATAAAGGTTTTTTGAACTGAATCTTTATTAGACACGCGCTAATCTCCTTTTAACATTTGCCTGAACCACAAAGTGATCAATAAGTGGAGCAAATAAATTAGCAAATAAAATAGCTAGCATAATACCCTCTGGAAAAGCTGGATTAACTACTCTGATTAGAATCGTCATAAGACCAATTAATGCACCAAACCAAAACTTACCTGTATTAGTCATGGATGAAGAAACAGGATCTGTTGCCATAAACACCATACCAAAGGCAAATCCACCCATTACCAAATGCCAATACCAAGGCACATTAAACATATAGTTTGTTTCTGAACCGATAAAGTTAAACAAGGTTGATGTAACAACCATACCAATCATAACACCAGCCATAATGCGCCAAGAGGCAATTTTTGTAAGTAATAAAACTGCACCGCCTACAAAAATCATTAAGGTAGAAACTTCACCAATAGAGCCATGTACATTACCAATAAATGCATTCATCCAGCCGCTGCTTCCACCTAGAGCTTCTATGCCGCTGCTCGCCGCTAGCGATAAGTTAGTCGCACCGGTATATCCATCGACAGCTGTCCAAACAGAATCGCCAGACATATAAGCAGGATAGGCAAAATATAGGAAAGCTCGACCTGTTAGTGCAGGGTTTAAGAAATTTTTACCAGTACCACCAAAAACTTCTTTACCAATAACGACACCAAAGCTAATACCTAAGGCGGCTTGCCAAAGAGGTAAATCAGGTGGGCAAATTAATGCAAACAAGACTGAAGTAACAAAGAAGCCTTCGTTGACCTCATGCCCACGCTTTATGGCAAAAAGGACCTCCCAAAAACCACCTACAATAAAGGTAACTGCATAGATGGGTAAAAAATAAGCGGCGCCATGCCAAAAATTATCCCAAACACTATTAGGATTATAACTAGCAAAGAGTTCGATCAATGTTCCATGCCAACCTTCTACAGCACCTAAGCCAAGCTCAGCCATAATAGTATTAGCTTGAAAACCTAAATTGTACATTCCATAAAACATTGCTGGAAAAGTACATAGCCAGACAGTAATCATAATACGCTTAAGGTCAATACCGTCGCGCACATGTGATGTTGTTTTGGTCACCGAACTGGGTCGATAAAAAATAGTATCTACCGCTTCATAAAGTGCATACCAACTTTCATACTTGCCACCCTTCTGAAAATGGGGCTCCATATTGTCAAGGACTGATCTCAAATTCATAATTACCCCTCTTTCTCTATAAGTGTAAGGTTATCTCTCAAAATAGGACCGTATTCGTACTTACCTGGACAAACATACGTACAAAGTGCCAGATCTTCTTCATCCAACTCTAAACACCCTAGCTTTTGAGCCATAGTTGTGTCACCTACAATTAATGATCGTAAAAGTTGAGTTGGCAAAATATCTAGCGGCATTATTTTTTCGTAAGCACCTACAGGCACCATTGCACGCTCACTACCGCTAGTAGTTGTAGTAAAATCAAATTTCTTATCTTTAAAAAATTGTGAGGCATATATACCAAGAGTTGAAAAATAATTAAAACCAGGGCGAAGATAATGCAGCATAGGCCTATCATTGCCTTCGACAAGTACACTAACCTGCTGATGATAACGACCAAGATAAGCTAATGCCCCCTTAGCAATTCGACCACCAAAAACGGAACCGGAGATAACACGGTTATTTTGGCCTTCTAGTTCACCGGCTGTTAGCTCATCTAAACTAGCCCCTAAACGTGTCTTTAGCAAACGCGGCTTAGAAACTTGAGGGCCAGCCAAAGAGACCACTCGGTCGGTATAAACTTTACCAGTGGTAAAAAGATGACCAAAAGCAATAACATCTTGGTAACCAATAGTCCAAACGATTTTATTGATACTCACTGGCGCTAGGAAGTGGATATGTGTGCCTGAGTTGCCCGCCGGATGAACGCCAGCAAATGTCTCTACTTTAAGCTTTGGATTATTTGGAATAGACATATCTGCATCAACAGCCTTGCAAACATAAACCACACCTTCTGTTAGCTTAGTTAATAACATTAAGCCAAGACTAAAAGCTTCAGCTTGAGACGCTATAACGATTTTAGGATCAGCCGCCAAAGGATTTGTATCCATTGCATTAACAAAAATAGCAGTAGCGGTGGCATCTATAGCAGGTATTTTACTGTAGGGACGAGTTCTAAATGCTGACCACTGACCAGATTCAGCAAGAGTTTCAATAATACTCTTAGCACTGAGACCAGCTATTTTTTCGGGCTTATAATGTTTAAACTCAACAGCCTCGTCACCTTTAACATCGATAACTACAGACTGTAAAACACGGCGCGCACCACGATTAATTGCCGCGACCGTACCTGAGGCAGGTGATGTGAAGCAAACACCCTCAGTTTTTTTATCGGTAAATAATAACTGCCCTAGCTTAACCTTATCGCCTTCTTTAACGGCCATGGTTGGCTTCATGCCATGATAATCAAGACCGATAACTGCGACTGAGCGCGCTTTAGGTGCATCGTTAATGACTTGTTCGGGATTACCGCTTATGGGTAAATCCAATCCTCGACGGATTTTGATCATATATCAAACCTAATTGTTGGAGGGATACAAAAAATGACATTCATTTTTTATTTGTTACACAAACAAGATCGTAACAAACTTCAAGAAACAGCTAAATAGGGGAACATGGTTCTTGAATCACATGCCAAATTAAACTAAGTGTAGACTAACGCACAGAAAACCATATGCAATTTCACAAAAAACTAATTATAAAGAGCTATAAGTCACCTTGCCAGCAAAAATAGTATCAATTACAACAAAGATTGATAAATAGCCTTTAATCAAAAGCTTTTTAAAAAATAAATTATTTACACGCCTTAAAAATGTTATCTTTGAAAGATATTGGTTAATTAGCAAACAACTCTTGGCCAAGCTATCAGATAAAGCAAAATCTGAACAAGCTCATAAACTAACCCTTGCGATATAATAAAACTTATCTTTGTGGATAAGTTTTGTAAATAACACCTGCAATTTGCTCAAGGCAACGCATGACTTGGCAGCTGTAACCAAATTCATTGTCATACCAACAATAAACCACACAGCTGTCGTCACTAACAATAGTCGCACGACTGTCAAACACACACGCTTTTCTATTACCTACGAAATCACTTGAAACAACTTCTGGTGAATTCGTGTAATCAATTTGTTGTTGCAATGGCGAATGCAAAGCAACTTCGCGAATATAGTCGTTCAATGCTTCTTTAGTTGTTGGTTTTTCTAACTGAAGGTTTAAAATCGCCATTGATACATTAGGGGTTGGAACACGAATAGAGTTACCTGTTAATTTACCTGCCAACTCAGGAATGGCCTTTTGTACCGCACTAGCTGCACCGGTCTCGGTCAACACCATATTTAAAGCTGCACTGCGGCCCCGACGCTCACCACTGTGATAATTGTCAATTAGATTTTGGTCATTAGTATATGAATGAACCGTTTCAACGTGGCCACGTTTGATACCATACTCATCTAGCAATGCTTTAAGAATAGGTGTTATGGCATTTGTTGTACACGATGCTGCCGAAATTATTTTATCGCTGTCTTCAATAGTATTATTATTAATTCCAAAGACGATATTTTTTAGATCACCTTTTCCAGGGGCCGTTAACAATACTTTATTAACTCCTGTACATGCTAAGTGCTGAGATAGACCAACCTCATCTCGCCAAACACCCGTATTATCAACCACTATCGCATTATCGATACCATAATCATGGTAATTTATTTCTGTAGGTGAGTTGGCATAAATGACCTTTACTTCCGAGCCATTGCAAATCAACGTATCAGTTTCTTCGTCAACACGAATAGTACCTTTAAAACTACCGTGAACAGAATCGCGACGCAATAAACTCGCGCGCTTTACTAAGTCGTTACCTTTACCTTTGCGCACTACAATTGCTCTAAGACGCAATAAATCGCCGCCACCAGTCTTTTCTAAAATCAAACGTGCCATTAAGCGACCTATACGACCAAAGCCATAAAGAACAACATCTTGTGGCTGTGCAAGTGAAACACTTTTGGAGTCAACAAAGTCAGCAAGCTCGATCTCTACCCATGCATCAATATCAGCGATTGCACCTAAAGACATATATTTTACAGCTAACTTACCCAAGTCTATATGGGCTGAACCTAGGCCAAGCTTTATAATAGACTGTAACAGCGGAAAGGTTTCAAATTCGGAAAGCTCATTTTTTTCGACCTGACGCACAGCACGATGATATTTTAAGATATCGATAACAGATCGATTAATTAATGAACGCCCATAAATATATATTTTTACATTATTTTCACGGTAAAGCTTACCGATCATAGGGATCATAGCTTCGGCCAAGGCCTCCCGCTCTTTCCAATCTTTAAAATAATCATCTGGCTTAGGTCGATTCACTAGAGGTACCTTTTAATATATGTTGATTTGAGCAGTTTATTAATGGCGAATAGCCAACAAAGAAACACTAGATATGCCCCCATTAGATAACTTTACATAATGGATACTTAACGGCTAAATTCTTTACAGGATGTCTTTTTGTAATGAGCCTTACAAAAAAAGCGCGCATATTATCTTAGTTACGAAGTATAAGTGCAAGCTTAAAGCCCTTTTCTATATGCCAAAAATTAAAACCCAAAACATTGTGAAAAATAAAGAGACTCTTAGCCTCAGGTTATATAAAATGATTGTGGTTTTATTTTTTGATAAAATTATAGTATCAACTCCTAAAATACTGATCTAAATACCTTGTTTGAATCTTTATTAATTATTCATTTTTACATTGTGATAATACTTTTACATGCCCTCGAGTACTCCAACTGCAGTTATGACGTCTCCACTTTCGCCGCCTTTACTTAATAAAGTTGGCAATAGACAAAACTGGAGCGGTTTAAAGGGTAGCTCCAAAGCACTAGCTATAAGCTTAGCAGCAAGGCAAGAGAAACCTCTTCTTATCATTACTGAAGACACATCTAGCGCTGTTCGTTTAACTAATGAAGTCAGCTTTTTTTTAAACAACATCACTGATCAGAGCGCTAGCGCAGGCAATTGCAATCAAATACCCGTTTTGCACTTTCCCGACTGGGAAACGCTTCCTTATGACAATTTCTCTCCGCACGATGATATTGTCTCCGGGCGACTTCAAAGTCTCTATAGGCTATTACGTCTAAAACAAGGTGTTGTTATTGTGCCCATAAGCACGCTAATGACTCGTATACCCCCGGCATCGCATATACAAAAATATAGCTTAGTATTAAAAAAAGACGACGCATTTAATACTCAATTGATGCGAACACAATTAGAAAAGTCTGGTTACCGGTGTGTCGATACGGTTTATGAACACGGTGAATATGCCGTTAGAGGATCGTTATTTGATCTATTTCCAATGGGCAGCGAACTCCCCTATCGCATTGATCTTTTTGACGATACTATCGATTCACTAAGAACTTTTGATCCAGAATCGCAGCGCACCGTTGCTCATACGGATGAAATTAGTCTACTGCCTGCTCGCGAATTTCCGTTAGATGAAGACGGTATTCGGTCTTTTCGAAATAATTGGCATAACCGCTTTGATGTCGATCATCGCAACTGCTCACTCTATCAAGATATAAGCAATGGCGTTGCACCGGCTGGAATAGAATATTATTTACCGCTTTTTTTTGACGATTGTGTCTCGCTAATTAATTACTTACCTGAAAATACCCATGTGTTTTCACTACAAGGTTTAGAGCGCGCGGGCGATCATTATTGGCGAGAAATAAATAATCGTTATGAGAGCCGTTGCGGTGATTTACAACGCCCCATCCTAAAACCCAACGAATGTTTTTTATCGACAAATAATTTATTTGAACAATTAAAAAAATTCTCTCAAATTAATATTATTGACGACGATACCAATACACACATTAATTTTTCTACCCAACAGCTGCCGCTTCTCGCCATTGAAGGCCAGAGCAAGAAACCACTACTGCAACTCGATAATTTTATATCCAAGGAAGAATATAGAATATTATTCTGTGTAGAATCTGCGGGAAGACGTGAAGCTTTATATGATATTTTAAAGCCTCTCGCTATAAAACCAGTGACGGTAGAGAGTTGGGATGAGTTTGTTTCTTCCTCAATAACATGCGCAATTATAGAATCACCGATCGATAACGGCTGTATCATTCACCACGATAAAATTTCTATTGCGTTAATCAGCGAAACCGAGCTCTTCGGTCAGCAAGTACAGCAACGAAGACGTCGTGTAACAACTCAAAACGCGACCGAAAATATTGTAAAAAGTTTAACCGAGTTAAAAATAGGCTCTCCTGTTGTGCATATCGATCATGGTGTTGGTCGCTATCTTGGCTTACAAATTATTGAGGTCGACAATCAAGCCAATGAATTTTTAACCTTAGAATATGCCGATAAAGCTAAACTTTATGTGCCCGTTACCCACCTTCATCTTATAAATCGTTATACCGGCTCAGAAGAAGCGTTTGTACCTTTATATAAATTAGGCAGTGATCATTGGCAGCGCGCTAAAGATAAAGCGGCAAAGGAAGTTCGCGATGTGGCAGCAGAATTACTAGAAATTTATGCTCGCCGAGATGCGCAAAAAGGCCATTCATTTAATTTTAATGAGCTTGAGTATCAGCGCTTTAGTAATAGCTTCCCCTTTGAAGAAACGCCCGATCAAGAAGCTGTAATTGATGCAGTCGTTAGAGACATGCGCAATGCAAAACCAATGGATCGATTAGTCTGCGGAGATGTAGGATTTGGTAAAACTGAAGTAGCGATGCGCGCTTGTTTTATAGCAACACATGACCAAAAACAAGTGGCTATTTTAGTTCCCACAACACTATTAGCCCAACAACATTACGATAATTTTTGTGATCGCTTTGCCGATTGGCCAATTAATATCGAGGTTGTTTCGCGCTTTAAAACTGCTAAAGAAATAAAAGCTATAGAGGATAAAATTACCTCTGGAAATACTGACATTCTTATTGGCACTCACAAAATCTTAAGCTCAAAATTTTCATTTAAATCGTTAGGATTGTTAATCATTGATGAGGAACATCGCTTTGGTGTAAGACAAAAAGAAGCTATTAAAGCTCTGCGCAGCAAAGTCGACATATTAACACTTACGGCAACACCTATTCCTCGCACTCTTAATATGGCCATGCATGGCATCCGTGATCTTTCAATTATTGCAACGCCCCCTGCACGCCGACTTTCAGTTAAGACTTTTATACGCCCCTACGATGGCAATCTAATAAAAGAGGCTATTCTTCGTGAGTTACTCCGAGGTGGACAAGTATATTATTTACATAACGATGTAAAAACTATCGAAAAAACAGCGCGCGATTTAGAAGTGTTAATTCCCGACGCAAGAGTTGCAGTGGCTCACGGCCAATTACGTGAGCGCTCACTTGAGCACATCATGGCCGAGTTTTATCATCAACGCTTTAATGTTTTAGTGTGTACCACAATTATTGAAACCGGTATTGATGTACCCAATGCCAATACTATTATTATTGATCGTGCCGATAAATTTGGTCTAGCGCAGCTACACCAACTTAGAGGTCGAGTTGGCCGCTCGCATCACCAAGCCTATGCTTACATGATGACACCACCGCCTAAAGTCATGACCGCTGACGCTGAAAAACGCTTAGAAGCAATCAGTGCCGCACACGATCTAGGTGCCGGTTTTACTCTTGCGACACATGACCTAGAAATTAGAGGTGCGGGAGAGCTGCTCGGTGATGATCAAAGTGGTCAGATGCATACTATTGGTTTTACGCTATACATGGAGATGTTAGAGCAAACGGTTAAGGCACTTAAGTCTGGAAAGCCTCTAGCCGAGGTTACACTTAATGTAGGTAACGTTGATGTGAATTTGCATATTCCTGCATTGATACCCGATAAATACATTCCCGATGTGCATACAAGGCTTAATCTCTATAAGCGTCTGGCTTCTGTTACCGATGCAAAAGATTTTAGGGAGTTACAAGTAGAGATGATCGACCGCTTTGGCTTATTACCCATTGAGGTCAAACATTTAATTGAAGTCACTCAGATAAAATTGCAGGCTGAAGCACTCGGAATTACTAAAGTTGACGCTAATGCTCATAAGGGTAAAATTGATTTCAATGCTTCACCCAACGTTAATCCATTAAGCATTATCAAAATGGTGCAAATTGAACCTCAACACTATCAACTTCGAGGAGCAAACCAGCTATTATTCACCCAGAATATGCATAGCGCGCAAGAGCGAATAGAAACTGTTGCCAGTATATTGAATAAAATAACCGTAAATGATGAAGCAGAGAGCTAATGAAACTATTTAAAACATCTATTAAATTAACATCGTTTGCAGGGCAACCTTTTATACTTATCCTTGGCTTAATTTTAAGCCTATTGTCTTCACTCTCTTATGCACAAAATGAAGGTCGATGGTATAACGTTGAAATACTTATTTTTAAGCGACTTGATCAAAACATGCAAACTCAAGAGCTGTGGAGAAATGATCTTGTATTAAATTATCCGCATTTTTATGAATATCTAAGATCGCCAAAAGCGCAACCAAAAAGCCATCTTAGCGCCTTAAATAATGAGTCGTACGTATTAAAGCGTTACCAGAATGCATTAACTAGAAACGAAAACTTTAAGATACTAAAACATGTAGCATGGTCACAAAAAATGGCCAATGAGTCAGAGTCACCCGCGATCATCATTAGCGGAGGAGACGACATTGGCAACCATAAAGAATTAGAGGGCTACATAAAAATTCATATTGCACGGTTTTTACATGTCACAAGTAATTTATGGCTTACAGACTCGAGCTCAAACAACGTGGATCCAAATGTAAATTGGCCACAGCTACCGGCAATACCAAGTCGGGCAAACGCTGGCAAATCAACGAACCAAACTAGGACCAATGCGAACACCTTAGCATTAACAGAACTGGATTTTAGTACAAATTACACTAGCCCATATCCCATAATTACATTGCAAAATAGAACAAGAATGCGCAGCAATGAGCTTCACTACGTTGATCATCCAGCAATGGGCATGATGATTTTTATGACGCCCTTAGATGACTGATAAAAGCCTTTAAACATTTCACCATATGTATTATCAAAGCTTTTATAATCTATTCAAATAGATTATAAAAACTTTAGTAAATTGGGCAACTGAGTTTTTATACTTTTCATATTCTTTTTAACGGTATTCATTATCTCTATCATCGAGAGCATTTCATTAGATACGCCTGCAGCCCAATTTACAACAATAGCAACGGATACGTAGTCTATTCCAAGCTCTTTTGCTAAGGCTGTTTCTGGCATACCAGTCATACCAACCATATCACAGCCATCACGCTTATAGCGCTCGACTTCAGCAGCAGATTCTAGCCTCGGCCCCTGCGTACAGCCATAAACACCATGCCCAACGAAATCAATATTATGCTCATAAAAAAATCTAATTAGTTTTTTTCTTAATTCGAGAGCATAGGGATAAGTAAAATCGATATGATCAATGGGCGGTAGACCTTGCTCTAAAAGTTTATCTGCATCACCATCAAAAAAAGTATGTTCTCGATTAGAGGTATAATCAATAATCTGTTCAGGTATAACGATTGTATCCGGCGACATTGTACTGTTAATACCACCGACAACATTAAAGGCAATAATTTGCGAGACACCTAATTGCTTAAGCATCCAAATATTCGCTCTATAATTAACGGTATGTGGCGGATAGTGATGGCCAACACCATGTCGCGGCAAAAAAATACACGGATTATTATTAACATGCCCCTGAAGTATTGGACCTGAATGCTGACCGTAGGGAGTATCCTGAAAAATAGCGTCGCTAACGGCTAACTCTTCAAATGTATCAAAGCCAGAACCACCAATAATAGCTGTTAAACTCATCCTAAATCCCTATTATTTGAAATTTTAAAAAATATAACAATTATTTAATGATATAACCATTAAATAATTTTACTAAATACACTTTTATCAGAGTGAATAATTTTTTAATCTATTGAATAGCTATTTATTTCCACTATCAATTTTTAAAGCTTCAATATTAGAAATATTTTCGACATGTAAAGTAGATGTGGGAAATGCACACTCTGCACCATGCGCCTCAATGATATTGATCGTTGCCAACAAAACATCTTGTTTTATTCGATGAAAATCTTCCCAGTTAGTCGTTTTTGTAAAGGTGTAAATGAAAAAATCTAAGGAAGATGGGGCAAACTGATTAAAATTAACCATTAATGTCTGCGTTGCATCGATATCATCATTTTTAAGTAGCATCTCTTTCGTATCATTAACTATACCTTGCATTTTATTTGCATCACCATAGCGTATCCCTATTGTTTCTTTTATTCGACGGTTAAGCATTCGCGAAGGGTTCTCTAAGGAGATTTGTGTAAACACAGCATTAGGTACAAACAGCGGGCGCTTATCAAAGGTTCTGATGCGCGTTAGGCGCCAACCTATGTCTTCTACTGTGCCTTCAATTTCTTTATCAGGTGAGCGCACCCACTCGCCTACTTTAAAGGGTCTATCTAAATAAATAGTTAAACCACCAAAAAAATTAGCCAGCAAATCTTTAGCCGCAAAACCAATAGCTAGACCGCCTATTCCACCAAATGCTAATACTCCCGAGATACTATAACCAAGACTCTGCATTACAATTAGAACCGTTGTGATAATAATTGCAGCACGCAATAGTTTACCAATAGCGCTTACGGTTGTCGCATCAATAATCTCTGGCGAGTCATCTGAACCTGTATCTGTAAAAATAACCTCAATTGATTTAATTAATTTAATTAAAAACCATGCACAAATAATAATGACGCCCACTGATCTGACTTGGCTGGTTAAATCACTAATAGAAGCATTAGCATAATAAGCAACTAGATCTGCAGAGAAAGAAATGCCAATTAGCCATATGAGTATACGAACCGGCAAATAGAGGGCAGAAATTACGGCATCATCCCATGGATTTTTTGTTGTTTTTGCTTTAACGGATAATTTTTTTAAAAAAATACGTGTAACAAAAGCAATTGATAAAGTAAGCAGCACAATTAAAAACACATAGAGAACCCACGCGTGTTCATAATCGAGCCATTGTTCTATTGTATTAATAATTTTTTCATCCTCAAAATTGAGCGCATATTAATAGATTATTATGTATTTTTAGGGGAAGCTAACACCGCTGGGCATAATCTATGTTAGCGCTGTGATAAATTGTTGTGACAACTGCCAGCGCGTTAGTTGATGAAGTTCATCGAGTGATAAATATCTACTTTTTAGGCCGCTTTTTTGAGCACCATGTTTAGCACTCATGGCAGACAACCGACGAAGACTTATTAGGTGATCAGGGTTAGTAATATTGAAATCAAGATTATTGAGAACCTCATTAACACCATCACGGTTATTGCAAACTAATACCATATCACAGCCTGCTTCTAGGGCGTGCTTGGCTCGCTCCAAAAATCCACCAACTGATGCCGCACCTTGCATCGATAAATCATCACTGAAGATAACACCTTTAAAACCCAAATCTTTGCGTAAAATTGATCTCAACCAATAAGATGAAAAACCAACTGTATGCTCAGCATCAATATTAGGAAATAATATATGCGCAGGCATTATCGCATCGAGAGATTCCAGTAATTCAACAAAAGGGATTAAATCATGATTAGCAATATCGACAAATTCTCTTAGGTCTACGGGTTGTGTTAAATGACTATCAGATAAAACACTACCATGCCCAGGAAAATGTTTACCTGTTGTTGCCATGCCGGCCTCGTGCATTCCAGCAATCCAAGCCGCAGCTAAAGCACTGACTTCTTCGGGTTTTGGTGAAAATGAACGATTAGCAATAACATCACATCTATGGTCATCAGTATCTAATACAGGCGCAAAACTAAAATCTACACCCACAGCTAATAGCTCAGTTGCCATCAGCCATCCACTATTTTTTACCATACTCAAACAAGCATCAGCATTTTTGCGGTATAGAGGTAAAAATTTTTGCATGGCTGGCAGACGGGTAAAACCTTCAATAAAGCGCTGAACACGGCCACCTTCTTGATCAACAGCGATAAGTAATCCAGGACGAATGTCTCGAATAGAGTTGCTTAATGTTTTGATTTGCAAGGGGGATTCGTAATTTCTTGCAAAATAAATGACGCCACCCACTAGCGGATGCGAAAGCAATAGCTTTTCATCATCCTGAAGAGCTTTGCCAACAAGATCAATCATGACAGGGCCTAAAGGCATTTTCGTTCCTTGCATGAATATCCTTTGTAAATCAATTTAATATAAAAAACTATTTCCTAATGCATTATTTTACGACAATGTATTCGATATATATACATCTTGAAACCTAAATAAGAGATCCACTTGAGATAATCCGTACAATTAAATTTGCATCCTATTTACAACTACTGTATAAATACTCATGTACTGTATATATAGACACTGAAATAACAGAAAATATTCACCATGCTATAAACAGAATTAGTATGAATAACGCCAGAGTTATCTATCAATCAACTTACTCTAAGCAAGGATTAAATCGATGATTAAATTAACATCGCGACAAGAACAAGTTCTGAATTTGATCAAAGATCATATTAGCGAGACCGGTTATCCACCTACACGCGCCGATATTGCAAAAGAATTAGGCTTTAAATCTGCTAATGCTGCTGAAGAACACCTTCGCGCACTTGCTCGTAAGGGTTTCATTGAGATAGTTGCTGGCGCCTCTAGGGGAATACGTATACCTTCAGTTGAGCACCATGGAATCCCTATTGTGGGGCGTGTTGCTGCGGGAAGCCCTATTCTTGCACAAGAACATATTGAAGATTATTGTGATCTAAAACCAAATTTCTTTTCACCTGCTGCAGATTATTTTTTGACGGTACATGGTGAAAGCATGATAGATGTGGGAATTTTTGACGGTGATTTACTAGCTGTTCATAGCACTAGCCAAGCACATAACGGACAAATAGTTGTTGTGCGCATTGGTGAGGAAGTGACAGTAAAAAGATTTCAGCAAGATAAAAATAGTCATATCGTTAAGTTAATTGCCGAAAATAAAGCCTACGCTCCCATATTAGTAGATCTTGAGCATGAAGACTTTACCATTGAAGGCTTGAGTGTTGGCGTACTAAGACAGCATTGACCTATATTTTTTAGGCCCTATATTTTTTAGGCCCTAGATTTTTTAGACGCAGCTATAAAATTAAATTTTAAGAACTCTATTTTAGAGTTAGAAAGAATAAAGAACATGGATGTCTTCAAAAGAGGCGAAGATGAATACTTTAAGAAAAAACACGCAATCAAAGATTAACTCAGCGAATAGCGATCAAGCTTTTATTAAAAGCCGAATGACCGAAGTTTTTATCCCTAATGGTCAGAATAGTAATCATATTTTATTCCCTTTAGTTGCATCATTGAGCAAGCATCGGGAAACAGATTCAACACAAAATAACGCAACTCGATGGGTGACGTGGATTACTGATCGCAAGCCCAATAAACAGCAACTTGATGCCTTTGGCAGCAACAATATTAATATTCGTATTATCCATACTCGCGCTAAAGATGATATTCGTTGGATAATATGGGAAGCTCTTTGCAAAGGTAATAGTCACACAGTTATTGCAGATATTACTAATATCACTAAAGATGATATTGAACAATTTGAAGCTGCTGCACAGCAGGGTCTATGTGTTGGTATTTTAGCTAGGTCAATCAATACGACTATTTAAATTTTAGTCATTGAAAATATTAAACATGCCAGTTAATTAACTTGGTTTAATATTCTAATAAATATTCTCTCTGCCTATCAATAAGCTCTTGAAGGGTACGAAGTAAATGTTTAATAGCCTTTAGATCCGATAAATCTAATCCTGTCGAGTCGTCACTGAAAGTTTCTATAACAACCATATTAATTATATTATTATTTTCTGCTGCCGGTGATGACGTGTCTGCATTATAAGCTTGAGACTCACGTTGCTTACGCTTTTCTTCCTGTTCTTCTTTTGTCCCAATAGACATCATATTTTTAAATAGTTTACATAGCTGAAATAAACCGCACTCTTTTTGGTTATACAGTAGGCGCAATTCATGTAATTCAAAAACACTCTCATGTTTTTTATTTTCAAGCATATCGATTAAATTAAAACTATCTGATGCCAAGACAGGCTTGCTGTGATGACTTAATAATTCATTGCAATAGGAGACACATGCACAATATAACTGCAATAAAATTGAATCGACGTAGGCTTGTTTTTCAGAACGCGAAAGTGATTTATTTTGGGGTTGCTCACAGCTCGAAATTAAAAAATAAGTAGACGCTAAGCGTCTATTCACTTGCGCAGAATATGAGTAGTCTTTCTCCATTAATACAATACCTTTGACGTACTCACAACAAAATAGTCACACTAGCGTTGACAGACAACTTGTTATGTTGCTTTAGACTTTTTCGTAGTTGCTTTTTTTGCGGTGGCTTTTTTTGTTTTCTTAGGTGCAGATTTTTTAACAGCCGGTTTTTTTAAAGGTTTAGCAGAAACCGTCCATTTACCGTTATCATAAAATGCCTTCCAACCCGTTGCTTTACCATCTTCTTCGGACTGAACATATTGTTCTTTAGTTTTTCGGCTATATCGAATGAGTGTAGGAATACCATCATCATCAGCTACAGGGGCACTAAACAAAAAATTATATTTGTCATCGATTTCATCTTTATGCGGTAATATTTCTGCAAGTAATGGTGCTCTCGTTTCACGATTTTTTGGAAATTGGCTCGCCGCTAAAAATAAACCGCTCGCACCGTCACGCAATATATATGTGTCATCAACTTTTTGACACTGTAACTCAGGCATAGGGACAGGATCCATCTTAGGAGGAGCAGCCTCACCATTTCTCAATAACTTACGTGTATTTTTACACTCGTCATTTGTACAACCAAAATACTTACCAAAACGTCCTGTTTTTAATTGCATGTCTTTTGAGCATTTATCACACTCAATAACTGGGCCATCGTAGCCTTTTATTTTATAACTGCCTTGCTCAATCTCATAGCCTTCACAATCGGGGTTGTTACCACAAATATGTAACTTAGTTTTGTCATCAACTAAATAACCATCCATTGCTGTATTACAAATTTGACAACGCTTTTTATTAAGTAATTTCTTTACCTCTGCTTCTTCATCGTAATCAGTACTTACCACATCTTGATCTGAAACAAGATTCATGGTGATTTTACAACGCTCTTTAGGCGGCAGAGCATAACCAGAGCAACCTAAAAATACACCCGTCGTGCCGGTACGTATCTGCATATGACGACCACAAGTGGGGCATTTGATATCTGTTTCTGTCGGGGAATTACCGCGCATACCATCATCTAGATCATGAGCTACCGATAATTTTTTTGAAAAATCTTCGTAGAATTGGTTTAACAGTTCGTTACGTTTTAATTTATCGTCAGCTACATCATCTAAGTAACCTTCCATTTTAGCCGTAAAACTATAATCCATTAAATCAGAAAAATTTTCTACGAGTCGATCAGTGACAATGTCGCCAATTTTCTCAGCATAAAAACGACGGCTTTCTACGTGAACGTAACCTCGATCTTGGATCGTCGATATAATGGATGCGTAGGTTGACGGTCGACCAATTCCAAGCTTTTCTAGCTCTTTTACTAGACTAGCCTCGGTAAAACGAGCAGTAGGTTTTGTAAAATGTTGCTTTGGGTCGAGCTTAGCAAGATCTAGGATATCGCCAACCTTTAGATCTGGCAATAACACATCTTCTTCTTTTTTGCCGGAGGGTGGCTGTACCCTCATAAAACCATCAAAACGTATCACACGGCCGCGTGTTCTTAGTTCAAAATCCTCAGCAGTCACAACAATCGAAGTACTCGTAAATTCTGCGGCACTCATCTGGCAAGCGACAAACTGCTGCCAGATCAACGTATAAAGACGCTCTGCATCACGCTCCATCGCATTGAGTTGAGTAGGTGTTATTCCAACGTTAGAAGGTCTTATGGCTTCGTGAGCTTCTTGAGCACCTTCTTTGCTGCTGTAACTGATGGGATTTGGTGGCAAGTATTTTTTACCGTAACTATCAAGGATATAATCTCTACAACTGCTAACCGCTTCTTGGCTTAAATTTGTTGAATCTGTACGCATATAGGTAATGTAGCCAGCTTCGTAAAGTCGCTGAGCCATCATCATCGTCTTTTTAACACCAAAACCCAAACGCGTACTTGCAGCTTGTTGTAATGTAGATGTAATAAAGGGTGCATTTGGTTTTGATGAGGTAGGCTTGTCATCGCGTTTAGAGACCGTGTAAGTCGCTTTTTCGAGCATTGCCACTGCAGACATAGCCTCGTCACTATTAACGGGCTTAAAAGCATCATTTTTATACTTTTTGACTTCGCATTTAATAGCGTCTTTTTTCTTTGTATTTAGATATGCGTTAACATCCCAGTACTCTTCGGGAATGAAGGCTCTAATTTCACGCTCTCGCTCTACAACCAAACGCACTGCTACAGACTGAACCCTACCCGCCGATAAGCCTCTGGCCACTTTTTTCCAAAGCAGCGGCGATACCATATACCCAACGATACGATCTAAAAAACGTCTTGCTTGTTGAGCATCAACTCGGCTCTGATCTAATACTCCCGGAGATTGGAAGGCTTTTTGGATTGCTGTTTTAGTTATTTCATTAAATACAACTCGACGATAGCGTTTTTCATCGCCTCCTATAGCCTGCTGCAGATGCCAAGCAATAGCTTCTCCTTCTCTATCCAAATCAGTCGCAAGATAAATGGTATCTGCTGTTTCAGCTAGCTTTTTAAGTTCTTCAACTACTTTCTCTTTACCAGGAAGAATCTCATATTGCGCTGCCCAATTATTCTCGGGATCTATGCCCATTCTTTTAATCAATTGCTCGCGAGATTTTTTAGCTTTGTGAACAATCTTATCTTCTGGTGATAGTTTTCGGGTAATTGCAGCTTGTCGAGCACGCTCTGCAGAATCTACTGGCTTTTTTAAAGACCCACTTGTAGGTAGGTCACGAATATGCCCAATACTTGATTTAACGATATAGTCACTACCTAAATATTTATTAATGGTTTTAGCTTTTGCAGGTGACTCTACAATGACAAGCGTTTTGGACATACATAGTTCTCTGGATGCTTTCAGTTAATTTTTGGGTGTATCTAACTATTTTTTGACGGGCATATTTTGATTAAAATTTCATCAAACAGCGTATATAGATGCACGGTAATATTAATTACGGAGGGCATATATAAAACGTCCGTTGGCTGCGGTCAAGGAGTTTCTGAATTTTCACCATAGAAAAATGATTATATTTGCAACTTATAAACTGCTATTTGCATGAAAAACAAACATATCCTTGAAGTAAAAATATAAAGAAGCAAACATTTATTGCTTCTTTATATGATTTTTTAGCCTCTTAAAAATAAGACTTAAGAAGTTATCAATATAGTCGATAACATTACAAAGGACAGTTTTTCATTATTTAAATAGAAATTACCTATGACTGCTTTTGCTAGCCTATTGCTTTTAATCTTTATCGCTTCTATAGCGATGTGCGTTGTTGCTTATAGCAATTACAGATTTGAACAAAATAGAAAAATTCGTTTAAAACTACAAAAACTTAAAAGTAAAGTCGAACAATTAGAGGATATTATAAGAGTACTTGATCGATTATGCGAAAATAAGATGATAACGACATTTATTAATGACGATGTTATCGAGCTGTATGAGAGAATGATTGAGCTCTCGCCTAATACACCCTACATAAAAGGTGGTCATACAAATGCAAAAATACGCTCTGACATTTTAAGTGATGCTTCTCATCCTCAGCATATTGACCGTATATGTAGTAGCGATGCACAAATTGCTCGCTGTAGAGCATATTTAAAAGAAGCGTCAAATATTTTAAGGCGGCAACATAGCGAAGGTAAATTTTCAGCCACAGAAATACAAGAGTTTACTCAACACTTAGAGTGGCTTCATTTACAAATTTTTGTCATCACCAATATTGCCGAAGGGCATAAGGCATTTACTCGTAATGACTTCTTAAAAGCCAATGCATTTTATAAAAAAGCTCAAAATGAATTATTGAATTCAGGACACACAGATAAGCGTCGCCAAGAGATGATTACTCAACTTGCCGATGTTTTATTTGGGCGACGAAGATATTTAGATAAGCGCTTAATGCCAGAGGATGAATTCAACCCAACGGATGAGCCAATAGTCGATGTTAATAATGACTCAAAGGCTAGTGATAAGGCGCCAAATATCAATCATCAAGATAAAGGGAAGGTTAATCAAACTAAAGCCCGCAAAGCTATGAGGCAATAGTAACTAGCTTCTGTAATAACTCTTTAAGTGTTTTTATTGTCATTCCAGATGGCCTCTCTTGCCACCAAATACCTACCATCGATTCATTAACTTCTAAGCCGACAATATCATCAGGCAAGACATCTAAAAAACTGTGTAGCTGATCTGCTTTTTGGGAATTAATTTTATTATTAGCTGATAGCCATTCCCAAGTGGCGTGAAAATGTATTCCATGCTCATAAGATCGACGCAATAAAGACCAGGTAGGTGTTTTTTTTGGCAGTTTCACTTGATATGAATAAACTGCTACGGGTCTAATAACGCCATTTTTTTCGTAATCCGTCATTCGAACATGCAAACCAGACTGAGCGGCTTCCTGTCTTAAATTTGCCAGACGCCTGTCTTTACTTGTTGGCTGCATCATCATTATTGGCCCAACGGCCATTACGACTGCTAATAAAATAAAGATAATTGGCCAAAAATTCATTTTTGATCCTTTTTATAAAAAACTTGCTACCAACAAGAAATCGTCTTATCGCAGCACAAATAGTGTTAACAGCAAATTCACCTAAAGCAGACGGATTTAGATTAATATTTTTTGATGCATTTTAATGAGATAAATATAAAGGTTAATTCGCGACTAAGTAAAAAGTTATTCGCCAAAGATCTCTAGCGGTAATATTCAAACAATACTATGGATCAATCATCATAGCTATGTAGACAAAATAAAAATTTCGTCTCTATTTTTATATTTTACAGGCGAAATTGTATAATAAAGACTATTCTAAATGTTAATCTTAAATGAAATACAATTTACTTTTTGGCAAACTTACTTTTTATGTTGCTTTATAAAGGGCTCAAAGAATAAGCTTCTGTACCAACGTCTATAAAGAAAATATTTAATGATTTTAAATGATAAAATGAATAAAGAAATATTGACTTTTATAGCATCAATAATACCAACAACTATGCTTAAAACATTGATATCTATGATTAAAATATTGATTATTACTTTTCTTAGCTTTGTGCTTTTTCCATCTTTAAGCGTTTCTCAATCTACTCAAATAGAATCTGATGAGATATCTGCGGCTCAAACTGTGGCTTATGACATAACATCTCAAACTGAACCTAAAATCAATATACAAGAAGCACAACGACCACTGTCAGTTACTGAACTTCCTGCTGAGGGAGTCACCGAAACAACATTTCTTAATATACAGAGACAATATTATCTCGATGCAGGAGAGCTCCTCGACAATAAAGATTATCAAAATTACTTTAAATTAAAGCGAAAATTATCTAACTATCCACTTTTGCCTTATCTTGAATATCAAGAAATACTTGACGATTTACCCAATAAGCCCTACCTAAAGATCGATCAATATCTCGATCAAAATAGGCATAGCTATTTGGGCGAAAGCCTTCTAAAAAAATGGCTGGCACAGCTAGCTCGAGAGAAAAGATGGCATGAATATAGAAGTTACTATGATGAGAATATCACATCCACCTCAGAACAGTGTTTGTATATTTGGTCTCTTGTTCAAACGGGTGTTCCGCAAGCTTTGCAAAAAGCGAGCTTACTTTGGAATGTTGGAGAATCACAACCCTCAAGCTGTAACCCATTATTTAACGCTTGGAAGGACGAAGGCTATTTAACCGAAGAGTTAATATGGAGCCGATATCAAAAGACTAGTCGCACCAAAAAAAACATGCGTTTAATTCGCTATTTAAAAAGAATCATGTCTCCTGAGTCACAATTATTAGCTACAAAATATGAGCACACCATAAGCCATCCTGAAAATTTAAAGAACATTGAAAATTTTAATAATTCACATCCATTTACAAAAAAAATTGTTCATAGTGGTCTACTAAAATATGTCAATAAAGACTCTGAAACTGCACACAAACTTTGGAAAAAACATCAAGATATATTCAGCTTCACTCCTGAAGAAATACAACAATTTAACTTTATATTGGCAAAACGCAAAGCTTTTGATAATAAACCCTTAGAAGCACAAAATTTATTAAGCTATCTTTCACAAGAGGATCAAACGACTATTATTGAAATAGTATTGCGTTTGCACTTAAAAAATCGTCAATGGCAACCTTTTTATAGTTGGTTGAATTTATTATCCGCTGAAGAACGTCTTTCAGATCGTTGGCAATATTGGGCGGCAAGATATTATCAACAAGCTGATGCATCAAATAATTTATACTTACCTATTTATCAGAAATTGGCCCTCACCCGTGGATATTATGGTTTTCTATCTGCTGATTTCTTAAATAAACCCTACAACTTACAAGACTCTCCTTCAATAATTGATAATGAAACACTTTTATCATTGCAACAAAATAGTGCCGTTCAACGTATTAGAGAGCTTTACGCTATCAATAAAATTCACACAGCTCGAAATGAATGGTTATACACTACAAAGAATTTTTCTAAAGAACAATTTTTAACACTTGCACAGCTCACAAACCAATGGGGATGGCACAGAAAATCAATTGAAGCAATGGCTGCTGCGACAAGCTGGGATGATCTAGCAATACGCTTCCCTCTTGCTCACCAACATATTATTGACGAGCAGGCAGCGATGACAAGCTTACCTTCCACCTTAATTTTCGCCATCGCTCGCCAAGAGAGCGCTTGGGAGAAAGATGCTCAGTCTAGCGCAGGCGCGATGGGCTTGATGCAAATATTGCCGAGAACTGCAAAAGAGACCGCTAAAAAAGCAGGTATAAAATATAAAAAAGAAGATTTGTTGACGCCCGAAAAAAATATTATTTTGGGATCAAGATACATCAGCAGCTTACTCGAGAGATTCGAGAATAACAGAATAACAGCGATTGCTGCATATAATGCGGGCCCTTCAAGAGTAAATAGTTGGCTAAAAGAAACCGAAGAAAATTTACCTCATGATATTTGGATAGAAGTTATTCCCTATGGTGAGACCAGAAAATATGTTCAAAATGTTCTATCTTATGCTGTAGTCTACGGTCATCAAACAGGTAATAATGTGCCTTTATTAACCGAGTTAGAAAGAAAAAGGCCTTTATAATAAAGTCCTTTAAACGCTAAACAGTAAAGTATTTATAAATTATTTTGTATATATATCTCGAATTCTATCCTGTACTAAAATAGCTAATTCATCAGGTCTAAATTTCGATAGAAACCCATCGCAGCCAACCTTCTTAGTCATTGTTTCGTTAAAGCTACCACTCAAGGATGTGTGCATGGCTACAAACAGATTTTTTAGGCGGTCATCAGAGCGAATCTCACTGGTTAGACGATATCCGTCCATTTCGGGCATTTCAGCGTCGGTAATAACCATCGCAAAGTGATTAGGAACATCTGTACCTTCTGATGCCATTTTTTTGAGCATGTTTAGGGCTTTTAATCCGTCACCTGCATTAGTTACATGAATATTCAAATCTAAACTTGTTAATGCATCTAAAATTTGATGTCTAGCTGTTACGGAGTCATCAACAGCTAAAATATTAATTTGATCATCACCGATTAACTCTTTAAGTGTTGCATCGCGAACACCTTCAGAAACGATAGTTTTGGGAGGAATAATGTCAGCCAAAACTCGTTCAACATCAAGTATCTCAACAATCTTGTCATTGACACGTGTAAAGGCCGTTAAAAAGTGTGCCTTACCCGTGGCCTTTGGTGGCGGTAAAATTGAGTCCCAATTAAGATTTATAATTCTATCTACTGACCCAATAATAAAGCCCTGAATAGAGCGATTATATTCGGTCACAATTAAGTTACAGGTTTCGTCACAAGGCAATGGCGAGCGTCCAATAGCAATATTGAGGTCAATAATAGAGACCGCTCTACCACGAAGATGTGCAATACCTCTGACCGCAGGGTGACTATTGGGCACCTCTGTTAGCCTTGGTACGGGCACTACCTCTTGTATTTTAAAAACATTGATTGCGAACGTTTGCTGCCCCTTCAAGTGAAACATCAATAGCTCTAAACGGTTTTCACCGACCAATTTGGTACGCGAATCAACACTTGCAAGTAAATCAGACATAATATGCACAACTAAGTTATTAGATATATATTGAGTGTAGACAAAACAAAAAAAAAATCACGAAATTTGGACTATAATCTTAAAATAGTTTCATGGGAGTTGGTTTTTACATGCAAGAGCTTACTAATCTGATTGCCAGACAAGCAATTTGTAACAGGCAACTTAAGGTCAAAGGCTTTGAGCTGTTGTATCGTATGCAGATGACTACAGATGGTGATCCACTCCTTGATAACCCTGATGGAGCCAGCATTGACGTTTTATTGGCAACTTTTAATAGCCTTTCGATTCACGACGTTGTTGGTGACAAGCTAGTGTTTATTAATTTTACTAGCAATATTTTAAAGCATATGCCGGTTATTCCTCATAAGCAGCTCGTGATAGAGCTACTTGAAGACCAAGAAATTACGCCTAAATTACTCAAATCACTATCACGCCTGCGTCAACAAGGCTATAAAATCGCGCTCGATGACTTTTGTTTAAACAAAGAAAGTATTTCTCTTGTGAACTATGCCGATATCATAAAAATTGATGTGCTTGCGACAACTCCTGAAACCTGGGTTAATTATATTCCTAAGCTTCAAAAAAAAGGTATTACTTTATTGGCAGAAAAAGTAGAAACATATGAAATGTTTGAACGCTGCTGTGAGTTGGGCTTTGATTTATTTCAAGGATATTATTTTGCCAAACCAAAAATTATAAAAGGTAGGCGTATATCTAACAACGAATTGAGTGTGTTGCAGCTAGTTTCTAAATTAAGTGCTATCGACATAGATATTGATGATGTCACTAATGTTATTATTCGCGATCCAACGTTAACTTATAACCTGCTACGTACAATCAATTCTGGCTTATTTTATCTATCCACAGAGATAGTTTCTATAAAGCATGCAATCACCATGCTTGGTATTAATCGATTACAGAAATGGATTGCCTTATTAGCATTAACAACGCTTGAAAAAAAACCACAAGTACTTGTTGTGTATACAATGATAAGGGCAAGGATGTGTGAGTTGTTGGGTCAAAAAATCACGTTACGCGAATCCGCCGATGACTATTTTACACTTGGCTTGATGTCATTAATGGATGCTTTTGTTAATTTGGAAATGGATGAATTACTAAAAAACATATCCTTACCTAAACATATGGAAATTGCACTATTAAAGCATGAGGGCGATATGGGGAAGGTCTTAACTACCGTTATTAACTATCAAAATGGACATTGGGATTGCGCCCAGAAAATATCTTTTATTGACGATGAAAATATCAAACCAGATGACATCACACAAGCTTATCTTGACAGTGTGCAGTGGGCAGAAAAACATAATCATCCATAATTATAATAAATTATTCACATATATCATCGACACAATTAAAAATTATGTGATAATTTCAGTTAAAAAACTCTCGACACTGTCGCTATCAAAAGGCCAAAATAATTCTTTATTTATTTTGCTTGAATACAACACAGGAATAGACACCCCATATTTTTTGAGTAATTCGGGATCGTCAGCTATATCTAATTTTTCTAGAAAAAAATCACTTTCTTCAATGCGTGATAATATTATTTCTTCTGCCATATCGCATAAATGACACGCCAGTGTCGAGTATAACGTGATTCTTTGCATCGGCTTATCGGCTCAATTTGAAAATAGCTACTATAATAAATAACCATCAACAATAAAACCAGAAACATTAATCAGAGGTTCCTTAGTTTAATAACGAATGAATACTATCACTGAAGAAAACACCTTGACCCTCTTTGTTCACTTGATCATTTTGTTCATCGAGTTGTTCAGCCATTTTCAAAAATAACTCTTGAGCATCGAATATATTAATATTATTGTTCGAGTTTTTATTCAATGACTCATAAACACGGCTTACAAAATCTCCGATGATTGAAAATGTTTCGCCCAACTCTGCATTGAAAGGGCTTAATTCGGAGCTTGTTTCTTGGAATGATGAAGGTGATAGGCTTGCAGGCGTGTTTTTGTAGGCTGCCGCCACGCTAAATTGTTCAGTCTGACGGAGATCAACAGCAAACCCAGTTATTTCCTGTTGATTAAAATCTAATGCGAGCGCTTTTTCAAAGGCTTTACTCACATCACCATTATAAAACTCATCTGACAATTTTAAAACGTCATCAAGAAGATTTTGAATGGCTATAACCTCTTCATCATCTAGCTCGCCGTCAACATTAAACTCAAATGCAGCATTGAGGCTAGTGCGCTCCATTTGCAGTGGATTTACTTGATCTGAGCGTTGATCATAAGCAAAATTATTGCTATATGCGCCGGCGCTACTAGCTTGTATAGAGACCTTATCGCCATCAGCAGTAAGCATTTCAAAATTAAATATATTTTGTTTACGATAATCAATGCTGGCCGTCACTTTATCATCTAAATTTAAAAAGCCTTTGTTATCTTCTTGCGCGACTTTAATAGCATCAATATCATTAATACTATCAATAATATCGCTTAAAGAACTCAAGCGATTAGCGCCAAATATATCGCTAGCGTTTTTATTGACTACTGTTGGCGTCACTTGATTAAGTGAATCATTGCTGTTGTCTTGACGATCTATTTGCTCTGAGCTAATAACTGCGGGCACATCTAAACTTTGATCTGAACTACTCTCTGCATCGATTTGCGCGCTATCATTAGTAAGATATTGTTTTGTTAGTGCTTCAAAGCCATCGATTACTTCGCTATAAAGCTGATTGATCGCTGCCGACACTACCTCACTTGCATTACCTAAAATAGCTTCAGCCTCAGAAAAACCCTGTTTAAAACCACTGAGCCCTTGGCCTAATAATTTTTCAAGTTCTTCATTTGAAGCTCCTGATGCTTGCTCTGCTGCAAGCCTCTGTTCAATGAACTTAAGAATATTCTTTGATCCATCTAATAGTGTCTTCGGAGCCGCTACTTTTTCTATGTCATTTACTGAGGCGCTAACTGATGCCTGACTTGATTCAACACCAACAGATTTAGCAATCGATGCATTGATAAGTACACCATTACTGTTAAATTGTTGGCTGCGCTCGTTAGTATTACTGTAAGTATATGAGCTAACATTATTATTAAGCGAAACGGTATAAGACGCACTTGATAGTAGAGTTACTTGACGCGACTGAGGCGTTGACTTGGCCTCTAATAAGGCTGCAGGTGTTGACGATGATTTATTATCAGCAGAGCTAGGGGCTGGTAAATTTGGCCCTTTAGCTAAAGCATTAATCGAAGCCGTTGAAGGCGGTAATGATGATAATGACATATCCAAACCGATATAAATGAGTCTTTAAATATGTATCGGCCTGATCTTAAAAAGCTTGAGTGTTTTTTAAGCATTAGGATACTTCTTATTCTGTGATCTATTTTATTCGTCCTCTTTTCTTACAAGCCTTGCCACATCAACCGAAACGATGAGTTTTTGATGACGCCCGCCACCAAAAACTACGCCTCGCAATGGACTTACGTCTGAGTAATCCCTACCCCAAGCCGTGACAATATGCTGAAAAGTCGGCACAGAGTCATTAGTTGGGTCAAATTCAAACCAGCCCTCTCCAGGAGAAAAAACTGAAAACCAAGCATGGGTGGCATCTGCACCCACTAAGCGTTGTTGACCTGGAGGGGGAAGGGTTTCAAGATAACCACTAATATAGCGTGCCGCATAACCCAAAGATCGCAAGCACCCGATTGCCAAATGAGCGAAGTCTTGGCAAACACCATGTTTATGGGCCAACACTTCATCAAGAGGTGTTGAAATGCTGGTCACTGAAGGATCAAACTCAAACTCTTTGTATATCTTATGCGTTAAATCCATAACGGCTGTTAAGAATGGCTTTTGTGGACTAAAACAATCTTCAGCAAAGCGTTGAAGCTGCAGACTCGTTCTCACCATCGGTGAATTCAACAAAAACTCACGGGCATAAATGGTCTCGATTGACGGAACAGTATAATTTAAAGCTTGAAGAACTTGCGCACAAGTATTTCCGTAGCCAAGTTGATTGCCATTAATATTGCCCAAAGGCTTAACGGTTATGTAAGTCGACACATCAATCGTTAAGCTAGTGTGGGGCTCTTGAATAGAAAAGTGATAAGCACGATTACCAAAATAGTCTGTTCGTCTGCTCCCCGATGTTGGGGTTGGAAGAATAACAACTCTCGGAGTATCGACATTTTGCGTGAGAGTTTCTCTGGGTAAAATATGGGCGCGGTTGTAACAGCTATTAACCTTACTATCATATTTATATTCTGTTATGTGCCGAACACGATACTTCATAGCTCATCTTCCCATGAGGCAGCCATCACTTGATGTTGTATTTCGGTATGATCGAAATAAATATCACTTAACACAACCGCGAGTTGATTTAATAAATGCTGTGATTTTTTCATCAATTTGAACAGATTCTCGCGGCGATCACTTTCTTTCGACATCTTACATAAGGTAATTGGCCTAGCTAACTGAATCTTAGTAAGCAGCTCTAAACTAAGGCGTTTTTCTATGGTTAAAAGACGTCCCTGGTGACGACTTGGCAAGACGTCAATATGCTCTTTTAATGATTTCAATAAGCTACTAAGTGATCTTGGGTTTGTTTCATCTAACAAGGTTAATTCTAAACCATTAACCACATCCGTTCTGGCTCGATAGCGCCGACGATAAGTCACTAGTGTTTCAAGCGTTAAAAGTACTGTCTCTAATACAGTATCTTCATCATGTTCAGTTAATACCGGCGACATTAACGAATTTATTAACTTTGTTGTTTGATATGCACGTTCAAGATCTCGACCAATTTCAATGAAACGCCAACCATAACCACGAATCATACTCTCGTTAACTAATCCAGAAAGTGCCAACAAGCTAGTTACGAGAGGATCGAGAGCCTCTTCTGGAGCAGATGCAAAATCGGCTTTAATGGTTTTCTCAAGCGCATTAACATCATCGCGAATATCATTGATGACACGCTGTGTATCAGCCGATAAAAGGCTCTTTACTTCCTCGGCACAATTGAGCATTTCTTTAAGATTAGAGGCCACGCTTCCCGTGCGTTTTATATCAGTAATAACCGATGTCAATTCTGCTTCTGGATTTTTGAAGAGTGTAGTTGCCGTATTATTTTTTTTGTCGTTTAAGGTAAATCCAGGAAATGTCTCTGTAACTTCAGTAACGGTGCATAAAATAATTTGATAACTTTTATCAGTTAATTGGTTCGCATTATTAAGCTGTAAAAAAATTGTTCGTAATAATCTTAATGCGTACTCTGCTCGAATGGCATAGCGTCCAAGCCAAAACATACTCTCAACAATACGACTGGACAAGTTTTGCTCTTGATCATTCGCCATAGAATCATGCTTTGCCTTATCTGACCATAAGCTAATGTGGCGTACCGGCTCTTTACTGAGCACCCAAGTGTCTTTACTTAGGATTGACTGCCCATTTAGCACCAGCTGATCATCTACATTTTTACCAATCCGCGTTAAGCCGCCGGGCATAACACTGTAAGACTCATCACCGGCAACAGAAAAACCTGTAAAGACTATGGGTCTAGGAGCGAATTTCTGTTCTTGCCAAGTCGGGGCATAAGATGGAGAAATACATTCTTGGGCAACATATTTGAGTGGTTTTTGACGTATTTTTTCTCGTAAGTCAGTTAATTCAGCTTCTGAAAGTTGACTCCCTAAAATATTTTTTTGGCCTTTCTTTTGATAAACTGGCTTAATCACGAGACGCGAGATATTATCAAAAATAAAGTCTCGATCTTTTGGATCTTGTGCCCACCATGTTTTTACGCTTGGGAGTAATAGTTGCTCTCCCATTAGGGCTTGACTAATAGCAGACAAATATTTAAGAAAAACAGGACTTTCTAAAATACCACTACCCAATGGATTAGCGAGAACAACCTTACCTCCACGAATTACCTCTAGTAAACCGGGCACTCCTAGATAAGAATCACTCTTTAATTCCGCAGGATCACAATAAAAATCATCGACACGCCTCAAAACAACATCAACTCGCGACAAGCCACAAAGAGATTTCATCCACACTTGACCATTGCGAACTGTTAAATCTCGCCCTTGAACTAAGGAATATCCTAGATAATTAGCTAAATAGGCATGCTCGAAATAAGATTCACTGCTACTACCTGGTGTAAGCACCACAATATTAGGCAGATGATCATCGGGGGATAAGCTATTAAGTTTGACGCGTAATGTTTGAAAAAACATAGCCAAACGTTGTACTTGGCTTTCACGAAACAAACTAGGAAATACACGCGTCATTACTGTACGATTTTCTAACGCATAACCTGGGCCTGAAGGTGCTTGAGTCCTATCTCCGATAACACAAACATTATTATCAGAGGTTCCTATCATATCGATGCCGTGGAATATCAAGGAATGCTCTGATGGTTGTTTAATGCCAAAGCAAGAACGCAGAAAACTAGGATGTGAAAAAATAGCCTCTGGGGGAATCACACCTTGACGAATTAATTCTTGAGAACCATAGATATCTTTAAATAAACGATTAAATAATTCACTACGCTGCAATATACCTGCTTCTATCTGCGTCCACCTATCGCTATCAATAATCAGTGGAACGGTATCAAGATCCCACGTGCGCTCGCGCTCGGTGTAAGATTTATAAGTTACACCATCATCACGTAAAATTCGTTGAGTCTTTGATTCACGTGCAGTCAAGTTATCTGCACCTAAGGCTTTTAAACTATTTAGTGCAAAAGACCAATGTTCGCGCTTGGCACCAGAAGGCAATAATGCTTCATCATAAGTATTGCTAAGCGGCTCATAAAACTCTACCTCAGACTTGATCTTAGCTTGTAGGGATTGAGTTTGAGTCATGTCAGACGAGTTGGGCATATTACTTAAGGCCATGAAGAGAAGGGCTGTATTCTAAAGAGTTAAGCTGTTGGGTCAAGCACCATTATGATGCATTTTTTAATGGCACAAAAACTAACTAACAAGCTTTATGCCTGCACGATTACTTAACTCTATATTTAACTATATATGACTATAGGCCATAAATTAACTACTGACTATCTGCTTAACAGCTGATTTATTTTGGCGTGATGCTTTGCTTCCCATTCATCTAGTGTTGTCGCTGAATCAGTTTCTGCACAATGCTTCGCAATAGTGTATATATTCTCTGCATCAAGCAAGGGGATAACGGCTATGCCCTCTTCGTCAGCCACTATAACATCGCCGGTATTTACCAAAACACCACCACAGAAGATTTGTGGGTTAATTGGCCAAACATGTTTTTTATCACTGGGCTTAGGAATAATACCCTTTGCATAAACAGGGAATTGTATCTCACGGATTTCACTGATATCACGTATCAAACCATCAATAATAAAGCCGGCAACGCCATGCCTTTGGGCAATTGCACAGACGTTTCCTCCTGCAACTGCATAATTCGAGCCATTAGTTTTTGCGACAATAATAGAGCCAGCAGGTGCGTCATATATTGCTGCATGCATCATCAAATTATCACCGGCGGGCACTTCAACGGTATAAGCAGGTCCAGAAATACGTTGCATTCCTGACCATAGAGGTTTGATGTCATAGTCGATAAATTGATCGCGCGTTAAGCCATCGGCATAATCTGTTGGTGAAAAATCTGCAAATTTTTTATAATCAATCATCTTTTATCCGTCGCTAGGTATGTTAAGTTGATATTATCTTGAATCTAAAACTATATTTAAAGATTATCTCAATCTAGATAGTCATTATATTCGAATATATGGTTATTCATATAAGATGGAGCACCAAAATTACAAACTTTTTATGCTTGCGCCTTATTGTCACTTATATATTTTTATGAGTAATAAGGTTATTCGAATAAATTATTTTAATCAAAATGATAATCATCTTATAATTGCTTTTATTTACAGACTTAACAGCGAACTACATTATGGCAGCATTAATTGAAGAAACCGTCACTGACATCCATCATTGGAATGAGTCATTATTCAGCTTTAAAACTACTCGCGGCAATAGTTTTAGATTCGAAAATGGCCATTTTGTAATGCTAGGTTTGCAGTTAGACAATAAACCTCTAACTCGCGCTTACAGTATTGCTAGCGCTAACCATGAAGAAGAATTGGAATTTTTCAGCATTAAAGTTGCCGATGGCCCACTAACCTCACATTTACAAAAAATTAATATTGGCGATAAAATCCTATTGAGCACAAAGCCCACAGGAACATTAGTAGCTGATCATTTATTACCTGGAAAACATCTATATCTTATTAGCACTGGAACTGGGCTTGCGCCATTTATGAGTATCATACGCGATCCAGAAATTTATGAACGCTTTGATAAAATTATTTTAACTCATGGCGTGCGCACAATATCCGAGCTTGCATACCACCAATATATTACTGAAGAACTTCCTAATAATGAATATTTTGGCGACTTAGTAAAAGAAAAATTAATTTACTATCCAACAGTGACTCGCGAAAAATATGTCAACAATGGTCGCATTACTGATTTAATAGTAACAGGTAAATTATTTAAGGATATTGGTCAGCCTAAACCAAATTTAGATGATGACCGCTTTATGATTTGCGGTAGCCCCAGCATGCTTAAGGATACGTGCAAAATATTGGATGATGCCGGCTTTAGTGACTTCAGACATGGCCAACAAGCTCACTATGTTATTGAACGTGCTTTTGTTGAAAAATAAAACGTTTGCAGTTGAAATAAAAAAGCAAAGTAAAATGAGTTGCTCGTTATCTTCGCTGCTTTTCACCTCATATTTTACGTCTTTATCTGTTTAAGTCCTCAGCAATTAATAAGGAAAATAAGTCAATATTCAATATCGACTTATTCTCCTTTATCTCTAAAATGATGCTCTATTTCTTATCAGCTTTTAAGTTTTTTATGAGCATAAATTTTACCCGTTAAATACTAATAATCTAAGTGAAAGAATCTTTTATATTCGGTAAGCTCAGCTTCTAATTTTTTAACATCTGTAGAAATAAAATTGATTTCAGTCCCCGGCATGCTCTGCGCTAACAAAGGTATATCTAAATAAGCAACGCAACCTAATTGGGGATAGCCACCCATTGTCTGTCGATCTCTCATTAAAACAATGGGCTGTCCATCTTTGGGCAACTGAATAGTTCCTAAAGATATACCCTGAGAAATAATGCCTGTATTAGAAGTTTTAATAGGATCGCCTGAAAGCTTATAACCCATACGATCCATTTTTGGTGTCACCTTAAACGATTGTCCTCCAAATTGTTTGAGACTATTACTGTCGCAACCATTAACAGATATATTGGGAATAAAACGCAAGTTGATTTTTTTTTCATAAGATGGAATGAATTGCGCTGGCACAGAGCGGCTAACGTCCTCCTTCGATTCAATATATGAAACTTTATCACCGGCCAACAATTTTACGCCATTTTTAGATAAGCCACCTAAGCCTTCTCTTAAAACCGTTGCACAGCTAGTAAGCTGTGGCGCTACTTGAAAACCACCCGCTATTGCAAGATAACTTCTTAAGCCAGACTTAGGCGATACAAATTTAATCTCATCATGCGGATACACAGCATGTGACGCCCATAACTTTAATGGTTTATCATTAAGTGTTATTGATAAGTCTGCACCACCAATCGCTATCATTGTTTTTTTTGTAAAACGGGCAGAAAATGCACCCATACTCACTTCTATCTGGGCAGCATTGTAATTATTTCTTAACAGATAATTTGCCCAAAGGTAAGCATGCTCATCGACAGGGCCACCGTTAGTAATGCCATATTTTTGCAGACCGAAGCGACCAAAATCTTGGACTAAGGCCAAAAAATTAGAGCTTATAATTTCTAGCGACATTAAAAAATACCGCCCATAGCAATAAAGTCATCTCGACTGATAGCGTCAAATTTAACCTTATCTCCAGTCTTAAACTTTGTTAGTTTTTCATCGTTATAGTCAATTAGTGATATTGGTGTGCGACCAATAATCTGCCAACCACCTGGCGAATCAGCAGGGTAAATAGCAGTTTGCTGATCGGCAATACCCACACTACCTTTTGCTACTTTTTGACGGGGGGATTTTTTGCGAGGCATGGCTATACGCTTATCAACGTTACCTAAATAAGCAAAGCCGGGAGCAAAGCCAATAGCATAGACATCATAAATAGTAGACGAATGTATTTTTATGACTTCATCAACAGATAAATTTGAAAATTCCGCTAAATCATCTGCATCAAGCGCAACTTCTGCACCGTAATAAACAGGAATAACAGTCGTTTTTTCAGAAGCCATGTTCACTTCTTCCATATCTAGGTTGTCGATTACCTTGTTTAAGTTAGCTTCAAAGGAGTCACTAGAAATTTTTAAAAGATTAAAAACAATATGAATAGATGCATAAGCAGGCACCAAATCAATAATAAATTCTGACAAATTATTCTCAATTGCTTTACTGCATTGGGTCACTTGTTGAAAAACAGCATGATTTATTTTCTGCTCAAAAAGAATAATACCGGTATTTTCAGAGAGGAGAGTAAACTTCATAGGCTGTCGATAAACGACCTAACTTTTTTAACCGATTCTAGCGCGTCACTATGATCACCATGAACACAAATAGTATCTGCATTGATTGATAATTTTTTGCCCGAAATAGATGTAATTTTTTTATCAATAACTAATTCTCGAATTCGATTCTCTATTGCGGCATCTCCAACTAAAACGGAATTTTTTTCGCTACGAGGCACAAGACTGCCCTCATCACTATAGGCACGATCGCAAAATGCTTCTAACAAAAGCGATACACCAAGCTTAGCTGCCTGCGCTTTCATATGCTCGGCATTATTGTTTGCTAAAACCATCAGTGGAAGATTAACTTCTAAGGATGACATAGCATTAATAATTGCTGAAAAAATATCGTTGTCGCGCATCATGGCATTATAAAGAGCGCCATGAGGTTTTACATAAGCTAGCTGAACTTGTTGACTATGACAAATAGCTTTTAGTGCCCCTATTTGATACAACACTATATTACTAATTTCAGTAGCAGATAATTTAATATCGCGACGGCCAAAACCTAAAAGATCTGGATAAGCAGGATGAGCCCCAATAACGACATTATGTGCCTTGGCAAGAGCAACTGTTTTTGACATTGTCAAAGGATCAGAGGCATGAAATCCACAGGCTATATTGGCCATGTCAACATAGGGCATTATTTCTTCATCCATGCCCATTTTCCAGTGCCCAAAACTCTCACCCATATCACAATTAAGTTTCATCATTAATTAATCATCCACCACATTAATTTTGTGTCATTAGCGACGGGAGATAAAGCGCCACATCTGGAAAAATAGTAATGATTACAATTGCCACAGCAATCATCATAAAAAACGGCAGTGCAGCTTTAGCCACATACAAAATATTTTTACCGGTTAAGGATTGGATAACAAATAAATTGAAACCAACAGGCGGTGTAATTTGTGACATTTCAACCGTCAGTACTAAAAATATTCCAAACCAAATTAAATCGATGCCCGATTGAGCAACCATCGGCAACACGATCGACGTTGTTAGCACAACAACCGAAATACCATCGAGAAAACAACCTAGAATAATAAAGAAGAAAGTAAGGTAAATAATTAGCTCGATAGACGATAAACCTTGCTTTGCTATCCATGCAGCAAGTTCATTAGGTAGACCTACAAAGCCCATTGCTAATGTTAGGAAGTGGGCGCCAACTAAAATTAATCCGAGCATACAAGAGCTTTTAACGGCACCGAGAATACTTTGTGAAAACCCAGCTAAAGAGAAGCTACCGGTCAGCACTGATAGCAATAAAGAACCGGTTACCCCTAATGCCGCCGCTTCGGTTGGTGTGGCCACACCTTGATAGATAGAGCCTAAAACACCACCAATTAAAATGATAATTGGTAACAATTTTTTCAGTGCAATTATTTTATCGGCAAATGTATATTGTTCACTTTCTTGGTCAACATCAGAATCTTTATTTAATAGTGACCAAACTATGGTGTAGGCCATAAATAAACCAACTAACATAAGACCCGGCAATGCACCTGCTAGAAATAGTCGGGTAATCGACACTTCTGCTGCAACTCCGTACACAATAAGAATAATGGACGGCGGGATCAACAAGCCTAAGGTGCCCGAACCGGCCAAGGTACCAATAGCCATTGATTCATTATAACCACGACGTTTTAACTCGGGTAATGTCATACGCCCAATGGTTGCAGCTGTTGCGGCTGACGAGCCTGAAACTGCGGCAAAAATACCACAACTTAATATATTAACGTGTAATAATTTACCCGGTAACTTTGCCAAAATGGGTGACAAACCTTGAAACAAATCCTCCGATAGGCGCGTTCGAAAAAGTATCTCGCCCATCCATATAAATAATGGCAGCGCTGTTAACGACCAAGCGGTCGACGCACTCCAAGACGATGTACCTAAGAGCAAACCAATGCTCGAATTCTCGATCAATAGCAAAGCAATAATTGCCAAACCTGTTAATGTGAGAGCAATCCATATACCGCTCACCAACATCAACAACATAGCTGCGACTAAAATAAAACCTATTAATGATATATCCACAGGTCTAACCCTCTATATCTATGTTGTCTTCCGCGGAAATATAATTAGGAACACGTCCCGCTATCATTATCGATAGACTATCTAGCATCGCTAGAAATAAACAGATTGAGCCTATTGCCATAGGTAATTGAACGAAACCAATAGGAACCGCTAAATAAGTATCTGTTAGCTCCTCATAGACAAAAGATTCATACACAGTGAATGCTGTGTAGTAGGCCAAATAGCCACTAATGAGCAAACCTATCGCCAAATTAAAATACTCGACGAGATGGCGGTAACGAGAAGAAAAGCGACTTAATGCTATCGTGACTCGGATATGGCCGCCATTATTAAAAGTGTAGGCTAGGCCGAAAAAAATTATTGCCGATAACAACCAGCCTGCAAAATCTTCTGATGATGGAATAACGACACCGATCAACCTTGCGACAATTTGCGATATGATCAAAAGGGTCATTGCTATAAGACAAGAGCCTGCCCCCCATGCTGAAGCGACATAAAATAACCGCCTAATTTTGTCCATACCTCACCTCATTCCAATAATTCAAATCGAATAAAACTGATTAGTGCCCATTGATATAATTAGTGCCTACTTATAAATAGGCACTAATTATTGGGCTAAATTTTTATTATTTCTTGTATTGATCAATAATATTCTTGCCAACTTCGCCAGATTCAGCCAACCAATCTGCCACCATGGTCTCACCGATAACACGAAATTCAGATTGCAAAGTACTTGATGGCTCGGTAACAATCATGCCATTTTCACGTAGCGTATTAGTATCCTTAACCGCATTTTCTCGTCCTAGCTCCCAACCTTTTTTCTCAGCATTTGCAGCAGCTGTCAAAATAACTTGTTGAGTGTTTGCATCTAATTTATCAAATATTCTTTTATTCACGAAAACCATATTTTTTGGGATCCAAGCGCTCACCGTGGTGAAGTGCGTAATGTAATCCCAGCTTTGGTTATTAACACCGGTAGTAGGTGAAGTAATCATTGAATCGATAACGCTAGTTGTAAATGCCTGAGCTATGTCACTAAAAGGAACATTTACTGGGGTTGTTCCCATAAGTTCAGCTAAGAGTGAAGTTGTAGGACTATATGCACGCATTTTTAAACCCTTAAGATCAGCTAAGCTATTAACTTCTTTATTGGAATATAAATCTTGGGCAGGCCATGGCACGGTATAAAGTAACATTAATCCATCTTTCGCAAGCTGCTTAGATAATTCATCCTTTGAAAGCTTATATAGCTTTTCAGCCGAGTCAAAATCTGTCGCTAAGAATGGAATATTGTCCAATTTAAAAATCGGATCATTATTACCCATACGACCAATAAACACTTCGCCAATTTGTACTTGTCGAGATTTTACAGCACGATGAATTTCAGGATGCTTGATAAGAGAACCACCTGAGTGAACTGTAATTGATAGCTTATCACCTGATTTAGCCGTTACTTCTTCGGCAAACTGCCTAGCAACTTGCGTTGGGTGGTTGCCATCGCCATAGGGTGTTGGCATATCCCATTTTTCTGCTAGTGCTGATGTGGATAGCATAAGACCCAAAACAGTTGCCAAGAACTTAGAGTTTTTCATAATTATTCCTCATTATTTTAACGTAGTTTATTTTTTAAAAAATTATTACTCATTTTACTAATTTGAACTTATCACTAAATAACTGATATCTATTAAGGTATTAACTCTTGCAAAATAGCGGTTATTGCTTGAACTTAAAAGATATCTAAAAGTAGTGTTTAAAGCTTTATAGTCCCCAAATCCCTATACATATGATCTGTGATTAGCATTTTCCCGGGCGCATGGGTAATAACCAAGGGTAACTTTGCAGATCTTATTGCTGCCTGCGTAGTAACTCCACAAGCCCAAAATACAGGAATATCATCGTCCTCCAGCACCACTGGCGAGCCATACTCAGGAGCATGAATGTCTTTAATTCCGATGAGCTCCGGATCACCAATATGAACTGGCGCACCATGAGCTTTTGGGAATTCATTAGTAATGCTGATGACCTGATCAATATTATGTTTTTTAAAAGGACGCATCGACACAACCATATTACAGTTAAAATTGTCGGTGGCTATAGTAGCAATATTTGTATCATACATAGACACGTTGGTACCTTGGACGATATTTTTTACGGGCAAACCCGCAGATTGCAAAGCGTCTTCAAAGGAAAATGAACAACCCAAAACAATAGCTACCGAATCATCTTGCCAATGCTCGCTGATATCAGCAACTGCGTTAGAGTATGCTCCGTCTCGAAAAAGGTGATATTCAGGAACATCAATACGAATATCTAACCCATCACCTAATTCAGGAATAGAAGGATCACCTGGTTTTGAAATACCTATCAATGGACAAGGCTTAGGATTTAGTCGACAAAATTCAATAAATTCATCTGCCCACTGCTTGGGCATAATGACTAAATTACCTTGAACTAAGTTTGGCATCAAACCACTGGTGTTATTTTGAAAGCCACCGCTACGTATCTGTGATCTGACATCTTTAAGACTATTAGTATTAGTAGTATGCATTTGGAACCCTAATATATTAATTTGTTTTTTATTATTGATCGATGCTATTAGAAGCTTATCATTAATACAAATTATAGTTTTTAATTGAATTCGATAAGTAATTCTTATAGAAGTGGAATTGATGAAGGTTTAACTTGCTGTAGATTGAGCTAAGTTGATCATAGGAAGTAATTCTGGTCTATGCGGTGAAATTGGGTAGGAGGCTGTAAATGTTAAGTCGGAGGGATGCCAATTGGTGTTTATAATCTGTATCTCTCCACTTTCAAGGTCATTTTGGATTAAGCCAACGGGTAATGCTGATATCCCCATGCCATCGAGCACCAAGCGCCGAGAAATAGCGAGAGAACTAGAGGTAATAATACTGGCTGGGCGCTCTGAAGTTTGAGCAAATTTGTTAATAATCTCAATATAAGGGGTAGTATTGCGAGCATAGGTAATAATGGGCCATTGCGTTAACTCTGCGGTCGATCTTTCATCTGGCCCGATATTTAAAGAAGTGCTAGCAACCCAAACTAGGGGAACGGTTGAAAGGTGCTCATTAACAATAGTCGGATCTGGAAGTGGACCTACTAAAAAGGCAATATCAATAGAGCCACTAAATAAGAGTTTTCTGAGCGTCACCGAGACATCAACGGTTAATTCTACCGTGACTCCAGGGACATCCTCTTGAAAACTCTTCAAAAATGTCGACAACCAAGAATGCGCTATCGTCTCCGAAACACCAAGGCGTAAAAGACCAGAATAGGCCGCCGCATTATTGGCTTTATTAGTGAATTCTTTTGCAAGATAAACTAATTTTTCAGCGTAGGGCATTAACTCGTGCCCTTTAGATGTCAGCAATACCTTGCTATTGCCTTCACGCTCAAAAAGTTTTACGTCTAGCTCCGCTTCTAATGCGGCGATCCGCGTGGAGATTGCAGGTTGTGTAGTGCATTGTTGCTCTGCAGCTTTACTAAAACTATGAAGTTTTGCTACCCAAAAAAAGGCCTCTATACGTTTAAAATTCATAATTGTTGTAATCCATAATGCAGAAATTTAAAAATATTGATCACATACTATACAACAATGCTTAGATTATATTTAGAGTATTAATATTGTTTTTACAATTAGACTGTCCATGGTCTTCGATTGTGTTTTTTATCAACAATCAAACGAACAGGGCCAATGAATAAGAGTGTTTATAGTAACTAACTTTTATTGCGTTTCTAATTTATACTTATTTAAATACTGAGATAAATAGAGTCAAAATACGAATGCCTAGATTCAACAAACACTATATCCCTCGCCCATGACACTCACCCATTTATTTTATGGCTTTATTTTTATATTAGCGGCATATGCTTTGATACAGCATGCCAACATGAGTAGTGTAGCAAGAGCTCACGCACGCAAACATTGTGAGACAATGGGCGTACAATTATTAGACCAGAATATAATATTGAGAAAGCTTTCATTGCATGGTTCACGTCATTCGCTTATTGCTATTGGGCGCCTGTATTTGTTCGAATTTTCATCAATAGGCGACACTCGTTATCATGGGACGATAAAATTAATAGGCAATAAAGTAATAACTATTGAACTAGAACCCTTTAAAAGTGTTTACCAAGGTAACGATAATAATTCATTAGGTGAACCATGAACTATTCGTCTACAATTAACGTAGATTTTGAAGAATTTCTCATTCTTAAAAAATACTAACTAATATTATATATGTTAATTTAAAAAGCATTAAAACCTAGGTAACACTATGAAAAAAATCTTATTTATAACCTTCGCTCTAATTATTCCTGCTTTATCTTTTGCAGCAACCCCAGCAAAAGAGGCCACATGCAGAGCTTGTCATGGCGTCCAAGGTGCTAAACCTGTTGTGCCAAATTATCCAAAACTAAATGGTCAGAATAAAGAATACATTGTATCTTCATTAAAAGCTTACAAAAATGGTGAACGCACTGGTGGTTTAGCAGGAATGATGAAGGGAATAGCTTCTAGTTTGTCTGATGCTGAAATGGCAGAATTGGCCGATTATTATTCGCAGCAATAACACTCCCGCAATACAACTCATTATTTAATCGTCTAATTATGTAATACCTACAACTGGTTAATTAGATGATTAAATAGTCTTATACTTCTATAGACTCACTTACATTTATTTATTGAAAACACATTATGACCAAAACTAATATTGTCGTAATAGGTGCAAGCGGCGGCATTGGCAATGCATTTGTACAACTATTAAGTCAAAATGAAAACAATAACGTTTATGCATTTGCCCGATCATCAATTTCAACAATTAATTCAGTCTCAAGCAGTTTAGACAAACCCCTTATAAATTATATTGATTATGATTCAGAAGATTCAATTAAAGCTGCAGCTGAAATAACAGTTCAAACAGGACCTCTTGATTTAGTCATTGTAGCGACAGGCTTTTTGCATGATCAGACAATGATGCCCGAAAAATCTCTGCGAGAATTATCGACTGAAAGTTTTCAGAAAAACTTCCTCATCAACACTATTGGTCCTGCATTAGTAGCCAAACATTTTTTACCTAAGCTAAATAAAAATCGACGTTCTGTCTTTGCTATTTTATCGGCACGTGTTGGCAGCATCAGTGATAATCGTTTAGGTGGTTGGTATGCATATCGCGCATCTAAGGCTGCTATAAATATGGTTATCAAAACCGTGAGCATTGAAGCATCAAGAAAACAAAAACAGGCCATAATTGTAGGCCTTCATCCGGGTACAGTAGCTAGCTCTCTGTCTCAACCTTTTCAAAAAAATGTAGTGCCTGAAAAGCTATTTACCCCAGAATACTCTACAAAAAAGTTAATGAGCGTTATTCAAAACTTAGACATAAAAGATAGCGGAAAAGTTTTTGCATGGGATGGAAAAGAAATAAATAGCTAACAGTAAAAAAAACCTACATCGTATCGCATAACTTATTCTCTCAGATGTACCCATCCATGTATTTTTTCGTTATAAATAAAATTTATACCCATTGATTGCACATGACGAACATCTCCATTACTTGGAATGTCGTAATCTTCTAACCCTTCTAAGGCTAATACATTGGACATAGCTAGCTTATGTCTGCGTTCACTGGGCAAATCATCTAGATGCAGTTCACTACCATTCCAAACCAAACCATCTCGCTCTATGGGTGAGGCATGTGCATATTCTGATGACACAAAGACAGCAGAAGTGCCTGCCATTTTTTTATAATTATCTAAAAGCATTATATTTTCTCGCACAATATGATTAGTCTTCAACTTAAAAACACTTCACATTAAGAGAAGTGTTTTATAGGTGTAGGTGTAGGTTTAGGTGTAGTCATATTATTTAATGAACTAACATTAAAGGCATACGGACATTTTGGATTAAGTGTTGAGTGACGCCACCTAATATAGACTCTCTGAAATAAGAATGACCATAACCACCTATAGCGATGAGATCAATATCGCTTCTCTCTGCATGTTTAACTAAGATGCCGCCAATATCAGGGTCATTATCGGTGATTTGTTTAGGGTAAAGTTGGCTGGTAACTCCATGACTTTCTAAATAAGCGCTGACCTCTATGCCCTTAGCGATATTGTCTCCTAGATCTTTTTCTTTATAAGCAGTAATTACATCAACATTTGTCGCTTGTTGCATAAGCGGCAAGGCTTCGTGAAGCGCACGGGCAGACTCTCTGGTTTCATTCCAACCTAATAATATTTTTTTTCCAAAGCTGTCTTGATTCCATTTTTTTGGAACAACAATCACTGGCCGCCCTATTTCCACTAATAATTCATTAATGAAACTAGTGCTATTGAAATCATTAGCATCGCTTTCTTGACTATAACTCATAAAAATTAAATCAGTATAAAGCATTATTTTTGTAGGCTTATCATTTTCAAGTCCTTTATAAAATGTTGTTTTACAACCAATTTTAGAGGTTATATCGTTAAATCTTTTTTCCGCAAGATCAGCTTGATGATTTTCTTCCTTTATAATTTGTTGCCGTAGACCTACGGTATAGTAGTCGTAGACATGATAGGAGCTAACGGTATCGACTATAATATAAAGGCCAATTAACCTAGCATTATTATCGAGCGCAAACTTTGCGGCCGTTTGAATAGTATTATCATCTTCACGAACATTATTTAGACAAACTGCAACATGCTTAATCATTTTAGCCCCACTTGTTATTAGAAATAACAAAACAGTTACTTTAAAAGTAGACTTCGTAACTATTTATCATGGGACTATATTAATGATTTATTTAAGCGAGCTATTGATATACATCAACTATCTATCAATGTATGTATAAAATAAAAGTTCAGCGCGTAGAAAATACAATGATGATTTTATCAATACGCCATATAAATAAATTCATAAAGCGCATTGATCTAGAGTAAAGGGATGTTGTGTTGCTTTAAAAACTTTTTATAAGATCTAATATTGATAACGACCTTTATTTAATTACGTGACTCTTACTTTCATGTATAAGTTTTTCACTAACTGCATTTGGTGAACCCGTATTCCGAGCAATCAGGCTATACGCAACCGGAACTATAAAAAGCGTAAAAAATGTTGCCGAAATAACGCCACCTAAAACTACAACACCGATAGAAATACGAGTTTCAGCACCCGCACCACTAGTGACAATGAGAGGAATCGCTCCTGCTATTGTGGTCAGTCCAGTCATTAAAATTGGACGAAAACGCACCTCGGATGCTTGCACAATAGCACGTGAGAAACGCACACCCTCATCACGCAATTGGTTCGCAAACTCTACAATCAAAATTCCATTTTTTGCGGCAAGACCAACCAACATAATCAAACCTATTTGAGAGTAAATATTCAGTGTGCCTCCGGTTAAATATAAACCTAATAAGCCACCGCCAGCAGCTAGCGGGACCGTCAACATAATCACAAAGGGATGAATATAACTTTCAAATTGAGCGGCCAAGACTAAAAATACAATAACAAGGCCCAATATAAAGACAAAAATAATCGAATCTCCCGATGTTATAAAGTCACGGCTTTGTCCTTTATAATCAATAACGGCTTCTTCTGGAAGGTGCTCTTTAACTAGCATTTCAAGGTGTGCAAGCGCATCACCTAAGGCATAACCTTCTGCTAAATTTGCCTCTAAAGTAATCGCCCTGATACGGTTATACCGAGACAGTGTTTCTGCGGCACCATACTCACTGATACTAATGAGGTTAGAAAGAGGGATCAGTTGGCCTGTTCTATCTGAGCGCACATAAATACTTTCTATATCGCTAAATGAAGTTTGAACGCTGCGCTCACCCTCGACAACAACGTCATACTCCTCTCCATCCTCTAAAAAAGTGGTTACGTTGCGACCGCCCATTAATGTCTCTAAGGTACGCCCGATATCTTCAGTACTTACCCCTAAATCCGACGCGCGATCATAATTAACCGTAAAATCTAATTGTGGCCGTGTTTGCTTATAATCGCTATCAAGCCCTTGAAAGCCAGGGTTATCTTGTTCAACTTTCTGCAAAATAATATCGCGCCACTCGGCTAATTTTTCGTAGGTCGAACCACCTAAAACAAACTGAACTGGTTTGTTAGTTCCCCCGCCTAAGCCTTGGCGCATAATTGGAAATGCTCTTACACCCGGTAAATCAGCAAGCTTTCCGCGAACTTCATTCATAATTTGAAATGCAGAACGGCGATTTGCCCAATCATCAAGAAGCACAATAACAAAACCTGTATTAAAGCTTTCGATATTGCCAAAGCCTCTAGGAGCACGAATTAACAAGCGTTTAAATTCACCGGATTCGACATAAGGTGTTAATCGAGTTTCAATTTCTGTCATATATTCTTCTATATATTTAAAACTTGCACCTTCGGGACCATTCACAATTAGAAAGAATGCACCACGATCTTCTTTGGGCGTGAACTCTTGTGTTACTTGAGGATATAACCAGACAACACCTCCCACTAAAATTGCAAAGCTTGCAACAATAACCAATGGATAGCGTAAACATTTTATTAAACCCGCCATATAGAGACGTTTTAGCGCATCAAAAAAGTCGCCTACTTTGTTCAAGATGCCTGTTTTATTTTGAGAAATACCTTTAGACTTTTTTAATAACTTTGATGCTAAAACAGGTACAAGTGTCAGCGCAACCAATGAAGAAAATCCAACAGCCGCAGAAATTGTAATTGCAAATTCGGTAAATAAACGCCCGACATCGCCCTCTAAAAAAGTGATAGGTACAAAAACAGAAATTAAAACTAGCGTCGTGGCAACTACGGCAAAACCAACTTGGCGAGCACCTTTATAAGCAGCTACAAGCGGTGTTTCATTTTTTTCTTGAATGCGCCTGACAATGTTTTCAAGCATTACAATGGCGTCATCAACTACTAAACCGATTGCCAACACAAGCGCAAGTAACGTTAGTAGATTAATGGTAAAACCGAGCACATAAATAATTATAAATGATGCAATGATAGAAATAGGCACTGTGACTGCAGGAATTAACATTGCCCGCAAACTACCAAGGAATAAAAAGATAACAAAGACTACGCACGCAAGAGAAATAAATAGCGTCTTATAGACTTCTTTAATGGACGCTTTAATAAATACAGCGGCGTCATAGCTTTGTGATATTGTCATGCCCTCGGGAAGGCTACCATTAACCTTATCGGTAAGGTTTTTAGTGGCATCAGAGACAGCAATAGTATTGGCTGTCGATTGCTTAATAACGCCGATGCCGACCATGGCAACTCCATTACCGCGAAACATAGTGCGATCTTCTTCTACACCTTTTTCGACACGAGCAACGTCACCTAGACGAACTAAATAACCATCGTCACCGCGACCAAGTACAAGCTTTGCAAAATCTTCGGGGACTTTAAAGTTGCGCTCAACACGCGCTTTAAAAATAAGCTCATCAGATTGTAAGCTACCCGCAGGCAGTTCAACATTTTCGGAACGCAGCGCTGCCTCAACATCAAGCGCCGTTAAATTACGTGCAGCTAACGCTCGTCGGTCAAGCCAAATGCGCATGGCATAGCGTAAACCGCCGCCTACACGCACTCGGGCTACTCCATCTAAAGATGAGTACTGATCTACAAGAAAGCGCTCGGCATAATCAGTTAACTCAGCAATCGTTAAACGATCACTTGATAAATTTTGCCAAATAATAACATCATCATTGCTATCAACTTTTTGAACTTCGGGTGGCTCTGCTTCCTCGGGAAGATTGTCTTGTATCCCAGAAATACGATCGCGAATATCATTTGCAGCTTCATTTATATCGCGACTAATCAAAAACTGAATTGTAACTTTAGACTGACCATCTTTAGATTCTGATTGCACAAAATCAATGCCTTCAACACCTGCTATTCGCTCTTCAATAAATTTGGTTACTCGGGTCTCGACGATATTAGCTGGGGCACCTGGATATTGAACTTCGACAGTGACTACGGGAGGATCAATATCCGGATACTCTCGAAGCGAAAGACGATCAAATGAGACTAAGCCAAAGGCAATGAGTAATAACGAAATAACGCTAGCAAAAACGGGGCGCTTAACCGAAATATCAGAAATAATCATGTCTAGTTAACTTTCTCGCTAGGTTCAGGTTTTTTATCGCTGATACTTTTATTTGTTAACAACACTTTAAGAGTTTCGTCGTTACGTTCGACAGCTGTAATGCTTAATGGTGCTCCGGGGCGAACACGCAATGCACCATGAGTAATAACCTGATCACCTTCATTAAGCCCAGATAAAATTTCTACAACGCCAAGTTTGCGCGAACCAATTGCTACTTTGCGACGCTCTGAGCTTATTTGATCTGTATTTGATGTAATCACCAAAACAAAATTATTAGGCCCATTAACTATCACCGACTCTTCTGGGATGACGATAGTTTTACGCGGATTTTTTTGTAAATTTACCTGCATTAATAAACCTGGCTTAAGTAAACCTGCTTTATTATCAATCAAAGCACGAACCTGGATTGAACGAGTAGCAACGTCAATACGGCTATTGATGCTATATACCTGACCTTCAAATAATTTATCGGGATAAGCTTGAGTAGTTGCTTTAATGACGGTACCCGTTTTCAATGAGGCGATAAAAACCTCTGGGACTGAAAAGTCTAATTTCATCGTTAAGTCATCATCAATGGTAGTAATCATAGAGCCTGGCTGTGCCAATGCGCCTACACTAATATTACGCTGGCCTAAAACACCATCATAGGGTGCTTTTATGACACGTTGGTCTATACGCGATTGGATAGCTGAGATGCGGGCTCTAAATACAGAGGCCTCGCGTTCATTCTCATCAAGTAAAGCAGCCGATGCTGCACCAATTTTTACTAAGGGAGACAGACGATTAATTTGTAATTGTGATTCTTGCAAAAAAGACTGTTGCTCTGTTAACTCTGCAAGCTCTTCAGCAATATTCATTTTGACTAAAACCGCGCCTTTTTTAACCCGTTGGTTATCCTCAAATAACACTTCCGTTACTAACTCTGTTACCGATGATGCAAGATCAACACTTTCATTAGCTTTTAAAGTTCCAATAGACTCAACCTTATCAAAAAAGGCAATCTTTTCGACATCGGCCACAATAACTGGTGTTGGTTTTTGGGGGTCTTTGGGAGCTTGGGCAAATACTGAGCTGGTGAGAATTATCAACAATAAAAATATGTTCAACCGCTGCATTGGGTCTTCCTGTTATAAATTGATACGACTATGAAATATAACTGCTGTAGAGTCATAAAATGACATACTATTATTACAGATATTTTATACGCGACATTAAATAAATATTCTCAAATAATATTCATTATTAAGATATTTTAACGACTTATAAAAAATTGGGTCCTATAAAATAATTGCGTAAATATAAATTAGATAACCAATAAAAAATCCGTCAAAAAGCTAGTTTCTACTTTTGATTAATAACAATTTTGCAACAGAAAAGGACCAGCTATCCGTTACTAATAACGCTGTGCAACGGTCGCTGACACAATCATGGGTTTCAAATTATAGGTCTGAGCTTATCTAAATACATATTAAGTGATTCGATCAGATTGATCGGCTTGCCACTAAGTCATTGTAAACATGTAGCCTACGTAGGCGATAAGAAACAAAGCCCCCGTAATCCTACTAATGCCCTTACCTAAAAATAGAATTGCGAACAATATCGCAGTGACGCAAAGCATTGTCCAACCGTCAATTGTTAAAAAGCGCTCGGCAACGGGTATCGGGGCAATCAAAGCAGTGACACCCAAAATGCCAAATATGTTGAAAATATTAGAACCAATGACATTGCCTATAGCTATATCTGACTGTCGCTTGAGCGCGGCAGTTATTGAGGTCGCCAACTCTGGCAGACTCGTACCTACCGCTACGACTGTTAAGCCAATGATAGCGTTACTCACACCGAAGTTGGTAGCTACGACAGTCGCGCCGCGCACCAATAAATCAGCGCCAGCCGCTAGAAGTCCCATTCCTCCAGCAAGTAGAACTCCAATCATCAATGCAGTGGTGCTTTTCACACTTTCTTCAATTTCACCTGCCCCAAGCGCGCGGTCTTGAAAATATGCCAGTGTTAAATAACCCAATAGCGCTACGATCATAACTAGGCCAAAAACAAAGCTGACTGTACCCGTAAACAACATCGCAACAAGCATTGCCGCTGCAACAAGCATTACTGTCAAATCACGCTTAGAATTACCATTTGTTGGTGACATTGGGGCAATAACAGCAGCCAAACCAATAATTAGCAAAATATTGGCGATGTTTGAACCTACGACATTTCCCAGCGCAATACCTGGAGCGCTTGCCAGAGCTGCACGGACTGAGACAAGCAGATCTGGCATAGATGTACCAAAGCCAACAACGGTTAACGAAATCAAAAAAGCGGGTAGACCCAGTTTTGCAGATAGGGCGATTGCACCCTTGACTAACCAGTCGCCCCCAAAAAACAAACAGACAAGGCCCGCTGCAACAAATATGTATTCCATAATTTTTTCACAATGCTCTTTGCCCTAATTGACAACGAATAAATGTCCATTTATTTTAACGGCTATATGCGGTCAACTCTATCAATTTACTTGGCTTGAAACTGAGCGAAGGAAACTTTTTGAGAGACCAATAAAAACCCCTGCCAAAAAGCGAGATTCTTTTATGCTGTATATATACAGTGCACCCAGAGAGATTAACCAGAGCACTTCCCTGTGCTCTGCCCTGCGGGCGCTATCGCGGTTCAAATTGCTCGACCTACATGGATGTAGGAAATGCAAGTTTTGCAGGAGCAAAAACTTGCCCGGCAATTTGTCGAACTGGGAATTTTGCGAGAAACTTTTGAGAGGCCAATTAAAAAAACCCCGCCAAAAAGCGAGGTTTTTTTAATTGGTGCACCCAGAGAGATTCGAACTCCCGACCAAGTGGTTCGAAGCCACCTACTCTATCCAGCTGAGCTATGAGTGCAAAACTTTTTACTTACTAATCTCTGAATTAACAATCCCTACCAAGTGGGTCGAAGCCACCTATTCTAATACAATAAGTCTATCCAGCTGAGCTATGAGTGCAAAACTTTTTACTTACTAATCTCTGAACTAACAATCCCTACCAAGTGGTTCGAAGCCACCTATTCTAATACAACAAGTCTATCCAGCTGAGCTATGAGTGCAAAGCTTTTACTTATTAATTCTTAATAGCTATAAGACTTATGTTAAACGATCTCTAACATCTGTGATAGCTATTTATAAAAACTACTGTCAGCTATTTCTATTTTGCGTGTTTACCTAAATGTAGCCAAGTATCTAATACCGAATCAGGGTTCAGCGATACAGAATCAATGCCCTGCTCCATTAGCCATACGGCAAAATCGACATGGTCTGATGGGCCTTGGCCACATATTCCAACATATTTACCTTGTTTTTTACATGCGGTAATTGCCATTGATAACAATGCTTTAACCGCGTCGTTACGCTCGTCAAATAAGTGCGCGATTAAACCAGAGTCACGATCAAGACCAAGGGTTAGCTGTGTTAAATCATTGGAGCCAATAGAGAATCCATCAAAGTATTCTAAAAACTGTTCTGCTAGTAGCGCATTTGAGGGCAACTCGCACATCATAATTAGTTTTAAGCCATTCTCGCCACGCTTAAGGCCATAACTGGCGAGTAACTCGGTGACTTGTTTTGCTTCATCGACGGTACGTACAAATGGAATCATAATTTGTACGTGCTCTAGACCCATCTCTTCACGGACAATTTTTAGCGCCTTACATTCTAGCGCAAAGCATTCGCGAAATGATTCGGAGATATAGCGTGATGCACCGCGATAACCAATCATTGGATTTTCTTCTTCTGGCTCGTATTGAGTTCCACCAATCAAATGCGCATATTCATTCGATTTGAAGTCAGACATCCGCACAATGACGGGCTCAGGAGCAAAAGAGGCCGCAATTGTGGATACACCTTCTACTACTTTCTCGATAAAGTAATCTGTCGGTGAGCTATAGCCCGCAATTTGACGAGTCACTTGTTCTTTAAGCTCGCCTTTTAATTGGTCGTACTCTAATAAAGCTTTAGGGTGAACCGCAACCATACGATTGATGATAAATTCGAGCCGCGCTAAACCCACACCATTATGGGGTAAACTTGCAAACGACATGGCACGATCTGGATTACCAACGTTCATCATAATTTTGAACGGTAATTCCGGCATCTCATCAACTGCATCTTGGCTAAGTGTAAAATCTAACTCACCTGCGTAGACAAAACCAACATCACCTTCGGCACAAGATACTGTAACAGGGGCACCCATTTTTAATTTCGTGGTCGCATCACCACAGCCAACAACTGCAGGGATACCTAACTCTCGAGCAATAATAGCTGCGTGACAGGTGCGTCCACCACGATTAGTGACAATCGCACTTGCACGCTTCATAACAGGTTCCCAATCTGGGTCAGTCATATCCGTCACTAGCACATCACCGTCTTGAACTTGATCCATATTTTTAATGCTGTCGACGATACGGACAACACCTTTACCTATGCGCTGACCAATTGATCGGCCTTCACATAAAACCTGGCTACTTTCATTAAGCTTGTAGCGGTCAATCGCATTACCTGTTTCTTGACTTTTAACAGTCTCGGGACGAGCTTGAACAATATAGATCCCACCGTCATCACCGTCTTTTGCCCATTCGATATCCATTGGGCGGCCATAATGATCTTCAATAATTAGGGCTTGCCTAGCAAGCTCTTCAGCTTCATTGTCATTAATTGAAAACTGTAACCGCTCGGCCTCATCGACATCAACGGTATCGACTAACTCGCCAGGAATAGATGAGTAAATCATCTTAATCATTTTACTACCCAAATTACGGCGTAATATCGAGCGCTTACCAGCCTTTAAAGCGGGCTTATAGATATAAAATTCATCGGGATTAACAGAGCCTTGAACAACAGTCTCACCAAGGCCATAAGAAGAGGTGATAAATACAGCTTCACGAAAACCTGATTCTGTATCGAGGGTAAACATCACACCGCTAGAGCCTGTTTCGCTAGGGACCATACGCTGAATACCGGCAGATAATGCAACGCCCGCATGCTCAAAACCTTTATGCACACGATAACTAATTGCGCGATCGTTAAAAAGGGATGCAAAGACTTCTTTGATAGAGTGCATAACTTGCTCAAAGCCACGCACGTTAAGCATAGTTTCTTGTTGGCCGGCAAAAGAGGCATCGGGAAGGTCTTCTGCGGTGGCAGATGAACGCACAGCAACTGCTAAGTTTTCATTGCCCGCTTGTAAAGTGATAAAAGCTTCTTTGATGGCAGCTTCAAGCGCAGGTTGAAATGGCGTCGCAACTACCCAGCGGCGAATATCTGCTCCCGCTTTGGCAAGCGCATTAACGTCGTTAACATCTAAGGCTGATAAGGTACTTTGAATGCGATCATTTAAACCACTTTGATCAAGGAATTCTCTAAAGGCATCAGCGGTCGTTGCAAAACCATTAGGAACACTTACGCCCAACCCTTTTAAATGGCTAATCATTTCGCCGAGGGATGCATTCTTACCACCAACGCGATTTACGTCGTCCATGCCTAAGCCATCGAACCAAAGTACGTAGTCTGTCATTGTCTTGCCTTTTATATTTTAATAATTAGTTTAATAAGCCGTTTAAAAATTAGTTAATCAATAAACTTTATGTATCTGTATCAACATTCTTATTAGTAACTTTATCTGCAAGATGGCACGCCACCAAGGTTAAGCAGACATATTCTCAAGCCGCGCATTATATAGAATTACCACAAATAGTGTAGTGCGATGAGCATAATAGTCGGGTAATATCTTATTAATAACTATCAGGCATGTTAAAACTCCTTGATTTTAATGATATTTTTCTTTTAGGGTAGATTTCTTCTATGAACAACAAAGCTTTCTTTATTTCTGATGGCACCGGTATTACCGCAGAGTCGTTGGGACACAGTTTATTGTCGCGTTTTAGCAATGCTCATCTCGATCAAATCACCCTACCTTTTATCAATACAGAGGAGCGCGCGCATCAAGCTGTTCAGCGTATTAATGACGCAGCTACTGAGACCGGTGCAAAACCTATCGTACTCATTAGCATTGTATCTAGCGATCATCGTAAAATCATCAAGCAAGCCAATGGCTTAATTTTAGATATGTTCGAAGCGTTTCTAGCGCCGATGGAAGCATTACTTGGCTGCAAGGCAGATGAGCGCTCAGGCTCAGCATTTGCTATGAGTCATGCCAATTACCACCAACGTATTGTAGCGGTAAATTTTGCGCTCGATAACGATGATGGCGGTAAGACTAAAAATTATGAGCATGCAGATGTTATCATCATCGGCCTAAGTCGCAGTGGCAAAACTCCTACCTGCCTATATTTAGGCATGCAATTTGGTATATCAGCGGCTAACTTTCCAATAACGGAAGAAGATCTCGATGACTCATCCTTACCTAAGGTGTTACAACCCTATCGCGAAAAATTATTTGGTTTATTAATCGATCCAAAACGTCTCGCCAGTATTCGTGAAGAGCGCTACGCCAATTCACGTTATGCATCAATGAAGCAATGTGAATTTGAAACACGGCAATATAAAGCGGTATTAGAGCGTCATAAAATTCCGCACCTAGATTCAACACACTTATCGATTGAAGAATTATCGACACGTATCATGGATCGCGTTGGTATTGAGCGAAGAACAAGTGGCGGCTAGACGATGACCAATACAAAAACTATGCTTAAAATCATAATAAGATAATTCAATTTTTAATTGGCAATAATTTATTTGTGTAACAATTTATGCGAGAAAAAGTTACTCTAGCTAAATAAAAATTTAATAGTTGCTGGTAAATAATAAAGCCTTAAGCTTATTTGATCTTCGCTTAATCAACATTTAAATTTGAATATATTTTCACTAAAGACTGCGTATTTTATTGCTTAAAAATAACAGGAATTTCATTATACAAAATTTGCTCATAGACATATGGATGTATAGCAACTGTTTTATCGAGTACTGACTTACCGGCTTTATAACGATGCTGCTTGCGAATAAGAATTCGAGCCATACCCGTTAAGCAGCCTAAGTGCTGGTCATCAAATTCAAGTACTTTTTCACAATCTGTCAAAGATCGGCTAAAATCATCTTTTAAAAAATGAACATAACTGCGCTCGGCATAAAGTTGTTCGAAATTAGGATATTGTTCTATCATTCCATCTAAAATTGTTAAGGCTTTATCAAACTCATAGCCACCCCTTGCCCTCATGGCTTGATTTAATCCTTCAGATGCTATTGCATCCGGCGCTATCATCCAAGTTTGCCACAAGTCTTTAAAGATATTTTTAGAAATTTCTTCATTGGGAGACCGAGATAATAAATCGTAGTATTTATCAAGTGTCGCGGCTTTATCAAAGCCCTCTTCTGATGGCTTAGATGGACCCCAAGTTGCAGCATAGGCTTGCGTTGTTAAAGATACGCAAATACTAAGTATAAAAGCTATCGAAAAATATCTCATGTAAAACCTCCAGTTACGCACTCTTTTTACACCTTGAAGTGTTTCAACAAAATCACTTTAGATATCACTATTCTATTCACATAATATTAAAATATAAGTTAAATATAAAGCTATATGTTTAAAATGATAAGCGACATTTAAGTAATAGATCGATTATTTAAAGCTAAAATTAATAAAACTAATGTTATTATTAGTTCGTATGAAAATGTTTAATTTGATGACTAATTATGAAAATAGCAATTATAGGTGCGGGGATATCGGGTCTTTGCTCAGCTAACCTATTAGCCAAGCATGGCTTTGAGATCGATATTTTTGAAAAATCACGTGGACTTGGTGGTCGCTTAACGACAAAACGACTCGATTGGGCTCACATTGATATTGGCGCACAATATTTTACTGCTCGAGATCCACGCTTTATAAAACAAGTTGAGGTATGGCAAAGTCAACAAGCCGCAGCGGTTTGGAACTTTGAACCCTTAAGTGTCAGTGATGGCAAACTACTTTCTTCTAAAGATACGACTACACGATACGTAGGCACTCCAAGAATGAATAGCATTGTTCATGAATTGAGTCGTGATCTAACCCTAAAGCTTGCTACTCGTATCAATACTATTAAGTTAGATTCCCAATCATCTGGCGCTCAAACATGGAGTCTGATTGATGAAGCTGGAAAAAAATACCTCAATTATGACTGGTTGATTGTCAGCGCACCCGCAGAGCAAGCGCAATATATGCTAGAGCAATCACCATCGGATCTTAGCTCAATTGCACAACAGATTCCTATTAATGCACATCGTCCGTGCTGGGCCGTGGCACTCACAACTTACGGATATGTACCCGAAGCTATTCAGGGTGTTTTTGGCGACGATGTTATCTCTTGGGTATCGCGTCAGTCGGCAAAACCTGAAAGACCATTACTTAGTGGTGACGATTGTTGGCTGTTACATTTTTCTGATAAATGGTCATCTGAGAACAGTAAAAATACAACAAAGGACCTCAAACAAATAGCATTAGACTGGTTAAATAATTACCTAAAGCCCTTGAGAGAGGCAAATGCAGATCCGCTTAAGGCTGGAGATAGTTATAAGCACTTTTGGCTTTACGCTAAATTAAACGACGAGCAAACATCACTAAAGCCTATAGTTAATGAGCACAATAAATTAGCAGTGATTGGTGATTGGTGTTTTGGCGGCCGTGTAGAAGGAGCCTATTTGTCAGCGCTTGATGTGGTTGATTTTTTATCAAAAAAATAATTTACGTAGAAACAGAATCAGCTAGTAACGCTAGCTGATTCTAGTCATTTTTAGGCAACGATAAATATAAAAATTGAAACCTTATGCCCTAGCCCTCAAGTAATCGCTCCATCTTAAGCTCTTTAATTTGATCGCGCATATTGGCTGCTTTTTCAAAATCTAAATCTTTTGCCGCTTGATACATTTTCTCCTCAAGTATTTTAATGCGCTCAAAGATTGGTTTTAGTTGATCATCGGCATCAAGTAAAAACTCTTCTTGTTTAGATCCACGTTTTTTACCCCTACCGACAACAACTGCGCCTGCCATAATGTCAGAGATTTTTTTCTTAATGCCTACAGGCGTAATATTATGTTCTATATTATGGGCTATTTGTTTGTCGCGACGACGAGTGGTCTCGTCAATTGCTCGCTGCATAGAGCCAGTAATTTTATTGCCATATAAAATAGCTTTACCGTTTAAGTGTCTTGCTGCACGACCAATAGTTTGTATCAACGCACTATCTGAGCGCAAAAAACCTTCCTTATCCGCGTCCATAATACACACAAGAGAAACCTCTGGCATATCAAGACCTTCACGCAATAAATTAATACCGATCAAGACATCAAACACACCTAAACGTAAGTCACGAATAATTTCAACGCGCTCTACCGTTACGATATCAGAGTGAAGATAACGGACTCGCAGACCATGCTCTAAAAAGTAATCGGTTAAATCCTCTGCCATACGCTTAGTAAGCACAGTGACTAAAATACGCTCATCGACAGCAATACGTGCGCGAATCTCAGACATACAATCATCGACTTGAGTATCTGCTTTGCGCACTTCTATTTCGGGATCAATTAAGCCTGTAGGTCGCACTAATTGTTCAACTGTTTGCCCTGCATGCTCCGCCTCGTATTGTCGCGGAGTTGCCGAGACAAATATCATTTGCGGAGCTAATGCTTCCCACTCATCAAAGCGTAATGGACGATTATCGAGAGCAGAGGGTAATCTAAAACCATATTCGACTAAGGTTTCTTTGCGCGAGCGGTCGCCACGATACATACCACCAATTTGTGGAACCGTTACATGAGATTCATCCAACACTAATAGGGCGTCAGCGGGCAAATAGTCAAACAATGTAGGTGGTGGCGCACCCGATGGTCTTCCTGACAAGTAACGCGAGTAGTTTTCGATACCGGTGGTATACCCTAGTTCTTGCATCATTTCAATATCATATTTAACGCGTTGTTCTAAGCGTTGAGCCTCGACAAGCTTGTTGTTATCACGCAGTTGCTCTAAGCGCTCGCGAAGCTCTTCTTTTATATCATCAATGGCATCGACAATACGTTGCCTAGGAGTCACATAATGAGATTTAGGATAAACCGTAAAGCGTTGAAGTTTTTGCAGGGTCTCGCCCGTTAATGGGTCAAATAACGTCAACTTATCAACTTCATCATCAAACAATTCTATGCGCAGTGCTTGGCTCTCTGAATCAGCCGGAAAAATATCAATAACATCTCCACGCACACGATAAGTCGTACGTTGAAATACAGCATCATTACGCGAATATTGCAGTTCAGCTAATCGTCTTAATACATCACGTTGATTAATTTGATCACCAATACTTAAATGCAAAACCATTTTTAGATAAGCATCAGGATCACCCAAACCATAAATGGCGGATACCGTTGCCACCACAATAGCATCTTTACGCTCCATTAAGGCTTTCGTTGCCGATAGCCGCATTTGTTCTATGTGTTCGTTAACCGAGGCATCTTTTTCGATAAAGGTATCAGAAGATGGCACGTAGGCCTCTGGCTGGTAATAATCATAATAAGAGACAAAATATTCAACCGCGTTATTAGGAAAGAAATCTTTAAACTCACCATATAACTGTGCAGCCAAGGTTTTATTGTGAGCCATTACAATAGTTGGGCGATTAATATTTTGGATAACATGAGCAATAGTAAAAGTTTTACCTGAGCCTGTTACCCCAAGTAGCGTTTGATGGGCTAAACCGTTCTCTATGCCTTCCGTCAACTTAGCGATAGCATTGGGTTGATCTCCGGCAGGTTCAAAATCACTCACCACTTGAAACGATTTACTCATAGATTACTTCTGTCTTGTCTTATTAATATTTTAATTTAAGTTCGCAATATAATTCACATAAACAATTATTACTGACGGATTAGCCAACAGTGATGAATTTTACGGTTGCGACTAAAATCGGGATCAAGAGTTTTATCGGTAATATTGTCAATTTTATACGCTGCTAATGCATTAACATCTAGCGTAAAACTGCGTAAATTATTTGAGAATATTAAGGTACCATTAGGATTTAATAAGTCCATTGCACGCTTAATTAAATCGATATGATCACGTTGAATATCGAGAACAGTAGCCATTTTTTTAGAGTTTGAAAAGCTCGGAGGATCAAGCAAAATAATATCGAATCCTTGCCTACATTGCTGCAACCACGTTAGGCAATCTTGTTGTACTAACTGATGCTGCAACAGGTTTAAATCATTTGCTTCAAAATTACGTTTTGCCCAATCGATATAGGTTCTCGACATGTCGACACTGATACTATTTTTAGCGCCGCCAAGTCCAGCATGGACTGTTGCTGTAGCGGTGTAACAAAATAAATTTAAAAAAGATTTGCCGCTTGCCATCTGAGCAATTAATTGACGCACAGGCCGATGGTCTAAAAATAAACCAGTATCAAGATAAGACCAAAGATCAACTAATAGTGAGGCCTGCCCTTCTTGCATAATAAGAGCTGCACGGTTTTCATCACTACTCTCTTGCGTTTTTTCGTACTGCTGCTTACCTTTATTACGTCGGCGTTGCTTAATAAAAATGTGGTCGCCGGCTAGCGCCAGTGCTACCGTAACGGCATCGACTATTTCTTCAAAACGAACCTTAGCTTTGGCTTCATCTATGGTCTTTGGCGCAGCGTATTCTTGAATATGTGCATAATCCCCATAGATATCTATAGCCGCTGAATATTCGGGAATATCTGCGTCGTAAATTCGATAGCAATCAATCGATTCTTTTTTTAGCCATTTATTTAACTGTTTTTTATTTTTAAGTAGACGATTGCAAACCATTTTAGCGCCATCACTAAGGTCATCAATTGTTAACTTACGCGGCGTTGCTTTGAGTAAAATATCATCGTTAGATAAATTAGTAACTTCTTTATAAAAAAGTTTGGGGTCGATGGTAAAACAAACAAGATCTGCTGCTAAAGTACCATTCCAAAACTTATAGCGTTTTTGCGCACGAATCGCGATCTGTTTTGATAAATTAGGATTAGAAGTAATTACGGCCGCTTGCCAACCGATAAAATTCTCTCGCAAAACACGACCTAATTGAAAATAAACTGGCTCTAAATCTTTAACATCTCCTAAGCGTTCTCCATAGGGTGGATTACAAATCAGTAAGCCTGAGTCCATGACTTTATGAGTGGGTTTTACAAACTCATCAATCGGCCTACAAGCAACACGAATCCATTGTTCGAAACCAGCACGCTCTATATTATTTTGTGCCGCATTAATCACTCGCCAATCTTGATCATAACCACGACACTCAAATTGTGCTTGGCTACATTTATCAAGGCCTACTTTTTTACGCTCGTTAGCATCTTTAACTAACTCGTTCCATACTGTCTCGTCAAACTGGCTCCAACGTGTAAAACCCCATTGATGTGGTGACCGCATTAGCCCGGGAGCAATATCGGCAGCCATCATAAACCCTTCGATTAATAAGGTGCCTGAGCCACACATAGGATCAACTAAAAAGCCACCTTGCGCGGCAATAGTAGGCCAATTTGCTCGCAATAATATTGCACTGGCTAAATTTTCTTTTAAGGGTGCCTCACCTTGCTTTTGACGATAGCCGCGGCGATGCAGGCTTTGCCCCGACAAATCAAGGCTCACATTTACCTTACCCTTGCTAAGCCTTGCATTGATAATAATATCTGGGTTTTGTTTATCAATAGAAGGGCGCGCTTTAAAATGTTTTTGAAAACGATCGACAATGGCATCTTTAACACGAACTGCACCAAATTGTGTATTGCGAATTTCATCGCTAGACCCTAAAAATTCTACTTTGAAAGTACTGTCAACTTCAAGATGATCTTCCCACGCAATTGTTGCTATACCTTCATATAAAGATTGCTCATCTTTAACAGAAAAGTTAGCCAGAGGTAGCAAAATCTTATTGGCAAGACGCGACCATAGACATGCTTTGTATAGCAAAACTGACTCGCCTGAAAAATAGACGCCTGCAACTGTCTCGCGAAGACCAACAGCGCCGAGGGTTTCTAATTCTTGCAGCAGTAGATTTTCTAAGCCCTTTGGGCAAGCGGCAAAGTATTCTTGTAAAGATATGGGTTTCTTTGAATCGGTCATTAAAGTCTTCTTAGAATTATCAACATGCATACACAATTGTGTATCAGTAAACATGAATAATTGAATTTATATTTGATCTTTAGTTTGAGTTATAGCTTGGGCTTGGGCTTAGCTAAATTTCAGCTCGCAAGATATGCAAAAGGCCTCACTACAGTAATTGCTATCTACCGCGCTTTAAGGATTGCTTGTCGAGCATCACCAACTAATTCTGGGCCCTTATAAATAAATCCCGAATAAATCTGCACAAGATCTGCACCCGCTTTTATTTTATCCATCGCATCGCTGCCTTGCATAATCCCTCCAACACCAATAATGGGTAAGCGACCCACATGACTTCGCAGTTGTTTAATAATTGACGTGGCGGCTTCAGTTAGAGGTGCTCCACTAAGACCACCCGACTCTGAAGCATAAGCACTATCGCTAACTAAACTTCTATCGAGAGTTGTATTGGTGGCAATAACACCATCTATTTCTTTAGCGAGTAGCGTCTCAGCAACTGTTTTTACTTCATCCTCGCTCATATCTGGTGCAATTTTAACGAGTATGGGTTTATAGGCATTATGGAGACTAGCCAGATTTTGTTGAGTCTCTTTGATCCCTTCAAGTAACTGCTTGAGATTATCGCCGAATTGTAAATTACGCAGACCAGGTGTGTTGGGAGATGAGATGTTCACTGTAATATAATCAGCATATGGATAGACTGCTGTCATTGCTGACTGATAATCGCTTAAGGCATCTTTATCGCTGGTCACTTTATTTTTGCCAATGTTAATACCCAAGACACCTTTGTAACGTCGGTGTTTAACGCGATCAACTAGATAATCAACACCCTTATTGTTAAAGCCCATTCTATTAATAATAGCGTGCTCTTTTGCTAGTCGAAACATACGTGGCTTAGGATTACCTACCTGAGGTTTTGGCGTAATGGTACCTATTTCGACAAAACCAAAACCAAATTGGCCAAGAGCATTAAAGTAGTCACCATTTTTGTCGAGGCCAGCTGCCAAACCGACAGGATTATCAAAATTAAGCCCTAATATCGATACTGGATCGCTGGGTATTTTAGGCGAGAATAAACTTAAAAGGCGTAAACGTTCGCTGGCACCGAGTAAATCTAAACTTAAGTCATGAGAGGTTTCTGGATCGAGTTTAAAAAGAGCTTTTCTGAGTATAGAATACATAAAATTAGATGAACCGCAACAATGCTTGATAAAGCCCGCAAGCATACTTGAAACACCAAATAGAGTCGACCATAACGCCAGTTATTGGCCTAAAAATATCATATTTTTAGAGTTCGAGTATCATCTCACAGGTGGTATTTCATAATTGAAATAAGCCTTACATACCTGTAGTGTGGGGCTTCAGAAATCATAATTCTGTCATAATTTTTATCTCTTATAAGACTTAGGCATAATATAGTAAGTAAAACCTTTATAAGAAACAGCAAATATAATAGTCACCTAAGCGATAATCATGACCTCTATTGAAATTACCCAGCCCATACCTCAAGACCACGATGTAAGAAAAGAGGTTTTAGATACGCATCAATCCTTTGCGGTAAGCGCTCCTGCTGGGTCTGGTAAAACTGGACTTCTTACACAACGAGTACTGGCCTTACTTGGACAATGTGAGCAACCAGAAAACATCCTCGCGATTACTTTTACCAAAAAAGCAGCCGCAGAAATGAAGCATAGAATTTTGACAGCGCTGCAAAATACCCAACTCAATATAGAGCAAGGTAACGCGCCACCCGCTGATGACTATGGCAAAACAACATGGGATCTTGCCGCAAAAGTACTTGAACGCAATAAAGAAAAAAACTGGCAATTATTCTCGCTACCTAACCGCTTAAATATAACTACTATTGATAGCTTTTGTCGGCAGCTTAGTCAACAAACACCATTAACAAATGAGCTTGGTGCCACACCCGATGTTCTCGATAATGCAGAAATACATTTTGCTTATCAGTTAGCGGCAAGAGAGACCCTTGCTTGTCTAGAGTTAGATGAAAATATTAAACCAGATTTAATTCGACTAATAAAACATTTTAATAACCAATTAGGAACATTAGAAGAGTTATTTATTCGTCTGCTACAACGTCGAGATCAGTGGCTTAGTCTTATTTTTAAAACTGGCCAACAGCGAAAATATTTAGAGGCAACACTGCAAGCAGTTATTAGCGACCACCTTGAGAAAACAACTGAGGCAATACTCCCCTATAGTGGCGAAATTTTAGAGCTTGCTGATTTTGCGGCCAACAACTGCTTGCAAGAAAATATCAAATCTCCTGTTAATGCTTGCATTGGCATCACCGAGTTGCCAGAGACTGATTACAGCAATATCAGTACATGGTTAGGTTTAAGCGAATTAATCACCACAAAATCGTCGGGCGATATTCGTAAAAGTGTCAATAAGAATATTGGTTTTCCTGCAGCAGATAAAAAGAATCGAAGCGATGAAGACAATGCAAGAAACAAACAAAAAAAACAACGCATTACAGATTTATTGAAAGAATTAAAAGATGAAAATAAACTCATTAATTTAATGAATGATATTCGAAATCTACCTTCACCAAATTATGAGAGTTCTCAATGGGATTTATTAGATAGCCTAACTCGGGTTTTATTAATATTAGTTGCCAAACTTGATATCACTTTTATAAATCTCGGTAAAACAGATTTCATTAATATTACCTTGGCTGCACTACGTGCATTAGGTGATGAAGATGCGCCGACAAATTTAGCGCTCATTTTAGACTATCGTATCCAGCATATTTTAGTCGATGAATTTCAAGATACCTCATCTCCTCAACTAGATTTATTAAAAAAATTAACCGCTGGCTGGCAACCTGATGATGGCAGAACATTATTTTTAGTCGGCGATGCAATGCAATCTTGTTATAGCTTTCGCGATGCTAACGTTGGTATTTTTTTGAATGTACGACAGCATGGCTTAGGTGATATTGCGTTAAAGCCAGTTAATTTAAGCGTTAATTTCCGGTCACAAAGTGCTATTGTTAACTGGTGTAATAAAGTCTTCTCTGACGTGTTTCCGACTCAGGATGAAATTAATCAAGGCGCTGTAAAATACCAACAGGCTATTGCATATAATACTTCAAATGAAGAATCATCTATAGACACAATGAACAATGCTATTAGAGGTTATTTATTTGTTAGCGAAGACAAAATCAACCACAGAACTCATGAAGCCAATAAGATTGTTGAGCTTATAAAGCATGCCCAATTAGAAAATGCAAAACAAAAAATAGCTATACTTGTAAGAAAACGTTCTCAGGTTAATGAAATAAGTAGAGCCTTAAGCGAACATAATATTGTTTATCATGCGACGGATATTAATCGCCTCAACACTGATATGAGCATTATCGATTTACGCTCTCTTACGCGTGCTCTTTTGTATCCCAATGATAGACTTGCTTGGTTTTCGATTTTACGCGCGCCATGGTGTGGGCTTGATATGTATGATCTTTATTATATTGGCCAATATAATATCCAACATAAACACGCAACACTATTAACCACATTAACTGACTTAATTACGACCCAACTAAAGATATTAACAAAAGAATACGAAGGCGACACTGCTAGCATTTCTTTGTCGTCAGAGGGTCTTACAATTCTTAATCGTTTTGTAAAAATAATCAGCCAAGTAATGGCAAAACAAGGGCGTTGTAATTTAACAGAATGGGTCGAAGGTGCTTGGCTACAACTAGGTGGCGGCGCATTATTAAAAGATTTAAATGAACATCCAAAAATTACTACTTTTTTCGCTTTATTAGAAAAATATCAACAAGGATATTCGCTTGCTCATTGGCCAACATTTGATGCTGCAATCAGTAACCTTTATGCAAAAAGTAGCATCAATAAAAATAGTAATATACCGCCTATCGAAATTATGACTATCCATAAATCAAAAGGTTTAGAGTTTGATACTGTTATTATTCCAGGGCTTGATTTAAACTCAGCTAAGGATAAACAAGAGTTAATTGTTTGGCAAGAATGGTTGGATAAAGACCAACAATCTCGTGTATTAATTAGTCCTGTCCATGCTGTCGGCAACGAGAAAGATAATCGAGATAGTGTCTATGACTACATTCGTAATCATAAAAAACAAATGCAGGCTCTTGAGTCTGATCGACTATTTTATGTGGGCTGTACACGTGCTATTCGTCACTTATATTTATTAGCTCAGCAAACATTGCCCAATAATAAAACAGAAGATCAGATTGATCTACTAACTTCAGTAACATCAGTAATTAAATCAAATACATTACTTGGTAAAATTTGGCCCGACTTAAAAGACAGTGCCAACATCATAAACATTGATAATAAAGATGACAAAAATTTAGAATCTGCATTGCTTAAAGATAGCCAAAATTCGTTATCAAGCTCGGGAGTCATTGCGCGCTTAACGCCAGATTGGAATAATCCAGAATATCCTGTGTCGGATTTATTAGAAGATTATAGGCTAAATCATTATGCTGAATCTTTAGCATCAGATAACCGCGCTAGACCCGATGCTTTATTACAGCGCTATGCGCGCTATTTTGGTAACGTTTTGCATAGTGCATTACAGGAAATAACCGAAACAGATTACACACAATGGAGTCTTCAACGCATAAATGAACAGCGTTTATTTTGGCAGTTAAGATTAGAGAAAATGGGCACACCAAATACTTTAGCCTTAGAAAAATCACATCAGATATGCAAAATTGTCGAGAAAATACTTAAAAGCGATAGAGGTCAATGGATATTAGATAATCGGCATAAACATAGCGCATGTGAATTAAGCTTGTGGACGGAGTCTAGTAACGATGAAATAAAGGAATATATTATCGATCGAACTTTTATTGACAATAAAACAAATATGCGTTGGATCATTGATTATAAAAGCAGTCAACCTAATACCAATCAAACACTCGATAATTTTATCTCCGAGCAAGAGAATCTCTATAAAAAACAGCTGATGGCCTATAAGAAATTATTTGATGCGCTCGAAAATCCAATTAACTGCGCCTTATATTTTCCCTTAGTCGATGCATTTCATGTCATCTCTACATAACATTATTTTGTTTATACCTCATTCAACCATGCTTATATTAAGCATAGCCCCAGCAGATTAGCTTAGTAACATTCTATTTTCATTATTATGCATATGTTTAGCATACACAGACTAGCTGTTGTGCTGTAGAATAGATTGCCTCTACAATTTTGACGTTTTTGACTAATGACATCTAACATTGAAAATCTAACTATTATGTTTACCGACATTGTCGGGTTTTCGAAGATAATGTCAACCTCTTCGCGCAACGATAGTGAAGCTCTTATCAAGCAACACGATAGAATCGTAGCCAAAACAATTAAACGCTTTGGCGGTAAAAAAATAAAATCTATTGGCGATTCTTTTTTAGCAACATTCAGATCTCCTACTGATGCCACTCTTTGTTCAATGGCAATACAGGATGCGCTTTGGGAATATAATCACAGTGATGGTGTCCTACAAAAAATCAATGTTCGCATTGCTCTTAATGCAGGTGAAGTTCGCCTAAGTTCAAATGACATTTTTGGCGAAGCTGTTAATATCGCTGCACGACTCGAAAGTGAAACTCCTTCTGGAGCAATACTGCTTACAGAATCAGTTTACTTATCGATGAATAAAAATGAAATCAACTTAGAGACGCTTGGTCCCTTTGAATTTAAAGGTATACCTCATCCCGTTAATATCTATCGTGCTCACGCAAATAAAGAAAGCTCTATTGATTCGACCTTTGCTCTATATCCTTATAAAGGCGCTCATCAAAAATTAAAGCCGGCAGGTAGAAGTCGAGTTATTTTTGGGCGATTGTTCGTTGGCATATCGACGGCTTTGTTAGCTGCATTTATCAGCTGGTGGACAACGATTCATTTTATGCCGGGAATTCGTCCGAGCGAAACCGATAAAATACCTGTTGAGTTTCATAGTGTCGGTAGCAAAACAATAACAGATAAAATTGATGACTTAAATATTACTACTGCAAATGATGGCACTGTAGAAAGCAATACTTTTGATGATGACCCAACATTTACAATTATTGCCGAAACAACTCCTCTTTTATTAGACAATAACTATATATCATTAAAAAATATTGTTGCTGAATTTAGCAAAAAATATACAGAAAATAGTTATTTGCAAATGCTTAAGGGTCATATTGGAGTTTATTATAAAGATTATAAACAGGCCATCAAGCATTATCAAAATGCATTAAAAAATGAATCAACACTTGCTAATGAACAATTATTATCTAAAAATCTTGTGCGCTTAATGGAATATGAACGACCCGAAGCAAACAGATTAATTGCGCGTTATTTTAGTCAAGCAATGCTTGATGAATTAGCAAAACGTTCAGGGCAAGCAGGTTTACGTGCTCGCTATGATGCTTTCTACTTATTAATCGATTCAGGCAATGCCGATAAGATTGATCGCGTCGGCTTAAATATTTGGGACTTAAAAGAATTAGATAAATGTGAGTATAAAAAAGTAGCAATTATTGAATTAAATAGGCTCGACGATCCCAAAGCATTATCTGCCTTGAAAGAGGCATCCAATATGGGTTTTTTTGAACGCATCGAATATAACTGCATGACTCAAGAGCTTAAAAAAACCATCAAGAAATTAGAGGATAAAAAGTCAAAGCAAACGTAATCTATGTTTATAATAAATCACTGCTGTCCCGTTAACTTTAAGAAAAGCAGGTCTGTAAACACCCGATGATTTATAATGATTTCACCACAAAATACGATAAACATAAGGTGAAACAGACCATGGCACATTGTAATACGATTCTCTCACAAATACTAAAACTTGTACCGAGACATGAATTTGAAACCCTTGCAAAGCACCACCATTCTGGCCGCAACTTTCGGACAGCCTCTAGATGGT